>CAYQDN010000016.1:0-81293 GCA_964416335.1 uncultured Azospirillum sp.
TTTCAAGCACGTGGTCGAGCCCCCCGCTCGCCACCGTTGATCCTGCCCTCCCCCCGGGGCGGATCGCCCAAGGCCCCGGTGCCCTGTCCCCCTCGGCACCGGGGTCACTTGATCCCCGACCTCAAATCCGGACCTGAACCAGCGACCGGCGCCAGAGCGTGGCGAACAGGCCGATCGCAAGACCGGCCCGCTGACCCGGCGTGCCGGCGAACGACCAGTCCTGCACGCACGCACCGATCGTCCGCTTCCCGTCGACGCACGCCAGCAGGGCCGCCGCTTCGGCGGACAGCGAAAAGCTGTCGTCGAGACGCTTGAGCGTGACCGGGCCAGGCCGCGCGAAGTCGGCGAGCGATTCGATGCCGACGTTCCAGCTGGGCACATAGTCGAGCGCGTGCGGCCCGTCCCACGTCACGCGGTAGCTCGCCGGATCCTTCTCGGGCCGGCAGAAGACGGCCGAGTGCAGCATCGTGTCCTGCACGAAGAGGTCGACGCAGGCCCATTGCGTGCGCTCGGGCATCGTCGCCAGCCGCTGGGCCAGCGGATGACCCGCCGGCACGCGCGCGTCGGGATAGTAGAGGCGGTTGTCGGCCCAGTTCTGGAACACCAGCCCGTTGCGCTCGGCAAAGCCGATCACCTCCTCGGCCGTGTAGGCCCGGTCGACCGGATGCAGCAGCGTGTCCACCAGGCCTGAGTCGTGCTCGAGATCGCCCGACCGGCGGCGGTGCCAGTTGAGGTAATGCTCGGCGGGCAGCGCCGCCATCACCGCGCGCGCGAATTCCAGATCGGCGGCCGACTGACCGATGCCCAGGCGCCCGAACATCTCCTGCATCATGTAGACGCCGATGCGCGCATAGCGCCCGTAGAGCATCACGTGGAAGGCGCCGTCGGGTGCGAGCAGGCCGGCGAGCACGCGCAGGCCCGCGTCAGGATCGGGCAGATGGTGCAGCACGCCGGTCGACACGATCAGGTCGAACGTCTCGCCGATCTCGCCTGCACGAAGGATGTCGAGCTGGCGCAGGCGCAGGTTCTCGAGCCCGTGCTTCTCCTGCAGGAACTTCTGGTGCGCGAGGCTCGGGCCCGACAGATCGATGCCCAGCACGCTCGCCCCCGGATTGGTGAAGGCGAGATGGGCGGCCTGGTTGGTGCCGCAGCCGGCGACGAGGATGCGCATGTCCGGCCGATAGGGCCGGTCGGGCCAATAGTGCCGGTGGAAATGGAGCGGATCGGACAGGTCGACCCCACCCCCGCCGATCGCCTTGGCAAGATCGTCGATCGGCTGCGGGTAGCGATAGGCCGCGTACTGGCGGGCCACGATCTCGGTCGTCTTTTCCACGCGAACCTCCGCCCCGATTCTTGCATGGATCTTACCCGAGACCCTATTGTCCGTGACATGACGCTTCCCGCACACGACCGCTACGACTATGTCCCGATCCGCGGCCGGCCCGGCTATGACTGGCCCAACGGCACGCGGCTTGCGGTCTATCTCGGCCTCAATCTCGAGCATTTCGCATTCGGCGAAGGCCTCGGGGCGGAACTCGCCCCCGGCGGGCCGCCGCCCGACGTGCTGAACTATGCGTGGCGCGACTACGGCAACCGCGTGGGCGCCTGGCGGATGCTCGAGCTGTTCGACGAGCTGTCGCTGCCCAGTTCCGTGCTGGTCAATTCCAGCATGTACGGCTATGCGCCCTCGCTGCTCGACGCGTTCCGCAAGCGCGGCGACGAGTTCGTCGGCCACGGCCGCACGAACGCCGAGCGCCAGGGCACGCTGCCCGAAGCCGACGAGGCCGCCCTCATCGCCGAGGCCACCGCGGCGATCGCCAGGGGTGAAGGCAAGGCGCCGGGCGGCTGGCTCGGGCCGTGGATCAGCCAGAGCCGCACCACGCCCGACCTGCTGCAGGAGGCCGGCTACCGCTATCTGCTCGACTGGTGCATGGACGACCAGCCGGTGTGGATGCGCACGCGCAAGGGCCGCATCCTCGCCTTGCCCTATCCGCAGGAGCTCAACGACATCCCGATGATCGTCGGTCGCAAGATCGGCGGCGACGCGTTCGCGGACATGATCGTGGACAATTTCGACGAGATGCTCGCGCAGTCGAGAACACAACCGCTCGTCATGGGGATAGCGCTCCATCCCTATCTGGTGGGCCAGCCCTATCGCCTGCGCCACCTGCGCCGGGCGCTGTCGCATATCCGCAGCCATCGGGCGGGGATCTGGTTCGCGACGGCAGGCGCCATCGCCGACCACGCGATCGGACTGCCGCCGGGTACCGTCCCGGGCGGCTGATTCGCTATTTGCAAATCAACCTGCGGCGCGATCGCACTTGAAGAAATTAGCCAACGGTGTAAATCGTTTATCAGAAGAATCTTCTGAATTTCCCTTCCGAAGAGCGCACAGCAGCGTGACCGATACTTTCGAGACAACGTCCAGGCCGACGCCGGATTTCGCGTTGCCGTTCGGGCCCGAACACACGATCCGGCTGGACCAGCCGCTGGTCGAGTATTCGCGGGCCTGGGCGCCGTGCTTCGTGGCCAAGCATGTCGAGCATCCGGACCTGCCGCTGATGGGGTACATCTGCGCGCCCAATCCCGGCGTGCGCATCGAGACCGCCAAGCGCACGCGCCAGATCGAGCGCAGCGGCCTCCTGAAGCTGTTCCACCACGGCACGCTGGCGCTGCCCGGCAAGCCCGACCACTACGCCTTCGTCTACGAGCGGCCGATCGCGCCCTCGCCGCCGCGGCGCATGTGGGGCAGCTACAACGCAAAGCTGCTGACGACGAACCTGATCCGCCCGGCCCTCGCGGCCCTGGGCGATCTCTTCGAGGTCGCCCAGGCGCATGGCGGCATCCGGCCCGACAACCTGTTCTCGATGGACAGCAAGCAGTCGCTGTTCGTGCTCGGGCCCCCCACGCTGTGCCCGGCCGGCTACGACCAGCCCGCCGTGTTCGAGACGGTGGAGCGCGCCCTCGCCAAGCGCGACGCCAAGGGCATGCCGGGCCCGGCCGACGACCTGTTCGCGCTCGGCCTCACGATCTACTGCCTCGCCTCGGGCAAGATGCCCGGCGAAGGCTTCGAGGATGCCGACATCATGCAGCGCCGGCTGCGCTATTCCTCGCAGGCGGCCCTGCTCGACACCGCCCAGCTGCCGCGCGACCTCTACGACCTGGTGATGGGCCTCACCGACGACGACGTGCGCCAGCGCTGGGACATGCAGAAGGTCAGCGAGTGGGCCGCCGGCCGCAAGCCGGAGGCGCCGCCGCGCGCCAATCTCGGCAAGCGGCGCTTCTCGATCCGCGTCGGCTCGGTCGAGTGCGACAACCCGCGCGAAGTTGCCAACAGCATGTACCTGAACCAGGTCGAAGGTACGCGGATGGTCAAGGAAGGCCAGATCGACAAGTGGCTGGTCGAGAACGCGCTGGTCGGCGAGCACGGTGCCGCCAACGTCACCAAGCTGGGGGCCGAAGACAACGACGTGACCGACGCGCAGAACCTGTCGCGTGCCATCGTGCGCTGCGATCCTTCGGGGCCGATCCGGTACAAGTCGCTGTCGTTCTATCCGGCCGGTGCCGGAACGCTGCTCCAGCAGATCGTCAACGATACGGCACGCCGGCAGGAATTCGTCGAACTCCTCCAGGGCAAGATCATCTCGTACTGGATGAAGTCGGCCGGCGCCTTCGGCCTCGTCGACCTGCCGCTCAAGCGCCTGCAGGAGATCGAGAAGAACTTCGAGCGCTACGGCGACAATCTCGAGGCCGCCCTCTACAAGCTCAACCCCGACGCGCCGTGCCTGTCGCCTGCGGTCGGCGGCAAGTGGACGGCCACGCACACCGACCTTGCCGAACCGATGGAGCGGGCCTGCGCCAACGAAGTGCAGCCAACCCTCGACCGCCACATGGTCGGCTTCTTCGGCGCGCGCGCCGAGATCTCCGACCGCGCCCTCACCCACTGGTACAAGCTCGCCGAACCGACCAAGACGGCCGCACCCTCGGTGCTGCGCGTCGCCGGCCGCTTCCAGCAGGACTGCCAGGGCCGCCAGTTCCCCAATCTCGCCAAGGTGTGCCTGCGCATGGCCGACAAGGTCATCGAGGACATCCACCATCCGCAGACGCGCGAGAAGCTGCGCCAGCAGATCGTGCAGAAGGCGAACACCGGTGCCGTGTCGGACATGTTCGACATCGTCATGGACGAGGACGTGCGCGCGGCCGACGAGCGCGCCTTCAAGGAAGCCAAGGACGAGTTCGACCGGCTCGACGCGATGCTCGCCGACCGCGAGGGCTTCCTCAACCGCGCGCGCCGGATGGGCCGCGACCGCGGCATGGAGGTCGCGTACGGCCTCCTGTCGCTCGCCTGCATGGCCGGGCTCATCGTCATGATGTTCATCGAGCTGCGCGGCCGATGAACGCCGCGCGCAAACCCGCCGGCCGCCGCCTGGCCTTCTGGGCGCTGATCGTGCTGATCGTGGCGATCGTCGCCATGCTCGCGGTCGCGATCCTGCTCGTCCACCCCTCGCTGCTGCTGTTCATCGGCGGTGCCCTCGTTCCCACCGCGATGCCCTTCATGATGCGCCACCCGAGCCGCATGTTCCTCGCGTGGGCGTCGGGGACCGTCACGGTCGCGGCCATCGCCCCCATCGTCACGCGCGGCCTGTTCGACTCCTCGCTGCCCGTCCATACCGACATGCGCTCGTGGCTGATCGCGTTGGGCGCGTCGTTCTTCGGCTACGGCATCGCACTCGTCTGCCCGTGGCTGGGCGAGCGGGTCGCGGTCGCCCGCCACAAGCTGTCGGAGATGAAGTTCGACCGAAGGCGCACCGAGTTGATCGAGATCTGGACCGAGCAGCGCCTGCGCAAGCCGGCCAGTGCCCGCCCCGTCATCGGCCAGGATTTCGTGTCCGAAGAAGAGGGCGCGGTCGCCAACACCAACGAAGCCGCCCCGCCGGCCGCCCCGCCCCCCGCCGAGGCCGCCTCGGCCTGACGCCGTAGCCGGGACTGGCGTCCGGCGGCGGTTGCCCCTATACAGGCGCCATCATGAGCAAGACCAATCCGAAGATCGGCATCGTCAGCCTCGGCTGCCCGAAGGCGCTGGTCGATTCAGAGCGCATCCTCACCAAGCTGCGCGCCGAAGGCTACGAGATCACGTCCACCTACGAGGGTGCCGACGCGGTCATCGTCAACACCTGCGGCTTCCTCGACAGTGCGCGCCAGGAATCGCTCGACGCGATCGGCGAAGCGCTCAACGAGAACGGCAAGGTCATCGTCACCGGGTGCCTCGGCGCCGAGGGCGACCTCATCCGCAAGGCGCATCCCAAGGTGCTGTCGATCTCCGGCCCGCAGCAATACGAGACGGTGGTGAAGGCTGTCCACGATGTGGTGCCGCCCAAGCACGACCCGTTCGTCGATCTCGTGCCCGCACAGGGCATCAAGCTCACGCCGCGCCACTACGCGTATCTGAAGATCTCGGAAGGCTGCAACCACTCGTGCAGCTTCTGCATCATCCCGTCGATGCGCGGCAAGCTCGTCAGCCGCCCCGCCGGCGAGGTGATGGTCGAGGCCGAGCGGCTGGCCCTTGCCGGCGTGCGCGAGCTGCTCGTCATCAGCCAGGACACGTCGGCCTACGGTGTGGACATCCGCCACGCCGACAGCCCGTGGCGCAAGCGCAAGGTGCGCGCCCACATGACCGACCTGTGCACGGCCCTCGGCGAACTCGGCGTGTGGGTTCGCCTGCACTATGTCTATCCCTACCCGCACGTGGACCAGGTGATCCCGCTGATGGCGGCGGGCAAGATCCTTCCCTATCTCGACATCCCGTTCCAGCACGCCTCGCCCGAAGTGCTGAAGGCGATGCGCCGCCCGGCCGACCAGGAGCGCGTGCTCGAGCGCATCCAGTCGTGGCGCAAGCAGGTGCCCGACATGACCGTGCGCTCGACCTTCATCGTCGGCTTCCCCGGCGAGACCGACGAGGATTTCGAGCTGCTGATCGACTGGCTGGAAGAAGCCGAGCTCGACCGCGTGGGCTGCTTCAAGTACGAGCCGGTGACGGGGGCCGCCGCCAACGCCCTGCCCGGTGCGGTTCCCGACGAGGTGAAGGAAGAACGCTGGCACCGCTTCATGGCCGCCCAGCAGGTCATCAGCGCCAAGCGCCTCAAGAAGAAGGTCGGCAAGACGATCGACGTGCTGATCGACGAGGCCGGCCCCAAGGGTGCCATCGGCCGTTCGAAGGGTGACGCGCCCGAGATCGACGGCCTCGTGCAGGTGAAGTCGGCCAAGCCCCTCAAGGTCGGCGAGATCGTCAAGGTGAAGATCACCAACGCCGACGAATACGATTTGAGCGGACGGCACGTTCCGTAAGAGCGCGCGGGCCGTAAAACCTGCCGCAACCGGGTGTTACCGTAACCTATTTATCCCCTTGAAGTTGCAGCGATGTTACTGCAACCGCGTTTGGTGTTACGGAACACCCGCCGCAATTCCTCCGCCTCCTATTCACTTGTCAAACAGCACGCCTTTCGGCTGCTGTGAATTTATAGAACTCGTATAGATTGTCAAGATAATAAGCCTACGCCCTTGCTCTTTCCGTCATGCCCGGCGAAGGCCGGGCATGACGATGAGGGGAGGATCGAAGCGCCCACGATCCCCTTGACTCCTACCTACCAGTAGGTAGATTGCGCGCATCCACAAAGGGAGACCGCCGATGACCAAGGAACTCTACTGGCTGACGCTCACCGTCCTCATGACCGCCCTGTTCTGGGTGCCGTACATCCTCGACCGGATCGTCGTGCGCGGCCTGTGGCCGGCGATCTCGGATACCAAGCCCGAGGGCAGCGGCCCCCACTCGCTGTGGGCGCAGCGCGCGATCCGGGCGCACCTGAACGCGGTCGAGAATCTCGCGATCTTCGTCCCGGCAGTCCTCGTGGCCCACGTGCTGAACGTCTCGACGCCGGCAACGCAGACCGCCGTCGTCGTCTATTTCTTCGCGCGCCTTGTCCACTTCGCCGTCTATACGGCGGGCGTCGCGGTCGTGCGCACGCTGGCCTTCACGGTCGGCTGGATCGCCCAGATCGCGATCCTCGCCAGCATCCTCGGCTGGATGTGAACGCGATGGCCGGCGCCGTCCGGCCCGTGCTGCTCGTGACGGGGGCGGGCGAAGGTCTCGGCGCAAGTCTCGCCGGGACCTTCGCCGCCGCCGGCTACGACGTCGTGGGGGTCGCGCGGAGCGACCGTACTGCGGCAGCGCTCGCCGCACACGTCGGCTCGGCCGGCGGCAGCTATACCCATCTCGCGTGCGACGTCGCGCAGCCCGATGCACTGGCCGCCGCCCTCGCGCCCCATGCCGGCCGCGTCGCCGTGCTCGTCCACAACGCGCACGAACTGCTGATCCGGCCGTTCGCGGAGACGACGCCCGCGGAATTCGAGCGCGTCTGGCGCGTGACCTGCCTTGGCGCCTTCGCCGCCGCACAGATCGCGATCCCGCCCATGGCCGCGCGGGGTGCGGGAACCGTGATCTTCTCCGGCGCCACGGCCGGCCTGCGGGCGGGGGCGAAGTTCGCGGCCTTCGCGTCGGCGAAATTCGCCCTGCGCGGACTGGCGCAGTCGCTGGCCCGGCAGTACGGCCCGGCAGGCGTGCATGTCGTCCACGCCGTGCTCGACGGGCTGATCGACGCACCGCAGACCGAAGCGCGCTTCGGGCCGGCACGCGCCGCGCGCATGGACCCGGACGCGGTCGCACGCGTCTATCTCGATCTGGCCGCACAGCACCCGACGGCCTGGACGCAGGAACTGGACCTGCGCCCGGCCGGCGAGCCGTACTGACGGGAACGGCCATGACGCCCGAACGCCTCAACGCGGATTTCACCCGGCGCGTCGTCGTCGCAACCGGCGGCGTCGAATGGATCGCCTCGCCGCAGGCCGGAATCGACCGGCGCCCGCTCGACCGCATCGGCGGCGAAGTCGCGCGCGCCACGTCGCTGGTGCGCTACGCGGCCGGCAGCGCGTTCCCCGCGCACGACCACGCGCTGGGCGAGGAATTCCTCGTCCTTTCCGGCGTTTTCGCCGACGAGCACGGCGACTATCCGGCCGGGACCTATGTCCGCAATCCGCCGGGCAGCCGCCATGCCCCGCGCACCGCCCCCGGCTGCACGATCCTCGTCAAGCTGCGCCAGATGGACCCGCGCGAACGCGCGCGCGTGGTTCTCGACACGAACGCCGCCGGCTGGCAGGCGGGCGAACGCGACGGCCATGCACGGCTTGATCTTCATTCGCCCGTCGACAAGAGTGAACGCGTGACGATGCAGCGGCTGGATGCGGGCGTGCCGCTTGCCGACATCGCCTGCCCCGGCGGCGAGGAGATATTCGTGGTATCCGGCGAACTTGCCGATACGGAAGGGACATACGGGCCGGCGACGTGGATCCGCAACCCGCCGGGATCCGTCCGGCGTGCCACGAACGGACGGGCGGCCCTGTTCTGGGTGAAATCCGGCCATCTCGGCAACCGGCCATGACGCGCCGGGCGACGAAGCGGCCGGCCGAAATCCCGACCGCGGAGAAGATTCTCGACCTTGCCGAGACGCTGATCCAGACGCGCGGCTACAGCGCGTTCAGCTATCAGGACATCGCGCAGGCACTCGGCATCCGCAAGGCGAGCATCCACCACCATTTCGCCTCGAAGGAAGCGCTCGGCGTCGCGGTCATCGACCGCTATGCCGCGCGCTTCGCTGCCGCCCTCGCCGGGATCGCTTCCGACGGCCGGTCCTCGCCGTCGGCGATGCTCGAATTCTACATGCAGCCCTATTTCCAGTTCGCCCGCACGCCCGACCGCGTGTGCCTGAGTGCGGCCCTCGCCGGCGAGATGCCGGCCCTGCCCGCGGCCCTGCGCACGCGGGTCGAGCGTTTCTTCAGCGAGCATCAGGCGTGGCTTGCCGGCATCCTCGAACGCGGTGCGGCGGCCGGCGAATTCCGGCTGCCGAGCTCGGCCGCCAAGACAGCCCGGCTCGCCTTCGGCGCCTTGCAGGGCGCCCTGCTCGTCAAGCGCACGACGGGCGACCTCACCCAGATGCGCGACGTGGCGGCGGCATTGAAGGCGACGCTCGCCGCATCGCCGGGCTGAAATTTCCCATTCCTTCCGTCATGCCCGGACTTGCTCCGGGCATCCACGACTTCGCCGACCATAAAGTCACAAAAGACGTGGCACCGGGCATTGCCCGGTGCGGCACGCGACCGCTACCGCTTCAGCAGTTCCGCCAGCAGCCGCTGGAGCTGCGAGGCATCCATCGTCGCCTCGCCGGCCGCGCGCTCTTCGAGATAGCGGGCGGCCACCGTCGCGGCGAACAGGGCGGCCTGCTCGGGATGCAGCGTGGTCCAGTGATAGGCGTCTTCGAGCGACGGGCGGAAGGGGCTGCGCTCGGCGCGGTCGGCGGTGTGGAAGACCTCGAGCGCGTAGATGCCGGCATCGGTCACCGTCACCTCGACCTCGAGCCGGCCCCACGGCGTGTCGGCGCCATAGACGACGCAGGCCGCGTCCGGCGGCCGGTAGTCGTAGGCGACTTCGCTGAGCATCGGGACGTAGGGCATCGCTGCACGCGCGAATCCGGACGAAGGGGCATCGAGCGGCCCCCTATCGCACGTCCGGCCACGGGGCGCAATTTCGTGCCCTTGATTCCGTCCGCGTCCCGTGATGACTTCGGGTGCGACTTCGACCCCTTGGTGGAACGGTAGACACGGGAGACTTAAAATCTCCTGCCGCAAGGCGTGCAGGTTCAAGTCCTGCAGGGGTCACCACCCGCAGCGTGCGAACGGGGAAGATGGCGAAACCGGAATCCGCACTCGTCGTCCTGGTGCCCGCGGCCGACCCCCTCGTCGGCCCGGTGCGCGATTTCTTCGATCCGTCGGCCTCGCTCGGCGTGCCGGCCCACGTGACGCTGCTCTATCCGTTCGTCGAACCGGCGAAGATCGACGCGAAGACGGTCGAGACGCTTGCCGCGTGCTTCCGCGGCTTCGCCCCCTTCGATTTCGCGCTGACCAAGCTGCACAAGCTGCCGCCCGAAACGCTCTGCCTCGATCCCGAACCGGCCGCCGTGTTCCGCGATCTCACCAAGGCGATCTGGAAGCTCTTTCCCGACCACCCGCCCTATTGCGGCAAATGGCCCGAGATCGTGCCGCATTTGACGCTCGGCCAGTTCGCGAGCGAAGAAGAACTCGCAGCACACGCCGAGACGCTGGCGACCGAATACGCCGCCAGCCTGCCGCTGCGCGCGCGGGCGGCAGACGTGGCGCTGCTGGAAAATACGGACGGGCGCTGGAAGACGCGCCAGCTTTTCAGGCTGGGCGGATGATCAGGCCGGCGGCGGCTCGTCCGTCGCTTCCCCACCCATCGAGCGGATGAGGGCGACCACTTCCGCCGCGACCGTCGCGAGGCGCGCCCGGTCGAGCCCGCGGATGACGACGGCGTTGCGGAACGTGCCGTCGGGGCGCTGGCCGGGATAGGAGCCGATCTCGAGATCCATGTTGCGCGCCTGGATGGCCCCCAGCGCGTCACCGATCCTCCCCTCCGCGACGTTGCCGACGACCGTGTGCGCGATCAGCACGGGGCCGCCTTTGAGGTGGCTCGCGATGCCTTCGAACATCGCCTGCAGGATGCGGGGCACGCCGGCCATCGTATAGACGTTGCCGGTGCGGAAGCCCGGCGCCTTGCTGATCGGGTTGGGGATCATCTCGGCCCCGCGCGGCAGCGTCGCCATGCGCAGGCGGGCGGGCGTGAGCTCGTCGTCGCTCTTGTAGTTCGAGCGCAGGATCGCGCGCGCCGCCGGGTCGATCTCCCACGGCACGCCGAAGGCCTTGGCGATGCATTCGGCCGTGATGTCGTCGTGCGTGGGACCGATACCTCCGCTGGTGAAGACGTAGGTGTATTTGGCGCGCGTCTCGTTGACGACCGCGACGATGGTCTCCTCGATGTCGGGGATCACGCGGATCTCCTTGAGGCGGATCCCCATCGCGGTCAGCCGTTCGGCCAGCCAGCCGGAGTTGGTGTCCTTCGTGCGGCCGGACAGGATCTCGTTGCCGATGACGAGGATGCAGGCGGTGGGTGCGGTGTCGTTCATGGCGCCAGAATAGGGCCAGCCGCGTCGCGGCGCACGGCGAAATAGAGCACGCGTTCGTTGCGCTGGCGGGCGGCGACGAACACGTCCCGCTCCCCGATCGGCTGCATGCCCAGGCGGCGGATCACGGCGAGCGACGCTTCGTTGCCCGGCTGGCAGGCGGCTTCGACCGTGTCGACGCCGAACCGGGCGAAGCAGGCATCGCGCGCGGCCAGGGCCGCCTCGCGCATGTAACCCTGCCCGTGGAACGCGGCACCCAGCCAGTAGCCCATGCCGGCAAGACGCGGGTTCGCCTCGTTGCGCCGCATCCCGACGATGCCGAGGAACGCGCAATCGGCGCGCCGCTCGATCCCCATCAGCAGCGAACGGCCGGCATTCGCCGATATGTTCGCCTCGATGATGCGCTGCACGGCCCGTTCGAGCGTGAAGGGCAGCGGCCAGCTCGCGACGCGGGCGCTGATTTCCGGCGTCATCAGGCGCGACATGTCGGCCGCGTCGGCAGGCGTCACCAGCCGCAGGATCAGGCGCTCCGTCGGAATCGGTTCAAGCGATACGTCCATGCTATCCTGTCGCTCCCATGCAGCACCCCGCCACGCTCGCAGCACGCTTCCGCGCCGAAGACGCCCTCGCCGGCGGGACGACACCCGCCACGCTGGCGGCGGCCGCGCGCGCCTCGCACGAGATCTTCGACCGCGCGATGGCCAATCTCGCCCCCGCCATCGAAGCGCAAGGGCCCGTCGCCTGCAAGCAGGGATGCAACTGGTGCTGCCACCAGCACGTCACGGTGCTGGCGGCCGAAGCGCTGGCGATCCACGAATTCATCAAGGGCACGGAACTGGAAGACCGGCTGCGCGCGTCGATCCCGGCCATCGTCGGCACCACACCCGCCGCGCGGCGGGCGGCACGCATCCCCTGCCCGTTCGTGGGCCCGGCCGGCTGCGCCATCTATCCGCTGCGCCCGAACCGCTGCCGGTCGGTGCATTCGCGCGACGCGGATTATTGCCAGCGCCGCTATCTGGGTGTGGTCGACGAGCCGGTCGCCGCCGACCGGCCGATCCCGGTCGAGCCGGTCCTTGCGGCCGATGCCACCTTGGCGGGCCTAGCCCAGGCCTTGCGCGGGCGCGGCGTGGCGCCCGACGCGCTCGAGCTGATCCATGCGCTTGCGGTCCTGACCGAGAACCCCGATGCCGGGGCCGCCTATGCGGCCGGTGCAGACGTGTTCCGTGCCGCGCGCCTTCCGCCGCCACTGGCAGACTCGCCGGCAAAAGACTAGATTGCCCCCATGACCGATGTGCTTGCAGACGGCCCCCTCGTCGATTCGGACGGGCGCGCCGTAAAGTTCCATGGCCCCGCCGAGTTCGAGGGCATGCGCCGCGCCGGCCGCCTGGCGGCGGAGACGCTCGATTTCATCGTCCCCCATGTCGTGCCCGGCACGACGACGGGCGCACTCGACAGGCTGTGCCACGACTTCATCGTGGAGCGCGGCGCCGTCCCTGCCCCGCTCGGCTACAAGGGCTTCCCCAAATCGATCTGCACGTCGGTCAACCACGTCGTGTGCCACGGCATCCCGGGCGACAAGGTGCTGGAGGAGGGCGACATCCTCAATATCGACGTGACCACCATCCTCGACGGCTGGCACGGCGACACCAGCCGCATGTATCTGGTCGGCGACGTGGGCGTGAAGGCGCGCAAGCTCGTCGACACGACCTACGAATCGATGATGCTCGGGATCGCTTCCGTCAAGCCGGGCGCCACGCTGGGCGACATCGGCCACGCGATCCAGAAGCACGCCGAAGCGCAGCGCTTCTCGGTCGTGCGCGATTTCTGCGGCCATGGCCTCGGCCGCGTGTTCCACGATTCGCCGTCGATCCTGCATTACGGCCGGCGTGGCGAAGGCATGAAGCTGCGCCCCGGCATGTTCTTCACGATCGAGCCGATGATCAATGCCGGCGACTGGCGCGTGAAGGTGCTGGCCGACGGCTGGACGGCGGTCACCAAGGACCGCTCGCTCTCCGCCCAGTTCGAGCATTCGGTCGGCGTGACCGAGACGGGCGTGGAGATCTTCACGGCCTCGCCCAAGGGCCTCGACAAGCCGCCTTATTCCGCCTGACGTTTCCTAGCGCTGCGTGACGGCGAGCTTGGCGCCCAGCGCCACGAACGCCGCGGCGAACCCGCGTCGCATCCAGGCGAGCACGCGCGGGCGCGTCAGCACGCGCGCGCGCATCGCCGCGGCGAAGATACCGTAGATCGCGAAGACGACAAACGTCATCGCCATGAACACGGCGCTCAGCTCGATCATGTGCGCGAGCGGGGCCTCGTCGTCGGAAGCGACGAACTGCGGCAGGAAGGCGAGGAAGAAGATCGACAGTTTCGGGTTCAGCAGGTTGACGAGGATCGCCGACCGGATGATCCGCAGCGACGAACGGGGGCCTGCGTCCTTCGCCACGTCGAGCGTGCCGCCCTCGCGCAGCGTGTTCCACGCCATGTAGAGAAGATAGGCGACACCGAGATATTTGAGCGCCTCGAACGCCAGTGCGCTGGCGTGCAGCAGGGCGGCCACCCCCGTCACGGCCGCGAACACGTGCGGCACGATGCCCAGCGTGCAGCCGAACGCGGCGACGACGCTGGCCCGGCTGCCGCGCGACAGGCCGGCGGCCAGCGTGAACAGCGCACCCGTTCCGGGCGAGGCGACGACGATCAGCGAGGTGATCAGGAATTCGATGGTCATGGCAGGATCGTAGCGGCCCGGCTTGCATCCTACAATCATTACCTGAGATTGTAACATGCGGCCGGACCGCTATTATCCGGGGCGTGACGGAGTCCGACCCGCCCCATTATCTCGGCCATCGCCAGCGCCTGCGCGAACGCTTCCGGCGCGCGGGCGGCGAGGCGCTGAACGAATACGAGCTTCTCGAACTGCTGCTCTTCGCCGCGATCCCGCGGCGCGACGTGAAGCCGCTGGCCAAGGACCTGATGGACCGGTTCGCGAGCTATGCCGGCGTGCTGTCGGCCACGCGCAGCGAACTGGCGCGCGTCGAGGGGCTGGGCGAAATCGCCATCGACGCGGTCCTCGTCGTGCGCGAGGCGGCCGTGCGGCTGGCGCGCGAGGAGGCGATGGCGCGGCCCGTGCTCTCGGGCTGGCAGAAGCTCGTCGACTATTGCCGGGCCGACATGGCGCGCAGGCACACCGAGCATTTCCGCCTGCTGTTCCTCGACAAGCGCAACCAGCTGATCCACGACGAGGTGCACCAGGTGGGCACGGTCGACCACGCGCCCGTCTATCCGCGCGAGGTCGCCAGGCGCTGCCTCGAACTGTCGGCCACCGCCGTGATCCTCGTGCACAACCATCCCTCGGGCGATCCCACGCCCAGCCGGGCCGACATCGACATCACCCGCGACATCGCCAAAGCGCTCGCCGCCATCGGCGTGACCGTGCACGACCATCTCGTCATCGGCCGGCGCGGCCATGCGAGCTTCAAGAGCCTGGGGCTGCTTTGACTCAAAAATTCTCGTCATGCCCGGCACGAGGCCGGGCATGACAGTTGGGGTATAGTCGGCCCGCATGGACTCCGCGATCCTCATCCTGATCGATCTCCAGCAGGCGATCCGCTTTCCCTATTGGGGGCCGCGCAACAATCAAGGGGCCGAGGCGAACATCGCGCGGCTGCTGGCGCACTGGCGCAAGGCCGGCCGCAGGGTCGTGCATGTGCGCCACGATTCGGCCGAGCCCGCGTCGGGCTACCGCCCCGGCCAGCCGGGCAACGACTTCCTGCCCGACTTTGTGCCCCTACAAGGCGAGCGCATCGAACCCAAGCGCACCAACAGCGCTTACATCGGGACCGGGCTGGAGGCGTGGCTGCGCGAACTGGGCGCGCCGCCGCTGGTGTTCGCCGGCGTCTCCACCAGCAACTCGGTCGAGGCCACCGTGCGGATGGCCGGGAATCTCGGTTTCGAAGCGTTCCTTGCCGGCGACGCGTGCTGGACCTTCGACAAGAAGCTCGCCGACGGACGCACGATCCCGGCCGCCGACATGCACGCGATCTCGCTTGCCAATATCGACGGCGAATATGCGCGCGTGGTCGACACGGGCTGGCTGCTCCGCTAGGCTTGGCAGGCATGAAACAGCATCCCCGTTCGCACCACGACATGGGCGGCGTCGCCCCGTTCGTCGGCGAGAAGATCGACCGTTCCGAGCCCGAGCTCACGCAGTTCGACAAGCAGGTCGACGCGCTCATGAACCTGCTGTCGCACGCCTCGCGCCGCATGGTGCGCACCGACGAGCTTCGCAACGCGATCGAATCGCTGCCGCCCGCGCGATACGACGACCTCGCCTATTACGAGAAATGGATCCACGCGATCTCCGAAGTGCTCGTCCACAAAGACATCATCGGCGAGGAAGAGCTCGTGCTGAAGCTCGCCGAGATCAAGCAGGAAGAAGAAGGATGAGGTTCGGTCCCGGCGACAAGGTGCGCGTGCGCGATGCCTGGCCCGAGGCGGGGGCCAAGAAGGTGCATGTCCGCACGCCGCATTTCGTGCGCGGGCGCACCGGCATCGTCGAGCGCGTGATGGGCGAATTCGGCAATCCCGAAAGCCTCGCCTTCGGCGGCGACGGGCTGCCGAAGCTCGCACTCTACATGGTGCGTTTCGAACGCGGCGACCTGTTCCCGGGCACGGTCAAGGGCCGCGAGACGCTGACCGCCGACATCTACGAAACCTGGCTCGAACCCGAGATACATGCATGAGCGGCGGCCACCATCACGACCATATCCATCTGGGGCATGATCACGACCACGCCCCCATCACCAGCCACGAGCCGCGGCCGGAATTCCGCCGCCTCGAACGCGCGGTGCGCGAATTGCTGGTCGCCAAGGGCATCATCGGCGCGGACGAGATCCGCAAGCAGATCGAGCTGATGGACAGCCGCAATCCCGGCATGGGCGCCAGGATGATCGCGCGCGCGTGGACCGATCCCGCCTTCAAGGCGCGCCTGCTGGCCGACGCCAAGAAGGCCGCCGACGAGATGGGCATCGACACGTCGAACACCGCGGCCGTGATGGCGCTCGAGAATACCGAGAAGCTCCACCACATGGTCGTCTGCACGCTGTGCTCGTGCTACCCCAAGGCGATCCTCGGGATTCCCCCGGCCTGGTACAAGACCTCGGCCTACCGGGCCCGCGCGGTCGTCGAGCCGCGCGCCGTGCTGGCCGAATTCGGCACGATCCTGCCCGACGACGTCGAAATCCGCGTCGTGGATTCCACGGCCGATCTGCGCTATCTCGTCGTGCCGAAGCGTCCGGCGGGCACGGAAGGCTGGCCGGAAGACCGGCTGGCATCCATCGTCGGGCGCGACAGCCTGATCGGCACGACGGTGCCGGTCGCCTAACTTTCACCCCGCCCAGTTCTCGCAAGGTCGAAGCATGATCCCGCGCTATTCCCGCCCCCAGATGACCGCCATCTGGGAACCCGAATCCCGTTTCCGCATCTGGTTCGAGATCGAGGCCCACGCCTGCGACGCGCAGGCGATCCTCGGCGTGATCCCGAAATCGGCCGCCAAGGAAATCTGGAGGAAGGGCAAGTGGGATATCGCGCGCATCGACGAGATCGAGCGCGAGACCAAGCACGACGTCATCGCCTTCCTGACCAACCTTGCCGAACATGTCGGCCCCGCCGCACGCTTCGTGCATCAGGGCATGACGTCGTCCGACGTGCTCGACACGACGTTCGCCGTACAGCTCGTGCGCGCCAGCGACATGCTGCTCGACGACATCGACCGCGTGCTCGCCGCACTCAAAAAACGCGCGATGGAGCACAAATTCACGCCGACGGTGGGGCGCAGCCACGCCATCCATGCCGAGCCGGTCACGTTCGGCCTGAAGCTCGCGGGCTTCCATGCCGAATTCCAGCGCAACCGGGCGCGCCTTGTCGCGGCACGCGCCGAGATCGCGACCTGCGCCATTTCCGGGGCGGTCGGCACCTTCGCCAACATCGACCCGTTCGTCGAGGAATACGTCGCCGGGAAGATGGGACTCGTCCCCGAGACCATTTCCACGCAGGTCATCCCGCGCGACCGGCACGCGATGTTCTTCTCGGTGCTGGGCGTCATCGCCGCATCGATGGAGCGGTTCGCCATCGAGGTGCGCCACCTGCAGCGCACCGAGCTGCGCGAAGCCGAGGAATTCTTCAGCCCCGGGCAGAAGGGCTCGTCGGCGATGCCGCACAAGCGCAACCCGGTCCTGTCGGAGAACCTCACGGGCCTGTCGCGCATCGTGCGCGCGGCGGTGGCCCCGGCACTGGAGAACGTGGCGCTGTGGCACGAGCGCGACATCTCGCACTCGGCGGTCGAACGCGTGTTCGGGCCGGATGCGACGATCGCCCTCGATTTCGCGCTCAACCGCATGGCCGGGCTGATCGAGAAATGGACGATCTATCCCGAAGCCATGCAGGCCAATCTCGACCGGCTGGGCGGGCTCGTCCATTCCCAGCGCGTGCTGCTGGCGCTGACGCAGGCCGGCATGCCGCGCGAGGACGCCTACCGGATGGTCCAGTCGAACGCGATGGAGATCTGGAAGGCCGGCGGCGGCGATTTCGCCGCACGCCTCAAGGCCGATCCGGCCGTGAAGAAGCGCCTTACGGCCGGGCAGATCGACGCGCTGTTCGATCTCGGCTACCACACCAAGCACGTCGACACGATCTTCCGCCGCGTGTTCGGCACGCCCGCCAAGAAGAAGGCGAAGAAGCGCCGCTAGCCCCTCACCCCTGCCCTCTCCCGCTTGCGGGAGAGGGCTAGGGTGAGGGTCAGCCCTGCGCCATGATCTGCTTCTTGGCCTCGGGGAGCAGATGTTCCATCTGGGCGCGCAGTTCGGCCTCGGTCAGGGCGATGCCCTTGGCCTTGGCGTCCTTCAGGATCTTCTCGACGACGTCAGAATCGCCGGCCTTCTCGAAATCCGAGGCGACGACTTCCTTGGCGTAGGCTTCGGCGTCCGCGCGGCCGAGCTTGGCGGCCACCCACAGGCCGAGCAGCCTGTTGCGCCGCGCCATGACCTTGAACTGGAGTTCCTGATCGTGCTTGAACTTGGCTTCGAAACCCTTTTCGCGCTCGTCGAACGTGCTCATGTCCCTGCCCCGTCGGTGGATGACTTGGGTGGGTTATAGCGAGCCGGGACCTGCTTGTCACATGTGCACCGTCGTCATCCTGCGCCGCCCCGGCCACGACTGGCCGCTCGTCCTCGGCGCCAACCGCGACGAGATGCGCGACCGTCCGTGGCTGCCGCCCGCGCGCCACTGGCCCGACCGTCCGGACGCGGTCGCCGGATTGGACAAGCTCGCCGGCGGTTCGTGGATGGGCCTCAACGACCAGGGCGTGGTGGCCGCGATCCTCAACCGGCGCGGCACGCTGGGACCGGCCGAAGGCAAGCGCTCGCGCGGCGAACTCGTGCTCGACGCGCTCGACTTCGCCGACGCGGCGGATGCCGCCGATTCGCTGGGCGCACTTGCCGGCGAAGCCTACCGTCCCTTCAACATGGTGATCGCCGACGACCGCGACGGTTTCTGGCTCAAGTCCGTGGGGACGGGCCGCGTGCAGGTCGAGAAGCTGCCGGCGGGCCTGTCGATGGTCACGGCCTATGACCGCAACGACGCGGGCTCGGCGCGCATCGCGGCGAACCTGCCGCGTTTCGAGGCGGCCCCGCCGCCCGATCCCGACCGCAACGACTGGAAGGCGTGGGAAATGCTGCTGGCCAGCCGCGAGGGCGAGGGCGAAGCGCGCATGAACGTGGCCCTGCCGTCGGGATTCGGCACCTCGTCGTCGAGCCTCGTGGCGCTGCCGAACCGGGCGCGCGAGAGCGAGCGCCACGCGATCTGGCGCTTCGCCGCCGGGGCGCCCGATTCGGTCCCGTACAACCTCGTGAAAACCCGCTAGTCCAGAGGCTTAAGGGCGCATTGCGGGGGGTGCGGGGGTGGGCTATACAGGCCTCTCTTTTCCGCCCCGCCGCGCCTGTCGGAAACGATGGCGCGGCGCGGTTTTTAAGGGGCGGAACCCACCCCATCGACGCCAGGGGGCGCCATTGTCCCGTCGCAAGCAGCTTTATGAAGGCAAGGCCAAGATCCTCTTCGAGGGTCCCGAGCCCGGCACGATCGTCCAGTATTTCAAGGACGACGCGACGGCCTTCAACAACAAGAAGAAGGGCGTCATCACCGGCAAGGGCGTTCTCAACAACCGCATCTCGGAATTCCTGATGATGCGGCTGGAAGAGATGGGCGTGCCCACGCACTTCATCCGCCGCCTCAACATGCGCGAGCAGCTCGTGCGCGAGGTCGAGATCGTGCCGCTCGAAGTCGTCGTGCGCAACGTGGCGGCCGGTTCCTTCAGCACGCGCTTCGGCGTGGCCGAGGGCCAGGCCCTGCCCCGCTCGATCGTCGAGTACTATTACAAGAACGACGAGCTCGGCGACCCGATGGTGTCGGAAGAGCACATCACCGCGTTCGGCTGGGCCGACACGCGCGACCTCGACGACATCATGGCGCTGGCCCTGCGCGTCAACGACTATCTCTGCGGCCTGTTCCTGGGCGTGGGCATCAAGCTCGTCGACTTCAAGCTCGAGTTCGGCCGCCACTGGAACGAGCACGAGGAGATGCGCATCATCCTCGCCGACGAGATCAGCCCGGACTGCTGCCGCCTGTGGGATCTCAAGACCAACGAGAAGATGGACAAGGACCGCTTCCGCCGCGACCTCGGCAATGTCGAGGAAGCCTATCAGGAAGTGGCGCGTCGCCTCGGCATCCTTCCCGAAGGCGGCCCGCGCGACCACAAGGGTACCGGCACGCTCCAGTAAGATTGGGCCAGTAAGTAGGACGAGGCAGTCGATGAAGGCGAAGATCCACGTCACTCTCAAGAACGGCGTCCTCGACGTCCAGGGCAAGGCGGTGGGTGCGGGGCTCGCGAGCCTCGGCTTCGCCGGCATCGGCGACGTGCGCGTCGGGCGCTATGTCGAGATCGAGCTGGCTGCCAAAGACCGCGCCTCGGCCGAGGCGAGCGTCAAGCAGATGTGCGAGAAGCTGCTCGCCAACACGGTGATCGAGAACTACCGCATCGAGATCGCGGAGTAGGCCCCGATGAAATCCGCGATCGTCGTCTTCCCCGGATCAAATCGCGAGAACGACGCCGCCGACGCGCTGGAGCGCGCCTCGGGCAAGCGTCCTTCCATCGTCTGGCACAAGGACAGCGAGCTGCCCGACCGGCTGGACCTGATCCTGCTGCCCGGCGGCTTCGCCTACGGCGATTACTTGCGCTGCGGGGCGATGGCCGCGCGCAGCCCGATCATGCGCGAGGTGATCGCGCGCGCCGACAAGGGCACGGCCATCGTCGGCGTGTGCAACGGCTTCCAGATCCTGTGCGAGGCGGGCCTGCTGCCGGGCGTGCTGCTGTCCAACGCAGGTCTCAAGTTCATCTGCCGCGACACGTATCTGAAGGTCGCCAACAGCCAGACGATGTTCACGAACCGCTACGCCACCGGCGACGTGATCCGCTTCCCCGTGGCGCACCACGACGGCAACTATTTCGCGGATGCCGATACGCTCAAGCGCATCGAGGACGGCGACCAGGTCGCCTTCCGCTATTGCACGCCCGAGGGCGAGACGAACGCGGCCGGCAATCTCAACGGCTCGCTCGCCAACATCGCCGGCGTGTTCAATTCCACCAAGACCGTGATGGGGCTGATGCCGCACCCGGAGAACGCCACCGATCCGGCCACGGCCGGGGCGCTGGGCGGTTCGCTCGACGGCAAGCCGATGTTCGACGCAATCGTGGACGCGCTCTCGAAATGAAAACGAAGACCAAGAAGAAATCCTGGCGCAAGCCCAACGACCTGATGGGCCTCGCACCGGCGGAATACGATCTTGCCTGCAACATCATGGGGCGCGAGCCCTCCTACACCGAGCTTGGCATCTTCTCGGTGATGTGGAGCGAGCACTGCTCGTACAAATCCTCGAAGAAGTGGCTGAAGACGCTGCCGACCAAGGCCAAGTGGGTCATCTGCGGCCCCGGCGAGAACGCGGGCGTCATCGACATCGGCGAGGGCGACGCCTGCATCTTCAAGATCGAGAGCCACAACCACCCGAGCTATATCGAGCCCTATCAGGGGGCCGCGACCGGTGTGGGCGGCATCCTGCGCGACGTCTTCACGATGGGGGCCCGCCCCATCGCCAACCTCAATGCACTCCGCTTCGGCGAGCCTTCGCATCCCAAGACGCGCCGGCTGGTGTCGGGCGTGGTCGCGGGGATCGGCGGCTACGGCAACTGCGTGGGCGTGCCGACGGTGGGCGGGGAAACGAACTTTCACGCCTCGTACAACGGCAACTGCCTCGTCAACGCGATGACGGTGGGTGTCGCGCGCAAGGATAAGATCTTCTATTCGGCCGCCGCGGGGGCCGGGAACCCGGTCGTCTATGTCGGTGCCAAGACCGGGCGCGACGGCATCCATGGTGCGACCATGGCCTCGGCCGAGTTCGACGACAATTCGGACGAGAAGCGCCCGACCGTGCAGGTCGGCGACCCCTTCGTCGAGAAGCTGCTGATCGAGGCGTGCCTCGAGCTGATGGCGACGGACGCCATCGTCGCGATCCAGGACATGGGGGCCGCGGGCCTCACCTCCTCGTCGGTCGAGATGGCCGGCAAGGGCGGGCTCGGCATCGATCTCGACCTCGACAACGTGCCGGCGCGCGAGACCGCGATGACCTCGTACGAGATGATGCTCTCCGAAAGCCAGGAGCGCATGCTGATCATCCTGAAGCCCGACCGGATCAAGGTCGCGGAGAAGATCTTCGCCAAGTACGAGCTGGACTGCGCGACCATCGGGCACCTGACGAAGACCGGCCGCCTCGTCGTGCGCAAGAACGGCAAGGTCGACGCCGACATGCCGATCGCACCCATGGTGCAGGCGAGCCCCGAATATTCGCGCCCCTGGAAGACGACGAAGAAGCGCAAGCCCATCGACGCCAAGAAACTCCCCAAGCGCGATGCGGCCAAGGCACTCGTCCAGCTGATGGGTTGCCCCGATCTCGCCTCGCGGCGCTGGATCTGGGAACAGTATGACCATCTGGTGCGCGGCCGCACGCTGCAGCGTCCGGGCGGCGATGCCGCCATCGTCGGCCTGCCGGACCGCAAGAAGGCGCTGGCGATGTGCGTGGATTCCACACCGCGCTACGTGCATGCCGATCCCGAGACGGGTGGTGCGCAGGCCGTAGTCGAGACGTGGCGCAATCTCACGGCCGTGGGTGCCACACCGCTTGCCATCACCGACAACATGAATTTCGGCAACCCGCAGCGACCCGAGATCATGGGCCAGTTCGTCGGCGCCATCAAAGGCATGCGCAAGGCGTGCAAGGCCCTTGCCTATCCGGTCGTGTCGGGGAACGTGTCGCTCTACAACGAGACCAACGGCCAGGCAATCCTGCCCACCCCGACCATCGGGGGTGTCGGCATCCTCAAGGACGCGTCGAAATCGACGGACCTTGCGCTCAAGGACGAGGGCGACACGCTGGTGCTGATCGGCAAGACGGCCGGTTGGCTCGGCTCGTCGCTCTATTTGCGCGAACTCGAAGGCCGCGAGGAAGGGGCCCCCCCGCCCGTCGACCTGAAGGCCGAGAAGCGCAACGGCGACTTCGTGCGCGGCCTGATCGTCAAGGGACAGGTCAATGCCTGCCACGACCTGGCGGACGGCGGCCTGCTCGTGGCATTGACCGAGATGGCGCTGGCCGGCAAGCGCGGGGCTACCCTCGCCTTCAAGGATGCCGGCAACGCCTTCCTGTTCGGCGAGGACCAGGCGCGCTACGTCGTTTCGACGAAGAATGCCAAGCGCCTGCTGACCGCCGCCAAAAAAGTGCGCGTCCCGGCCGTCGCGATCGGCACGGTCGCCAAGGGGGCCGAATTGACACTCCCGGATGGCATGCGTATATCCCTCGACACGGTCCGCCGGGCCCACGAGGGCTGGCTGCCGGGCTATATGTCCTCGAAAAACTAGGGTTATTCGCGATGCCGATGGCCGCCGCCGATATCGAGAAGCTGATCCGCGAGGCCCTGCCCGACGCCGCCGTGCGCATTGACGACCTGCGCGGCGACGGCGATCATTACAGCTGCCACGTGGCGTCGGCCCTGTTCAAGGGCAAGAGCCGCGTGCAGCAGCACCAGATGGTCTACGCCGCACTCAAGGGCCGCATGGGCGGCGAGCTGCATGCACTGGCCGTACAGACAGAAATTCCGGCGGACGCCTGAAGCGTCCCGCCATCCCCGATACGAACTTCGGAGCCCCACCATGGACAGCGTCAAGGACCGGATCGAAAGCGACCTCAAGGCGAACGACGTCGTGCTCTACATGAAGGGCACGCCCGTCTTCCCGCAATGCGGCTTCTCGGCCGCGGTCGTGCAGGTGCTCACGCATCTCGGGATCAAGTTCAAGGGCATCAACGTCCTCGAGGACCCCGAGATCCGCAACGGCATCAAGGAATTCGCGAACTGGCCGACGATCCCGCAGCTCTACGTGAAGGGCGAGTTCGTCGGCGGCTGCGACATCGTGCGCGAGATGTACCAGACGGGCGAGCTCGCCGAGATGCTCCAGACCAAGGGCATCGCCGTCAAGGCAGCCTGAACCTCACGCATCGGAATTGGGGAAGCGGCGGCCTTCGGGCCGCCGCTTCCGTTTCAGGCGAACGAATAGGCCGCCATCGACAGGGCACCCATCGTGAAGCTCGAATGGATGCGCGTGCCCTTGGCACCCTTGCCGCCGGCCCCGTAGGCGAGGAACACCGGGATCAGGTGCTCGTCGCGCGGATGGGCCTGGCGCGCACCGGGGGCGCGCGCGCGATAGTCGGCAAGGGCCGCCTCGTCGCCCGCCTCAAGCTTCTCGTCGAGCCAGTCGTCGAATTCCTTGGCCCAGGGGGCGATCGCACCGCTCCCGCCCTGCCAGTCAAGCGCACGCAGGTTGTGCGTGGCACCGCCGGACCCGACGATCAGCACGCCTTCGTCGCGCAGCGGGGCGAGTGCGCGGCCCATCGCGATGTGGTGGGCGGGCCCGAGCTGCGGCTGGATGGCGATCTGCGCCACCGGAATGTCGGCCTTGGGCCAGGCGAGCAGCAGCGGGACCCAGGCCCCGTGGTCGAGCCCCTGCCCCGGATCGCGCGCGGTCGCGAGGCCGGCCGCATCGAGGAGCTTCGCCGCCTTCTCCGCCATCTCGGGTGCACCGGGTGCGGGATAGGACAGCGAATAGAGTTGCTGCGGGAAGCCGTGGAAATCGTGGATCGTCTCGGGCTTCGCTGCGAGCGAAACGGCGGGTGCCGTCGTCTCCCAATGCGCCGAGGCGACGAGGATCGCCTTGGGTGCGGGCAGCGACGCGCCCATCCCGCGCAGGAAGGTGCGGGCCGGCACGTCGTCGAGCGGCAGCGTGGGCGAGCCGTGCGAGACGAAGATGGCGGGAAGGTCGCTCACGGCACCTTCATACCACGCTCGACGGCCGGGCGGGCGGCGATCGCCGCGCGCCAGCGCGCGAAATTCGGCAGCTTCGCGAGGTCGGCGCCGAACCAGTCGCCCGCCACCCACGGATAGACCGCCATGTCGGCGATCGAATAGTCGCCGGCAAGGTACAGCACTTCGCCCAGACGCTTCTCGAGCACGCCGACCAGCCGGTCGACTTCCTTCTGGTAGCGCTCGATCGCGTAGGGGATCTTCTCGGGTGCGGATTTGGCGAAGTGCCAGAGCTGGCCGAACATCGGCCCGATCCCGCCCATCTGCCACATCAGCCACTGGTGCGTCGTGGCGCGCGCCACCGGATCGGCCGGCAGGAAGCGGCCGGTCTTCTCGGCAAGATAGAAGAGGATCGCGCCCGATTCGAACAGCGACAGCGTCTTGCCGCCGGGGCCGTCGGTATCGACGATCGCCGGAATCTTGTTGTTGGGCGAGACCTTGAGGAACGCAGGCGCGAACTGCTCGTCCTTCGAGAAGTCGATGCGGTGCAGCTTGTAGGGCAGCCCCGTCTCCTCGAGGAAGATCGCGACCTTGCGGCCGTTCGGCGTTCCGGCGGTGTGGAACTCGATCATCTCACGTCTCCGTTGCGGCGGGGCGCCCGGATGCCGGACGCCCCTTGCCGTTCAGCCCTTCAGCTTCTTGGCGAACTCGGCGACGCGGCGGCCGAGATGCTCGCCCGTCGTCTGGTCGTCGACCGAGGGATTGGCGGGGCCGGGCGCTTCGTTCAGCGCCGTCGACATCGCACCCGAGAACGAGCCCAGACGGTTGAGGACAAGCCCGTCCTTCTGCGTCTGCGGCAGGAGCCCGAGGCTGACCCAGATCATCGAATGCTGCATGGCGAGCGTCGCGAGCGTCTGCAGCGTGTTGAACTTGTCGCCCGACGGGCTGTTGGAGTTGGTGAAGCCGGACGCGAGCTTGTCCTTCCAGCCCTGGCCGAACCAGGTCTTGGCGGTCGAATCCGCCCAGACCTTGAACGGACCGGACACGGTGCCCATGTAGGTCGGCGAGCCGAAGATGATCGCATCGGCCGCGTCGAGCGTGGCCTGCTTGGCCTCGGCCTCGGCGACCGGAACGAGATCGACGGTGGTGCCGGCGACGGATGCGGCACCCTTGGCCACGGCTTCCGCCAGGACCTTCGTGTGCCCGAAACCGCTGTGATAGACGATCGCGACCTTAGCCATTGTTCGACTCCTCGAAGTAAGTTACATTTCCATACCGACACCATATCGCTTCTTAGATATGGTTTGTAAAGTAGGTACCGTTTGGTAACTACCTCCGACCACGGGGATACCGCCATGCCGATGCCGAAAAGCCCGATGGGCTGCCCGATGGACGCCCTGCTCCGCCTGCTGATGGGGCCGTGGACGACGTATATCCTGTGGGTCCTGCGCAACCACGGGCCGACGCGCTTTGGCGAGCTCAAGCGCCGCGTTTCCGGCGTGTCAGCCAAGATGCTGACCGAGCGGCTGCGCCTGCTGGAAAGCGCCGACGTCGTCGCGCGCGAATACGCGCCCACGATCCCGCCGCAGGTCACCTATTCCCTCACCGCGCGCGGCGAGGAACTGTCGCTGGTCTTCAAGAAGCTCGACGAGATCGCGCGGCGCTGGGGCGACGAGGATACGAAACGCGGCCGCAGGCCCGCCGAGAAGCGCGCCGCCTGAAACGAAAAAGGCCGGTCCCGCGGGACCGGCCTTTCGCATTCGGGAATTCCCGGACCGTCAGCGCGAATAGAATTCGATGACGAGGTTCGGTTCCATCTGCACCGGGTACGGCACGTCGGTCAGCTTCGGCGTGCGCACGAACTTGCCCTTGAACGCCTTCTGGTCGACGACCTCGAGATAGTCGGGAACCTGGCGCTCCTGCGAGGACACCGCCTCGAGGACCTGGACGTTCTCGCGCATCTTCGGATTGAGCTCGATCAGGTCGCCTTCCTTGACGAACATCGAGGCGATGTCGCCGCGCTTGCCGTTGATCATCACGTGGCCGTGGCTGACCATCTGGCGGGCGGCGAACACCGTGGGCGCGAACTTCAGGCGGTAGACGACGGCGTCCAGACGGCGCTCGAGCAGGCCGATCAGGTTCTCGGACGTGTCGCCCTTCTTGCGGATGGCTTCCGTGTAGATCTTGCGGAACTGGCGCTCGGTGATGTTGCCGTAATAGCCCTTCAGCTTCTGCTTGGCGCGAAGCTGGGTGCCGAAATCGGTCGGCTTCTTGCGGCGCTGCCCGTGCTGGCCGGGGCCGTATTCGCGCTTGTTGACCGGGCTCTTGGCGCGGCCCCAGAGATTTTCCCCGAGGCGGCGGTTGATCTTGTACTTGGACTCTTGACGCTTCGACATGGTTTCATCGTCTCCTCGGCGGCCTCGTGGAGCCTGGCGCAACCCCGTGACGCGCCGCCGAAAAAAGTGAACGAGCGATCCCGCGGTAGTGGCCCGTCGTGAAAACGGGGCAAAGCCTTGCCAGGCAGGGGAACCTCGTCCGAAGGTCGCGGAGTATAGTGATCGCCGGTGTTCTGTCAAACGCGGGATTTGCATGCCGGAAGAATGGGTTAAGAGGTTCTCGGTGCGCTGGTCGATGACCGGGGTGCTCAGCGTGGCGATCGCCGGACTCGTCGGGATGGCACTGGTGGTGGTGCTGGCCATCCAGATCTTCGTCGGAAGGAATGCCACGACCGAGCTTTTCCGCGCCAAGGGCGACCTGCTGGTCGACCTGATCGCCAGCCGCGTGCGCGAACAGCTCGACCCGGCCTCCTCGCAGCTTTCCTTCATCGCCGAAGTGCTCGCCCAGCCCGGCATCAACTACGACCGCCGGCGCATCGCCGACCTGATGACCGGGGCGCTTGCCGGCGCCCCGCAGATCGACCGGCTCATCTTCCTCTATCCGGACGCCCGGGCGATCATCGTCGATCGCGGTTCCGACGTGCCCAACATCTCGTTCCCGGACCTGCGCGACAATCCGGCCGTTCGCGACGGCCTTCGCGAGGCCAACGCCAGCGTCGGCGGCCGCTGGGGCGAGTTCATCTTCACGGC
This sequence comes from uncultured Azospirillum sp., assembly GCA_964416335.1. GTDB lineage: Bacteria > Pseudomonadota > Alphaproteobacteria > CACIAM-22H2 > CACIAM-22H2 > Tagaea. The sequence continues at coordinate 27,624 of CAYQDN010000016.1, forward strand.
ACCGGACGCCGGGCCCGCCGTCAACCGCCGGCAGTCGGTGTGGCGCGAGGGACAGTTCGTCGGGGCACTCGCCGCCCTCGTCCCGCTGCGCCAGATCTCGAACATCATCGAGCAGTCGGCGGCGGGCGACTATGCCGGCACGCCCTTCATCCTCTACGGCGACGATCTGGTCCTCGCCCATCGCCGCCTGATGACGCCCTTCGCCGGCCTGTCGCACGAGCATCCGCTGCCCACGCTCGCGGAGCTCGGCGATCCGATCCTCGCCCAGATCTGGTCGGGAAGGCGTGCGGCACCGCTGCTGGCGCAGAGCGAGCGGATGCGCGCGGTCGATGTCGACGGGCAGGCCTATCTCTTCCTCCATGCGCAGCTCCCGGAATTCGGCACGGTCCCCTGGAATGTCGGTGCCTATTTCCGCGTGCGCGATTTCGCCGACAACATGCGGTCGATGTTCATGGCCGGTATCGCGGGCCTGAGCGTGCTTGCGATCTCCCTCGTGTGCGCCGTCGTCCTCGCGCGCCGGCTCGCGCGCCCCACGCGCCGCTTCGCGCGCGCGGCCGCCCTGCTCGCCGATCTCGATTTCGACCGGCACGAGACTTTCGCGCGCAGCCGCATCCGCGAGATCGACGAGCAGGCCATCGCCTTCAACCGTCTGATCGCGGCCCTGCGCTGGTTCGAGGCCTACGTGCCGCGCAAGCTGGTGCGCCAGCTGGCGCTCACCGCCGGCCGCGGCGGGATCGCGTCCTCGAACCGCGAAGTCACGATCATGTTCACCGACATCGTCGGTTTCACCGCCCTTGCCCAGACGATGGCGCCCGAGGCGATGGCCGACATGCTCAACCACCATTTCGCGCAGGTGATCTCGGCCATCGAGGCGACCGGCGGGACGGTCGACAAGTTCATGGGCGACGGCGTGATGGCGTTCTGGGGCGCCCCGGAAACCCACGACAGCCACGCGCGTGCCGCCCTTGCCTCGGCACGCGCGATCGCGGCGACGGTCGCGACCGGCAGCCTGCGCCTGCGCATCGGCATCCATTCCGGCGCCGTCGTCGCGGGCAACGTGGGCAGCCGCGAACGGCTCAACTACACGATCCTGGGCGATGCCGTGAACGTCACGCAGCGCATCGAGGAACTGGGCCACGCGCTGATGGAGCCGGACGAGCGCTGCTGCGTGCTGACGAGTCGCACCACGTTCGAGGCGGCGGGGGCACCGGCGGACTTCCGCCCGGCCGGTGAATTCAGCCTTCGCGGCCGCGAGGCGCCGGTCGAGATTTTCCGGCTTTCGGCTGATGGGGCCGCTCGACCAGCCCCGTGAGCATCCCGTGTGCCGTGCGGATCTCCTGCGCATTCGGGCGTGCACGCAGGAAGAAAGCCCGCAGGTTGCGCACCGCCGCCGGCCGCATCGCTTCATTGCGCAGGAACCCGCACGAATCGAGTTCGGCTTCCAGGCGCTTGAGGAACCCGTCGATCTCTTCCTTGGTCGCGGCCTCGCCCTTGCCGGTGCGCACGCGGCGGGCGGGCGTGTCGTCGTGCGCGCGCGCCCATTCCCAGCCCACGAGCAGCACGGCCTGCGCAAGGTTGAGCGAGTCGAAATCCGGATTGACCGGGAACGGCACCATCGCGTCGGCGAGCGTGACCTCGTCGTTCTCCAGCCCCGTGCGCTCGGCGCCGAACAGGAAGCCCACGCGCTCGCCCGCAATCAGGGCGGCACGCGTCGAGGCGATCGCGGCCTGCGGGGTGAGGACCGGCTTCACCATGTCGCGGTCGCGCGGGCACGTGGCGTAGACGCGCGTGAGATCCGCGATGGCGCCCGCGACATCGTCGAACAGCCGGGCCTTTTCCAGCACCGCATCGGCGCCCGAAGCCGCACGGTTCGCGCGCTCGTCCGGGAAGCCGCAGCGCGGCCGCACGAGGCGCAGGTCCGAGAGGCCGCAATTGAGCATCGCGCGCGCGGCCGTGCCGATATTCTCGGCAAGCTGCGGGCGCACGAGGACGATGGCGGGAGCGGCTTCGGGCAGCGCCATCACGCCCCCGGTGCTGGCGTGCCGTCGCGGTAGAGCTTCCAGGTGATCGAATCGTTGAGGGCCGTGTACGAGGCGTCGATGACGTTCTCGGACACGCCGACCGTTCCCCACGCGCGGATCTCGCCGTGTGCGTGGCCGTCCGCACTCTCGATCATCACGCGCGTGACGGCGGCCGTCGCGCGCTCGGGGGCGAGGATGCGCACCTTGTAGTCGACGAGCTTCAGCTCCGCGAGGCCCGGATAGAAGGGCAGCAGGGCCGCGCGCAACGCGCGATCCAGCGCTTCGACCGGGCCCTTGCCCTCGCCCACCGTCAGCCGGCGTTCCGTACCCACATCGAGCTTCACGGTCGCTTCCGACATCGTGATCAGATCGCCGCGCGCGTTGAAACGCCGCTCGGAGATGACGCGGAACGACTGCAGGCGGAAATACTCGGGCACGCCATGCATCAGGCGGCGGGCCAGCAGCTCGAACGAGCCGTCGGCCCCGTCGTAGGTATAGCCCTCGTGTTCGCGCGCCTTGATCTCGTCGAGCAGCTTGCCGATCACCGGGCTCTTCGCGTCGATCTCGAGCCCGATGTCCTTGAAGCGCGCCAGCACGTTCGAACGGCCCGACTGGTCGGACACGACGACATGGCGGCGGTTGCCTACCGTCTCGGGCGGGATGTGCTCGTAGGTCCGCGGGTCCTTCTCGACGGCCGAGACATGCAGGCCGCCCTTGTGCGCGAAAGCACTTTCGCCGACATAGGCGGCGTTGCGCGCCGGCGGGCGGTTGAGCCGCTCGTCGAGCAGGCGCGAGATCGACGTGAGATGGGTCATCTTCTCGGCGTCGATGCCGACATCGAAACCCATCTTGATCACGAGATTGGGGATCACCGACACGAGATTGGCGTTGCCGCAGCGCTCGCCCAGCCCGTTGAGCGTGCCCTGCACCTGGCGCACGCCGGCGCGCACGGCGGCAAGCGAGTTGGCGACCGCGTTCTCGGTGTCGTTGTGGCAATGGATGCCGAGCCCGTCGCCGGGCACGGTCTTCGCGACCTCGCCGACGATGCGCTCGATCTCGTGCGGCAGCGTGCCGCCGTTGGTGTCGCACAGGACGATCCAGCGGGCCCCTGCCGCGTGTGCCGCCTTCAGGCAGTCGAGGGCGAAGCCCGGATTGGCCTTGTAGCCGTCGAAGAAATGCTCGGCATCGAACATCGCTTCCTTGCCGCGCCTCTTCGTCTCGGCGATGCTTTCGGCGATCATGTCGATGTTCTCGGCCTTCGTGATGCCGAGTGCCAGATCGACATGGAAATCCCATGTCTTGCCGACGAGGCAGGCGGCGGGCGCCGACGTGCCGAGCACGGCCGCGAGGCCCGGATCGTTGTGCACCGACCGGCCGCTGCGCCGCGTCATCCCGAAGGACGAGACGCGCGCGTGGTTGAGCTGCGGCAGCTGGGCGAAGAACGCGTCGTCGGTGGGATTGGCCCCCGGCCAGCCGCCCTCGACATAGTCGACGCCGAGCCGGTCGAGGGCGCGCGTGATCGCGATCTTGTCGGCCACGCCGAAATCGACGCCCTGCGTCTGCGCCCCGTCGCGCAGTGTGGAATCGTAGATGTAAACCCGGTCGGTCATTTCTTCCCCGTATAGACCCACATCGGCCCAAAGGTTGTTGCCGACACACTCACCCCGGACGTTGTTTGCGCCTCAATGCGGATACGATCAGCTAGATCATACTGGCCAGCACGGCGGGCTTCTCCGTACTCAAACGTATACTTTTTCGCTTTCTCACGTGTCTCTTCATCAGGCGCCCAATCAAACCATCGATTCGGATCTAGGTCTAACAACCCCAGCAACCGACCCGCATCAATTAGAGCTGCTTTAGCGTCTGGTGTCCGCTTAGAACTTAACTGACGCGCCAGTTGGTGCATTTCTGCGAGTGCCTTGGAAGTGTTGAGGTCGTCGCACAAAGCTGCCTGTACTGCATCGGCCTTTGCCGATGACGCGGCCACGTCGACCGACCCGCGCAGGGCCGTATAGAAGCGGTCGAGATCGCCTTTCGCCTCGCGCAACCCCTCCTCGGTGAAATCGAGCGGAGCGCGGTAGTGCGTCTTCAGCAGCAGCAGGCGGATCGCCTCGCCCGGCCATTTCGCCAGCAGGTCGCGCACCGTGAAGAAGTTGCCGAGGCTCTTCGACATCTTCTCGCCGTTCACGACGAGGAAGCCGTTATGCATCCAGTATTTCGAGAACTGGACGCCGTCATGCGCGCAGACCGACTGCGCGATCTCGTTCTCGTGGTGCGGGAAGATCAGGTCGTGCCCGCCGCCATGGATGTCGATCGTGAGAACCTTGAACACGTCCTTGGCCATCGCCGAGCATTCGATGTGCCAGCCCGGCCGGCCGCGACCCCACGGGCTGTCCCAGCCCGGCTGCTCCGGCGTCGAGGGCTTCCACAGCACGAAGTCGCCGGGGTCCTTCTTGTAGGGTGCGACCTCGACGCGGGAACCGGCGATCTGCTCGTCGCGCGAACGGCCGGAGAGCTTCCCGTAATCGGCAAAGCTCGTCACGTCGAACAGCACGTGGCCTTGCGCGGCGTAGGCGTGGCCCTTCTGGACGAGGGCGGCGATCATGGCGACCATCTGCGGGACGGTGCGCGTGCAGCGCGGCTCGACGTCGGGCGGCAACGCCCCCACCGCCGCCATGTCGGCGTGGTAGGCCGCGATCGTCTCCTCGGTGATCGTGTCGATATGCACGCCGCGCTGCAGGGCGCGCTCGATGATCTTGTCGTCGATGTCGGTGATGTTGCGCGCGTACGTGACCTTCGGATAGAGCCGCTTCAGCACGCGGTAGAGCGTATCGAACACCACGACCGGGCGCGCGTTGCCGATGTGTGCTGTGTCATAGACCGTCGGGCCGCACACATACATGCGCACATGCGAAGGATCGAGCGGCTCGAACCGCTCCTTCCTGCGCGACATCGAATTGTGGATCTGGAGTTCCATCACGCGGCCCTGCCTTCGAGGCGCGCGAGGGTACGCGATCTGCCCAGCATCGGCAGCAGCGATTTCATTTCCGGCCCGTGCTCGCGCGCGGTCAGTGCCAGGCGCAGCGGCAGGAACAGCTCCTTGCCCTTGCGGCCCGTCGCCGCCCCCAGCGCCTTGGTCCAGCCGCTCCAGGTTTCGGGGCTCCACGGCTCGGCCGGCAGCAGCCCGGCCGCCGTCGCGAGGAACGCCGCATCGCCCGCCACGGGGACGACCGGTTCGCGGCACAGCGCCCACCAGTCGGCCGCGTCGGAAACCTTCGTCAGGTTCGGGCGCACCGTCTCCCAGAACGCGGCATCGGCACCGGCCGGCAGGCGTGTCGCCACCGTCTCGAACGCCAGCTGATGGACGATCTTGGCGTTGAGCCGGACGATGTCTTCCGGATCGAGCTTGGGCGAGGACCGGCTGAAGCGCGCGAAACCGAAACCGGGAACGAGATCGGCAAGCTTCGTCTTCGGCTCGACCGGATCAGCCGTGCCAAGGCGCGCGATCAGCGAGGCGATGGCGACCGGCTCGATCCCGTCGGCGCGCAGGTTCTGGATCGACAGCGAGCCGATGCGCTTGGACAGGCTGTGTCCGCCCGCATCCGCGATCAGCGGGAAATGCGCGAAGGCCGGCAGCTCGGTCTCGCGCGCCAGCGCCTGGAACAGCTGGATCTGCACGGCCGTGTTGGTGACGTGGTCTTCGCCGCGCACGACGTGGCTGACGCCAAGCTCGATGTCGTCGACGACCGAGGCAAGCGTATAGGTGGGCGAACCGTCCGCGCGCACGAGCACGGGGTCGGAGACCTTGCTGGCGTGGTAGCCGCTATGGCCGCGGATGCGGTCCTCCCACGCGGTCTCGACATAGTCGAGCAGGAAGCGCCAGTGCGGCTTGCGCCCCTCGGCGTCGTAGGCCTTCTTCTGGGCGGCCGACAGGCGCAACGCGGCACGGTCATAGACCTGCACGCCGCCGTCGGCGACCTGGCCGAAACGGCGCAGCTTCAATTCGTCGGGCGTTTCGTAGCAGGCATAGAGCCGGCCCATTTCCTTGAGCGCCTCGGCGGCGGCGACGTAGCGGCCGAGCCGGTCGGACTGGCGCGCGAATTCGTCCCAGTCGAGCCCGAGCCAGCGCAGGTCTTCCTCGATCGCGGCAGCGAATTCCGGCGTCGAGCGTTCGCGGTCGGTATCGTCGAGGCGCAGGAGGAACACGCCGCCGTTCTTGCGCGCGAACAGCCAGTTCAGCAAGGCCGCACGGACGTTGCCCAAATGCAGGCGCCCGGTCGGCGACGGAGCGAAGCGCACGCGCACCGTCATGTCAGCCCCGGAAACCGTTCGTGATCGGATAGCGTCGTTCGCGCCCGAAGGCGCGGCTGGTGATCTTGACGCCCGGCGGCGCCTGCCGGCGCTTGTATTCGGAAAGATCGAGCATGCGCCAGATGCGGCGCACGTCCGCCTCGGCATGGCCCTTCGCGACGATCTCGGCGACCGTGCGCTCGTTCTCGACGAGTTCGCGCAGGATGGCGTCGAGCTGCGCATAGGGCCCGAGCGAGGCCTCGTCGGTCTGGCCTTCGCGCAGCTCGGCCGTCGGCGGCTTGGTGATGACGCGCTCGGGCATCACCGGCGTGCGCGGATCGAGCGAGTTGGAGGGCATGTGCGCGTTGCGCCAGCGGCACAGCTCGAACACCGTCGTCTTCCAGACGTCCTTCAGCACGGCGAAACCGCCGCACATGTCGCCATAGAGCGTGGCGTAGCCGACACTCATCTCGCTCTTGTTGCCGGTCGAGACGACCATGTGGCCGAACTTGTTGGACAGCGCCATCAGCGTCAGGCCGCGGCAGCGCGACTGGATGTTCTCTTCGGTGATGTCGGGCTTCGTGCCCTCGAAGCTCGTCGCCAGCATCCCGCCGAACGCGGCGACCGCCGGTTCGATCGCGATCTCGTCGAGGCGGATACCCAGCAGATGCGCGCACTCGGCCGCATCGTCGAGGCTGTCGCGGCTGGTGAAGCGCGAGGGCATCATGACCGCATGCACGCGTGCGGGGCCCAGCGCGTCGGCCGCGAGGGCGGCCGTCAGTGCGGAATCGATGCCGCCCGACAGGCCGAGGATCACGCCCTTGAAGCGGTTCTTGTCGACATAGTCCCGCAGGCCCAGCACCAGCGCCCCGTAGATCGCGGCGAGCGGCTCCTGCGCAGCGGCGACGCGGCCCGCAGCACAGACGAGCCTGCCCTTGGCATCGCGCGTCCAGTGCGCGACGGCCAGATCCGTCGCGAACGGTGCGAGCTGCATCGCGATCGAGCGGTCGACATTGAGGGCGAAGGACGAGCCGTCGAACACCAGCTCGTCCTGCCCGCCGACCTGGTTCACGTAGACGAGCGGCAGCTCGGTCTCGGCCATGCGCGCGAGGGCCAGCTGCAGGCGCTGGTCGCGCTTGTCGGTCTCGAACGGGCTGCCGTTGGGGACGATCAGGATCTCGGCCCCGCTCTCGACCAGGCACTCGGCCACGTCGGGGAACCACATGTCTTCGCAGATCATCAGGCCGAGGCGCACGCCGCGGAACGAGACCGGCCCCGGCAGCGGGCCCGGCTCGAACACGCGCTTCTCGTCGAACACGCCGTAGTTCGGCAGGTGGTGCTTGAGGCGGACCGTCTGGATGCGGCCGGCATCGAGCACGCAGGCGGCGTTGTAGACCTTGCCGTCCTCGACCCACGGCGTGCCGACGATCAGGCCAGGGCCCCCGTCGGCCGTGTCGGCGGCAAGGCTCTCGACCGCCGCCCGGCATGCGGCCTGGAAGGCGGGCTTCAGGACGAGGTCTTCGGGCGGATAGCCCGACACGACCAGCTCGGGCAGCAGCACGAGGCCCGCACCCGCGGCCGCCGCTTCCGCGCGCGCCTTGCGGATCTTCGCCAGATTGCCCGCGACGTCGCCGACGGTGGGATTTATCTGGGCAAGGGCGAGGTCGAGACCGCCGCTCAATGCTTTTCCCCGGCAGCGGCCTTGTGGCCGACCATCCTGTCGAGGAAGGCGAGCAGCAGGGCCGAGGCGATGAACGTCATGTGGATCGCGATCAGCAGCAGCAGCTTGTCGTTGGCGATCTCGTTCACCGCAAGGAACGCCTTGAGGAGGTGGATCGACGAGATCGCGACGATCGAGGAGGCAAGCTTGATCTTGAGCGAACCCGCATCGAGCTTGCCGAACCACGACAGCTTGTCCTCGACATCTTCAAGATCGAGCCGGCTGACGAAATTCTCGTAGCCGGAGATGATGACCATGACGATGAGGTTGGCCACCATCACGACATCGACCAGCGTGAGGACGGTGAGGACGAGAGTCGACTCGTCCATCGACCACAGGCCGGCCGAAAGATGGACAAGCTCGATGACGAACTTGATCGACAGCATCACCAGCACAGTCACCAGTCCCAGATAGAGCGGCACCTGGAACCAGCGGCTCGCGAAGATCACCTTCTCGATGGCGCGTTCGACGGGATTCATTTTCCGGCCTGCACGCCGGCGAGCACGCGCTCGGCCTGCTCGACGGTTTCGACGACGATGCGTTCGGCGGTGCGGGTCGTCGCCATGCGTGCACCCTGCCCGGCCCACATGACCATGAGGTCGGTCTTGCCCTGCTTGGCGGCCTCGGCGCGCAGCTGCGTGGTCAGCGCGTTGGTCACCGGATAGGCGGGCATCTCGGCCGCATGCGGCGCCATCTCGGTCATGTAGCGCGAGCGCAGCCCGCGCGCGTGCCGGCCGGAGACCGCGCGCGTCACGGTGGTGCCCGTATCCTCGATCTTGACGAGCGCTTCCTTGTGCAGCGGGTGCGTGCCGGCCTCGGGGGCGGCAAGGAAAGCCGTGCCCATCGCGGCGGCCGAAGCGCCCAGCGACAGGGCGGCGGCAAGCCCGCGCCCGTCCATGATGCCGCCGGCCGCAATGACGGGGACCTTCACGGCATCGACGATCTGCGGGACGAGCACCATCGTGCCGATCAGCGAATCCTCGAACGTACCGATGAACGTGCCGCGATGGCCGCCGGCTTCGGCGCCCTGGGCGAGGATCGCGTCGACCCCCTGGGATTCGAGCGCCTTGGCCTCGGCCACATTGGTCGCCGTCCCGATGACGAACACGCCGCGCGCCTTGAGGGCGGCCGTCTTGCGCGCCCCGATGGCGCCGAAGGTGCTGCTGAAGACCGGCGGGGCGAGGTCGAGGACGGTCTCGAACTGCGCCTCGAAATCCTCGGCCCATTTGGCCGGCGGGGCGCCGTTGGTTTCCATCCCGAGCTCGAGCCGGTATTTGGCGAGAAGTGCGTTGGCGAACGCCACCTCGGACGGCTTGGCTTCCGTCGGCGCCAGCACGAAGAGATTGACCGCGAAGGGCTTGTCGGTCGCCGCGCGGATCGCGGCGACCTGGCTGCGGATCGCGGCAGGTGCGGTCGTCGCCGCGGCGAACGAGCCCAGCGCGCCGGCATTCGACACGGCGGCGACCAGTTCGGGCGTGGTCATGCCGCCGGCCATCGGCGCCTGCACGACGGGATGTGCAAGTCCGAGGAGCTGCGTGAGGCGTGTCGTCAGCGCCATGGCACTCAACCGGGCTTGCGCAGCAGGAACTCGCGACCGACCTTGACCGACGGGCGGCCGTCATATTCGACGATGTCCGCGGTCGCGTAGGTCTCGGTCCAGACTTCCGGCAGGTAGGAGCCCGTCCCGACCGTATCGATCGGCGCATTGGCCACCGCCATCGTCTTGCACTTGGCCGGCGTGAAGCCCGACGAGGCGACGATGCGCACCTTGGCGAAACCGGCGCGGTCGAGTTCCTCGCGCATGTGCCAGATCGCGGCCGCGGAAACGCCGGTACCCGTCAGATAGCGCAGCTCCTGCTCGGTGCGGTAGCCGCGAAGCGACAGCGGCGCGTTGCGTTCCAGCACGTCGTAGGACTTGGCGAGATCGAGACCTTCGATATAGCGGCCGCCATGCGTGTCGAGGCGCATGGCGAGGCGGCCGGAATGCGCCACCTCGGGGAAGCGGCGGCAGACCTCGAGCGAGTCGGTCACTTCGCGGCCGAAATAATCGACCAGCACGGTGACGTTCTCGGTCGCGAAGACCTCGAGCAGCATCTCGGCCGCGCGCAGCGTCGAACCCGCGTAGCCGATCAGCGCATGCGGCATCGTGCCGAAGCCGGCCTTCTGGCCGAAATAATGCGCGGTCGCGTCGGTGGCGTTGCCCACGAAGCCCTTGGCGCCGACCTCGCGGCGTGCCGCTTCCGAACCGACCGAGGCGGCATAGGCCATCATCTCGGCCATTTCCGAACCGGCACAGTGGCGCGCGTCCATCGCCAGGAACGCGGTGCGCGGTAGGTCGACGCACATCGTGTAGGCGTTGTAGGCCGCCACGCAGGCGGGGCCGAGCTTCTGCAGATAGAGCGTTTCGAGATCGACGAGGTGATAGAGCGAGCCCGAGATGTACAGCAGCGGATCGCCCGCGCCCGTCCACTCGCCTTCCTTGTGGCGCAGGTCGATGTCGAACGTCGTGCCGCGCGCGGCGGCGATGCGCTCGAGCCATTCGACCGCCAGCCGCGGGGCCGACACGACCGGGCGGCGCATGAACACCGCATAGGTCACGCGCTTGTCGCCGAAGCGGCCGACGGCCGCCTTGGTCTTGTTGAAATAGTGATCCGTCAGCCGCGAAACCGCGCTCTCGTCCGGGATGCGGCCGAGCGGGCTCTGTTCGGGATCGGAAGCGCGTCCGTCGGCCATTTCGGGCCCTTTCCTTGACGCCGGAAACCGGCAGGCGGTCAGTCGTCGTCGCCGACCGCGCGCAGGCGCGAATCGTCGACGCGCTGGGCGCGCAGTTTCTCCGCAATCAGGAAGGCGAGCTCGAGCGCCTGCGTCCCGTTGAGGCGCGGATCGCAGTGCGTGTGGTAGCGGTCGCCGAGGGCCGCATCCTGGATGGCCTCGGCACCGCCGGTGCACTCGGTCACGTTCTGGCCGGTCATCTCGAAATGCACGCCGCCGGCATAGACGTTCTCGGCGCGGCACACGTCGAAGAAGCCGCGCATCTCGGCAAGGATGCGGTCGAAGGGACGCGTCTTGTAGCCGGACGCCGACTTGATCGTGTTGCCGTGCATGGGATCGCAGCTCCACACGACCTTGCGGCCCTCGCGCGCCACCTTGCGCACGAGCGGGGCAAGCTTGGATGCGACCTTGTCGTCGCCCATGCGCGCGATCAGCGTCAGGCGGCCCGGCTCGTTCTCGGGATTGAGTACATCGACCAGGCGGATCAGCTCGTCCGGATCGCTGGTCGGCCCGCACTTGAGACCGATCGGGTTCTTGATGCCGCGGCAGAATTCGACGTGTGCGCCATCGAGCTGGCGCGTGCGGTCGCCGATCCACACCATGTGGGCCGAGCAGTCGTACCAGTCGCCCGTCGTGGAATCGACGCGGGTGAGCGATTCCTCGTAGGGCAGCAGCAGCGCTTCGTGGCTCGTGAAGAACGAAGCCTCGTGGATCTGGGGTACGGCTTCGGGCGTGATGCCGCAGGCCGACATGAACTGCAGCGAGTCCGAGATGCGGTCGGCAAGCTCGCGGAACTTCTCGCCCGCCGGGCTGCGGTCGACGAAGCCGAGCGTCCAGCCATGCACGCGATGGAGATCGGCATAGCCGCCGCGCGAGAAGGCGCGCAGCAGGTTGAGCGTGGCCGCCGACTGCGAATAGACCTGCAGCATGCGCTCGGGTGCAGGTGCACGTGCCGCCGCATCGAACTCGATGCCGTTGATGATGTCGCCGCGATAGGTGGGTAGCGTCACGCCGCCGACCGTCTCGTCGTCGGCCGAACGCGGCTTGGCGAACTGGCCGGCCATGCGGCCGACCTTCACGACCGGCAGGCCGCCGGCATACATGAGGACGACGGTCATCTGCAGGATGACCTTGAACGTGTCGCGGATGTTGTTGGCCGTGAACTCGGCGAAGCTTTCGGCGCAGTCCCCACCCTGGAGCAGGACGGCCTTGCCCTCTGCGACCTTGGCGAGCTGCGCCTTCAGGTCGCGCGCCTCACCTGCAAAAACGAGCGGCGGATAGGAGGCAAGCTTCTTCTCGACCGAAGCCAGCGAACCGGCATCGGGATACGCGGGCATCTGGCGTGCGGGCCGCGCGCGCCAGCTGTCGGGCGTCCATTTGGCAGGCATGTTCGTCCCCAAAATTGCTTGGGATAAACTATAGGGCCGTCTTCGCATCCGCAACCGATCCCTTTTCCCGCACGGGATCAATATGTTGACGGCAGGCCTTGAAGCGTCCAAAACCGGTCCCGCCATGCTCGACGACATTCTATTTCTGGCTTCCAAGATGCTGGGCCCGCTGACGGACCCGCGCATCCCGCTCTATTTCGCGCTGCTGGCGGGCGTCGCCCTGCTGTGGACGCCATGGCGAAAAGCGGCCCGCCTGCTGCTGACCGCCACGATGCTGGCGGCGATCGTCCTGGGGTCGGCACCGATCGGCGTCATCGCGGTCAACTGGATCGAGAACCGCATCCCGCCGCCCGCCCGCCTGCCCGACCGGATCGACGGCATCGTCGTTCTCGGCGGCGACGTCGACAGCCGGATGATGCGCCTGCGCCCCGGCACGCCCGGCTTCGATGCCACGCGCCAGATCGCGATGGCCGACCTGGCGCGCCGCTATCCGTCGGCCAAGCTCGTCTATAGCGGCGGTTCGGGCCAGGTCATCCAGCGCGACGACACCGATTCCGACGGTGCGCGCCTGCTGCTGCCGGTCCTCGGCCTCGATCCCGCGCGCGTGATCTTCGAGAACCGCTCGCGCAACACCTACGAGAATGCCGTCTTCTCGCGCGAGCTTGCGAACGCGCGGGAGGGCGAGAACTGGCTGCTCGTCACCTCGGCCTTCCACATGCCGCGCTCGGTCGGGAATTTCCGCAAGGCCGGCTGGACGATCATCCCCTACCCGGTCGGCTACATGACGCCGCCCGACCCGACCGACGGCTGGACGCCGTCGCTGACGTTCGAGGGGCGCATGGCGTATCTCGCGGTGGCGCTGCGCGAGTTCGCCGGCTACGCCTACTATTACGCGATGGGCCGCACCGACAGCCTGTTCCCGGAACCCTGACGCGGGGGCCCCTAGGGCCCGGCCAGCAGCGCGCGCGCCTTGGCCGCCTCGCCCGCGACGAAATCGGCGAACACGCGCAAGCGCGCAAGCTCGCGCACGTCGCGGTGATAGACGAGCCACAGGTCATAGCGCTGCACGCGCGCGGGCGGCAGCAGGCACACCAACCGCTTGTCGCGCTCGGCCATGTAGCACGGCAGCACGCCCGCCCCGATGCCGCTGGCCACCGCCGCGTACTGGCTGGCCAGCGAATTGCTGACCAGTGCGGGCGTGGCTCCCACCGGCGCACACGCCGCCGCGAGCCAGCGCGCGAGCGGCACGTCGCCCAGGCTCTCGTCGAAGCCGACGACCGGATAGATGTCGGGCTCGAACGTGCCCGGCGTGGCACCGTGCTTCCGGCAGAAATCGCGCGCCGCATAGACGCCGTAGCCGACCTTCCCGACCGACCGCGCGACCAGCGCCCCGCCGGTCGGCCGCATCAGGCGCAACGCGATGTCGGCCTCGCGCCGGGCGAGGCTCAGCGTCGAGTTGTCGGCGACGACCTCGATGCGCAGGTCGGGATGCAGCGTCATCAGCAGCGGCAGGCAGGGGACGAGGAAATTGGCCGACAGCGTCTCGGTCGCGGTGACGCGCAGCGTTCCGCCCACGCGCGTGTCGCCGCCGCCCGCCCGGCGCGCCAGCGCGTCGGCCGCGTTCTCCATGTCCTCGGCCATGGCCCGGATCTCGGCCCCGCGCGCGGTCGGCACATAGCCGTCGCGCGAGCGGTCGAAGAGCCGGCTGCCCAGCGCCTTTTCCAGTGCGGAGATCCGCCGCCCGACCGTCGTGTGCTCGACGCCCAGCTTGCGCGCGGCGGCCGACAGGCTGCCCGTCCGGCAGACGACGAGGAAAAAGGCGATGTCGTTCCAGTCGATGCGGTTCATGCCGTAAGTGTGCATCCATGCACATCAAATCTGCAATAGTTATCGTTTTTTCGCACATATCGGCGGCATACCCTTCGGCACGCTTCATCTCCCACCCGGAGTCCGCCATGGCCGTCGTCCACAGCTTCCCCCGCTTCATGATCCCGCCGCCGGCATCGATGCCCGTACCGGCGCGTGTCGTCGCACCGCCGCAGCAGCCGCGCGACCGCAAGCTCGTCTACGGGGTCGTCGGCGGGGTGGTCGTCGCGGCCCTCTACGCGGGCTGGGCGGTCGTTTCGCGCCTCGGGGCGCTCCACTCGGTCAGCACGCTCGACCTCGCGGCCTTGCGCTTCTTCGTCTCCGCACTCGTCCTTCTGCCGGTCTTCCTGCGGCTGAAGATCGGTGCGGGCGGCATCGCCGGCGTGCCGTGGAACCGGGTCGCGGTCCTGATGCTCGTCGCGGGCCTGCCCTATGGCATCGCCGTCTATTCCGGCTACCAGTTCGCACCGGCCGGGCACGGGGCCGTGCTGATCGCGGGATCGATCGTCGTGTTCGGGGCACTCTTCGGCAGCCTCGTCCTTGGCGAGAAGGTCGCGGGCTGGCGCCTGATCGGCCTTGGCGCCGTCGTCGCGGGCATCGTGGCGCTTGGTGGCGCCAGCTTCGCCGATGGCGTGGCCGGCCAGTGGCGCGGCCACGTGCTGTTCGTGCTCGCGGGTGCAAGCTGGGCCGCCTATACGGTCGCGGCGCGCGCCTGGAGCATTCCGCCGGTCGCCACGACCGCGTTCATCGCGGTCTTCTCGGCAGTCGCCTACCTGCCCTTCTATCTCGCGACGGCCGGCCTGCGGCTGTTCGACCTGCCGGCCGCCACGCTGCTGCTGCAGGCAAGCTACCAGGGCATCGTCGTGGGCGTGGTTGCCGTGATCCTCTACACCCGCGTCGTCGGCTGGCTGGGTGCCGCGCGCACTTCGGCCTTCGCGGCCCTGGTCCCTGCGATCGCCACGCTGCTTGCGGTCGTCCTGCTCGACGAGCCGCTGCACGCGGCCGGCATCGTGGGCCTGGCGCTGGTGTCGCTCGGCATGCTCGCGTCGGTCGCCGCGGGCTTCGTGGGGGCGAAGCACTGACTAGCGCTTCACCTTCTCGCGCATCAGCACGAACTCTTCGCTCGCGGTCGGGTGGATCGCGACGGTGCGGTCGAAGTCCTTCTTGGTGAGGCCGGCCTTCACCGCGATGGCGATCCCCTGGATGATCTCGGGCGCGTCCGCCCCCACCATGTGCACACCACGCACGCGGCCCGTCGAGGCCTCGACGACGAGCTTCATCAGCGTCTTCTCGTCGCGGCCCGACAGCGTGTGCTTCATCGGCCGGAAGACCGCGCGGTAGATGTCCACGCCCTCGGCACCATAGAGGCGCACCGCCTCGCCCTCCGACAGGCCGACCGTGCCCACGGGCGGCTGGCTGAACACAGCGGAGGGAACGTCGCCGTGGTCCATCGTCATCGGATTGGCGTTGAACAGCGTCTCGGCAAGCCCCCGACCCTCGGCGATGGCGACGGGCGTGAGGTTGATCCGGTTCGTCACGTCGCCGATGGCGTAGATGCCGGGCACCGTCGTCTGCTGCCATTCGTCGACGGCGATCCCGCCGCGCTTGTCGACATGCACGCCGACCGCCTCGAGGCCCATGTCGCGCGTGTTGGGCACGCGACCCGTCGCGTACATGATCCGGTCGACCTCGATGCTGCCGCCGCTTTCCAGCATCGCACGGTCGCCGGCGTCCGTCCGGTCGATGCGCGCGATCTTCTCGCCCGTCCGGATCGAAATGCCCTGCTTCCTCAGTTCCGCGGTCAGGTGGTCGCGCACATCCTCGTCGAAGCCGCGCAGGATCTTGTCGCCGCGGATGACGATGGTCACCTCGGCACCCGCCGCGCGGAAGATGCCCGCGAACTCGACCGCGATGTAGCCGCCGCCGACCACGAGCACGCGGCGCGGCAGCTCGGGCAGGTCGAGCGCCTCGTTCGACGTGATCGTGTGGCCAATGCCCGGAATATCCGGCCGCTCGGGCCGACCGCCGGTCGCGATCAGGATGTATTTCGACGTATAGGTCTTGCCGTCGACCTCGACCGTGTGCGCGTCCTTGACGCGCGCGTGGCCCAGCATCGTCTCGACCTTGGCGCCCGACAGCAGGTTCTTGTAGATGCCTTCGAGCCGGTCGGTCTCGCGGTTCTTGGCGGCGACGAGCTTGCCCCAGTCGAGCGAGCCTTCGACCGTCCAGCCATAGCCGCGCGCGTCTTCCATCTCGTGCGCGAAATGCACGCCGTAGACGAGTAGCTTCTTGGGAACGCAGCCGCGCAGCACGCAGGTCCCGCCCACGCGCCAGTTCTCGGCGATGGCGACGCGTGCGCCATAGCTCGCCGCCCGGCGCGACCCGGCGACACCGCCGGAACCGGCCCCCAGCGTGAACAGGTCGTAGTCGAAACCGCCCGGCATCAGAGCCCGCCCATGCAGAGGTATTTGACCTCCATG
Organism: uncultured Azospirillum sp.; assembly: GCA_964416335.1. GTDB lineage: Bacteria > Pseudomonadota > Alphaproteobacteria > CACIAM-22H2 > CACIAM-22H2 > Tagaea. The sequence continues at coordinate 44,161 of CAYQDN010000016.1, forward strand.
AACTCGTCGAGGCCGTATTTCGAGCCTTCGCGGCCGAGGCCGGATTCCTTGACGCCGCCGAAGGGTGCGACCTCGGTCGTGATCAGGCCCGTGTTGATGCCGACCATGCCGTATTCCAGCGCTTCGGCCACGCGCCACACGCGGCCGATATCGCGGCCGTAGAAATAGGCGGCAAGGCCGAACTCGGTATCGTTGGCAAGGCGGATCGCCTCGGCCTCGTCCTTGAAGCGGAACAAGGGCGACAGCGGCCCGAACGTCTCCTCGCGCGCGACGGTCATCGCGGGCGTGACGTCGCGCAGCACCGACAGTTCGAAGAAGTTGCCGCCGAGCGCATGGCGCTTGCCGCCGGTGACGATCTTCGCCCCCTTGGAAAGCGCGTCGGCCACGTGGCGTTCCACCTTCTCGACCGCCTTGGCGTTGATCAGCGGGCCGTTCGTGGCACCCGCTTCGGTGCCCGGGCCGACCTTGAGCTTGCCGACGGCGACCGCGAGCTTCTCGGCGAACCGGTCATAGACGCTGTCCTGCACGTAGAAGCGGTTGGCGCACACGCAGGTCTGGCCGCTGTTGCGGTACTTGGAAATGATCGCCCCCTCGACCGCCGCGTCGAGATCGGCGTCGTCGAACACGATGAAGGGCGCGTTGCCGCCAAGTTCCAGCGACACCTTCTTCACGGTCGGCGCGCACTGCGCCATCAGCAGCTTGCCCACGGGCGTGGAGCCGGTGAAGCCGATCTTGCGCACGATCGGGTTGCCGGTCAGTTCCTTGCCGATGGCGGGGGCGTCGCCCGTGATCACGTTGAACACGCCCTTGGGCACGCCCGCACGCTCGGCAAGTTCGGCCAGCGCATAGGCCGAATAGGGCGTGAATTCCGACGGCTTCAGCACGACCGTGCAGCCCGCCGCGATCGCCGGGCCCGCCTTGCGCGTGATCATGCTCGAGGGGAAGTTCCACGGCGTGATGGCGCCGACCACGCCGATGGGTTCCTTCACCACGACCAGGCGCTTGTCCGGGAACGTCGTCGGGATCGTGTCGCCATAGGCGCGCTTGGCTTCCTCGCCGAACCATTCCAGATACGCGGCACCGATCGTGATCTCGCCCTTCGCCTCGGCCAGCACCTTGCCCTGCTCGCTGGTCATCAGCAGGGCAAGATCGTCGATATTGGCCATCATCAGGTCGGCCCATTTGCGCATGATGCCGGCGCGTTCCTTGCCGGTCTTCCGGCGCCAGGCCGGAAGCGCCTTGGAAGCGGCCTCGATGGCGCGCTTGGTCTCGACCGCACCCATCAGCGGCGTGGTCCCGAGTGTGGCACCCGTCGCCGGATTGTCGACGGCGATCACCTTCTTCGAATCCGCATCGGCCCACGCGCCGTCCACGTAGCATTGCTGGCGGAACAGTCTGGGGTCGTTGAGGGCAACGCCGGTCATGCCGGCTGCGCTTGCGGGTTCGGCCATGTCGTGTCTCCCGTGACTGGATATCTGCGAACGGACGCCGAGACTACTCGACCGTCACGCTCTTGGCGAGATTGCGCGGCTTGTCGACATCGGTTCCCCGCAGCAGCGCCACGTAGTAGGCCAGAAGCTGGACGGGGATCGAATAGAGGATCGGCGTGACAAACGGATCGCTCTCCGGCAGTTCGATGGCGGCGACCGCGAGCGCGCCCAGCTTGTCGATGCCCTTCTTATCGGCGAACAGGATGACCTGGCCGCCGCGCGCGCGCACTTCCTGCACGTTGGACGCGGTCTTCTCGAACCATTCGTCGCTGGGGGCAAGGATGATGACCGGCACGTCGGAAGCGATCAATGCGATGGGCCCATGCTTCATCTCGCCGGCAGCGTAACCCTCGGCGTGGATGTAGCTGATCTCCTTGAGCTTGAGCGCCCCTTCCATCGCGATGGGATACGAGGTCCCGCGTCCGAGATAGAGCACGTCGCGCGCGCGCGTGACGATTTCGGCGGCCGCGCGGATCTTGTCGTCGGTCGCGAGCACGGCCGAGACCTTCTCGGGCACCTCGTAGATCGCGTTGGCAAGCTTGCGCAGCTGTGCGCCATCCAGCGTCTTGCGTTCGCGCGCTGCGGCGAAGGCGAAGCTTGCGAGCACGGCAAGCTGCGTGGTGAAGGCCTTGGTGGAGGCCACGCCGATCTCGGGGCCCGCATGCGTGGCGAGCACCACGTCGGATTCGCGCGCCATCGAGCTTTCCGGCACGTTGACGATCGAGGCGATCTTCTGGCCGTGCGCCTTGGCGTGGCGCAGGGCCGACAGCGTGTCGATCGTCTCGCCCGACTGCGAGACGAACATCGACATGCCGCCCTTCTCGAAGATCGGATCGCGGTAGCGGAACTCCGACGCGATGTCGACGTCGCAGGGAAGGCGGGCGAGCCGCTCGATCCAGTAGCGCCCGACCGACGCGGCGTAATAGGAGGTGCCGCACGCGACGATCTGCACGCGCGGCAGCGTGGCGAGATCGACCGGCATCTTCGGCAGCGAGACGTAGCGCGTCGCCGGATTGACGTAGCTGCGCAACGTGTCGCCGATGACCGCGGGCTGCTCGAAGATTTCCTTCTGCATAAAGTGCTGGAAGTTGCCCTTGCCGATCAGGGCGCCCGACATCGCGGTTTCCTTGATCGCGCGCTCGACCTTCCTGTCGTCGAGGTCGTAGACCTGCGCCCCGGCGGCGGTGACGACGACCCAGTCGCCGTCGTCGAGATAGCTGATCCGCTTGGTGAGCGGGGCGAGTGCGAGCGCGTCGGAACCTACGAACATCTCGCCGTCGCCGTAGCCGACGGCCAGCGGCGAACCGCGCCGGGCGGCCATCAGCATCTCGGGGTGGCCCGCGAAGATCACGGCAAGCGCAAAGGCACCGTGGAAGCGGTGCAGCGAGGCCGCCATCGCCTGCTCGGGTGTCTTGCCCTCGGCCAGCAGCACCGTGATCAGGTGGGCGACGACTTCGGTATCCGTCTCGGTGACGAACTTGCGGCCCTTGGCTTCGAGTTCCGCCTTCAGCTCGGCGAAATTCTCGATGATGCCGTTGTGGACGACGGCAACGCTCTCGGTCGCGTGCGGATGCGCGTTGGTCTCGTTGGGAGCACCGTGCGTCGCCCAGCGCGTGTGGCCGATCCCGGTCGAACCGGCCAGCGGCTCGCGCGCGAGCAGTTCCTCGAGCTTGGCGATGCGCCCTTCGGCTCGCCGCCGCTCGATGTTCTTGCCGACCAGCGTGGCGATGCCCGACGAATCGTAGCCGCGGTATTCGAGACGGGTCAGCCCCTCGATCAGGCGGGGGACCGCACTGCCCTTGCCGACGATACCGACGATGCCGCACATGCCTATTTGCCCTTTTTCTTTGCCGCTTTTTCCGCGGCGCGCCGCTCGCGGAAATCCTTCGCCCAGCCTGGCACCGTCTTCGCCGGCCCGCGCGCGACGACAAGCGCATCGGCCGGCACGTCCTGCGTGACGACCGATCCCGCCCCCACCAGCGCGCCGTCGCCGATCTTCACGGGGGCGACCAGCGCGCTGTTCGAGCCGATGAAGGCGCCCACACCGATATCGGTGTGGAACTTCTCGTAGCCGTCGTAGTTGCAGGTGATCGTGCCCGCCCCGATGTTCGCCTTGGCGCCGATGCGCGCGTCGCCGATATAGGCGAGGTGGTTGACCTTGGCGCCGGGCTCGACCTTGGCGTTCTTGATCTCGACGAAGTTGCCGACATGCGCGTCCGTGCCGATATCCGCGCCGGGGCGCAGGCGCGCGAACGGGCCGACGATGGCGCCGTCGGCCACGCGCGTTCCCTCGAAATGGCAGAAACCCTTGATCGTCACGTTGCACCCGATCGTCGTTCCCGGTCCGAAAAAGACCGACGGATGGACGACCGTGTCGGCGCCGACGACGGTGTCGTAGCTGAACCAGACGGATGCCGGATCGACGAGCGTGGCGCCGGCGAGCATCGCGGCCTTGCGCGCGCGCGCCTGGAATACGGCTTCGAGGGCGGCAAGTTCGACGCGGTCGTTGGCGGCAAGCCAGTCTTCGGCCGAGCCTTCGACCGCGCGCGCCGAACGTCCGGCCTTGCGTGCGAGCGCCACCGCATCGGTCAGATAGAGTTCCTTCTGCGCGTTGTTGGGCTCGATGCGCGACAGGAGCTCGAAGAAGCCGTTGCCGTCGAACGCCATGACGCCGGAATTGACGAGGTCGATCTTCTTCTCGGCAGCACTGGCGTCCTTCGCCTCGACGATGCGCTCGAGCGTGCCGTCGGCATTCGTCACCATGCGCCCGTAGGGGCCCGGATCGGCCACGCGAACGCCGAGAACGCACACCGCCGGCCGGTCCGCCGCGTGCAGCCCCTCGCGCAGGCGCCGGAACGTCGCGGCCGACACGAACGGCGCGTCGCCCAGCGCCACCAGGATGTCGCCCTTGAAGCTGCCGAGCAGTTCGCGTGCCTGGAGTGCCGCATGGCCCGTGCCGCGCCGGTCATGCTGGATGACGGCGTCGATCCTCAGGCCCGGGGCCGACGCGCGGGCGGAATCAAGTACCGCGTCCATGTCCGGCCCGACGACAAGCACGACGCGCGCGGCGCCCAGGACGGCCAGCTCCGCGGCGATGTGCCCGATCAGCGAACGCCCGGCAACCTCGTGCAGCACCTTGGGGCGCACGGACTTCATCCGCGTGCCCTGGCCGGCGGCAAGGACGATGACGGCAAGATCGTTGTCGGGCGAAGCCATGCGTGCGATATCCCTTTCCAAGCCGGGCGCACCTTTCCATACAGTGCCCGCAAGTCAAAATCACGAAATGTTGCGAGGCATTACGATCCCCATGCCGGCTCGGTTCACCCCCAAAGCCATCGTCTTCGACCTCGACGGCACGCTCGTCGATACCGCGGGCGACATCGTCGCCGCCCTCGACGCGCTTCTTGTGGAATCCGGCCGGCCGGCCGTGGGCCATGCCGCCGGCCGCGCCATGATCGGCGACGGTGCGCGCATGCTGGTCGAGCGCGGCTTCGCGGCGACCGGCGGCCCCGTCGCGGATCTGGATGCCGCCTTCAAGCGCTGGGTCGAGATCTATTCGGCCGACATCGCCCGCCGCTCGACGCCCTATCCCGGCGTGCGCGAGACGCTGGCCGAACTCAAGCACCGCGGGATCATCCTTGCCGTGTGCACCAACAAGGCGGACGCGCCGTCGCGCCTGCTGCTCGAAACGCTCGATCTCGCCGCCCTGTTCCGCGCGGTCGTCGGCGGCGACGTCAAGCATCGCAAGCCGGATCCGCGCCATCTCCTCGACACGCTCGCGGCGGTCGGCATTTCTCCCGGCGCCGCGCTGATGGTCGGCGATTCGCCCAACGACGCGATGGCCGCGCGCGCGGCGGGCGTGCCCTTCGTGGCGGTCGATTACGGCTACAGCCACGTCCCGCCGCGCGAACTGGGAGCGGACGCGCTGATTTCCAATTTCGCGCAGATCAAGGAACTCGTCGCATGATCCCGGGCATCACCGACAGCGAGTCGATCGCGCACATGATCCAGGTCGCGATCGCGCCCGTCTTCCTGCTCAACGGCCTCGGCATCCTTCTCAACGTGTTCACGGGGCGGCTGGCGCGCGTGGTCGACCGCATGCGCATCGCAGGCAACCACCTGCGCGCCAATACCGACATCGCGCGCATGCCCCAGCTGCAGCGCGAGCTTGCCTACCAGCGACGGCGCCTGAAGATCGTCAATGCGGCGATCGCACTCGTCGCCTTCTCGGCGTTCCTGACCTGCTGCGCGATCCTGGCCCTGTTCGTCGCCGGCATCGACCGCACCAGCCAGTCGCCGCTGCCGCTGGGCCTGTTCGCGGCGGCGGTGATCGCGGTCATCCTGGCGCTCGGGCTGTTCATCGCCGAGGTGCGCGTTTCGGGCAAGGCGCTGGCGGCGGAAACCGACGACCTGAAGGCGTGAGCCGTCAGTCTTCGGCAGTCGCGGTCTGCTCGAGCGTGCGCACTTCGCGCAGATAGCCCACGATCGTGCCAAACCACGCCTCGAACTCGATGCGCACGGGTGCCTGGGCCGGCCCGTCGCCGAACCGCGCCATGAGCGCGCGCCCGGCGCGCTTGTCGTCTTCCGTACGCTGCGGCATGCCCGCCCGGCGCAGTCGGCCGGCGATCGGCACCCAGTGGAACTCGCACACGCGCGCGTCGCCTTCGAAGGCGGAGAAATAGGTGCGTTCGAGCCGTTCGAGCCCGCGGTCCTTGAAGACGATGTCGTAGCGCTGGCGGCCATCGAAGACGGGCGTGCGCGCGTCGCAGGCCTTTCCCTCGTTGACCTGGCGGATCACCGTCATGATCGCCGAGGCCGGATCGATCGCACCTCGCCGCTGATCGGGAAGCACCTCGTCGCGCTCGTCGGCATTGTTGGAGGGGACGGCATCGACACGGACAAGCTCGCCGTCGCGATAGTCCATCGCGACGCTGCGCGCCTTGCCGCGCGATTCGCCATGGACGCGGTAGGTTTCCGGCACGGTCGCGTTGTCGAGGAAGCGGCCGCGCACGTCGGCGTTCGAGTGCCACGGCCAGAGCCAACGCACGACGCCTGCCGATGCCTGCCGCGTAGAAATGGTGTAGCGGTCGCCGGAAATGCCGAATTCGAGCGACATCACGGCGACGCGGGCACCGGCATAGACCTCGTAGACGAGTTCGATGCGGTCGCTCGGCGCCCACGCCAGTTGGGGCTGGGCGGCAGCCGGCACGCCGGCAAGGCAGACGATCGCAAGTCCGAAAAAGGCCCGTAGATTCGTCATCCACACTCCTCGGATCAGGCTAGCACAGCCCCCCAAAAGTGTCGTGCCGGCTGAAACGGGCCGCCGGACGCTTCCTTGACACCCGGAAACCGCCCCCTTATACCCCGCTCCCACGAACCGGATCGGGCGCTTAGCTCAGCGGCAGAGCACGGCTTTCACACGGCCGGGGTCGTAGGTTCAATCCCTACAGCGCCCACCATTCACTCCAATCCGAAATGCCCGACGAGTGCCGCAAGGTCGGCGAGTTCAGGCACGTCCGCGACCGACGCGTACTCGCCCGGAACGCCTGTCCGGTTGACCCAGACCGCGCGAAAGCCGTTGGCTGCCGCGCCGGCTGCGTCCCACGGGTTCGACGACACGAAGCCGATGTCGCCGGCCGCAAGCCCGAGTCCGTGCGTGGCGAGCCGGTAGACCCGCGCGTCGGGTTTGAAGATGCCAACACTCTCGACCGACCAGACCGCATCGAGAAGTGCCCCGATGCCGGCCGCTTCGATCGCGCGCGCGAGCCAGTCCGGCGTGCCGTTCGACAGGATCGCCGTGCGCAGCCCACGGGCGCGCAGGGCGCCGAGCATCGCGGGGACTTCGGAATAGCACGCCAGCATCTGATATGACTTCATAAGATTGTCGTATAATACATTGTTATCTATCGAATAAAACTCGAATGCGTAGGTCAGCGCTTCGGCCGTTAACTGCCGGAAATCGGCATGCCGCCCCATCAGGCTGCGGACCCAGCTGTACTCGAGCTGCTTCGTGCGCCACAGCCGCGAAACATCGTCGGCCTTGGGCCCGATGGCGGCGCCATGTGCGCGGACCGCCGAGTGGACGTCGAAGAGCGTGCCGTATGCGTCGAAAACGCAAGCCCGAATTCCGCCCGCCATGGCACGTCCCTCACAATCCCGCCGATGCATCGTCCGGCCGATTAACGCTTGATTCACTCCTTCGCTGCAAGATGCGAAAGAACGCCAACACGCCCCGATTCGGTCTGGAAATGTCTGACACGCTCATCAACGATCGCATCTATATCGGCTCGAATTCCGTCGCACAGTGGTTCGTCACGCTCGGTGACAGCGAAGGCAAGCCCTGCCTCATCGCGCATCAGGTCTTCATCGACGCCCCCAAGCAGATGAACATCGTCGCCCGCCAGCTGTCGACGGGCCGGCTGTTCTTCTCGCTCAAGCAGCTCGAGACGCTGATGCAGATCCGCCACGGCGTCGAGGTCACGCTGGCCGACAGCGACCGCATGCGCATCGACCGGCACATGCGCGGCGTAATGGCCGGCGCCACCCCCACGCCCGTCGCCAGTCCCGGGACCCCGGATTCCGCCCCATCCGCCGCGTAGGCAGGCTTGACGCGTAACCTCCGGTACCCCAGTTTTGAACTGGGTCGGTAACCAGGAGGTCGCGATGTTCGCATTCACGCGCAAGAAAGCCGTCATGCCGCGCCCCGAAGACGCGCCCAAGGGCCGTGCGGCACGCATGCCGGTTCCCGCAAAGCATTTCGTCAACGGCCAGCGGATCGAGCCGCCCTACCCGGCCGGCGCTCTGCCGGCGATGTTCGGGCTCGGCTGCTTCTGGGGCGCCGAACGCAAGTTCTGGCAGCTGCCTGGCGTGCTCGTGACGGCCGTGGGCTATGCCGGCGGTTACACGCCCAACCCGACCTACGAGGAAGTCTGCAGCGGGCAGACCGGCCATAACGAGGTCGTCCATGTCGTCTTCGACCCGGCGAAGATCACGTACGAGGTGCTGCTCAAGGCGTTCTGGGAGTCGCACGATCCGACGCAAGGCATGCGCCAGGGCAACGACGTCGGCACGCAGTATCGCTCGGGCATCTACACCTACTCGCAGGCCCAGCAGGCGGCGGCACTCGCGTCGAAGGCCGCCTACGCGCCACTGCTCGCCAAGGCCGGTCTCGACGCGATCACGACCGAAATCATCGACGCGCCGGAATTCTTCTATGCCGAAACCTATCACCAGCAGTATCTGGCCAAGAATCCGAACGGCTATTGCGGGCTCGGCGGCACCGGCGTGTCGTGCCCGATCGGCAGCGGCATTTCGGCCCCCGCATCGGCATGACGCCTGTCTGCGCATGACCTCGGTCGCGAAATGCAAAAACCACGAAAAACTTTATGAAATAACGTGAACTTATCGGCACAAGTGTGACTATCGTCACCGCAATTCGCGTGACTTCGGCACATAAAATCCGCAAATCTTGCACTGCACACCAGCGAGTCGACCATTTCGCTGCCGGCTGCGTATCGGGCAATGTCTGAAACCGAACTTGAAGACGTAAAAAAATACCTCGCCGCGACAAAGGCCGCCCTTGCCGGGGCGCCGCAGAAGCCGCACGACCTGTCGCACAAGAACCTGGCGAAGGCGAATTTCGAAGGCCGGTCGATGGCGCGCGCGCGCCTGATGGGCTCGAACCTTCGCGAGGCGCGCCTTGCGCGCGCCGAACTCATCGAGGCCGACCTGTTCGGCGCCAATCTCACCTCCGCCGACATGAGCGGCGCCAACCTCTCCGGTGCCGTGCTGCGCGGGGCGGCACTCAAGGGCGCAAACATGAACGGCGCCAACCTCTCCGGTGCCGATTTCCGCGGCGGCGTGATGATGGGCGCATCGGGCGCGGGGCGTATCGGCCTCGACGTCACCGACCTGACCGACTGCCTTGCGGAATATGCTACCGCCTCGCGCGCGCAGATGGCGGGTGTCGATCTTTCGGGCGCGAGTTTCCAAGGTGCCAATCTCGAAGGCGCCATCCTGTTCGGCGCCAATCTCGCGAACACCAACCTTGCCTTCGCGAACCTGCGCGGCGCCGACCTTTCCGATGCGCGCATGGGCAAGACGTCGCTGATCGGCGCCGATCTTTCGGGGGCGAAGCTTGCCAACGCCAAGGCGGACGGCGCCGATTTCTCCGGCGCCAAGATGTCGAACATCGAGATGAAGAATCTCGATCTCTCGAAATGCATCGTCGAGGCGAACCCGCCGCTTCTGGGTCGCGACAAGCTTCCGGGACCGCTGCGCGCCGCCCTCGACAACCACGCCGAATGGCTGGCGTCGGTTGGCCGCAAGGGATCGCCCGCGTTCCTCGAAGGCGCGGATTTCAGCTATTTCGACCTTTCCGGCATCGATCTCAGCGGTGCAGTGCTGCGCAATTCGAAATTCGTCGGCACGCGCCTGGCCGGTGCTATCCTGCTGCTGACGAACCTTCGCGGCGCCGACCTGTTCCACGCGAACCTGAGCGGCGCCAAGCTCCACGGCACGATGTTCGACGGGGCGAAACTGCGCGAGACCGAACTGGCCGACGCGATCGCCGGCACGCTGCCCATCTCGAACAGCGACGGATCGCAATCCAGCCGCGCGCAGCCGACAAGCTTCATGCATGCCGACCTGACCGGCGCGAGGCTCAAGGGATTCAATATCGGCCACGCGAATACCGAGGGCGCGCGCCTGCCCTGACGGGTCAGCCGGCCGGCCGGACCACCGTCAATTCGGCGTGCTGCAGGCCGCAATAGTACGGATCGATTCCGTCGAGGAACGCGTTGAGTTTCATGTTGAAGCAGAAATGCTCGAAGCCGTGCTTGTCCACGACGCGGATCTTCTGCCGCTGGAAGCGCCCTTCGGGCATCCGGCGGCCGGTGAGGTAGATCGATGTGCGCTCGATCCGGTGGCCCATCACCGGAAGATCGATCAGCCGCGTCAGCGCGCCCGCGACCCGTTCGACGAACTGCTCCTCGTCGATCCACACGCCGTTGGCGTCGTCCCAGCGATGGAAGGCACCGACGAGGATCTGGTCGGCACGGCAATTCGCGATCAGGCGCGCGACCTGGATGGTCACGTCGCCGACGATGAAATCGTTGCGGCTGGTACCCGTCCGGTCCGGCTGGCGATAGTTGTAATGGCTGCCGATCCCAAGTGCGGCGCGCAGCAACGGGACTGCTTCGGGAACCGCAACCGACCGGCGCAGGGCGGCATGGAAGATCGCGAACAGCACGTAGCCGAGAAACAGGTCGATGTCGGCATCGAGCCCCTTGCGCTCGTTCCAGATGTAGAAGCCGTCGCCGGTCGTCGAACGGCACATCTCGAAACCGATGCCGTGGGCCAGTGCCGTCTCGGCCGCGATGTTGAGGGCGAATTCGAGCGTGGCGAGCTGGCTCGCCTGCTGCTCGGGCAGCAGCTTGGAAAACCCGACGATGTCGAGAAGCAGGACCGCCCGCTGGTCGGTCTTGGTAACCGCGAAAGGTGCGAATACGTCCTCGACGACCGACGCCGGCGTCTGACCCGGCCCGTCGCCGATCGTCTGGGTCAGCCGCAGATCGAGCGCGCGCGACTGCAGCGCCTCGGCGATCTCCTCGAAGGTCTTGTCGCCCATCTGGCGGGCGCCGACGAAGACGCGTCGGGGGGCATCCTTCAGTGCGAAAAGGCGAATTTTCGGTGCAGTCAGGATCTCCATGCCGGTCGCCGTCGGCCGCCAGGCGACAAGCGCATTCGACCCGAACCGCCAGACCGCGAAAAGCGTCCGGTGCAGCTCGGCCCGGATTTCCGGGGCAGTATCCGTCGGTTGGGCGGTATCGGTCGGCATAGGCAACCCGAAGCTTACACTGAAAATGTATCCGGGTTCATTGGTCCTTCAAGGATCGTACGTGTGCTCAAGTGCTGCCCAGATCCACAAAATAGCCCCCGCCCGGCGGCTCGGAAAGGGGGGCAAAGCGCTCGATCCGGCCCTGCCGGCGCGCTTCCAGAAGCAATCGGCCGACCGGCTGGAACAGCGTCTCGCCAGCGCCGGGAACCGGCGGATCGATGCGCACGGCATAGCGCCGCGGCCCGGGTGCCACCTTTTCTTCGACCAGCCGGCGCAGACGGTCGAGCGCGTCGGGTCGCGCCAGACCGCGCAGGTCGAGTTCGGCTTCGGCATCAGGCAGTTCGCCAAGGAGATGGCGCGCCTGCTCGGGATCGAGAAATGGCATCGGCCATCTTGTCGCGGATGCCGGCCCGCATGTCCAGTCGGACGCGTCAGAGTCCCGCGCGAACCTGATCGAGAATCTGCCCGAATCCGTCGATCCACGGGCCGATCGCATGGTGACGTGCAACGTGCGCGCGGCCGGCACGCGAAAGCGCCAACCGGCGCACGCGGTCGCGTGCGAGTTCATCCATCGACGCATGAAGGTTTTCGGAGAACGCCGCGTCGTAGGATTTCATCATCGGCTCGAAGGTCTGGTTGAGGAACCCCCATTGGTCGTACCAGGCCGTGCGCCCGAGGCGCCCCTTGACCGCGATCCCCGTTTCGCCGTCGGTCACGAACTCGTCGACGGCCGGCGCGTCCGAAGCGATCGTCGCGGCCCCGCACGCCATCGCCTGCAGCAGCGACACGGTATGCAGGCCGCAGGACGGGATCAGGAACACGTCGGCGCGCAGAAAAAGATCGATGAACTCCCCGAAGCCAAGGCGCGTGTCGACGATCTCGATATTCGGGATCCCGCGCACGAACTTCTCGAAGTCGGGCCCGAACAGCTTGGGGATCTGGGTGCGCAGGATGAGCCGGCAGTCCGGTCGCCGCGCGACCAGCGTCCCAAAAGCGGCCAGCGTCTCCATGCCGCCGCGCAGGACGAAACTCTCGTCGTGCTGGCCCCACGAGTTCGTGAAAAGGAACGTGCAGCCGCCACGCGTCTCGCGTGCGGCCTGTGCGGCATCGATGCGGGCCTGGATTTCCGGCGGGAAGGCGACGCCGAAAGGGATGTAGTGCGACTTCGCCTGGATCTTCGGACTGTCGAACAGCTTGCCGATGAATTCGTGGCTGTGGCGCAGATGCGACGAAACGGCCCGGCAGCGGTCGCTTTCCAGCATCGCGCGCACCAGGTGCCAGACCGGCATCGAGCGCACGTCGACATTTGCCGTCTTGCCGTGCCACAGGAAGGGTGCGAACAGCGTCATCAGTTCTTCGATGTGCGAGATCCAGGGCCTCTGGCCGTAGACGAACGGCATCGAATGCGGAAGCGTCAGGTCCGGTGCAGCGGCCGCGATCTGCGCCTGGCTTTCGAGATCGCGGCTCTCGGCGAACTGGACGATCGCCTCGCGCGATATCCCGGGGAGTGCAGCGACAAGCTCGGCGACCAGCGCATCGCGTTCGGCCGCGGCGGTCGCGCGATGACCGGCGTCGGGCACCGGAAGGTCGAGCAGGAATTCGTAGCCGGCGCGCGGTGCGAGCAGGCTCGTCATCATCGGGTGGTCGCCGCCGAGCCACTGGAAGATCGGCGTGCGCCACGGGGCCGCGACGCGGAACGTCACGCGCGGTCCCCGAGCCGGAGCTCGACCTGTGCCGCCTGCGGCACCATCGCGGGCCGCGCGCGCATCGTCGCGTGAAGATCGCAGCTTCCCACGCCCGCCCGATAGACGGGCCTGGGGCTTGCGGGCGTGAACGGTACGGGCGCCGTATCTCCGCCGCGCGCGAAATCGTCGCGCAGCAGAGTCGCGTATTCGAGGTTCCAGGTCGCCTGCTCCATCAGCGTCTCCTGCGGCAGCGTGGGCCGGTGACCGACCGCGCGCGCCACGCACGCAAAGCGCACGAGATGGTCGCCCGCCGACAGCCAGCACGCGTCGAGGGGAAGCAGTTTGAGGAAGCGCAGGAAATGGTCGAGCAGCGGCACCGTCGGGAACCACGTGTCGGATGGGCCGAGCACGTAGCCCGTGCCCGCGAAATTGTACTGCATCATGTAGGCGTCGAGCGGCAGGGCCGCGGTCTCGATGACCATCAGGCCGCCGGGCCGCAACGCGCTGCGCGCCGAGGCAAGCACGTGGAACGGCGAAAAGACGTGATAGAGCACGCCCGAACAGATCACGACATCGAAGCCCTGCTTGGGCTCGGGCGCGCCGGTATAGCGGTGGCGCGTGATCTCGCCCGCATGCCGCTCTTCGAGTGCATGCAGGAGCGAACCCGACATGATGTTCGGCAGGTACGCGAAATCGGCGTCGTAAGCCGCCTTGACGCACGCGATCTTGTCGGAAAAGTCGAGACCGTCGACCGCGACGACGTCGGCAGCACCTTGCCGCTTCAGCAGGACCGGGACGAGCCCTTCCATCGTGCCGATATCGAGGCAACGCGTGCCCTTGAGATCGATGCGCGAGATCAGGTCGCGCGTCAGCGCCACGTTCGGAAAACGCTGGCCCGGCGTCATGACGCCGGATGCGAGTTCCATCGCGTAGTACCAGTACTGGCCGAGGAACACGCGCGCGCGTTCTTCGTTCGCAAGCCATGGAAGTCCGGACACGTCGCTCACTCCGCCTTGATGCGTGGCCAGCGCCGGATGGCGCCGGGATTTTGGGCAAGCATCCGCCTGTACCAGGCGACCGTCGCTTCGAGCCCGGTGCGCAGGTCGCCGTAGCGGAACCCGGATCTGGACACGAACGCCGTGTTGTCGGTGACACGCTTGTCGATGCCGCGGGCGCGCGCCGGATCGAAGCGGATGCGTTCGACCGGCACGCCGCAGATTTCCGCAAGCATCAGTGCGACCGATTTGATCGTGTTCCCCTGCCCGCACCCGACATTCAGGAGCTCGGCCGACGAATGGTTGGCAAGGCACCACATGTAGGCGCGCGCCATGTCGGGCGCGTAGGTGATCTCGCGCAGCGGGCTGCCGTCGCCCCAGATCGAAAGGTCGCCGGCCGCCGGCGTCCACTCGCAGAAGCGCCGCACGAGACCGGCGATCCACGTGCAGTCGTCGGCGTTGTAGTTGTCGTTCGGGCCATAGATTCCGGACGGCACCAGCCCGATCACGTCGAGCGCATGCTCGGCCCGATAGGCGCGGATCGCCGGCTCCATCAGCCGCTTGGCCATCGCGTAGGAATAGGCCGTCTCGTGCGGCAGGCCCCGGTGGATCTGGTCTTCGGTGTTGGGCTGGGGTGCTTCGGCCGGATACATGCCGGACGAGAGCGTCAGCACGACCTTGTCCAGCCGGTGGGCCACCGCCGCGTCGAGTACGGCGAAACACATCGCGACATTGTCGCGCAGGATGCGGGCGGGAAACCGGCGTGCCAGATCGATGCCGCCCGAAATCGCCGCAAGATGGACGATCCGCCGGATCCGTTCGCGCCCGACGAACGCGCGCACGGCGGGCGCGTCCGTGAGGTCGAGATCCTCGCGCGCGACGAAGACGAATTCATGTTCCGGAAACGCAGGCGCCAGCTCGGCGAACGCCGAGCCGAGGACGCCCGTCGATCCGGTCACCAGCAGCCGCGCGCGGTCCGCCGCCACGCTAGAAATGTCCGGCAAGATGGCGGGCCAGCGCCTTGTTGCCGTAGAGATAGGCACCCTTCTTGTTGCCGTACCAGACGACCTCGCGGCACCAGTCGGCGAAGACGGGCCACGGCTCCTTCGACCGCTCGATGCGGTAGACGACCGGCGATTCGTCGAGATCCTCGCTGCGCCCCTCGAGGATCGCGCGATAGAAGGGATAGAGATCGCTTCCCAGCCGCACCTCGATGTCGGCGAGCGCGCCCGGTCCCTTGACCAGCGCGCGGTTCAGGCGGAAGGCATCGGCCACCGTCTCGCGCGGCACGAGCGAACGGTGCTCGGAGATCGCCGAGAAGACGAGCCGCTCGGCTTCGGCGTAGAAAGCGTCGAGCTTTCCGCTTTCGGCGAGATCGATGAACACGTACTCGTCGGCCGGCCAATGGATGCCGAGCCATTTCTCGGAGAACACGTATTCGACGGCACCCTCCTGGATCTGGCGGGCGTAGTCGTCGAAGAAGGCGCGGATGGCGCCGATCACCGGATAATCATTTGCGTCGGCGCGGAAGAACGCCTCGAGCAGCCGGCGGAACGGCACGCCGCACTTCTCGTGCGCGACCAGGATCGGGATCTGGAGCAGCTTGTTGTAGTGCACGAGGGCCGCCATCCACGCGAAGCTGCGCGCGCGCCGCCAATCCGCCGCCGGCATCGACGCCGTCTCGATGACGAGATCCTGCGTCTCGTAGATGCCGTCGGGATCGACGTCGATCGAGCCGTGGATGTTGACGATCTTCGTGACCACCGTCTTCATGCCGTACTTTTCCTGATAGGCGGGATCGCCCATCTCGGCGTTCGGCAGGATCGACAGGTTGTTGAACTGGATCCGATTGTGCTGGCCGTTGTCCATCAGCCAGCAGATGCCGTCGACCCAGGAATCGTAGGTCTCGCCCGGCAGGCCGAGGATCAGGTCGGAATATGTTTCCACGCGGTCGCGCGTGAAGCGGCGCTGCAGTTCCTCGTAGGTGTCGAGCGCGATGTTCTGCCGCTTGATCGCCTTCAGCGTCCCCGGATCGAGCGACTGCATGGAGAGCGTCACGCCCTTGTTCATGCCGGCGTCGGACAGGATCTTCTGCGTGAGATAGGCGCGGTCGGTCGCGTTCTTCGTGTTCTGCACCGAAATGGCGCGCGGGTAGCCGCGCTCGGCCTTCGTGCGCGCCAGCGATTCGGCGAGCTGGATATCGCGCGCGAGAATCCCGAAATTCGCGTCGCAGCAGAAGATGAACTCGATCTTCTGGTCGGCGAACCAGGCGATCTCGCGGTCGAGCCGCGCAAGATCGAACTGGAAGACCTTGGCCTGCGTCGCCGAACCCCAGTCGCAGAAGGTGCACTGGAACGGGCAGCCGCGGTTCGTCTCCCACAGGACGATCCAGTTCTCGGTCGGGTTCGCCGCCATCAGCGGTTTGAAGATGCCCTCCAGATAGGGCGAAGGAACGTCGTTGAGGTCGCGGATGCGCGGGCCCTTCGCCTGGCAGACGAAGGCGCCGTCGCGCAGGAACGAAAGATTGGCGATCCCCGACCAGTCGTTCGCCGGCCAGGCGTCGAGCAGCCTGGTGAAGGCGTGCTCGCCCTCGCCGTTGATCGCGACGTCGATGAACGGGTTTTCGCGCAGGAAGGGTTCGGTCCGGTCGGGAACCTGCGGGCCGCCGAACACGATCAGAATGCCGGGCTTGCGCGCCTTGAGTTCGCGCGCGACCGCCAGCGACAGCTTGACGTTCCAGACATAGGTGGAGAAGCCGACGATGTCGGCGTCGATCAGCTGGGCGACGGTCTCCGCGACGCGCTGGCGCTTGTAGACCGGCAGGAGAAAGTCGAACCGCGATGGATCGGCCGAGTATTTGCGGACGTAGCCTTCGATGAGACCGACCGCGTAAGGCAGGTAATTCTGGCCCGAGAAGCTGTTGTTGATCTGGATGAGGCCGACTTTGCAACGTCGCGCGCCGGCCGCTCCCGGATCAGACTGGGCAGACTGGACTAGCGTGTTCATGTCGCGCGTCGTCTCCGTGTTGTATGATACCGATCTGTCCGACGCTTCCCGTCGCGGAATTGTATGCCAATATCGCGATTAAGCCAAAATATCTAAAATTTGATTAACCTAAATTAACATATTGTAATATATAGTATTTTAATAATCATAGTTAAGTAAATTTTGCGCCGTCCGAATGCTTTTCCAACTTTTGGATGTATGCTTAACAACGCAAATGCCGCATTTTTGGCCATGCCGATGGTCGATTGATTTCGTGCACCGCGTTCTGCTAGCAACAAAACCAAGAACATAGGGACAGGGAACGCACGTGCCGGATTACATTCTGGAAACCGAAGGGCTCACCAAGGAATTTCGCGGCTTCGTCGCCGTGAACAGTGTCGCCCTGCAGGTACGCCGCGGCACGATCCACGCGCTGATCGGCCCGAACGGTGCCGGCAAGACGACCTGCTTCAACCTCCTCACCAAGTTCCTCAATCCGACGCGCGGCACGATCCGCTACAACGGCCGCGACATCACCGGCGCCAAACCAGCCGACATCGCGCGCATGGGTCTCGTGCGCTCGTTCCAGAACTCGGCCGTGTTCCCGCACCTGAGCGTCCTCGAAAATGTCCGCGTGGCGCTGCAGCGCAAGCGCGGCAATTCGTTCGATTTCTGGCGCAGCGAACGTGCGCTCGACGCATTCAACGACCGCGCACGCGAGTTGATCGACTGGGTCGGGCTGTCCGAGTATGTCGACACGACGGCGGTCGAGATGCCCTACGGCCGCAAGCGGGCACTCGAGATCGCCACGACGCTCGCCCTCGAGCCGGAGATGATGCTGCTCGACGAACCCACCGCCGGCATGGGCCACGAGGATGTCGGCCGCGTCGCCGCCCTCATCAAGCGCGTCGCGAAAGACCGCACCGTGCTGATGGTCGAGCACAATCTCTCGGTCGTCTCCGACCTGTCGGACGCGATCACCGTGCTGGCGCGCGGCGAGGTCCTCGCCGAGGGCGACTATGCGACCGTCTCGAAGAATCCCGACGTCGTCCAGGCCTATATGGGGGCCGGCAATGGCTGAGCCGATGCTTGCCGTCCGCGGCCTCAACGCCTGGTACGGCGAAAGCCACATCCTCCACGGCGTCGACTTCGACGTGCGTCCGGGCGAGGTCGTCACGCTGCTCGGCCGCAACGGTGCCGGCAAGACCACGACGATGAAGTCGGTCATGGGTCTCGTCGGCACGCGCACGGGCTCGGTCGGCTTCAAGGGCAGCGAGACGATCGACCTGCCGGCCTACAAGATCGCCCGGCTGGGCATCGCGTTCTGCCCGGAGGAGCGCGGCATCTTCGCCTCGCTCGACGTGCAGGAGAACCTGATGCTGCCGCCGGCGATCGCCGAAGGCGGCATGACGGTCGAGACGATCTTCGAGCTGTTCCCGAATCTCAAGGAACGGCTGTCGAGCCAGGGCACGAAGCTTTCGGGCGGCGAACAGCAGATGCTGGCGATCGGCCGCATCCTGCGCACGGGCGCACGCCTGCTGCTGCTCGACGAGCCGACCGAGGGCCTTGCCCCCGTCATCGTCCAGCAGATCGGCAGCACGATCCGCCGGCTGAAGAAGGAGGGCTTCACCGTCCTTCTGGTCGAACAGAATTTCCGCTTCGCGGCGACCGTCGCGGACCGGCACTACGTCATGGAGCACGGGCGCATCGTCGACGAGATCGCCAACGACGCGCTCGAAGCCAACATGGGCAAGCTCCACGATTACCTCGGCGTCTAATTCGGAAACCTAGGGAGAAACGAAATGAAGAAGTTCAAAAGCATTCTGGCCGGGGCGGCTGCGCTGACAGCACTCGCCCTGCCGGCCGCAGCACAGACGAACGTCAAGATCGGCGTGCTGACCGACATGTCGAGCCTTTACACCGACCTCGCCGGAGCGGGCTCGGTCCTCGCCGCGCGCATGGCGGTCGAGGATTTCGGCGCCGCCGCCAAGGGCATCAAGGTCGAGTTCGTCTCGGCCGACCACCAGAACAAGCCCGACGTCGGTTCGAACGTCGCGCGCCAGTGGATCGACGTCGAGAAGGTCGACGTCATCGTCGACGTGCCGAATTCGGGCGTCGCCCTCGCCGTGAACCAGGTCGTCGCGGAAAAGAACAAGACGTTCCTGGTCTCGGGTGCGGCAAGTTCGGCCCTCACGGGTGCGGCCTGCACGCCCAATACGGTGCACTGGACCTACGACACCTGGGCGCTTGCCAACGGCACGGGCAGCGCCATCGTCAAGACCGGCGGCGACAGCTGGTTCTTCCTGACCGCCGACTACGCGTTCGGCCACCAGCTCGAGGCCGACACGGCGGCCGTCGTGACGAAGCTCGGCGGCAAGGTGCTGGGTGCGGTGCGCCATCCGCTCAACGCCAACGACTTCTCGTCGTTCCTGCTGCAGGCGCAGGCGAGCAAGGCCAAGATCGTCGGCCTCGCCAATGCCGGCGGCGATACCGTCAACTCGATCAAGCAGGCTGCCGAGTTCGGCATCGTGCGCGGCGGCCAGTCGCTCGCGGGCCTGCTCGTGTTCATCACCGACGTGCATGCGCTCGGTCTGGACACGGCGCAGGGCCTGATCATGACGGAAGCGTTCTACTGGGACCAGAACGACGCCTCGCGCGCGTTCGCCAAGCGCTTTTCGGCGGCCAACAAGGGCATCCACCCGACGATGGTACACGCGGGCGTCTATGCCTCGGTCCTGCACTACCTCAAGGCCGTCGAGGCGACGAAGAACGCCGCCGACGGCAAGGTCGTGGTCGCCAAGATGAAGGAGATGCCCACGGACGACCAGCTGTTCGGCAAGGGCACGATCCGCGTCGACGGCCGCAAGATCCACGACATGTATCTCTACGAGGTCAAGAAGCCTTCGGAATCGAAGGCGCCGTGGGACTACTACAAGACCCGCGCGACGATCCCGGCGGCCCAGGCCTTCCGTCCGCTCGCGGACGGCAAGTGCCCGCTGGCCGGCGGCTGACACGACGGGGCGGGGGAGCGATCCCCCGCCCTTCCCTTTCCTAACCACGCGCCCCGGATCCAATGACCGACTTCTTCGGAATTCCGCCCCAGGCCCTGTTCGGCCAGCTTCTGCTGGGGCTGATCAACGGGTCGTTCTACGCGATGCTCAGCCTCGGGCTGGCGATCATCTTCGGTCTGCTCAACATCATCAATTTCACGCATGGCGCCCAGTACATGATGGGCGCGTTCGTCGCCTGGATGCTGCTCAACTGGCTCGGCATCAGCTACTGGGGGGCCCTGCTGATCGCCCCCGTCGTCGTCGGCGCGTTCGGCGTCCTGATCGAGCGCACGATGCTCCAGCACCTCTACAAGCTCGACCATCTTTACGGGCTGCTCCTCACCTTCGGACTTGCGCTGATCGTGCAGGGTGTCTTCCGCAACTATTTCGGATCCTCGGGCCTGCCCTACCGCATCCCGGATGCGCTGCGCGGCGGCACCGACCTCGGATTCATGTACATGCCGAACTATCGCGGTTGGGTCGTCGTGGTCTCGCTGACGATCTGCATCTCGACATGGTTCGTGATCGAGAAGACGAAGCTTGGCGCCTATCTGCGCGCCGCGACCGAGAACCCGCCGCTCGTCCAGGCCTTCGGCATCAACGTGCCGCGCATGATCACGCTGACCTACGGGTTCGGCGTGGCGCTGGCGGCATTCAGCGGCGTGCTTGCGGCACCGATCTACCAGGTCAGCCCGCAGATGGGGGCCGACCTCATCATCGTCGTGTTCGCCGTCGTGGTCATCGGCGGCATGGGCTCCATCATGGGCGCCATCGTCACGGGCTTCGGTCTCGGCGTCATCGAGGGACTCACCAAGGTGTTCTACCCGGAAGCTTCGGCGACCGTGATTTTCGTCGTCATGGCCATCGTGCTGCTCGTCAAGCCTGCCGGCCTGTTCGGGAGAGCGCGATGACCGGTTCGTTCAGCATGCCACGTCACCACATGATCCTGGCGGGCGCCATCGCCCTGTTCCTGGTCGTGGCACCGTTCTTCATCTATCCGGTCTTCCTGATGAAGGTGCTGTGCTTCGCGCTGTTCGCGTGCGCCTTCAACCTGCTGATCGGGTTCGTCGGCCTGCTCTCGTTCGGCCATGCGATGTTCTTCGGCGGAGCGGCCTACGTCGCTGCGCATGCGGCCAAGGTCTGGGGCTGGCCGTTCGAACTCGCGATCCTCGCCGGCATGGCGACGGCGGCCGGCCTCGGCCTCGTCGTCGGCGCGCTGGCGATCCGCCGGCAGGGCATCTATTTCGCGATGATCACGCTGGCGCTGGCGCAGATGGTCTACTTCCTAGCGCTCCAAGCGAAATTCACCGGCGGCGAGGACGGCATCCAGAAGGTGCCGCGCGGCCATTTCCTCGGCGTCGTCGACCTCAACAACGACATCGCGCTCTACTGCGTCGTCGCCGGGATCTTCTTCGCCGCGTTCCTCTTCATCTACCGCATCATCCATTCGCCGTTCGGCCAGATCCTCAAGGCAATCCGCGAGAACGAGCCGCGCGCGATCTCGCTCGGCTACAAGGCCGACCACTACAAGCTTGTCGCGTTCGTCCTGTCGGCCACGCTTGTCGGCCTTGCCGGCTCGGTGAAGACGTTCGTCTTTCAGCTCGCCTCGCTTACCGACGTACACTGGACAATGTCCGGCGAGGTCGTGCTGATGACGCTCTTGGGCGGCCTCGGCACGGTCTTCGGCCCGATCGCCGGTGCCGCCGTGATCATCTCGATGGAGAACTACCTCGCCGAGCTGGGCTCCTGGGTTACCGTGGTGCAGGGCGCAATCTTTGTCGTCTGCGTACTCTCGTTCAGGCGCGGCATCATTGGTGAAATCGCAGCCCGGATCGTGCGCAAGCCGCTCTAGGCGTTTTGTCCGAATCGGGCATGTCGTCTACTCTTCTTCAAAATAAACAGAAGGAGGAGCCGGCATGTTCGAACGCTATTTCGGCCTCGCGGCCGCAGGTACGACCGTCCGCACGGAGTTGCTGGCCGGCCTGACCACCTTCCTGACGATGGCCTACATCATCGTCGTCAATCCCTCGATCCTCGAAATCGCCGGCATGGACAAGAACTCCGTGTTCGTCGCGACATGCCTTGCGGCCGCCCTGTCGACCGCGATCATGGGGCTCTACGCCAACTATCCGATCGCGCTCGCACCCGGGATGGGCCTCAACGCGTTCTTCGCCTTCGGTATGGTCAAGGGCATGGGGCTGTCGTGGGAGACGGCCCTCGGTGCGATCTTCTGCTCGTCGGTGCTGACCGTGATCCTGTCGATCAGTCCGGCCCGTGCCTGGATCTTCGACGGCATCCCGCGCGCCCTCAAATTCGGTATCGCCGGCGGTATCGGCCTGTTCCTGGCGATCATCGGGCTCAAGAACGCCGGGCTCGTCGTCGAGCATCCGGCGACGCTGATCACGCTGGGCGACCTGCGCCAGCCCGGGGCCGTCCTCGCGTGCCTCGGTTTCGTCGTCATGGTGGCGCTCGAAGCGCGCAAGGTTCCGGGCGCCATCGTCATCTCGATCCTCGGCGTGACGGCCGTGGGCGTCGTGCTGGGCCTGACGCCGTTCTACGGCGTGGTCTCCGCACCGCCCTCGATGGCACCCACCTTCCTGAAACTCGACATCTGGGGAGCCCTGCAGACCGGCGTGATCTCGACGATCCTCGTGCTGATGTTCGTCGACCTGTTCGATACCGCCGGAACGCTGGTCGGCGTCACCCAGCGCGCCGGGCTGATGACCAAGGACGGCAAACTGCCGCGCCTGCGCGAGGCGCTGATCGCGGACTCGTCGGCTTCGCTGATCGGCTCGCTCCTCGGCACGTCCAACACGACGAGCTACATCGAAAGTGCTGCCGGCGTGGAAGCCGGCGGCCGGACCGGGCTGGTTGCTGTCGTCGTGGCCGTGCTGTTCCTGCTCGCCGTGGTATTCGCCCCGCTGGCGAACACCGTGCCCGGCTTCGCGACGGCACCGGCGCTGATCCTCGTCGCCTGCTACATGACCAAGGGGCTCGTCGACCTCGACTGGTCGGACATCACCGAATACGGCCCCGGCATGGTCGCCGCCATGGCGATGCCGTTCACATTCTCGATCGCGAACGGCATCGCCCTCGGTTTCATCGCCTATGCCGCGATCAAAGCACTCGCCGGCCGGGCAGGCGAGGTTTCGGGGGCGGTCTGGACGATCGCCGTCCTGTTCGTGCTGAAGTTCGCGTTTCTCTAGAGAGCGCAGTAGTATGCCGGGATGACGCAACGGAAATTCCGCCTTCTCGGCAAGGGCGACGGTGAGGCACTCGAAAGGTTCCTCGCCGGTACGCCCGATACGTCGATGTTCCTGCGCTCGAACCTGCGCGAGGCGGGCATCGTCGACAAGGGCAAGCCCTATCAGGGCACCTATGTGGGCGCCTTCGACGGAACGAAGCTCGTCGGTGCCGCGGCACTCTACTGGAACGGCAACATGCTGCTCCAGTGTGCGCCCGCCGACGCGGTCCCGCTCGCCAACGAGACGCTCGCGGCGGCCCTGCCGCGCGCCTGCGCAGGCCTGCTGGGCCCGCGGCCGCTGCTGGAGGAGGTCATCGCCCTCCCGCCCTTCTCGCTGCGCCGGGCCCGGATGGCGAGCCGGCAGGATCTCTACGGGCTCGACCTGGCCGAACTTCCCGGGCGCGCGTCGATGCTCTCGCGCGTGCGGCCGGCCACGCTCAAGGACCGCGACACGCTTGCCCGCTGGCGGCACGACTATCTTTGCGAGACGCTCGGCGCCTCGCCGGGCCCGGCAACCCGCAAGCGCGCGAAGGACGAGATCGTGCGCGCGATCGAGGAAGACCGCGCCTTCGTCCTCGCGATGGCCGACCATCTGCTCGCCTACTCGGGCTTCAACGCCACGCTGCTGGACATGGTGCAGGTCGGCGGCGTCTACAGCCCGCCCGAGGAACGCAGCCTCGGCTATGCCCGGGTAGCCACGCACGGCGCCCTCCTCGCCGCGCGCAAGCGCGGCGTCAAGCGCGCCATCCTGTTCACCGCCGAAGACAACGTGCCGGCCAAGCGCTGCTATGAAGGGCTCGGTTTCCGCCGCGTCGGCGACTACGGGATCGTCATCTACTGATCGTCGCGCCGCTTGGCATCGAGCGCGCGCTCGGCAAGCTCCCGGCGCGCGGCCTCGAACTCGCGTTCGGCCTTGGTCCGGCCGTGCTTCGCTCGGTTCGCGTCAGCCGCGGCGCCGTCCGCGTCGCGGGCCTTCTGCTTGCGCACGCGCCTCAGATTGACGATCTCGCCCACCTTGCCTCCGCCGGCCCGTTCGCCCCATAGTCCCGCGCATGGTACGCCGCGACACGCCCCGAGACTACGACACGATCGCCCGAAGCTTCCACTGGCTGACCGCCCTTCTCGTCGCGATGCTGTTCGGGATCGGGCTCTACATGACACGGCTCGACTTCTCCGAATGGAAGGTCACGGTCTATTCCTGGCACGAATGGACGGGCCTCACGGTGTTCGTGCTGACCGGCCTGCGTCTCGCCTGGCGGCTCCTGAAGCCGCCGCCGCCGCCGCCGCCTTCGGCCTGGGTCGAGCAGATCGCAGCACACGCGACCCATGCGGTCCTCTACGGGTTGATGTTCGCGTTGCCGGTCTTCGGCTATCTCGGCTCCAACGCGTTCGGCTTTCCCGTCAAGTGGTTCGGGGTTTTCGACCTGCCCAACCCGATCGGCAAGAACGAGGATCTGGGCGAGAAGCTGCTGCTCGTCCATGTCGGCCTTGCCTACCTGATGGCCGCAACCCTTGCGATCCATGTGGGAGCGGCTCTGTTCCACCATTTCGTGCGCCGCGATCCCACACTCGGGCGGATGCTGCCGGGTGTGGCGCCGCGGCGGACCGACTAGCCTTCCATCGACGTCCAGCTCTGCTCGCGCATGAACTGCGGCACGTAGAACGGGCCCAGCCCGCCCTTTCCTGTCGTGCCGGACCCTTTCCAGCCGCAGAAGCTCTGGATGCCGGGCCACGCACCCGTCGTCGCCCCGCTGCGCCGGTTGGCATAGAGAACGCCCGCCTCGGCACGCGCGAAGAAATTGTCGATCTCCAGCGTGTCGCGCGCGTAGCAGCCCGCCGTCAGGCCGTAGCCGACCTGGTTCGCATGGTCGATCGCATCCGAGAACCTGTCGAATGGGACCAGCGACAAGAATGGCAGGAACAGCTCTTCGCGGTTCAGGCGATGGTCGGGGGCAAGTCCCGCGACGATCGTCGGCTCGACATAGACACCGCGATCGTAGAGCCCACCCGTCTGGCGGCGCCCGCCGTACACCAACCGCCCGTCGCGCGATGCCTGGGCCACGGCGGCGGCGAAGCGTTCGCCCGCCGCCCGGTCGACGACCGGTCCCATGTAGATTTCACGCGATGCGGGGTCGCCGATCTTCAGGTCGGCCGTCTTCTCGACGAGCTTGGCCAGATAGGTCTCGAACACCGACCGCTCGACATGGACGACCGAACCCGCCGAGCATTTCTGTCCCTGCAGGCCGAAGGCCGAGCGCATCGTGCCCTCGGCGGCCACGTCAAGATCTGCCGTCGCGGTGACGAAGGTCGGGTTCTTGCCGCCCATCTCGGCGATCACCGGGCGCATCCAGTCGCGCGCCGCCGACCGGCGCAGCATCTCCATGCCGACCGCATGGCTGCCGGTGAACACGATCCCGTCGAGACCGGGATGCCGGGCAAGTGCCGGGCCCGCCGCCTCGCCGCAGACCAGATTGACCAGTCCCGGCGGGAAATCGCCGGCGGCAAAGCACTCGACGAGCAGTGTCCCGCATAGCGATGCCTTCGGCGATGGCTTGTAGACCACCGCGTTGCCGCCCAGCAGCGCCCCCGTCATCATGGCCGCGGACAGGGCGAGCGGAAAATTGAACGGTGCGATGACGCCGAACACGCCGAACGGCCGCAGCACGACGCGCGTCGCCTCGCGCGGGAAAGCACGCGCCATCTCCATGCTGTAGCCGCCGTTGCGCTCCATCTCGCCGGCGTAGTAGCGCAGCAGATCGATGGTCTCCTCCACCTCGCCCATCGCTTCGGCGCGCGATTTTCCGACCTCCAGAAGGCAGGCGATGCCCAATTCGTACTTGCGTCGCTCGATGGCGGTCGCGACCGACCGGACGGCGTCCACGCGACCACGCCAGTCGCGATGCGCCCAGTCCCCGGTCGCCTTGTGTGCCGCGGCAACGGCGCGATCGACCGCACCTTCGTCGGCGGCGACGAACGTGCCTATCGCGAGCCGGTCGTCGATCGGGCTGACGGTGGAATAGCGCGCCCCGGCTTCGTCGGTACGTCCGCCGATCCGATTGGGATGGAAGGCGCCGAGCCTGGCTTTGAAGGCCGGGATCTCGCCGTCGAGAAAATCATGCAGCGGCGCGAAGTCGACGCCGATGTTCGAATAGGTCACGCGCGGCAGCGCGGTCTTGTCGTGCATTTCCGTCGGTCCCTGTTTTCTAGAAAAGGCTTCCCTGCCGTCCGTCCGGTGCCGCCTTGCGCGGCCTGGCTTTCGATACTGGTTCCGGCTCGGCATCCGGTGCCGGCTCCAGGCACCCGGCATCGTCGTGGCGCACGTTGTTCACGTACGTCGATACGCGGACATGCTCGAACCACTCGCTGGGCGGTGCCTTGACGAGTTCGCGTGCATCGACCGCCGGATCGAGCCAGGCCGCATAATCCTGCCGCGAAAGTATGACAGGTACGCGATCATGGAAGGGCGCCATCGCCTCGTTCGCCGCCGTGTTGACGATCGTGAAGGTTTCGAGCACCTCGCCTTGTGGCGGGATCCAGCGTTCCCAGAGGCCGGCGAACGCGAAAGGCGCCCGGTCGCGCATCCGGAAGAGCAGCGGCTGCTTGGTCTTGGCACCGGTCGTCTGCCACTCGTAAAAGCCGTCAGCCGGGACGAGGCAGCGCCGCTGCTTGAATGCCTGCCGGAATGCGGGTTTCTCGTGCACCGTCTCGCCGCGGGCGTTGATCATGTGGCTCTGCAGCGACGTATCCTCGGCCCAATACGGAACAAGCCCCCAATGGAGCATGCCGAACTCGCGCGAACCGTCGCCCGCGAGCCGCACGACCGGTGCCGCCTGCGTGGGCGCCACGTTCCAGCGCGGCTGCAGGTTGACAGGTGCACCCTCGAAGGCGAACAGCCGGCGCAGGGCCTCGACAGGCGTTGTGATCAGATAGCGACCGCACATGCAGGGTATTGTAAGGGAAACGGCGGCGTCGTACGACTGCCCAGAACATGAGCACGCCACAGAACGACCTCGCGGCCCTGCGTCCGGCAATCGTCGATCTCGCCCGGCGCGCGGCAACGGCGATCCTCGAAATCTACGAAGGCGGCTTCGCCGTCCGCAGCAAGGCGGATCGCACGCCGCTGACCGAAGCCGACGAACGCTCGGAAGCGATCATCGTCGCGGGCCTGCGCGAACTCACACCGGACATATCCATCGTCGCCGAAGAATCACAGGCGCGCGGCGAGACGGCGTTCGCACAGCCGGCGCCCTCGCAGTTCTGGCTTGTCGATCCGCTCGACGGCACGCGCGAGTTCGTCGATCGCAACGGCCAGTTCGCCGTCAATATCGGGCTGATCCGCGATGGCCGCCCCGTGCTCGGCGCCATCCTCGTGCCGGTGGAGGGCATCGTCTGGTCGGGCATCGTCGGTGTGGGTGCATTCCGGCAGGTGCGCGCAGGCACCGAGACGCCGATCCGCGCACGGGTCAAGCCTGCCAAAGGGATCGTCGTCGTGACGTCCCGGAGCCATGCATCGGGCGCGGAGAGCGCCGTCGCGTCCGCCCATACAATCGCCGAGCACCGGCGCCTCGGCTCGGCCGCCAAGTTCGGCCTGATCGCCGAAGGATCGGCCGACCTCTATCCGCGCATGGGACCGACCAGCGAATGGGATACCTGTGCCGGCGAAGCCCTGCTCATCGCCGCAGGCGGACATGTCGAGCGGACGGACGGGCGGTTGCTCGAATACGGCAAGCCGGGCTTCCGCAATCCCGACTTCGTCGCGCGCGGCGCCTGGTAGAGGCTGAGCCCTAGCCCGTATTGCGCATGCCCGCGGCGATCGCATTGATCGTCAGCAGCAGCGGCTCGCGCCATGCCTGCCCGCGTGCGCCGCGCGCGCGACGCAGCAGGCGCACCTGCAATGCGTTGACCGCATCGAGATAGGGCGAGCGCCGGTCGAGCGTGGCCGCCAGCCGCGGATTGTCGGCAAGAAGGCGCGGCCCCCCGGTGACCTGCTTGAGCAACCGCTCGGACAGGCGGAACTCCGCCTCGATGCGCTTCCATATCCGCGCCGCGGCCGCCTTGTCCTTGGCAAGCGAGACGTAGAGCGATGCCACCGCCGGATCGCCTTTTGCGAGCGCCATCTGCACGTTGTCGACGAAGTGCCGGAAATAGGGCCATTGCTTGTACATCAGCCGCAACCGGGCGGGATGGCGCGGGCTCTGGGCGGCGAACGCAGCAAGCGCACTCCCCACCCCGTACCAGGCCGGAAGTGCCAGGCGCGCCTGCGACCAGCCGAATACCCACGGGATGGCCCGGATCGCGCGCAGCGAGCGCCCGCCCTGCGGCCGGTGCGACGGGCGCGAGCCGATATTGAGTGCTGCAAGCTCGCTGACAGGCGTCACCTCGTAGAAGAAATCGAGGAATCCGGGCTCACCCGCGACGAGGTCGCGGTATGCGGCCATCCCCGATTCGGAAAGCGCGTCCATCGCCTCCGAAAAGCGTCGGTCGACGCCGATGCGCTCGCCCGCCGGCGGGAATGTCGCGCGCAGCAGACCGGCCAATGCCGTCGACAGCTCGTACGTCGCGGTCGGCCGGTTCGAATACTTGTACGAAAGCACTTCGCCCTGCTCGGTGTATTTCACGCGGCCATTGGCTGCCGCACGCGGGGCAGCGGCGATCGCGTCGTAGACCGGCCCGCCGCCACGCGCATGGCTGCCGCCGCGCCCGTGGAACAGCAGGAACGAAACGCCGTGGCGGCCGAAGCACGCGGCAAGCGCGCTCTGCGCCCGATAGAGGTGCCAGGACGAGGCAAGGATGCCCGCATCCTTGCAACTGTCCGAATAGCCGAGCATGACCTCCTGCGTACCGCCGGATGCGGCGAGCAGGCTGCGATAGGCCGGCGTCGACAGAAGCCGCTCGACGATCGCCGGGGCAGCGTCGAGATCGGCGGCGGTCTCGAAGAGCGGTGCGATCCGGATCTGGACACTGGGCACGCCCCCTGCGCCGATCGAGACCAATCCGGCCATGCGGGCGAGGAACAGGACCTCGGCCACGGCACTCGCCCGGTCGGCCATCGAAATGACATAGGTGCGGACCGCCTCGGATCCGAATTCGGCGCGCAGCGTGCCGATGGCGCGCAGCGTGTCGAGTATCTCGGTCGTCGCCGCCGACAGCGTTCCGCCGAGCAAAAGCGTGGGGCCCGGCCGGAGCGCCAGCGAAAGGACGAGTTCCAGTCTCGCGTCCTCGTCGAGCGACGCGTAGTCCGGCTGGCCCGGCAGACAGGCGAGGATCTCGCCGACCGCATCGCGGTGGCGCGAAGCCTCCTGCCGTACGTCGAGGCGGACCAGATGGAAACCGAAGGACGAGACGAGCAGCATCAGGTCCTTGAGCGCCGCGTCGGCAAGCCGCGCGTCGCCGTCCGCAACGAGCGCCTCGCGGATCGCCTCGAGATCGGCACTCAAGACTTCCGGACCGGGATAGAGGCCGTTCGTCAGCCGGTGCCGGATGAAGGCAAGCTTGCGCCGATAGGGCTCGTGCGAGAAGCGCGAGGGCTGGCCCGCGAACGGGGCAGCACCCAGTTCCGCCTCGTCGCGCGCCAGGCCCGCCGCGAACGATGCGGGCAACCGCATGTGCGGGGCCGCATGCGTCAGGATGCCGATCAGCGCGTCGATGCGATGCAGATACGTCTCGCGGATCTCGCCCGCATGAACCCGTCCCGCGTGCAGCGTGGTCGTCGCGATCACGTTCGGGTTGCCGTCGCGGTCGCCGCCGATCCAGGAACCGAACGCGATCGCCGGCGGGGCCCGGAAATCGCGCGCGGCGGAGCCGTAGGCGCGCTTCACGGCCGCCTCGAAGGCGCGCAGCGTCTGGGGGATCGCGTCGAACAGGGCCGCACGGAAAAAGCGCAAACCGTTGTCGATCTCGTCCTCGACCGTCATCTTGCCGGCACGCAGCGTGCTCGTCTTCCACAGGACCGACATCTCGGCGCGCAGGTCGTCGAGGGCGACGGCGCGCGCGGGTGCATCCTCGTCGGCGGCGACCAGTCGGGCCACGAGATCGAACAGGCGTCGATGGCATTTCTGCACGGCCTGCCGGCGCGCCTCGGTCGGGTGGGCGGTGAAAACCGGCATGAGCTTCAGCGATCCCAGCCGACTGCGGAATGTCGCGTAGTCCACGCCGCCGGCATGGATCGCCGCGATCGTCTCGTCGAGGCCGCGCGGCCCCGAGATGCCGCGCCGCTCGTCGTCGAGCAGCGCTTCGTCGGCGATGTTGACCACCGCGAAATAGGCCGCGAAGGCGCGCGCGACGATCGCTGCGGTTTCGGGCGTGGCCCGTTCGACGGCCCGGGCGGTGCACGCCACTTCGCGCGCCGACACCGAACCTGCCTTGCGCAGTGCCACGAACCCGCGGCGCAGGCTCTCGACCGTCCCGAACGCCGCTTCGCCCTCGTGCGCGTCGATCACCTCGCCGATCAGGGCGCCGACCAGCCGCATCGTTGTCGCCCGCCGCCGGTTCCGGTTCTGCATCCGTCCCCCCTACGAATTCTGCCCCAAATAGTGCAAAATCCGCACCGTACGCCTGCTATCACGGCGCCCTCGGCCCGACGGAGTGAGAAAATTTGACCCGCGTTCGCAATATTCCTGCCGACGAACTGCCGGCCGACGCCGCCGCGGTCTATCGCCGTTATGTCGCCGAATACGGGCCGTTCGCGAACCAGGTCGCCGTGCTGGCGCACGTCCCCGCCGCGGTCCGCCACCTGCCGGCGATGCTGATGGAACTGCGCGCGGCGAAGACCCTGCCGCGGCGCTATCTCGAGCTTGCCATCGTCGTCGTGTCCAAGCGCAACGCCTGCCACTATTGCGTGGGCCATCACGTGCCGATGCTGGCGGTCGAAGGCGTGCCGGCCGAGGCCGTGGCGCAGATCCCAGAACAGGTCGACCATCCCGCATTGACCGAAATCGACCGGCTGGTGATCGCCTATGCGGTCGCGGTGAACGACGATCCGCATCGCATCCGCGATTCGATGCACGCCGACCTGCGGCGGCATTTCAGCGAGGCGCAGATCGTCGAATTGACGCTGCGCGTCGCCTTGACCGGATTTTTCAACAAATTCTCCGAAGCGCTCGGCCTCGAGGAAGAGGAATCGGGCAGCCAGGCAGCGCAGTAGCTAGCGGCCGATCCCCGCATATCCGGCAATTTCTGCCGCCAGCCGGGTCATCTCCTGTGCGGCCGTCGAGCCCGGCTCGGCCTCGGTCACGCCTAGCCCCAGCCCCAGGCTCGACGCATAGGCCGTCCGGTTGCCAAGCACGATGTTGGCGACCGGGGTCTCGATCGTGGCGAGCTTGCGGGCGACCTCATCGGCCAGCAGCGAGCGCGGCGGCATGCGGTTGACGACGAGCAAGGCCAGACGTTTTTCCGCGCGCGCGAGATCCAGCGTGGGCTGCGTGGCCCACAAATCCATCGGCGAAGGCTGGACGGGGACGAGCACGAGATGCGAATAGCGGATCGCCGTGCGCGAATCGCTTTGCGCGTGCGGGGCGGAATCGACGACGACCACGTCGTGCTCGCGCGACAGCCGGTCAAGCTCGTGCGGCAGGCGCCATCCGGAAAGCTTCGCGAAGGAAAAACCGAGGCCCGCATCGGGCCGCGCCTGCGCGCGAAGGTCAGTCCAGAGCGAAAACGACCCCTGCGGGTCGATATCGACGGCGGCGACGCTGAGCCCGCCCTGCGACCAGCAGGCGGCCAGGTGCGCCGCCAGCGTGGTCTTGCCCGCCCCGCCCTTCTGTTGCGCGATCGTCACGACTTTTCCGCCCATCGGCGCACAATGCGCCGCCGCCCTCGCCCGAAGCAAGTGCACGTGCTAAACGGCGCCCGGAATGATCGTCGTCAAACCCACCCGAAGGGCGATCGGCCGGGCCGTCGCCGCGTTGAGGCAGGACCGCCTCGCCGCCTTCCCGACCGAGACCGTTTACGGTCTCGGTGCCCGCGCGCGCAGTCCGCGCGCGATCCTGCGCCTCTATTCGGCCAAGGGTCGCCCGCGCTTCAATCCGCTGATCGCGCATGTGGCGGAACTGTCGCAGGCACGCCGCCTCGTGCGCTTCGATGCGCGGGCCGAACTGCTGGCGCGCCATTTCTGGCCCGGTCCGCTGACGCTGGTCCTGCCGCGCCAGGCCGGCAATGCCGTGTCGCGGCTGGCCGGTGCTGGGCTTGCCACACTCGCCGTCCGGATCCCGGACCACCCGGTCGCACGGGCCCTGCTCCGGCAATTCGGCGAACCCGTCGTCGCACCCAGTGCCAACCCGTCGGGTCGCCTGTCGCCCACGCGCGCAGCCGACGTCGCGCGCACGCTGGGCGGACGCGTTTGCCTGGTGCTCGATGGTGGCCCTTGCCGCGTCGGGCTTGAATCGACGGTCGTCGACCTGTCCGGACCTGTCGCCCGGCTCCTGCGGCCGGGCGGGATCGCACGCGAGGCGATCGAGGCACTGATCGGACCGCTCGCCGGTGCCGGCAACACGATCAGCGCGCCGGGCATGCTTGAAAGCCACTATGCGCCGCGCGCGCGCCTGCGGCTGGATGCGCCGGATGCGACATCGGGGGAAGCCTATCTCGGCTTCGGGCCGTTGCCGCGCCTTCCGGCCGACACGCCGGCACTGACGCTGTCCGCGACGCGCGACCTGCAGGAAGCCGCGCGCAACCTGTTCGCGTTCCTGCAGACGCTCGACCGGCCGCATGTCCGGCTTATCGCGGTGGCACCGATCCCGGCAACCGGGCTCGGCCTCGCGATCCGCGACCGTCTGGCACGCGCTGCGGCACCGCGCTAGGCCGGGCGCTCCATATAGATCGCATCCGCACCGTAGGTCTCGCGCACATCGTCCTTGGCCGTCGCGTCGGCAAAGCCGTTGCGTCGCCACAACCCGTGGGTGCCGTTGACCGCGACGAGCGACAGCGGCGCGCTGCCCGCGAGCCCCACCAGATGCACGAGCATCTCGCCGACGAGGCCGATGCCCCGCGCGGACGGTTCGAGCGCCACGTCGTGCAGATGGAGCGTCAGCGGCGGGGTGTGCGCATAGTCCGCCTGGTCGAGCTTCGGCGGGCGACCGCGCGTCGCCCACAGCGCCACGCAATAGCCCACGGGCCCGCGTCCGGGATCGGCGATCCGGCACGCATCCGGGGCAGCCGCCAGCTTGGCCATGAACGCCGCCCGGGATTCGGGATGGTCGGGATAGAGCTCGCCCGCCAGCCGCAGCACGAAATCGAGATCGTCGGGCGTCATCGCGCGCCAGCGCGGCCTACCGGTCATTGCGGCGGCTTTCGATGGCGGGAAAACGGGTCCGGAGCCCCGGAAAAAGGTGGGCCGCCGCACCCCCCGGAGCGGCGGCCCTGATCGCAAGCTCCAGCGACCGAAGCCTGCCGAAGCCCACGAAGACCGACGGTGTCTGCGCTCGTCCGAGACACCATTTGAATACAAGAGAAAGTATAGATAACTTCACAGGGTGCTTCCATGCCGATTGGGTCCATTGCGGCGTGTATTTTCGATGCTTTCTTGACCTGAATCAAATTCGACACGGGACTGGCGATGAACGCACCGCTCGACGACTCAACCCGTCCCTCCGCGAAGGCGCTGGACCAGATCCGCGCCATCGTCGGGCCGAAGGGCTGGATCGACTCCGCCGAGGAGATGACCCGCTACGAGCGCGACGAGCGGTGCCTCTACGACGGCAAGGCGGCTTTCGTCGTCCGCCCCGCATCGACCGGGGAAATCGCCGAAGTCCTGCGCGTGTGCAATGCGGCACGCATCGCGGTCGTGCCCCAGGGGGGCAATACGGGTCTGGTCGGCGGCGGCGTCCCGCATGCCGCCGGCACCGAGATCGTGCTTTCCCTGTCCAGAATGAACCGGATCCGCGGCATCGACACCCGGAACGATACCCTCGTCGTCGAGGCCGGCTGCATCCTGGCCGACATCCAGAAGGCCGCGGCCGATGCCGACCGCTATTTCGCGTTGTCGCTGGCGGCGGAGGGTACCTGTCAGATTGGCGGCAATATTTCGACGAACGCGGGCGGCATCAATGTGCTGCGCTACGGAATGGCTCGCGAACAGGTGCTCGGCCTCGAGGTCGTCCTGGCCGACGGGCGGGTGCTTTCCTCGCTCGACGGGCTGCGCAAGGACAACACCGGATACGACCTGAAGCAGCTCTTCATGGGGGCCGAAGGGACACTCGGAATCATCACGGCGGCGGTGCTGAAGCTCCATCCGGCCCCGCGCGAGATCGAGACGTGCCTTGTCGCCGTACCGTCGCCCGAAGCGGCGATCGAGCTGCTCGATCGCGCCAAGACGGGAAGCGGCGGCAACTGCACGGCCTTCGAGCTCACGCAGCGCCGCCTCCTCGATTTCGTGTTCAAGAACGTGCACGGCACCTCCGACCCGATGGCGAAGGCCTACGACTGGTACGTGCTGGTCGAGTTCACGGCCGGCGACATGGACGGGGCGCTCAAGACGATGGTCGAACGCATGCTCGAAAAGGCTTTCGAGGACGGCATCGCGCTCGACGCCGTCGTCGCGAGTTCGGCCGCCCAGCGCAAGGCGCTGTGGAAGCTGCGCGAGAGCATGACCGAAGCCCAGAAGCCGGAAGGTGCCTCGATCAAGCACGACATCTCCGTGCCCGTGTCGGCCGTGCCGACGTTCCTTGCGCGCGCGACCGAGGTCTGCGAGCGGCTCGTCGCGGGTGCGCGCGTCTGTGCGTTCGGTCATGCGGGCGACGGCAACATCCATTTCAACATCAGCCAGCCCGTCGGCGCCGACCAGGCGGCCTTCATGGCGCGCTGGAACGACTACAACCATGCCGTCCACGACATCGTGGCCGAGCTTGGCGGCTCGATCTCGGCCGAGCATGGCATCGGCCAGATGAAGCGCGGCGAATTGCCGCGCTACAAGAGCGCCGTGGCGATCGATCTGATGCGTGCGATCAAGCAAACGCTTGATCCGAACGGCATATTGAACCCCGGAAAGGTGATCCCGGACCGCACCGGGCGTTAACCTGCCAGCAAGAGTTACAGCGCTATTTTCGCGGTCCCGCAACACCCCCCGAAGCGGAATCGCAGATGCCGGCACCCTACAAATACAGCACAGACCAAGTTCAAGCGGCCGTCGACCATTTCATCAACCTGAACAAGCTTCCGCTGTCGATCCTGTCGACGGACCAGGTCGATGATCGGCCGCGGGTCTGGAAGGTCGCCGTGACGAACGGTGGCGAAGTCGCCGATCTTCATTGGCTCGAAGATCCGGGCCCGGCCGACGTGGTGCGCGGCGAGATCTTCCGCGACGGCGTTCGCCTCGGGCATTTCTGACTCCCGATTTTATGTAAAATTTCTCGAATTTCAGCGTGGATTGCTCCGCCCGTCGGAACGCCACGTGCTACTTTTGCGCGGTTTTCGACCGTCCGAGGCCGCCAGAATGACCTACCGTGCACCGATCGAGGAAATGCGTTTCGCGCTGGATGCGATCGTCGGTGTTACCGCACTCGACAAGACTCCGAACGGGGCGCCGGACGCCGACACGGTGGCGCAGATCCTCGAGGCTGCCGGAGACTTTGCCGGCAACGAACTGGCCCCCCTCAACGCATCGGGCGACCGCGCCGGCGTATGGCTCGAAAACGGTGTCGTCCGGACGGCACCCGGTTTTTCGGCTGCCTATCGCCGGTTTGTCGAGAACGGCTGGAACAGCCTGCCCTTCGCGGAAGCCCATGGCGGGCAGGCCCTGCCCTGGACACTGGCGGTCGCCGTGCAGGAGATGTGGCAGTCCTCGAACATGGCGTTCGGCCTGTGTCCGCTGCTGACGCAAGGTGCGGTCGAGCTTCTCGCCCACCACGGCAATCCGGCCCAGAAGGAAACCTACCTCGCCAAGCTGGTCTCCGGCGAGTGTACCGGCGCCATGAACCTGACCGAGCCGCAGGCGGGCTCGGACGTCGGTGCCCTGAAGACCCGCGCACTGCGCGAAGCGTCCGCCGACAGTCCGCTCGGCGAGGCCTACCGCATCATCGGCAACAAGATCTTCATCACCTACGGCGAGCACGACATGACGGACAACATCGTCCACATGGTGCTGGCGCGCACGCCCGATGCCCCGCCGGGGCCAAAAGGGATCTCGCTCTTTCTCGTGCCGAAGTTTCTTCCGGCACCCGGCGACGGTCCGGGTCCCCGCAACGACGTGCGTTGCGTGTCGATCGAGCACAAGCTCGGCATCAACGCCTCGCCGACCTGCGTGATGGCGTTCGGCGACAATGGCGGCGCATTGGGCTGGCGAATCGGGGCGGTGGGCAAGGGTCTCGAATGCATGTTCACGATGATGAACAATGCGCGCCTCTCGGTCGGCCTGCAGGGAGTCGCGATCGCCGAGCGCGCCTACCAGGCCGCACGCGGCTATGCGCTGGCCCGCGTGCAGAGCCGCGAACTCGGCGCGGCGGCCCCCGGCCCCGTCGCGATCGTCCGGCATCCGGACGTCCGCCGCATGCTGCTCGACATGAAGGCGAAGACCGAGGCCGCGCGCGCCCTCGCCTATTCCGCCCACCTGTCGCTCGATCTTGCCGCCAAGGCGACGTCGGATGACACGCGCAAATTCCATCAGGCGCGCGTCGATCTGCTCACGCCGGTCGTCAAGGCCTGGTCGACCGACATCGGCTGCGACGTCGCGTCGACCGGCGTGCAGATCCATGGCGGCATGGGCTTCATCGAGGAAACGGGGGCGGCCCAGCATCTGCGCGACGCGCGGATAGCCCCCATCTACGAGGGCACCAACGGCATCCAGGCCAACGACCTCGTCTTCCGCAAGCTCGGGCGCGACGACGGGGCGGCCGCCCGGGCCTTCTTTTCGGAA
>CAYQDN010000017.1:0-22998 GCA_964416335.1 uncultured Azospirillum sp.
CGCACGCCGCTCAACGCCATCATCGGCTTCTCGCAGGTGATGCAGGCCGAACTCTTCGGCCCGCTCGGCAACCCGCGCTACGAAGGCTACGTCGCCGACATCCACGCCAGCGCCCAGCATCTGCTCGACCTCGTGTCGGACGTGCTCGACATGTCGCGCATCGAAGCGGGCAAGGCCGAGCTGCATTCGGCGGCCATCGACATCGGCGAGACGATCGCCCAGTCGCTGCGCCTGGTCGCGTCCCAGGCCCAGCAGGACGGCATCGCACTGGAGACCGACGTGCCGGCCGCCACGCCGCGCGTCGTCGGCGACCCGCGCGCGGTCAAGCAGATCTTCGTGAACCTGCTGTCGAACGCGGTCAAGTTCACGCGCCGCGGCGGGCACGTGCGCGTGCGCGCGCGCCGCACGCCCGAAGGCGGGCTTGCGGTCTCGGTCGCCGACACCGGCGTCGGGATCGCGGCCAAGGACATCGCGCGCGTGCGCCGGCCGTTCGAGCAGGTGCAGAACGGCTACAACGCGGCCAAGGGGACCGGGCTCGGCCTTGCCCTCGTCGACCGGCTGATCGAGATGCATGACGGGCGGCTCGAGCTTGCCAGTGCGGAAGGCACGGGCACGACCGCGACGATCCATTTCCCGCCCGAGCGCACGGCGCAGCCCGTCCGCCCGAAGGCGCCGGCCGGGCACGAATTATCCACAAAAATTATTGGATGACCGGCCGTCTATCCTACAATTGACGGGTGCCAAAACATCGCCGCACCCTGCTTCTCGCCCTGCTCTTTCTCGCCGCGTCGACGGCACAAGCCGCCGCCCTCGCGTGCCGGGCGGTCGACGGCGACACGATCGTGTGCGCGGGCGAGACGATCCGCATTTCCAACATCGACACGCCCGAACTGGGCAGCCACGCGCGCTGCGCAAGCGAGGCGGAACTCGCCGCGCGCGCCAAGACGTTCACGGCGACACGTCTTGCGGCGGGAGAAGTCGTGCTCCATCGCGACGTCAAGCGCCCGCGCGACCGCTATGGGCGCACGCTCGCGACC
Source organism: uncultured Azospirillum sp. (assembly GCA_964416335.1). Lineage (GTDB taxonomy): Bacteria > Pseudomonadota > Alphaproteobacteria > CACIAM-22H2 > CACIAM-22H2 > Tagaea. The sequence goes on from CAYQDN010000017.1 coordinate 1,038, forward strand.
GTGGCGGTCGACGGGCGGGATCTGGGTGAAGCACTGGTCGCCGCGGGCCTGGCGCGCGTGTGGGACGGGCGGCGCCATCCGTGGTGCGGCTGACGCGTCAGCGCTTGAGGCGCATCAGCTCCTTCAGCATCTCGTCGCTTGTCGCGACGAGGCGGGCACTGGCCGAATAGGCGCGCTGGGCGACCAGCGAGCGCGTGATCTCCACGCCGAGATCGACGTTGGAATTCTCCAGCGCGTTGGTCGCGAGCATCCCCTGCGCGGCAGCACCAAGGACCGCACTGCCCGCATCGGGGCTGGCGCGGAAGGCTTCGCCGTCGAGCGACGTGAGCCCGCCGGCATTGGCGAAGTTGGCGAGCACCAGCTGGTACTGCGCCACCTGCCGGCCGTTGGCGTAGCTCGCATAGACCTGGCCGTTGGCGCCGATGCCGGCCCCGGCGAAGGCCGCCGAGGGCGTGCCGTCGGCGGAAATCTTCGAGATCACGATGGAAGCCGCACCGAACGCGGTGAGCCCGCCCGGTGCGCCCAGCACCGAGGGCGATCCGGCCGACGCCGCGGGTGCACCGAACTCGACGTTTATCTGCTGGAGCGGGACGGCCGACGCGGAAGGTGCTTCGTAGCCGAGCGTCACGCGCCCGCCGGCGAGCGCGGCCGACAGCGCGGCGGGATCGGTCGACTGCACCGAAGCGGCGATCGGCAGGCCTGCATCCACGCCCGGCGTGATGCCGAACGCGAAATCGATCGCGAGGGATTCGTTGCCGTTGGCCGAGCCGGTCGCGGCCGTCAGCACCGCGCGCCATTGCGGGCTGGTGCCCGCGGCGGATGCGGGAATGGCGGCCGTGCCCGTCGCGGCACCGGCCGGCACGCCGGGCAACGTGCCGCCCGCACTGGTGCGGTTGTACCAGGTGATGGCGAAACTCTGCGCGTTGCCTTGCGCGTCTGTGATTGCGATCGAACCGCCGTTCAGCACCGTGCCCGGCGGGGCCGAGGCCGGCAGGTTGGCGGCATAGCTCGCGTTCGCGGTGGGCTGGGCGGGCAGCGCCGCACGGTCGATCTGCACGGGTACGAGCGGCCCTGCCCCGCCGACGGCGCGCGCGAGCAGCACCTTGCCCGCCCCGTTGCGCATGAAGCCGCCCGAGTCCGGTGCGAAATCGCCGCGGCGCGTATAGAGCGTTTCGCCGCCGCCATTGGCGTTGTCGGAAACCGGCAGGAAGCCGGCACCGGTGACGGCGATCGCCGTGGCACTGGCGGTCTGCAGGATAGCACCCTGCACGGCCGCCGTCAGGGCCGGCGTCGCGGTCACGCCGCCGGTCGCACCTTGCGCGACATAGCCCGACAGGCGCGCTTCGACCGCCTTGTAGCCGCCGGTCTGCGCGTTGGCGACGTTGTTCGCGCGAAACTCGTTCGCCTCGCGGTTGGCGACCAAGGCACTCAAGGCCGAGTTGAGGGCGGACGAGCTCATGCCGGCATTTTACGCCGCTGTTACACGATCTCCAAGCCGCCCCGGCGCGCACCCGATTGACCGTGCCGCGACCGGCACTTACCGTGGTGCCGCCGGCCCGGAAATCGCCAGATCATGGCGACCGGCCCGGATTGGGAGGGGCCATGCGCACCGCGAAATTCCTGACGGCTTTCGGACTTGTCGCGGCCCTGTCCGTGGCCGGCTTCGCGATGCCCGCCGCCGCCCAGCAGGGCGGCGTCAATATCCGCGGCACGATCGCCGCGATCGACGCCGGCGTGCTGACGATCGCCACGCGCGACGGCAAGACCGAGAAGATCGAGCTGGCCGAGAACGTGCCGGTCGCGACCACGAAGCCCTTCTCGATGGCCGAGGTGAAGCCCGGCATGGTGCTCGCCGCCACGACGATGCAGCGCGCCGACGGGCGCATCATCGCCATCGACCTGCGCCCGATCCCGGCGACGGCCAACCAGGGCCTGTCGCCCTACGACCTGCAGCCCGGCTCGACGATGACCAACGCCGCCCTCGACGGCATGGTGCAGTCGGCCGCGGGGCAGGAGCTGACGCTCAACTACAAGACCGGGATCGTGAAGGTGCTGATCACGCCGGCCACGGCGATGTCGCAGTCGGCCCCCGGCACGCGCGCCGACCTCAAGGTCGGCGAGACCGTCTATATCCCGATGCGCCCCGACGCCGCGGGCAAGCTTGCCGCCGTGCGCGTGCAGGTCAGCAAGGACGGCGTCAAGCCCACGCAGTGACGGCCGGATGCCGGGTTGCCTCCATCTGGTCCTCGGCGACCACGCGGCCGGCCTGCTGCGCGCGGCGTGCGGCCGGGTCTTCGCCGTTCCCGACGACCTGACGCACGGCCCGCTCGACGACGGGGCGGCACGCCTCGACTATTTCCGCCGGTCCTATGCGGGCTTCGCCGAATGGACCACGCCGGCAACCGACGCGTTCGAGCCGTGGCGCACGCTTGCCGGCGAACTCGACGCAACGCCGCCGGACGAGATCGCGATCTGGGCGGGCGACAATGTGTCGGAGGCGACCTTCCTTGCGATGGCGTGCGAGCGGCTCGACGGGTGGCGCGCGGGACTTTCGCGCGCGCGCCCGCCGGGCAGCACCTACACGGGCCAGCTCGCACCCGACCAATTCGCCGCCATCGCACGCGCGCGCACGGCGCTGGACGGCGCGACGCGCGCGCGACTGGCGCGGGACTTCGCGCGGTTGCGGCAGGTCGGCGGCCTGCTGCGGCGCTGGCAGGACGGACATGTCGCGAGCGTGCCGCCGGACCGCTACGACGGGCTTGTCCTCCAAGCCTGCACGACCGGGTGGGAACCCGCGCGCCGCGTGACCGGCCGGGCGATGGCGCTTGGCGATCCGGCGAACCGTCTCAGCGACCTGTTCGTGTTCGGCCGCCTGCGGGCGCTGATCGCAGGCGGGAAGGTCGAAAGCAAAGGTGCCGCACCGTCGCCGTGGGATTACGACGTGCGGCTTCCGGCGGGGAACGGCCATGGCCTATCTGGGCGTTGATCCCTGGCGCCTGCAGTATTTCGCATCCGTCCCCTGCCCGCGCGGGATCGACATCCCGGTCGACGAGGCGAGCGCGTGGCGGATCCATCCGGAATTCCGCCGCGTCCACAACAAGCTGTGGATCTGCGCCAGCCAGGGCCTGCCGCACGGGCCGCACGGCGTGGCGCCTGCCGCCTATCCGGTCTTCTCGAAGCCCATCTACAACATGCGCGGCATGGGCGCCGGCAGCTTCGTGCTGCGCTCGGCCACTGCCTATCGCGCACGGCTGCAGCCCGGCCACATGTGGATGACATATCTGACCGGTGCGCATGTCAGCACCGATCTCGCCCTCGTCGGCGGACGCACGCAATGGATCCGCCACACGACCGGGATCCCGCGGCGGGCCGGCATGTTCGACCGCTGGGTCGTCCATGCCGGACGCATGCCGCGTCTCGAACGCCGCCTGGTCGCATGGGTGCGGGAACATCTTGCGGGATTCACCGGGATCGCGAACATCGAGACGATCGGCGGGCGCATCATCGAATGCCACCTGCGCATGGCCGAACAATGGCTCGACCTCAACGGCGAGGGCTGGCTCGAATCCGTCGCCGGGCTCTACCGGCACGGGCGATGGGACTTCCGCGACGCCGACCGGCGCACCGGCTACAGCGTGGTGCTCTTCGCACCGCACGGACAGCGCTGGCAACCGCCAGCACCGCGGCGCCTTGCCGAACTGCGCGCGCGGCCCGGGATTTCCTCGATCCAGATCACCTTCGATCCGCGTCGCCCGCCCGACGCGCACGCGATGCCGCCGGGCGGCTTCCGTCTGGCGATCGTCAACTGCCGGGACCTCGCCGCCGGACGACGGGTCCGCAAGGAACTCGCGGCCGCCTTCACGCCAGCGGGATGAACGTCACGTTCTGGCCCATGCTCGGCCGGTCGGCCGGAACTTCCGACGTCCTGAACTTGTAGAGCGTGGCGCCGATGAGGCCGTCGGCAATCTCGCCGTCGGCCGCAAGCGGCATGATGATCCGCTCGCCCACGCCCACGCGCTGGACGTGCCGGAACACCTGGCCATCGCCATAAAAGAAGCACGGCTCGTTGACGATGCGCCGGTAGCGCTCGACGATCACCTCATATTCGAACTCTTTGAAGAACTCCGCCATGTCGGCGCCGCGCAGGCTCTTGCCGAAGGCGGCGTTGATCTCCTCGCCGGCAAGCCGGCCGGTGAAGCGGTCCGCCCCGCGGTCGTAGTTCCACGCCCAGACGATCGGGAGCTGGCGCGCGATCGCCCCGGGTTCGATGTCGGACCAGCCCGGCATGCGACGCGTGCCGCGCGCCGCGTTCCAGTGCTCGGCGACATTGCGCAGGCCGGAATTCTCGATTCGGGACAGGAACTCGGCGAACGACACGTGAGGGGCGATCCGTACGGGCTTGGACTGCGTTGAATCCCGGACAGTGTGGCAGATTCCGCCCGGCCCGGACAGGCGGGCCTGTCACAAATCCGTATCGGTCCGGCGGCTATAAAGCGGCACCCCCCGCCCCCTCGACCCGAACCGGGAGCCCGACAATGCCGATCCGCACCCTCCTTTTCGCCCTGCTGCTGCTAATCCCGAGCGTCGGTTGGGCGGCCGACAAGCCGTATCTGACGCACGCGGAACTCAACCTCGTCGATTTCCTGCCGAAGTCGGTCGTCAACGGCAGCCCGGAAGATCGCGCCGAGCAGGCCGTCGTGATCGCCGCCCAGAAGGCCGCCACCCCGGAGCGCATCGCACTTGCCTATGCCGACGGCGAGGAAACCGTCTTCGCGATGTTCGGCACGCTGATGGGGCCCAAATTCAAGGCCGACGCCCTGCCGCGCGCGCGCGAATTCTTCGCGCGGATCGGCGAGACCGAGGACGCGGTGGTGGACCCGGTCAAGGCGGTCTTCGGGCGCAAGCGGCCGTTCCTCAACAATCCCGAGATCAAGGCGCTGGTGAAGCCGTCGAGCAGCAACTCCTACCCGTCCGGGCACACGACGCGCTCGACGATGATGGCGATCATCCTTGCGACCATCGTGCCGGAGAAACACGACGCCATCTTCGAGCGCACGAAGGAATATTCCGAGAGCCGCATCATCGGCGGCATGCACTATCCCAACGACCTCGAAGGCGGACGGCGCGCAGGTACGGCCATCGCCGCGACGATGCTGGCCGACGCCGCGTTCAGGAAGGACATGGAGGCGGCAAAGGCGGAGATACGCGCGGTGCTGGGGATGTGAGCGGCGGAGACGGTCGCGGGGGCAGGCCGTCGCGGACCCGGATCCGTTCAGAGCGGGTCCGGTTCGGCGGCCGGTGCCTGGAAGGCCCTCTGGATGCGCAGCCGCAGGGCCTCTTCGGTGAACGGCTTGACCAGATAGCCCGATACGCCCTTCTGCATCGCCAGCAGCACGATCGACGGATCGGCATACGCCGTGACCATGATCACCGGCACGCGCCGCGCCTTGATGTCCGGCCGCTCGTTCATCCAGCTGACGAACTGCAGCCCGTTGGTGGGCTTCATGTTGTAGTCGCAGAGGATCAGGTTGGGCCAGCTGTCCGGCTTGCCGTGAAAGGCGAGCTTCGCGGCCTCCGACCCCGCCGCCGTGTCGACCTGGCCGAACTGCAGGTTCTCGAGCATCTTGCGCAGCATCTGGCGCGCGACTTCCTCGTCGTCGATGGCCAGTGCACGATATTTCCTGAACACGTGGACTCTCCCGAAGCTAAGGAGCCAGCTTGCCCGACGGGACGGCGGCCACCGAACTTAATCGGGACCCCTTTGTCGGCCAAGGCTGTTGAACGAAATGGTGCCGGGGGAGGGAATTGAAACGCCGGCCCGGGCATTAGGAATGCGCAAACTATGGTGTTTGGAGGAACTTCGCATCAGATCAACTATACTTCGAGAAGCAGTAAATATCGCTACGAGCACGCTGGCCGTTCTAAATCTTCAGACGGATGTTCCGATCCGCGTGATCAAGAATCTTCCGGCACAATTCTAGGAATTCTTCATATGAAAGATCAGACTTCGCGTCGTTCACCTTCCAAGAGCAAATAACAAAGGCTGCTTTGTCGCGCCGATTAGATACGTGATCGACAGTGGGAAGCATTGAAAAGCGATGCTTGTATTCTCGTCCGAGTCTCTTAGCCTCGTCATTGTTAAAGGTACTCATCAGATGCCAGTCAAGCGCTTCGCCTGTGTAGGTGTCTAGCCCACCTGACACACAAACAGCATGATGTATGAGCGCACGATATTCAGCACGAGTGGCGTGCTCGTTGCCACTGTTCTTGTCGCGCTTGTGATGCGCACTCGCCTTCCGGGTAAGCCATTTTTTATATGCATCTTCGGATATTTTATCCCGCAGAAACTCAGGCATTTTGTATTTCGGCGCCATCGAATTACCGACGGTTCAATTTTCTAGACAATGGCAAACCGGCGCGTCGGATACAGGGCATTGCTCGGCGCGTAGCACCATTCACGGCTCGACTATCGCAAAAAGGGGAGATCACTGCGTTCACCTATGAGATCCATTAGACTTCAACTGCCACTGAATCGAGTACATAGCTGAAACCTGTTTTATCTTTGACGCCGATTTGCAGTCGTTTTTCTAGTGAGAGATCGGCACCCCGCTTTCGAAGATCACTGCGAACAGATTTAGTAATCTGATCAAATTTATCCGGCCGAGTATCGCGTCGAAAAATGAACACGCCAATTGCAACTTCATATCCATTTCCAAGGGGCTCGAAGCGTATGCACTTCGAGCCTACCGCATTGTCAGGCTTTTCAAAGTGAGTTCGCCCAAGATCGACGCCAATCAACCAGAAGAGGTCAACGTACTCTCCGGCGTTTAGATCGTCGATCCATTGAACTTCCGTAAACAGCGTTCTGCGTTCTCGCTCGGTATATTGCGGGCTCGCCTCCACACGAAGATCATCAGCGCAGACAACTACGGAGAACACGCGAAATACGCCTGGCAGGTATTCGACACCTGGCCAACTATCGAGTTCATATCGACCGTCGGAAATCTCGGACTGACCCGAAAGTCCAACGATAACTGGCTGGCCTTTATTCGCGCGCAAATGAAACCGCCATGATGGTTTCTCCGGTGGCCGCGGTGGATGCAATGAGACTTTTTGACTCCGGCCAAAATCGCGTTGGGCGATATAGACCGAACCATCAGATTGGGCCCATGTACTCCATGTGGAAGCCCGAGGGCCGTCTGGTCGTCCAATCCCAATTCGACATTCAAATAATCGTCGGCCTGCAGGCATATTCTCTGTCCTTAATATCTGAAATATTTTTACCCATTTGCAGTTCATGCGTGTCGATCATCCCCGGCGGCGGATGCCGATCGCCAATTGATTTTATATAAATGGTGCCGCAGGAGGGAATTGAACCCCCGACCCGCGCATTACGAATGCGCTGCTCTACCCCTGAGCTACTGCGGCACTTGGGGCAAACGTCAAATCGCGCGGGAACCTACAGGAGTGATGACGGGCACGCAAGTGACAGGCGCCGCAGGTCGGGCATGCGCCGTATAGGTCTATTTTCTTGACAACCGGAGGGCGTTTTGCGATGCTCGGGCACTGGTCCGCCGTGCTCTTTGACAAGTGAAGATCGACCCCCCGCCGCCGCCCGCCGCACCCCTTGCGTCCGGCCGGTTGCAGCACCGGCGTTGCAGTAACATCCCTTTCACTTCAAGGGGATAAATACGTTACCGTAACATCGGGTAACCCGACGATTTGCGGCCGCCCCGGGTTGGCACCCCTCAGATCGCGTGCGTCAAGCCGCCATCCACGTCGACGATCGCACCCTGCATGTAGCCGGCGCGGCTGCCGGCGAGGAACGCCACCGCCTCGGCGATGTCGGCGGGCTGGCCGAATCGGGGGATGTTCATCTCGGCGATCGTGCGCGTGCGGATCTCGGCGATGTCCACGCCCGCTTCCTTGGCGCGCACTTCGAGCCTTCCGGTCAGGCGCTGCGTTTCGATCCAGCCGGGGCTCACCGCGTTGACGCGGATCCCGTCGCGCGTCGCGGCCTGCGCGATCGACTTGGTGAAGTTGAAGAGGGCCGCGTTGACCGAGCCGCCGATCGCGAATTCGGGATCGGTCGTCTTGCCGCCGATGCCGATGATGTTGACGATGGCGCCGCGTCTTGCCTTCAGCGCCGCCCACGCCGCGCGCGTCATGCGCACGGTGCCGTGGAACTTGAGCGCGAAGCCGTCGAGGAAATCGACATCGGCGAGCGTGGCGAAGGGCCCGCGCTTCGTGGCCCCGGCATTGTTGACGACGAGGTCGAGGCCGCCGAACTTCGCGAGCGTGGCGGCGACGGCCTTGGCGGCAGCGTCCGCCTCGCGCAGGTCGGCGGGAATCGCGAGGGCGTGCGGCAGGCGCTTGGCATGTGCGGCAAGTTCCTCGGCCGAGCGCGCGACGAGGGCGACATTCATGCCCGCCGCGCTCAGCCGTTCGGCGATCGCAAGACCGATGCCGCGCGAGGCCCCCGTCACCAGCGCCGTCTTGCCCTGAAGCCCGTCATCCATGCCGTCTCTCCCCTTCGCATCCGCATCCGGTTTCCCCGCCGCACAGAATAGTGCAAAACTGGCGCGCATGCGGATCTGGCTTGCACTGGGGGCGCTCAACGGGCTGGTCGGCGTGGCGATGGGGGCTGCGGCCGCGCATGCGCTCGACGGGATGCTCGACGAGGCGGCGATCGGCCTCGTCAAGACGGCCGCACTCTACCAGTGCCTGCACGCCCTCGCCCTCGTCGGCGTCGAGGCGATGGCCGAACGGCGCGGCACGCTGCGCCTGGGCTTCGCGGGCCTCGCCTTCGCGCTCGGCTGCGCGGCGTTCAGCGGCGGGCTCTATCTGCGCGCCTTCTACGGCATGGCGCTGGGGCCGCTGATCCCGGCAGGCGGCACGGCCTTCCTCGCCGGATGGTTGCTGCTGTTTCTCGCCGCGTTCGGGCGGCGCTGATCCAGTTCGGCGCGTTCAGTTCGGCAGCGCCGGCCCGCCCTCGGCGTCGTCGGCATCGCGGTCGGCGACTTCGGCGGTCATCGGCGGCGTGGGGCCGGCCTGGTGGAAGACCAGGCGCCAGCGCCCGCCCTCGCGTGCGAACACGTTGGTCGCGACGAGCCAGTCGTCCTTCATCGCCTCGTAGCAGACGACGAAGGCGGTCTCGCCGACGAAATGCACCTCCGGCAGGTGGCAGACGATCGCCGGCGGGCGGCCGCCGAGAATCCGTTCCCAACTGGCGAGGATGCGCGTCCGGCCGCTGAGGGCGGGCCAGCCGGGATGGATGCACAAGGCCGGCAGGCCGAGGGCCCATAGCTCCGACATCGCCTTGAAATCGCGGTCGGCGAAGGCGCGGTAGAAGGCCTCGTTGGCGAACAGCACCGCGGGCCGTTCGCGTCCGGAATCGAAGTCGCCCATGGCGCGCCACCCCCTCGCGTTTCGTGCCCTAGGTTCCCGTTCCGGGAGGAGATTGTCTATCTCTGGCTTGGGTTCGTGGCGTTCTGCTAAGGTCCTCGGACCAGGTCGCGGTCGGTATCCGGCAACCGCGGTACGCGGCTGTAGCACGAAATGCCGGAGCGGATTTTAGGCGAGGAATGGACGGGGCGGTATCGAAGTCTTTCTGGGCGCCTCCGTCGTTCGCGGAGCGCGGGGCATCGGTGCCGTTCACGACGCCGATCATCGTCGGGGCGCGCGTTCGCGGCCGCGGCGGCGATCTCGAGCTGGTGGTTCCCAATCCGTCGGGTGCGAAGGGCAACTATATCCTCCAGTGGAAGAGTCTGCCGGACGTGTTCACGCTCACGGTCCATGACAGGGTTCTCCATCGCGCCATCGGCGAGGCGGGGGCGTCGACGCCCGACACCGTGCGCCGCGCCACGCTGAAGACCGCGTCGACCGGCCTTGCCGGCCCCGCCGCCGCCAAGCAGGCCAAGGCGATGCTGCGCGACGAGGAGGACTTCAAGCTCCTCATCCAGTTCTCGCTGCTCGCCGAGACGGTGGCACAGCTCTCGGGCGGCGAACTCCAGATCACGCTCGCCCACGTGCAGAGCGACACCGGCCGCCAGCAGGCCAAGCTCATCCTCGCGCGCGTCGCGCACAAGGTGAAGCTCGAGGGCAACGAGCTCTACGCGCAGCTCGAGGCGTGGGCCGACCAGATCGGTTCGGTCGGCTCGCCCAAGCTGCCCAAGCCCCCGCGCCTCCGGCGCATGCGCATCCGCATCGAGGAATTCGCCAACTCCATCGGCAGCTGGTCGGAGGTCGACAAGTCCGACGCGAGCGCGCTCGGCGCCCTCTCCAGCCTCGTCGCGCGCGAGACGGCGGCCCTGGCGAGCGAGCACTTCGCCGCGATCGACGCCCATGTCGAGCGCGTCGATCTCGCGATCGCCAACTGGGAGAAGACGCAGGCCGAGATCGAGCTGAATGTCGGGCGCATCGGCTGGATGCTCGACGGCTGGGACATGCTCGTGGCGATGTGGGAAGACGCCGTGATCAAGCCCGCCTACGAGCAGCAGGCGACGGTGCAGGAACTCGCCCGCATCCTGCCCATCGTGCCCGAGGAAGAAGTCACCGGCGTGCGGCGCGACAAACTGCGCGACATCGGCGTGCAGCGGCGCAAGCTGGTCAAGCCGATGGAAGACTGGGTCAGCGGCACGATCGACGCCGACCTGCGCACCCGTCTCGAGCGATACAAGTCGAAGGCCGCATGACCGACGTCGGCAAATCACTCGGCGATCTTTCGCAGCGCCTGTCGCAGATCCCCGAAGCGACGCTGGTCGAGCTCGTCTGGAGCCTCGAGGGCAAGCGCGCGGGCAACCACACCGACGGCACGGCCGTGACGCTGCTGGGCCAGTTCCGCCCGCGCCTGCAGCTCGTCCGGCCGATGCGCCGCATGACGGGCAAGCGCCTGTTCGCGCTTCCCTTCGAGGACATGCTGACGAACGCGCCGCCCTCGCAGTCGAAGATCATCGGCAAGATCGCGCGCGCGGTGATCAATCCGGCGTGGGACCTGCTCGTCGACAAGATCGGCCGCACCGAGATCGAGCAGATCGAGACCGAGATCCGCAACGTGGGCCGCGCGCACGCGAGCTGGCTTGCCCTCGGCGAACGCCTGTGGCCGCAATGCGCGCGGGCACTTCGCGAGATCATCACGCGCGGCGAGAAGAACGTCAGCTACCGCGCCGAGATCGTGCCCAAGCTCGGCGGGCCGGAGATGTGGCTCGACCTGCAGGACGTGACCGACGTGCTGGAGATCGGCCTCGAGATCCAGACGATGCGCGACAACCTGCCGCCCAAGCCGATCGTGGCGCTGGGCGACGAGGATATCGGCGTGATCGGCCAGACCGTCATGGCGGTCGACGAGAAGATGAAGGTGCGTGCGCCCGTCGTCGTCTATGCACTTGTGGCGCGCCTCGACCAGCCGACCGAGATCCTGTCGATCTTCGTGCGCGTGGCGGAAAAGGGCATGGCCGGCTCGACCGGCGAGCTTGCCTCGATCACGACCGAGGTCATGGTCACCGACATGGAGCAGCGCTTCGAGGAAGTGCGCCGCCAGATCGCCTCGGGCTCCAACGACGGCAAGATCACCGTGCGCGAGGATCTCGCCAAGGAGATCGGCCACCATCTGGAAGGCATCCAGAAGGGCAAGGACATGCTCAAGGGCACGTCGGGGGCGGCCGCAGCACGCCGCCTCGACCGCGTGCGCGTCAAGCTCAAGGAAATGATCAACGCCAACGTCATCGAGAACGCGGGCAAGGACATCGCCGCCGTGCTGGCCGACCTGAAGCGGCTCGCCCCGATGGCCACCGGCGAAGGCGACATCACCGAGATGCAGCAGGTCGAGGACCGCCTGCTGGCCCTGCAGCTCGCCTCGAAATTCGCCGGCGAACTGGGCCTCTCGCAGGAGCTCAAGGACGAGCTCAAGCGCGTGGAAGGCCATATCGACGGGCACACCGGCAAGCTCTTCTTCGACCTGCGCTCGCGCGGTCTCAAGATCGAGAACCGCGAGGCGACCGAAGCCGACCTCTATTCGAGCGTGCGCATGCTCGAGCTCGTCGCCGGTGCCGAGCGCGCGGAAAAGACGCTTGTCGAAGGTCTCAACCTGATCGACGAGAAGATCGCCGAGAGCAAGGGCTAGGCCGAAGGCCCCGCCAACCCGCCCGCCGATTCGATCGCCGCCACCGAGCCCGCCAGCCGCGCCGGCGGCCGCCATTCCAGCCTGTCGAACGAACCGCAGCCGCTGCACAGTGCCCGCCATTCGCCGTGCGGCTGGCCGCACGAACGGCACGTCCAGGCCGGATCGGGCGGTGCTTCGGCGGCGTGCACCTGCCATTTGCGCGCCCCTTCCGGATCGTCGCCCTGGCTCTGCGCGATGCGCGCCAGCAGGCGGCACAGGCCGGCGCCGGGCTCGGCCCCGGACGCCGCGATCGCCGCCTGCGCGTGGCGGCGCGCCTCGCCCCACAGCTCGGCAGCAAGGGCCGCTTCGGCGAGGACCACGTGGCTCTCGCGATGCGTCGGGTTGAGCTTTGCCAGCCGCTCGGCCTGCTTGACCCATTGCAGGGCATTCTCGACGGGCCGCGCGATCCGGTAGGCGGCGGCAAGCCCGGGATGCGGATGGCGCGCCCATTCCTTCTCGACCAGCGCACCGGCCGCGCGCGTGCGGCCGTCGCGCGCATAGAGTGTCGCGAGCGTGGCCGCGATCTCCGGCCGGTCGGGCGCAAGGCGCAGCGCCTTCTCGGCCGCGGCGATGGCATCGCGCCGCAGGTCTTCCGCGGCCAGGGCGCGCGCGCGTTCGTGCAGGGCCGCGGCCCCGTTCGCGTCGGCCTGTGCGGCGGGCAGCAGCTTGGCGCGGCGCGCGCGCTGCAGCGTTTCGGCGGCGGCGGCCCAGTCGCCCGTGCGCGTCTCGAGTTCGACGAGCGAAGCCGTGACCCACGGTGCCGCCGGCTTGAGGTCGCGCGCGCGCCGGGCAAGTTCGAGCGCGCGCCGGTCGTCGCCGCCGCGCATGGCGCTGGCGACGAGGCCGCGCAGGGCGACGAACTCGGTCTCCGGCAGCGCACGCATCGCCTCGAGATGGCGGCGCGCCTCCGGTTCGTCCCCGGCAAGCTGGGCGGCCTGCGCCGACAGCAGCAGCGTGAGGGCGGGCGTGCCGAGCGCCTTGCTGGCAAGCTTCGCCTGCCTTCCCGCCTCGATCGCCTCGCCCGCCGCGACCGCGACGAGCCCGCGCGTCAGGGCCGCAAGGCCGCGCCGTTCGCGTCGCGCACGCCGCCACGCCGAGAAACGCGTCGGCGCACCCGCGACGAAGCGCCAGATCCGGTCGGCGAAGACAAGCACGCAGGCCACGACGAGGGCGAGGATCGCGAGCACGCCCGCCGACGTGTCGATGCGCCAGCCCGCGAACTCGACCGTCGCCTGGCCCGGTGCCTGCGCCAGCCACGCGACGAGCAGCATCGCGAGGGCGGAAAAGACGAGAAGGCCGACGATCCGCCGCATGGCTGTCGCCTAGCTGCCGGCGGCGGCGAGGGCGGCGACCGCGCGCTCCGCCGCCAGCCGCCTGCGCGCCGTGTCGATCCACGGCAGCAGCGAAGCACTCCAGCCCATGCCCTGCACGCCTTCGAGCGCGGCAAGCGCCCCGGCAAGATCGTCGACCGCAAGACGCGTCTCGGCGCGTGCGACGCGCGCGGTCGGGCTGTCGCCCGGGACGTCGCCCACGCGGCGGATCGACAGGAAGCTCTGCGCGCGCTCGACGAGTTCGCCCAAAAGGCCGGGCGCCTGCTCGACGCGCGCGGCCGCGACCGCGGCATTGGCAAGCGGCCCGAAGCGCCGCGCAAGGCTCGCGCGCGTCTCGATGCCCGCGGCCGCGTTCGGCGCAAGCGCCGAAAGATCCGCATCCGATGCAAGGTCGCGCACCAGCGACAGTTCGCCGTCATAGGCCCGGCCTCCGGCCAGCGCCTCGCGCAGCTGGGACAGTGCAAGGCGGAACTCCGCGCGCCGCGCCCCGGCCCGGTCGCTGGCCTGCTCGACGATGCCGCCCTGCAGCCGGCCGATCTCCGCCTGCACGCGGGCAAGCTCGTCGCCAAGCCGCCGGTTCTCCGCCATCAGCGAGGCGATCGCGGATTGCGTGCCGGCGTCCGGCGCGGCCGTCGCTTCGGTCATCCCGCGCGTCTCGAGTGCGGCGATCCGCGCTTCGAGCGGCGAAACGTCGACGCGCGGGGCGGCGGGGCGGCTCTCGACCTGCGCCAGCCGGCGGTCGAACCCGGCCACGCGCTGTTCGATCGCGCGCATCCCGGGCTCCGCACTGCCCGTCAGCGTCGACTGCCAGTAGGCCCAGCCGAGAATGCCGAACACCGCGACGACGAGGGCAAGGGCAAGCGGTACCAGCTTCGATGCGCGCGGCGGGGCGGCCTTCGGCGCCGACGGCTTCGCCGGTCCGGACGGCGGCAGCTCGAATTTCGGAAGTGCGGTCTCCGGCGGCACGTCTGCCTCCTCGGCAAGTCGGTCGAGCGCTTCGAGCAGCGACGCCTCGTTCGGGCGCCCGGCCGCGATTTCGCTGCGGAAGACGCAGCCTTCCTCGCGCAGCAGCGCCAGCGTACCCGGTGCGAGTGCGAGAACGGAAACGGATTCCAGCGTCTCGTCGAGCTCGGCCGCCTGGACCAGGCGCGCGAAGGTCTGTGCGGTGCGCGGCGAGAAGAACGTCGCGACGTCGAGCCGGCCGGCGCGCAGTTCCTCGACCGCCTCGTCCGGCAGCTCGCCGGCGGGCTCGGCGCGATAGAGCTGCACGCGGCGCACCGCGAACCCGGCCTTCTCGAGATCGCCGGAAAGATCGCCCGCGACCGACGTGCCCGCCGCGTGGACGAGCGCCCCGTCGGCGGGCTTCAACTGCGTGCGCACGAGGGTGGCCAGCGTGTCGACGTCGCCCGCGGCACTCCACACGCGCGCGAAACCGGCGGTCTTCGCCGCCGCGGCCGTCGCGTCGCCCACGCAGAAGACAGGCAGGTCGCGCCGCTTCTCGGCGTGCGCGAAGGCGCGCACGCCGTTGGCCGACGTGAAGAGGATCGCCTGCGCGCCGGAAAGATCGACGGCGGCACCGTCGATCAGCACGATCTCGATCAGCGGGGCGAGGATCGCGTCGTGCCCGCGCATGGCGAGCGTCACGGCGAACAGCTCGGCCTCGCCGCGCGGGCGGGTGACGAGGACGCGCAGGCGGCGGGGCTTCGCCTTCACTGGAAATAGCCCGCGCCGGCGCGGCGCTTGAGTTCCTCGCCCGCATCGCGGCCCATCGCGTCGGCGAGTGCCGTCGGCCCTTCGCGCAACGTCGTCAGCACGCCGGTCCCGTCGGGCCGCACGACAAGCCCGTCGAGGCGCACGCGGTCGCCGCCGACCAGCGTGGCCAGCGCCCCGATCGGCGTGCGGCACGAGCCGTCGAGCCGTTCGAGCAGGCCGCGCTCGGCCGCGACGGCGATCGCGGTCGGCGCATGGTCGATGGCGGCAAGCAGGCTGCGCGTGCGCGTGTCGGCCAGACGGCATTCGACGCCGATGGCGCCTTGCGCCACCGCCGGCAGCATTTCCGAAGGTTCGAGGATCGCGCGCGCGGCATCCGCGCGGCCGAGGCGCTTCAGCCCGGCGATGGCAAGGAACGTCGCCTCGACATCGCCGCGCGCGACCTTGGCCAGCCGCGTATCGACATTGCCGCGCAGCGGCACGATCCTGATATCCGGGCGGAGGGCGAGCAGTTGCGCCCCGCGGCGCAGCGACGCGGTCCCGACGGTGGCCCCGCGCGGCAGGTCGGCGATCCGGTTGACGCCGGGGCCCGCGACGAGCGCATCGCGCGGGTCCTCGCGCTCGAGCAAAGCGACGATGCCGAGCCCGTCGGGCAGCCAGGTCGGCACGTCCTTCATCGAATGGACGGCAAGGTCGATCTCGCCGGCGACCAGCGCTTCCTCGATCTCCTTGGTGAACAGGCCCTTGCCGCCGGCTTCGGCAAGCGTGCGGTCCTGGATCCTGTCGCCGGTCGTCTTGATGACGCGGATCTCGATCGCATCCGCACCGGCCAGCGCCGGGTGGGCGGCGGCGAGCTGCCGCTTCGTCTCGTTCGCCTGCCACAGGGCAAGCGGCGATCCGCGCGTTCCGATACGCAAAATGTTCGTCATCCGGCCTCTTCTTCGAGGACCCTTTATCGCGTGCCGAACCCGCACGCCGCAAGGGCGCTTTCGGCGGGCGGACGAATGGGTTACACCCCGGGAATGGGTCTCGTTCTCGGCATCGAAACCAGCTGCGACGAAACGGCCGCCGCCCTCGTCGGCGCCGACCGGCGCGTGCACGCCGAGCGCGTGCTGTCGCAGACGCGCGAGCACGCCCCCTTCGGCGGCATCGTGCCGGAAGTCGCCGCCCGCTCGCATCTTGCGCATCTGGAGGACATGGTGCGCGGTGCGCTTGCCGACGCGGCGTGCGGCTGGTCCGCGATCGACGCGATCGCAGCGACCACCGGCCCCGGCCTGATCGGCGGCATCATCGTCGGCGCCACGTTCGCCAAGGCCGTGGCGCTGGCGCGCGGCCTGCCGTTCGTGGCGATCAACCATCTCGAAGGGCACGCGCTGTCGGCACGCCTTTCCGACAACGTGCCGTTCCCCTACCTGCTGCTGCTCGTCTCGGGCGGGCACTGCCAGCTTCTCGTGGTGGAAGGCGTGGGCCGCTACCGTCGGCTGGGCACCACGCTCGACGACGCGGTCGGCGAGGCGTTCGACAAGGTCGCCAAGCTGCTGGGCCTGCCCTATCCCGGCGGCCCGGCGATCGAGAAGCTGGCGCGCGACGGCAACCCGAAGCGCTTCGACCTGCCGCGTCCGCTTGCCGGGCGGCCGGGCTGCGATTTCTCGTTCGCCGGTCTCAAGACCGCCGTGCGCCAGACCGTCGACCGGCTCGGCACGCTCGACGACGCGACGCGCGCCGATCTTGCCGCCTCGTTCCAGACGGCCGTCGCCGACACGCTGGCCGACCGCACCGGCAACGCCGCGCGCGCGTTCGCGAATCTTCACCCACGGGGGGCGCATCTCGTCGTCGCCGGCGGTGTTGCCGCCAACCAGGCGCTGCGCGCCCGCCTTGCCAAGGTCGCCGCCGCGCACGGGCTTGCCCTGGTCGCCCCGCCGATCCGGCTTTGCACCGACAACGCGGCGATGATCGCGTGGGCGGGGGTCGAGCGCCTTGCCCTCGGCCTCGTCTCGCCGCTCGACATCGCCTGCCGGCCGCGCTGGCCGCTCGAGGAACTGGCTTCCGTCGGCGTTCCTTCCCCGCCATAATCCGCATGTCGCCCGGATGTTCCGGGCGGCAGCGTTCTCGGGGCGGGGCGGAAATCCCCACCGGCGGTGATTGCGCTTCGGCGCATCAGCCCGCGAGCGCCCGCCGGCCCACAAGCCGGCGGGGTCAGCAGAGCCGGTGAGATCCCGGCGCCGACGGTCAAAGTCCGGATGGAAGAGAACGGGAAGGTTGGCGACGGGCATCCGGCAGACCGGGTGCGCCCGTCGCGATCCCGTGCGCCCGCGCGTCCGCTTCCAACCGGGTCCAGGGGAGACTGAAATGACGACGCACCGCATCGCCTATATCGAAGCAAGCTGGCACGACGACATCCTGGCGCAGAGCCGCAAGGCCTTCCTCGCCGAGATCGCCCGCCACGGCCATGCCGAAGGCAGTATCGAGATCCACCGCGTTCCGGGCAGCTTCGAGATCCCGCTGCTGGCCAAGCGGCTGGCCGGGACCGGCCGCTACGCGGCGATCGTCGCCTCGGGCCTCGTCGTCGACGGCGGCATCTACCGTCACGAATTCGTCGCGCATGCCGTCATCGACGGGCTGATGCGCGTGCAGCTCGACACCGGCGTGCCGGTCATCTCGTGCGTGCTCACGCCGCACCATTTCCACGAACACGAGACGCATCGCGAGTTCTTCATGCGGCACTTCGTGGCCAAGGGTGCCGAGGCCGCCCGCGCCTGCGCAAGGACGATCGAAACGCACACCGCGCTCGGCGAACCCGTCAAAATCGCGTCGTGACGGGGTACGGCCCGATCCGCTAGAAGAAACGCATGGCGAAGACGTACAGGACGGTCGCGGTCATCGGTGCGGGAGCCTGGGGTACGGCACTTGCCCAGACACTCGCGCGCGCGGGCCTCGAGCCCACGCTGTGGGCGCACCACGAGGCGACCGCGCGCGACATCAACGAGCGGCACGCGAACCCGGTCTATCTGCCGGGCGTGGAGCTTGCTCCGGCGATCAAGGCGACGTCCGACATCCTGCAGGCGGTCGACGGCAAGGACCTGCTTTTGTGGGCCACGCCCGCACAGGCGCTGCGCGCCACGCTGGCGCTCAGCGAGCTTGCCCGGCCGGCCGGCGCACCGCTGATCGTCGCCAGCAAGGGCATCGAAGGCCTGAGTTGCATGCTGATGAGCGAGATCGCGGCACAGATCGCCGCGGCGCATCCGGTCGCGATCCTGTCGGGCCCGACCTTCGCGGGCGAAGTCGCCGCGGGCCGGCCGACGGCCGTCACGCTCGCCTGCGCCGACGCCGATCTCGGGGCGGCCCTTGCGGCGGCCTGCGCCACGCCGACCTTCCGCGTCTACCGTTCGGACGACGTCGTCGGCGCGCAGATCGGCGGGGCGGTCAAGAACGTGATCGCGCTCGCCTGCGGCATCGTCGAGGGGCGCGGGCTCGGCGACAATGCGCGCGCGGCCCTGATGACGCGCGGGCTTGCCGAAATGGTGCGTCTGGGCACGGCCAAGGGCGGCCGGGCCGAGACGCTGATGGGCCTCACCGGCCTTGGCGATCTTGCCCTTACCTGCAACAACGACCAGTCGCGCAACATGCGTCTGGGCATCGCCATCGGCGGCGGCGTGACGCGGCACGACGCGGTCAAGGATCCCGCCCTCGGCCTCCGCCATGCGGTCGTCGAGGGCGTGGAAGGTGCCGTGTCGGTCGGCGATCTTGCCCGGCGCACGGGCGTGGACATGCCGATCTGCCGGACGGTCGCCAAGATCCTGCACGAGAACGCCGATGTCGGATCGGCGATCGCCGACCTGCTGGCGCGCCCCCTCAAGGACGAGTGAAGCGATGAAATACTGGCTGCTGAAGAGCGAACCCGACGTCTATTCCTGGTCGAAGCTGGTCGCCGACGGGCGCGGCAAGTGGGACGGCGTGCGCAACCACACCGCCAAGCTGAACCTTCAGGCGATGAAGAAGGGAGACCGCGCCTTCTTCTACCACTCCAACATCGGCAAGGAGATCGTCGGCACGATGGAAATCGTCCGCGAGGCCTATCCCGATGCGTCCGCCGAGAAGGGTGCCTGGTTCATGGTCGACGTGGCCCCGCTGCAGGCGGCCAGGACGCCGCTGACGCTTGCCGATATCAAGACGCTGCCCGAGTTTGCCGGCATGGCGCTGGTCAAGTTCTCGCGCCTGTCGGTGCAGCCGGTGACGGCCGCCGAGTGGAAGGCCGTCTGCAAGCGCATCGGCGTGCCTGCGTGAGCATCCTGTGCCGCCTCGACGAGATCGCGAACCCCGGTGCGAAGGGCTTCGCGTTCGGCGAGGGGGCCAACCGGGTCGCGGTCTTCGTCGTGCGGCGCGGTGCCGAAATTTTCGGCTATATCAACCACTGCCCGCATGCGGGCACGCCGCTCGACTGGCAGACGGACCAGTTCCTCGACCTGTCGAAGACCCTCCTCCAGTGCGGCACGCATGGCGCGCTTTTCGGCATCGCCGACGGGCTGTGCGTCGCGGGCCCCTGCAAGGGCCGGAAGCTGGCGCCCATCGCCGTGCGGATCGTCGAAAGCGGGCTCGAATGCCCGGCGGTCGAATGGCCCGACGCTCCTGCCGGCGGTAGCCTGCCGCGCTGAGACGCCGCACCCGTCCGGCTTGCCTAATGCAGCATCGGCGGACTAAAACCGGGGCAACAGCAAAAGCGCGGTGACCAACAACCGCGCCCTCACACGGAGGCGCCTTCCATGTCGAACGAGCTTTTCCCGGTTCCCGACGCCATCGCCAAGTCCGCCCTGATCGACGCCGCCAAGTACAAGGCGATGTACGAGAAGTCGGTGAAGGACCCGGCCGGCTTCTGGGCCGAGCACGGCAAGCGCATCGACTGGATCAAGCCGTTCACGAAGGTCAAGAACACCTCGTTCACCGGCGACGTGCCGATCAGGTGGTTCGAGGACGGCACGCTCAACGTGTCGGCCAACTGCCTCGACCGGCATCTCGCCAAGCGCGGCAACCAGACTGCGATCATCTGGGAAGGCGACGACCCGAACGAGCACAAGCACATCACCTACCGCGAGGCCTACGAGGCGACGTGCCGGATGGCGAACGTGCTGAAGAAGCACGGCGTGAAAAAGGGCGACCGCGTCACGATCTACCTGCCGATGATCCCGGAAGCCACCTACGCGATGCTGGCGTGCGCGCGCATCGGCGCCATCCATTCGATCGTGTTCGGCGGCTTCTCGCCCGACAGCCTCGTCAACCGCATCCAGGACTGCGATTCGAATTTCGTCATCACCGCCGACGAAGGCCTGCGCGGCGGGCGCAAGGTGCCGCTCAAGGTCAATGCCGACGTGGCGCTGAAGAGCTGCCCGTCGGTCAAGAAGATGCTGGTCGTCAGGCGCACCGGCGGCAAGGTCGACTGGGATCCCAAGCGCGACGTCTGGTACCACGAGGAAGCGGCGAGCGTTCCGGCCGAGTGCCCGCCGACGGAAATGGGTGCCGAAGACCCGCTCTTCATCCTCTACACGTCGGGATCGACCGGCAAGCCCAAGGGCGTGCTGCACACGACCGGCGGCTATCTCGTCTTCGCGTCGATGACGCACCAGTACGTCTTCGACTACAAGGACGGCGACATCTACTGGTGCACGGCCGACGTGGGCTGGGTCACCGGCCACAGCTACATCGTCTACGGGCCGATGGCCAACGGTGCCACGACGCTGATGTTCGAGGGCGTGCCCAACTATCCCGACAGCTCGCGCTTCTGGCAGGTCGTCGACAAGCACAAGGTCAACATCTTCTATACGGCCCCGACCGCAATCCGAGCCCTGATGCGCGAGGGCGAAGCGCCGGTCAAGAAGACGAGCCGCAAGTCGCTGCGCATCCTCGGCTCGGTCGGCGAGCCGATCAATCCGGAGGCCTGGCTCTGGTACCACAACGTCGTGGGCGACGGGCGCTGCCCGATCGTCGACACGTGGTGGCAGACCGAGACGGGCGGGATCCTGATCACGCCGCTGCCCGGCGCCATCGCGACCAAGCCGGGCTCGGCGACCAAGCCCTTCTTCGGCGTGCAGCCGCTGCTGGTCGACAACGACGGCAAGTTGCTCGAGGGTGCCGCCGACGGGAACCTGTGCATCGCCGACAGCTGGCCCGGCCAGGCGCGCACCGTGTTCGGCGACCACAAGCGCTTCATCGAGACCTATTTCTCGACCTTCAAGGGCTACTACTTCACCGGCGACGGCTGCCGGCGCGACGCGGACGGCTACTACTGGATCACCGGGCGCGTCGACGACGTCATCAACGTGTCGGGCCACCGCATGGGTACTGCCGAGATCGAAAGCGCGCTCGTCGCCCATCCGAAGGTCGCCGAGGCCGCCGTCGTGGGCTATCCGCACGACATCAAGGGCCAGGGCATCTACGCCTACGTGACGCTCAAGGCCGGCCAGGCGACCAGCGAGGAACTGCGCAAGGAACTCGTGGCCTGGGTGCGCAAGCAGATCGGCCCGATCGCCTCGCCCGACCTGATCCAGTGGGCGCCCGGCCTGCCCAAGACGCGTTCGGGCAAGATCATGCGCCGCATCCTGCGCAAGATCGCCGCGAACGAGCATTCGGCCCTGGGCGATACCTCGACGCTCGCCGATCCGGCGGTCGTCGACGATCTGGTCGTCAACCGCATGAACAAGAGCTGAAGGCGGCCTAGGCCGCCCGCACGCCGTCGAGGAAGGCGCGCACGTCGCCGCGCAGGCGGTCG
>CAYQDN010000017.1:23098-72484 GCA_964416335.1 uncultured Azospirillum sp.
CCACGCCCGAGGCGCGGTCCTTGACGTCGGCCGACACGCGGCCGGTCTCGTCGGCGGCCTGCGCGACGCCGGAAATCGCCGCCGTAACCTGCGAGGTGCCGTTGGCCGCCTGTGCCACGTTGCGGGCGATTTCCTGGGTCGCGGCACCCTGCTCTTCCACCGCCGCGGCGATGGCGCCGGAAATGCCGTCGAGCGCGCGGATGGTACCGGAGATCGCGTCGATCGCCGTGACGGTCTTCGTCGAAGCCGCCTGGATCGCCTCGATCTGGGCGCCGATCTCCTCGGTTGCCTTGGCCGTCTGGGCGGCAAGCCCCTTCACTTCCGAAGCCACGACCGCGAAGCCCTTGCCGGCTTCGCCCGCGCGGGCGGCCTCGATCGTCGCGTTGAGCGCCAGCAGATTGGTCTGGCTGGCGATCTGGTTGATCAGCTTCGTCACGTCGCCGATCCTGCCGGCGACGGCGACGAGGCTCTGGACAATCTCGCCCGTGCGCGTGGCCTCGTCGACGGCCTGACGGCTCATCGTCGCGGACTCGGCCACGCGGCGCGCGATCTTCTGGATCGATGCCGAGAGTTCCTCGGTGGAGGCTGCAACCGTCTGCACGTTCGCCGACGCCTGTTGAGACGCGGCACCTACGGTCGAGGCCTGCACGCTCGCCTCTTCGGCGGCCGCACTCATCGTCTGGGCCGAGCCCTGCAGGACGCGCGCGGATTGGTTGAGTTCGTCGACGACCGAGCCGACCGAACGCTCGAAATTCTCGGCCAGCTTCAGCGCGTCGTCGCGGCGCTTGGCCCGTGCGGCGCGCTCGTGCCCGGCAGCTTCGGTGCGCAGGCGCTCGACCTCGATCAAACCTTCGCGCAGCACACCGACCGACTTGGCCATGCGGCCGATCTCGTCGGGGCGCGAACTGCCCGGCACCTCGACATCCGTCCGGCCCGACGCGATCGTGTCGAGCGTGCCGGCAAGTGCCAGGATCGGCCGCGAGACGCTGCGCGCGAGGAAGAAGCCGATCACCATCGCCAGGGCGAGTGCGGCAAGTGCACCCAGCACGAGATTGCGCCTAGCCTTGGCGGCCGCGGCGTGCAGGTCGCTGATGTCGCGCGACACCTCGAGGACGCCGAAGGTCTTGCCGGCCTTGTTGACGAGCTTGCGCGCGTGGACGGCGACGAATCTTTCACCGATCGCCATGCCGCGCGTCACGTCCTCGCCGTCGAAGGCGCCCCTCATCTCGCCGGCCGACAGCAGCGAGCCTTCGGATCGGGTGCTGGCGGCCGTCAGGAAGCGGTCGCCGTCGATCACGTTGAACGTGATGTCCGCGTCGAGTTTGCGCTTCATCCGCTCGACAAACGGCTTGGCGATCGACACCCCGACATCGAGGGCTGCGACAATCCCGCCGCCGTCACGCAACGGCACGGTCGCGAACAGGCTGATATTCTCGCGGGCAGGCTCGACGCCGGTCGATATCCTTCCGTCGCGATAGGCCTCGACGATCGTCACGCGGCGGGCGGTCACGTCGTCACCGAAGGCATCGGGCGCGTGGGCGCGGTACAGTACGGTTCCCGGCGCCTTGGAAAGCATGAGCGTCCGCACGCCGGAGGCATCGAGGACGCTCGCGCGAATCGGATCGAGAACCGCTGCCATGCGCGCACGGTCGCCCGACATCGCCGCATCGCGGATCGCCGGGATCTGGCCGAGTGCTGCGGCGATGCCGCGCACGACGGCAAGCTCGCTCTGCATCTCGTCGACCACCGCCTCGTAGTTCATCACGACGTCGCGCTCGACGATCCGCGCATCCGTTGCGATGCGATCGGCCAGTGCGATGGCGAAGAGCGTGGCACAAGCGAGCAACGCCATGACGCTCATGGCGAGAATCAAGCGCAGGACGAGAGAACGCGAAAGAAACGCCATTGTCCAACCTTCGAGATTCATTGGGGCATCCGGAAACAATGCGTCCCAAAGTTGAACGTGGAGTTAACAGATCATGCCATCCGCCCGAGATTCTCGGGCAGAAAATGATCCGCGGCATTTAATTTATGTATTTTCTACACAACTACGGCGTGCCGACCGTGGCCCCCGATCCGGGGCGGTCTAGGCCGCCCGCACGCCGTCGAGGAAGGCGCGCACGTCGCCGCGCAGGCGGTCGGCCTGCGTGGCCACGCCCGAGGCGCGGTCCTTGACGTCGGCCGACACGCGGCCGGTCTCGTCGGCTGCCTGTGCCACGCCGACGATCGTCGACGTGACCTGCTGGGTCCCGGTCGCGGCCTGCTGGACGTTGCGCGCGATTTCCTGGGTCGCGGCCCCCTGCTCTTCCACCGCCGCGGCGATGGCGCCCGAGATGCCGTCGAGCGCCTTGATCGTGCCCGAGATCCCTTCGATCGCCTGGACCGTCTTGGCCGACGCCGCCTGGATCCCCTCGATCTGCGCGCCGATTTCCTCGGTCGCCTTGGCGGTCTGGCTGGCGAGGTTCTTGACCTCGGAGGCGACGACCGCGAATCCCTTGCCGGCGTCGCCGGCGCGCGCGGCTTCGATCGTCGCGTTGAGGGCAAGCAGATTGGTCTGGCTGGCGATCTGGTTGATCAGCTTCGTCACGTCGCCGATCTTGCCGGCGAGGACGACGAGACCCTGCACCGTCTCGCCGGTGCGTGCGGCCTCGTCGACGGCCTTGCGGCTCATCGTCGCCGACTCCGCCACACGCCGCGCGATCTCCTGGATCGATGCCGAGAGTTCCTCGGTCGAGGCGGCGACCGTCTGCACGTTCGTCGAGGCCTGCTCGGAAGCCGCACCGACCGTCGCGGCCTGGGCGCTCGTCTCTTCGGCGGCCGCACTCATCGACTGCGCGGACCCCTGCAGGACGCGCGCGGATTCGTTGAGTTCGTTGACCACCGCACCGACCGAACGCTCGAAATTCTCGGCCAGCTTCAGCGCGTCTTCGCGCCGCTTGGCCTGTGCGGCACGTTCGCTCTCGGCCGCTCCGGCGCGCAGGCGCTCGACCTCGATCAGGCCGTCGCGCAGCACGCCGACCGACTTGGCCATGCGGCCGATCTCGTCGGGACGCGAACTGCCCGGTACTTCGACATCCGTCCGGCCCGAAGCGATCGTGTCGAGCGTGCCAGCAAGGGCGAGGATGGGGCGCGAGACGCCGCGTGCGAGGAAGAAGCCGATCAGCACGGCCAGCGCCAGGGCGCCGACCGCACCCAGCACGAGGTTGCGCTTGGCCGTCGCCGCGGCCGCGTGCAGGTCGCTGATGTCGCGCGACACTTCGAGGACGCCGAAGGTCTTGCCGGCCTTGTTGACGAGCTTGCGCGCGTGGACGACGGCGAAGCCCCCGCCGATCGCCATACTGCGCGTCACGTTCTCGCCGTCGAAGGCGCGCTTCATCTCGTCGCCCGACAGCAGCGTGCTGTCGGCGCGCGTCGTGGCGAGCGTGACGAACTTGTCGCCGTCGAGCATGTGGATGGCGATGTCGGATTCCAGCTTCTTCTTCATACGGTCGGCGAACGGCTTGGCAAGCGCCACGCCGGTATCGATGGCGCCGACGATCCTGTCGCCGTCGCGCAGGGGCACGGTGGCGAAGAGGCTCATGTTGTCGCGGCCCGGCTCGAGCCCGGCCGACATCTTGCCGTCGCGATAGGCTTCGACGACGGTCGTGCGGCGGCCGGTGATGTTGTCGCCGAACGCCTCGGGCGAGTGCGCGCGGAAGACGACGACGCCCGGCGGCTTGGTCAGCGTGAGGAGCGGCACGCCCGACGTTTCCTTGATGCTCGCGAGGATCGGGCCGAAGGTCGCGGCCAGGCGCGCGCGGTCTTCCGACACGATGGCCTCGCGGAGCGCCGGGATCATCGAAAGCGACGCCGCGATGCCGCGCACGACGGCAAGCTCGCTCTGCATCTCGTCGACCACGCCTTCGTAGTTCGTCACGACGTCGCGCTCGACGATGCGGGCATCGGATGCCATGCGGTCGACAAGGGCGATCGCGAAGAGCGTGGCGCAGGCGAGCAGCGCCATGGCGCTCATGGCAAGGACGAGGCGCAGGACCAGCGAGCGGGCGAGGATGTTCATGGCGGGGGGATCCGTTTGTTGAAAATTTGTGTGTCGAAAATGGCGTCCAACTCTCCAAAAAATCGTTAAGCAATCGGGTGGAGTTTCCTAAAATCCGCGATACCTGCCTTCCCGTAAGCCCTTCGCGTCCCTATATTCCCCCCATGATCGGACGCGTCTTTGCCGGCTTCGCGTGGGCCGGATTCATGATCTGGAGCCTGCTCTGCCTCGGTCTTTGGGGGGCGGTGACGCTGGGCGGCGACCTGCTGCGCTGGCTCGCCGGGGCCGCCTTGTCGCCGGGATCGGGCGAAGCCGTCGTGTCGGCCTTGCGGTTTCTCGAGGCCTTCGGGACGGCCCTTCTCGCCTGGATCTGGCTTGCCGGCAGCGTGCTGATCGCGGTCGCCGGAATCGTGCTGCGCCGCGTGGCGGCGAATGCCACGATGGTGCAAATGACGACGATTCGGACGGGAGAATTCGAAGTGCGGGAAATGAAGGACGTCACGCCGCCGGAGCCGGCGATCGACCCCGACGCCAAGCGGCTGCCGCCGCGATGAACATCTTCCGCTGGCGCAACACCTTCGGCCTGCTGATTTTCGCCGTCGGCTACGGCACGAGCATCCCGATCGGCGACTGGTTTTCCGGCACCGAGATGAAGACCTTCGCCGAATACGCCGAACTGCCGCTGCTGGGCCTTCTCATCCTGGTCCCGGTCGGAATCTGGATGGACAGGCGTGCGCAGCGCTAGGTCTTGAGCAGCCGGCGCACGGCCTCGACCGCGACGACATAGCCCGGCGCCCCCAGCCCCGCGATCACCGCGGTCGCCACCGACGAGACGAGCGAGCGGTGATAGATCGGCTCGCGCCGGTGGATGTTCGAGATGTGCAGCTCGACGATCGGCCCCGGGAACATCTTGAGCGCGTCGAGGATCGCGATCGACGTGAAGGTATGGGCCGCCGGATTGATGACGATCCCGGCGCCCGAATCGATCGCCTCGTGGATCCAGTCGATCATCTGGGTTTCGCTGTTCGTCTGGCGGAACTCGAGCGGCGCGTCGCCGGCCGCCGTCCGGCACATGGCTTCCACCTCGGCCAGCGTCGTCGTGCCGTAGATCTCGGGCTCGCGCTTGCCCAGCCGGTTGAGGTTCGGGCCGTTGAGGACGTAGATCGGCTTCTGCATGCCGGTCAACCCTGGTAGCCGAACAGCCGGGGCAGCCACAGCACCGTATCCGGCAGCAGCGTGATGATCGCGAGGGCCACGAGCATCGCCCACAGGAAGGGCAGCACCTCGGCGACCATCTGGCGCATCGAGATCTTCGCCATGTTCGTCATCACGAACAGCAGCAGGCCGTAGGGCGGCGTGATCAGCCCCAGCATGATGTTGACCACGACGACGACGCCGAAATGCACGAGATCGACGCCGAGCGCCTTGGCCGTCGGGATCAGCACCGGCACGATCACGAGCAGGATGGTCGTGCCTTCGAGCAGGCAGCCGAGCACCAGCAGGACCAGATTGACGAGGATGAGGAACTGGAGCGGCGTGAGCCGCCAGGCCTGCAGGATCACGCGCAGCGTGTCGGGAATGTTCTCGACCGTGACGACGTAGTTGAAGACGAGCGCGCCCGCGATCAGCATGCCGATGGTCGCGGTCGTGCGCGCGCACATGGCGATCGCCCGGTAGAGCTGGCCGAACGTGACCGACCGGTAGAGGACGAGCGAGACGATCAGCGCATAGGCCGCGGCGACGGCCGCCGCCTCGGTCGGCGTCGTCAGACCGGAATAGATGCCGCCCAGCAGCACGACCGGCATCATCAGCGACGGGAACGCGTCGCGCACGATGCCCGGGATTTCGCGCATCGGGACCGGCGGTTCCACGGGGAAATTCCGGCGCCGCGCGGTCATGTAGATGATCGTCATGAGGCCCACGGCGATCAGCAGGCCCGGAATGAAGCCGCCAAGGAACAGGTAGCCGATCGACGCGTCGGAGACGAGCGCATAGACGACCATCGGGATCGAAGGCGGGATGATCGGGCCGATGACGGCGGCCGAGGCGGTAAGTGCGGCGGCGAAACTCGCCGTATAGCGCCCGTCCTTCGTCATCATCGCCATCATCAGGCGGCCGGGACCGGCCGCATCGGCGAGTGCGGAACCCGACATGCCGGCGAAGATCACGCCCTGAAGCACGTTGACATGTGCAAGCCCGCCGCGGAACCGGCCGACCAGCGCGTTACAGAACTGGAGCAGCCGCTCGGACATGCTGCCGATATTCATCAGTTCGGCGGCGAGGATGAACAGCGGCACGGCAAGGATGATATAATTGGTGTACATTCCGTTGAGGAACTGCTCGGCGACCGTGCCCATGTCCTGGCCGGTGAGGAACAGGTAGAGGACCGAGCCCGCGATCATCGCATGGCCGATCGGCAGGCCCAGCAGCGACAGCGCCACGATGGCCAGAAGGCACATCGACCAGGGTGAGGCGAAATTCATGGGTGGGTGGCTTCCTTGGACGGCTCGACGCCGCGCAGCGCGTCGACCGTCAGCCAGACATAGCGCACGAGAATGGCGACGACGAAGACGGGATAGATCGAATAGAGCCAGTCGAAACGGATTTTCATGTAGGCCGTCTTTTCCACCCGCATGAACTGCACATAGTCGACGACCGCCGGCAGCGACATGCCGTAGAGCGTGATGAGACCGAGGGCCGCGACGATGCCCATGACGCGCCGGCCCTTCGGCCCGACCGCGCTGTAGATCAGGTCGAAGCGGATCTCGTCGCTCTCGCGGACGACGAACGCAGCACCCCAGAGCACGAGCCACAGCCACATCACGACGCTGAGTTCGTGCGTCCAGCCGACGGGAAGGTCGAACGCGTAGCGGAAGACGATCTGGACGAGAAAGGCCGCGAACATCGTGGCCAGCATCGCGGCCGCGACGTTCTCGGCCCGAAGCGCGAGCCAGCGGTAGATCGCCGTGTTTTTCATGGATGCGCCGTACCGGACAGGGCGAGGAGGCCGGAGAGCCTCCTCGCCTGCCGGTTCCTAGAGGGCGTTGATCTTCTGCACCATGCCGGCCGGCCAGCTCTTGGCGAGGTCGGAGGCGAGATACTTCTGCTGCGCGTAGTCGCGGAACGCCTTGAGGTCGGGCGTGTAGACGTCGAGGCCCTGCGCCTTGAAGAAGTCGACGAGTTCCTTCTCCTTCTTGGCGTGCTCGGCGTTGCTCCAGCCCACGGCGCTGTCGGCCGCCGCCTGGAACGCCTTCTGCTTGTCGGCACCCATTTCCTTCCAGACCTTGCCCGAGACCGTGAGCAGGTCGAAGCCCACGAGATGCGAGGTCAGCACGATCTGCCCGCTCACTTCGTAGAACTTCATGTTCTGGACGTTGGGCAGCGGATTGTCCTGCCCGTCGATGGCGCCCGTCTGCAGGCCCGTATAGACCTCGGGGTAGGCCATCGGCACCGGGTTGGCGCCGAGCGACTGGCCGAGGAACTGCCAGGCGTCGCCGCCCGGCATGCGCAGCTTGACGCCGGCGAGATCGGCGGGCGTGTTGATCTTCTTCTTGCCGCGCAGGCCCACATGGCGCGAGCCGAAATAGGTCGGGGCGAGGATGCGGATGCCGAGCTGGTCTTCGGCCATCTGCTTCATCTGCTGGCCGACGTCGCTGTTGAAGACCTTGGTCATGTGGTCGGCGTCGCGGAACAGGTAGGCGGCCGTCATGATCGACCACGCCGGCACCTGGTTCGACACGTCCTGCGGGGCGATGTTGCCCATCTCGAGATTGCCGCGCTGCATGGCGACGAGCTCGGTGCCCTGCTTGAACAGGTTGCCGCCGAAATAGGACTGCAGGGTGAAGTTCGGGCTGACCGCTGCGGTGAAGCGCTTCATCATCTCGGCGCGGATGTCCTGCTCGGAGAACACGGCCGAGAAGCGCAGCGTCGGCTTGGCTTGGGCGCGGGCCTGGCCGGCAGCGCCGGCCGCGATCGCGGCCGCACCGGCCGCAAGGAAAGCTCGCCTGTTTTGGACAAACGTCATTTGGGTTTCCTCCAGAAAACGATGCGCATTGAGCGTCTGAGTACCGGAATATTCTATATGAGAAACAAAATTTCAATATAAAAAACCGGTTTCATATGAGATTTTGCGTTTCATCGGTTTTTGAGGGACTCTAGGCTTTCGGCTAGTCTCGCCCGGCGCCAGACAGGATCGGACATGGGCATCGAATTCCAGACATCGACGATCGCCGAGAAGATCTATGCGCGCCTGCGCTCGGACATCATCTTCGGGCGCCTGGAGCCCGGCCGGCGGCTGCGCCTCGACCGGGTCGCCCAGGATTACGGCGCAAGCGTCAGCACGCTGCGCGAGATCCTGAACCGGCTGTCGTCGGAAGGTTTCGTCGTCGCCGAAGGACAACGCGGGTTCGGCGTGACGGCCGTTTCGATTTCCGACTTCGAGGAGATCGCGGCCCTGCGCCTGCTGCTCGAGACCGACGCCATCCGCCAGAGCTTCGCGGCGGGCGACGTCGAGTGGGAAGGCGTGGTCGCCGCCGCCCACCACAAGCTCGCCGCGATGGAACGAAGGATGCTCGCGGGCGAACGCGACGTGACCGAACAGTGGAAGCGCTACGACCGCGAGTTCCACCAGGCGCTGATCTCCGCCTGCGGTTCGCAGGCCCTGCTCGACCTCTATACCGACGTCTACGACCGGTACCTGCGCTACCAGATGGTCGCCGTCATCTTCCGCGGCGAGATCGCGGCGGGCGAGCACCAGGCGCTGCTCGACGGCGCGCTGCGGCGCGACGCCGACGCGGCCTGCGCGCTGCTGCGCGCGCATATCGACGGCTGCGTCGCGCACACGCGCACGGCCGGCCTGCTTGCCGGCAGCGAAGCGCCCCGGACCGCCGATCCCCAACCCGATCCGGCGATCGAGACGGTGGCCGATGCGGCCTACCGGCGCATCCGGGCCGACATCCTGTCGGGGCGCCTGGCACCGGGCCAGAAGCTGAAGCTCGACACGCTGAAGGCCGACTACGGCACCAGCGTCAGCACGCTGCGCGAGACGCTCAACCGCCTCGCTTCCGAGCGGCTCGTCGTCGCCGAAGGGCAGAAGGGTTTCACCGTCCCGCCGGTGTCGGTCGCCAGCCTCAAGGAGATCGCGGCCCTGCGCCAGCTGCTCGAATGCCATGCGCTCGAACAGTCGTTCGAGGCCGGCGACATCGAGTGGGAAGGCCGCATCGTCGCCGCCCACCACAAGCTCGCGCGCCTGGAGACGCGGATGGCGGCGGGCGATGCGGCCGCGGCCGGCGACTGGAAGCGCTACGACTGGCAGTTCCACCAGTCGCTGATCTCGGCATGCGGGTCGAAGGCGCTGATCGCCGCGCACGCCGCGGTCTTCGACAAGTACCTGCGCTACCAGATGACGGCGCTCAGCTATCGCGGCGACATCGCGTCGGGCGAGCACCACCGGATGCTGGAATGCGCGCTGCGCCGCGACTGGCGCACGGCCTGCGAGACGCTGCGCCGCCACGTCGAGGGCGGTGTGGCCCACGCGCTGGCGACCGGAACGATCCGCTAGCCCGATCCGAACGACTGGACCAGCGATCCGCTGATCAGGTACCAGCCGTCGACCAGCACGAAGAAAATCAGCTTGAACGGCAACGCCACGATCGCCGGCGGCATCATCATCATGCCCATCGACATCAGCACCGCGGCCACGACCATGTCGATGATGACGAACGGGATGAACAGCAGGAAGCCGATCTCGAACGCGCGGCGCAGTTCGGAGATCATGAAGGCCGGGACGAGGACGCGGAACGGGGTCGCTTCCGGCGTTTCCGGGGCGGGGATCTTCGCGATGTCGATGAACAGGCCGAGATCCTGTTCGCGCGTGTGGCGGATCATGAAATCGTGGAACGGCTTGGCCGTGCGCTCGACCGCCTGGATCTCCGAGATCCGGCCGTCGATCAGCGGGGAAATTCCCTCGCGCCACGCCACCTCGCCCGTCGGCGCCATGATGAAGAACGTCAGGAACAGGGCAAGCGACGTCAGCACCGCGTTGGGCGGTGCCTGCTGCGTGCCGAGCGCGGTGCGCAGCAGCGACAGCACGACGACGATGCGCACGAAGCTCGTCACCATCATCAGGATCGACGGGGCGAGCGTGAGGATCGTCATCAGCAGCAGAAGCTGGATGATGCGCCCGGTGGTCGAGCTGCCGTCGCCGAGATCGAGATTGAAGCTCTGGCCGAAGGCCGGCAGCGGGGCCAGCAGCAGCAGGCCGAAGATCAGGTAGCGCCAGTGCCGCTTCATGCGGTTTCCGCCTGCGCGCGCGCCGGGTCGATCTTCTCGACGGCGACCGCACCCGCCGGGCCGACGACGAGCAGGTGCTCGACCTCGTCGCGCCGCACGATCATCGCGCGCGTCTTGGGATCGAGGGCGAGCGTCTCGACGATCTGGAGACGCCGGCGCTTGCTGGCATTGACGGCCACGCCGCCCGGCATCCACCGGCGCGCGAGCCACGCGATCGCGGCGATCAGCGCGATGACGAAGGCGAGGGCCGCGACGAAGCGCAGCAGGTTTTCGGTATCGACGTTCATCGCGGATTGCCCTGCTGGCCGTAGGACGCCGCGGCGGCCGCACCGGCGACGCGCGAGGCGAGTGCGAGCGTGCCGCGCAGCCGTTCGAGCGCCTGGGCGACACCGTCGAGCGCGCCCGCGCACGCAAGCCCCTCGGCCTTGGGAAGTTCGGTCGTCGACAGGCACAGCTCGCGCACGCGGCCGTCGAGCCCTTCGAGCGCCACGTCGTGGCCGCGATGGAGGGCCGCGCGCGCCTCGTCGATCTCGCGCGTCACGTCGACGATCGCCTGCAGGACCTCGACCGCCCTCATGGCGCGGCTCCGGGTGCGGCCTTGCCGGCCGCGAGCTTGCCCTGCTTGCGGTAGATGTACGAAAGGATCTCGGCGACCGCCTGGAAGGCCTCGACCGGGATCGGGCTGTCGATGTCGACCGCCCCCAGCAGCATCACCAGGTCGCGGTCCTCGCGCACGGTCACGCCGTGCGCGCGCGCGATCTCGACGATCTTGTCGGCCAGCAGGCCCTCGCCCTTCGCGGTGACCCGCGGGGCCGGATCGCTCTCGCGGGCATATTCGAGGGCGACCGCCCGCTTCATGTTCGGATCGAGCGGTGCACGCGGCGGACGGGGCGGACGACGGGCCAAGGGGAGCGACTTTCCGGTGCTTCGGGAACGGACCCCGGCGGACCGGGGCGGATGCGTTGACCATGGAAGGGTTACTCCAAACCCGCTAAAACTTTCTTAAAAGTCTATTTTATCCATCTTTTCCGGCAATTAGCGCCGCCGGAACGCCTCGATCCGCGACTCCGGATCGGTTAACAACATATTGAATCTCAGCTCAAATTAAAGGCTTTTCAAATTCTCTAAAATTAGAGATAATTTACCGATTATTAACCTTTCCGGCGCCAATATAAGGTCATGGATATCACGCGTCTGCCGCTCTTCGGGATGATCGCCCGCCGCATGGACTGGCTCAGCCATCGCCAGACCGTGCTGTCGCAGAACGTCGCCAATGCCGACACGCCGAACTACCAGCCGCGCGACCTGAAGGCGATCGATTTCCGCGCCGAGATGCGCAAGCAGACCGCACGCCTGTCCGCCGCGACGACGTCGCCCGAGCATCTGACGAGCCGCCTGATCGCCGGCCCCGACCGCGAGGACAAGCCTCGCCCCGGCGAGACGACGCTGTCGGGCAACTCGGTGCAGATGGATACCGAACTGATGAAGGTCGCCGACACGGCGATGGACTACCAGATGACCACCAACATCTATCGCCGCCAGCTCGCCATGCTGCGCTCGGCGATCGGCCGCAATTCGTAACGGAGCAGCGCAATGGACCTCCAGAAATCGATGAATGTCTCGGCCGCCGGCATGGCCGCCCAGTCGACCCGCATGCGCGTGATCGCCGAGAACATCGCCAACGCCGACTCGCTCGGCGAGACGCCCGGTGCCGAACCCTACCGGCGCAAGACGATCAGCTTCCGCAACGTCCTCGACCGCCAGCTCGGCACGCAGACCGTTCGCGCCTCGCGCATCGGCACGGACAAGACCTCGTTCACGCGCCGCTACGAACCCTCGCATCCGGCCGCCGACGCCGAAGGCTACGTGCTGGCGCCGAACGTCAACAACCTGATCGAGGTCATGGACATGCGCCAGGCGCAGCGTTCCTACGAGGCGAACATCAGCGTCATCGAGACCTCGAAGAGCATGATCACGCGCACGATCGACATCCTGCGCGGCTGACCGCCGCCGAAGGGACTTTAAATGGCCATCACCTCGCCGTCGCTCGCCGCCGCCGCCTATCAGGGTGCGGCCCGCATCGCCAAGCCCGGCTCGATCGCCGACGGTGCGGACGAGACCGCCCCCGGCGCCACCAATTTCGGCGCGGTGCTGGCGCAGGCGGCGCAGAACACGATGCAGTCGCTGAAGTCGGGCGAGCAGGCCAGCCTTCGCGCCCTTGCCGGCAAGGCCGATGTCGGCCAGGTCGTGCAGGCGATCTCGGCGGCGGAAACCACGCTGCAGGCGACCATCGCCGTGCGCGACCGCGTCGTGCAGGCCTACCAGGAAATCATCCGCATGCCGATCTGACGGCGGCGGAACCCGACTTCACACCGGAAGAACCCATGAACGCCACCGACGTGCTGGAAGTGTCGCGCGAGGCGATCTGGGTCATGCTCAAGATCTCGGCCCCGCTGATGCTGGTGGCCCTGATCGTCGGCCTGGTCGTCAGCCTCGTGCAGGCCCTGACCCAGATCCAGGAACAGACGCTCACCTTCGTGCCGAAGATCCTCGTGCTGTTCGCCGTGTTCGTGCTGGCGATCCCGTTCATGTCGACCACGCTGATCGAGTTCACGCGCGAGCTGATGGCCAAGGCCGTCGGCATCGGCGTGGGCGGTGGCGGATGAACCTCCTCGTCGACGGCCTGTCGCGCGCCCTGCCCGCCGAGATCTTCGTCTATTTCGTCGTCTTCACGCGCATCGGCGCCGCCATGCTCGGCATGCCGGGCCTAGGCGAGCTTTCGATTCCCGCGCGCATGCGCCTCAGCCTCGCGCTCGCCATCACGCTGATCCTCACGCCGGTGGTCGGCCCGTCGATCCCGCCGCTGCCCGAATCGGTCCTGTCGATGACCGGCATCCTGCTCGGCGAATCGCTCGTCGGCGCCTTCATCGGGCTTGCCGGCCGCTTCGCGATCTCGGCCCTCGTCGTCGCCGGTGCGATCATCGCCCAGCAGACCGGCCTTGCCGCCGCCACGCTGTTCGATCCCGGCTTCGGCCAGCAGGGTGCCGCGATCTCGGCCTGGCTCGTGGCGGTCGCCATCGTCTTCCTGTTCGTGACGAACCTCCATCACCTGCTGCTGCACGCGGTCGCCGACTCCTACCGGCTGTTCCCGCCCGGCCAGCTGCCGCCATTGGGCAACTTCGCCAACGCGCTGACGGTCTGGACCGGCCACAGCTTCGCGATCGGCGTGCAGATCTCGGCCCCGTTCCTCGTCTTCGGCCTCGTCATCAACCTCGCGATGGGCCTGATCGCGCGCCTGCAGCCGGCGATCCAGGTCTTCTTCATCGCCCAGCCTGCCCAGATCGCCATCGGCATGATGGCGCTGGCCCTGACGACGGCGGCGGCCATGCGCGCGTTCGAGCGCGGCTTCATGGACAAGCTCGAACCCCTGCTCCTGTCGCAATAGGACCCGACCATGGCCGAAGAAGCCGAAGACGAGTCCTCCAAAACAGAAGAGCCAACCGGCAAACGGCTGGACGAGGCGCGCGAGAAGGGCCAGGTCGCGTCCACGCGCGAGCTCAATCACTGGATGATGTTCATGGGCGCCACGCTGGGGTTCTCGTTCCTCGGCGCGCATATCTGGCGCAGCCTTACCGGCGCCATGTTGCCCTTCATCGAACGGCCGCACGAATTCTCCGTCGAAGGCGGCGGCATACAGCAGATCCTCGCCTTCGCGGTGATGGAGCCGCTGAAGGCGATCCTGCCGCTGTTCGCCGTGCTGATGGTCGCGGCCGTCGCGGCCCAGCTGCTGCAGAACGGCTTCCTCGTGTCGGCCGAGCCGCTCATCCCGAAATTCAGCAAGATCAATCCCGCGAGCGGATTCAAGCGGCTGTTCTCGTTCAATTCGGTCTTCGAGTTCCTCAAGGGCCTGATCAAGATCTCGATCGTCGGCACGGTGTGCTGGTTCACGCTGAAAGGCGAGATCGAGGATCTGTCGCGCTTCGTCGAGTACGAGCTTGTCGACATCGGCCGCGTGATGCTCGCCCTCGCGATGAAGGTGATGGTCGCGGTGATCGCGGTGATGACCGTGATCGCGGGGCTCGACTATCTCTACCAGCGCTTCCAGCATTTCAAGCGCCTGCGCATGTCCAAGCAGGAGATCAAGGACGAATACAAGCAGTCGGAAGGCGACCCGGTCGTCAAGGGGCGCATCAAGCAGCTGCGCATGGAACGCGCGCGCCGGCGCATGATGACCGCGATCCCCAAGGCGACGGTGGTCGTGACGAACCCGACCCACTACGCCGTGGCGCTGCGCTACGACGAGGAGACGGCAGCCCCGATCTGCGTGGCCAAGGGTGTCGATCTCGTCGCGCAGAAGATCCGCGAGGTCGCGACCGAGAACGAGGTGCCGATCGTCGAGAACCGGCCGCTGGCCCGCGCCCTCTACGCCAGCGTCGAGATCGACGATGAGATTCCGCCCGAGCACTACAAGGCGGTCGCCGAGGTCATCAGCTACGTCATGAACCTGAAGAGGCGCCTGACCCCGCAGGGCCGGGCCGAACAGGCGCAGGCACAGGCCGAAGGCCCGCCGCCGCGCCCGCCGGCGCGCTAGAGCAGCGCACGCGCAGCCGCGGCATCGACCGCGATCTGCGCCTTGAGTGCTTCGAGTCCGTCGAACTTCTTCTCGGGGCGCAGGAACTCGATCAGCGACACGTTGAGCCGTCTGCCGTAGAGATCGCCGGCGAAATCGAACAGATGCACCTCCAGCCGCGGGGCGGGATCCCCGCCCACGGTAGGCCGCACGCCGAGATTGGCGACACCCGGCACGCTGCGGCCGGCGACCGCACCGTCCACGCGCACCGCATAGACGCCCAATGCCGGCGGCAGATAGGGGCCAAGCGCGATGTTCGCGGTCGGGAAGCCGATCGTGCGGCCGCGCGCGTCGCCGTGCCGCACGCGACCGTCGATCGCGAAGGGCCGGCCGAGGATGCGCGCGGCCATGCGCGGCTCGCCCGCCTTGAGCGCGTCGCGCACGCCGGTCGAGGAATAGACGAAGGCCTCCGGATCGGCTTCGGCACCGGCCGAGCCCGCGGCCGCTGCGTCGAGTGCGGGTGCGACGATGCGCGCCAGCCGGCCGGCCTTGCGCATCTCGTCGACCAGCGTCTCGGGCCGTCCGCCGCGCCCCTTGCCGAAGACGAAGTCGTAGCCCGCGACGACGCCGGACAGGCCCAGCCCCTCGACGAGCACCTTCGCCACGAAGGCTTCGGCCGTCAGGCCCGCAAGCCGCGCATCGAAGCGGAGTGCAAAGCAGAAATCCACGCCCAGATCGCGCAGGGCCGCGATCTTCATGCGCGGGCTTGCCAGCAGGAAGGGCGGCAGGTCGGGCTTGAAGAAGCGGCGCGGATGCGGCTCGAACGTGACGACGGCCGAGGGCACGCCCGCCGCGCGCGCCAGGCGCATCGCCTCGCCGATCACGGCCTGGTGGCCGCGATGCACGCCGTCGAAATTTCCGATTGCGGCGAATGCGCCCTTGGCATCGCCGGGCACGCCGGTCTGGTCGCGATAGAGGCGCATGGAACCGGTCAGTCGCCCGCTTGCGTGGTCTCGGGTGCGCGATGCGACGTCAGCGACGCGCGGCTCGAAACGAGCACAACGGCCTCGCCCTCGAGCACGGTCTTGTCGTCGACGACGATCGTCGTCAGAAGCGTGCAGCGCCGCTTCTCGGGCACCAGTTCCTTGACCGTGGCGCGCGCCACGACCGTGTCGCCCGCGCGCACCGGTGCCTTGAAGCGCAGCGTCTGGCTCAGATAGATCGCCCCCGGCCCCGGCAGGCGCGTGCCCAGCACAGTCGACACGAAGCTCGCCGTCAGCATGCCGTGCGCGATGCGGCCCGAGAACGGCGTGGCCGCCGCGAAGACCTCGTTGATATGGACCGGGTTGTTGTCGCCGGTGAGGCCCGCGAACAGCACGATGTCGGTCTCGGTGACGGTCTTGGCGAAAATCGCGGTCTGGCCGACCTTCAAATCCTCGAAATAGAGACCGTGAAGTTCCTCGTACTGATCCATCCGACCCCGCGCGCCCCCGATTTGATGTGCCGCCGTTCGTGTTGCGTCGCAACAAGTCCCGGGCGACTATAGAGGAAGCGGGCGCGGCCCGGCAATCTTCAGCCAAGTACCGTCCGCGACGGGGAGATTCGGCAATGCGCAGCACGAAAACGGCGACACCTTCCCAGGCCGCGCGGACCCTGAAGGGGATCGCGCTGTTCGCCCCGCTGCCCGACGCCCCCCGTCAGGCGATCGAGGCCAAGTGCCGCTGGCGCAGCTTCGAGGCCGACCAGCCGATCATCGACCGCGACAGCGACGACAGCGACGTCTATTTCCTCGTGTCCGGGCGCGCGCGCGTCGTCGTCTATTCGGAATCGGGGCGCGAGGTCAGCTTCGACGAGAT
The DNA here is from genome assembly GCA_964416335.1 of uncultured Azospirillum sp. GTDB lineage: Bacteria > Pseudomonadota > Alphaproteobacteria > CACIAM-22H2 > CACIAM-22H2 > Tagaea. The sequence goes on from CAYQDN010000017.1 coordinate 39,852, forward strand.
CGAGGCCGGTGCGTGCGTGGGCGAGCTTGCCGCGATCGACGCCGAGCCGCGCTCGGCCAGCGTCGTGGCGCTGGAAACCTCGCTGCTCGCCGTCCTGCCGCGCCAGTCGTTCCTCGACGCCGTCCTTGCAAGCCCGACGGCACAGCTCGCTTTGCTCAACCATCTCGCCAAGATGGTGCGCCATGCCACCTCGCGCATCGTCGAGCTGTCCACGCTGGGGGCGCACAACCGCGTCTATGCCGAGATCCTGCGGCTGGCCAAGCCCGCTTCCGCCGGGCGCACCGTGATCCGCCCCACACCCGCGCACGGCGACATCGCGGCGCGCGTCTCGACCACGCGCGAGACGGTGGCGCGCGTCTTCTCCGAACTCGCGCGCAACAAGATCGTCGTGCGCGAGAAGGGCGAGCTCGTCGTCCTCGAGCCGCGACGGCTCAAGGAAATGGTCCACGAGTTCAAGCAGGTCTGACGGCGGCCTATTTCTCCGTCGCGACGTGCACGCCGTCCCAGTCGGCCGACGGCGGTTCGGCTTCGTAGGCCGCGATGCGCGCCTCGAGGACCGAATAGAACCCGTCGAGCGCCCCGCCATCCTGCCCGCGCAAGGCCGCGATCGTCGCGCGCGCGCCTGCCCAATCCTGCGCGCGATAGGCGGCCAGTGCGGCATCGTGGCGCGCCTTCCACGCGATGAACGCATCGTCGGGCGCACCGGCGACGGCCGTGAAGATGCGCGCCGGGCGCGTCTTGCCCTTGACGCGCAGCAGGTCGATCTCGAGCAGGCAGAAGGCGTCCGCGCAGGCTTCGGCGGTCGCCTCGGCAACCAGCAGCGACAGGCCGTAGGCCTTGCTCTGGCTTTCCAGCCGCGAGCACAGGTTCACGTCGTCGCCGATCGCCGAATAGTCGAAGCGCTGCTCGGCCCCCATGTTGCCCACGCAGCAGATACCGGTGTTGAGGCCGATGCCGATCTTGACCGGCACGGGCTTCAGCCCTTCCGCCGCCCGCTCGGTGCGCCATTCGGCATCGAACGCCTTCGCGCCGGCGAGCATGGCGAGGGCGGCGCCAAGCGCCTTTTTCGGATGCCCGGGCACGTCCATCGGCGCGTTCCAGAACGCCATGATCGCATCGCCCATGTACTTGTCGACCGTCCCGCCGCTGTCGAGCACGCAGGCCGTCATGCGCGTGAGGAAGCGGTTGAGGAAGCGCGTCAGCCCGTGCGCGTCGAACTGCTCGGAGATCGGCGTGAAGCCGCGGATGTCCATGAACATCAGCGTGATCGGTTTCATCTCGCCGCCCAGCGCCAGCCTGTCGGGGTCGCGCGCCAGCTGCTCGACGAGGGCGGGGGCAAGATAGCGGCCGAAGGCGCCGCGCACCTGCCGGCGTTCGGCTTCGCTCTTGAGGAACCCCGTCAGCGACTGCACCATGTAGAGAAGTACGGCCGCGAGGGCGGGATAGACCGGATCGAACAGCAGCCGCTCGTAGCGGAACAGGTACCAGGTGCCCGCGAACGCGCCCGCCACACCCAGCAGCAGTGCTGCGGCCCCCAGCATCGCGCGATGCAGTGCGAGCAACCCGATCAGGGCCAGGCCGAACAGTGCAAGCCCGACGAATTCCGCCCCCGTCGCCCAGTCGGGCCTGTCGAGAAAGGTGCCGGTGACGATCTGCTCGGCGATCTGCGCATGCACCTCGACGCCGGCGGCGACCGGGTTGAGCGGCGTGGCGCGCAGGTCCTTGAGCCCGACCGCCGACGTGCCGACGAACACGATGCTGCCGTCGAGCGCGTCGGCCGGCAGTTCGCCCAGCAGGACGCGCCAGGCCGGCACCGTGCGCTCGGGCACGGGGCCCGTGTCGTAGAGCTGCACGCGGCCGGCGGCGTCGGTCTTGGCGGTGAATTCGCCGATCTTGATGTCGACGATGCCGGTTTCCGCACCCAGGCCGACCTGCCCGGAGGCGCCGACCGAACGCACGACATAGGTCGACGCGTCCTGCGCCACGCGCAGCGCCTCGGCGGCGAGCGAGGGGAAGATCTCGCGCTGCGCGATCGGCGAGGCGTCGGCCAGCCGGAGCATCAGCGGCACGCGGCGCACGATCCCGCTGCCGTCGAATCCGGTCGTGAAGACGCCAAGCCCCTTGGACGCCGTCTCGAGCCCGGGCAGGTTCAGCGTGGCGCCGCGATAGGCGGGCAGGAAGGGGCGCGGGTCCGGGCCCGCGAGCACGAGACCCCATTTGGGCACGATCGTGCGCAGGCTCGACGTCTCGCCCGACAGCGCGAAGCCGAGAACCGACGGCGTGGCGTGCAGCACGTCGCGCAGCACCTCGTCGTGGTCGCGCACGCGCGCGGCAAGCTGCGTCAGGGCCGGATCGTCGGCGGTCATCGCCCACAGCGGCAGGATCGCCCGCGGGCTGGTCCGGTCGGGCTCGGCGAACACGATGTCGAATGCGATCGCCGCGGCCCCCATGTCGGCCAGGCGCCGGGTCAGCTGTGCCAGGATCGGGCGCGGCCACGGCCACTGGCCGAAGCGCGCGAGGCTTTCCTCGTCGATATCGACGATGCGCACGCCGGCATCTTCCCAGACGCGGGGTGCCAGCCGTTGGTATTCGTCGAAGACGGCGGCGCGCAGCCCCTGCAGCAGGACGGGATCGGCCGCGCGCAGACCGAGCAGCGCCGCCAGCAGCAGCAGGGCCGGAAGCAGGGCGCTCAGGCGTTTCGGCATCCGCCCGCCGGTCCGCTCAGCGCTGGCCGGCGACGATGCCGCCCGCCGTGTAGTTGGTCCCCGTCAGGTTGAAGTTGCCGCCGACATTCTTGACCGCGTCGGACGTGCCGCGGAAGAACGAGCCGGCGAGATTGCCTGTGACGCCCGCACCGTTGGTGAGCGAACCCGAGAACTCGCGCCGGTTGCCCGACGTCAGCGACGAAGCCGTGATCGTGCCCAGCCCGTCGAAGCCCGTGATCGTGGCGCTGCCGCTGTCGGTGCCGAAATTCCAGCTCTGCGAGTAGTTGCCCGCCGCCTGGTAGCGCGCCCCGTTGTTGTAGACCGTGCCGATCGCATGGCCGGTATAGGTCGCGGTCCCGGATGCCGGGATCGAGCCGATCGTCGGCAGCACGCCCGCGACCCAGGTGGCGAGCGCGTAGCGGTCGGTCCGCCCGCCGGTGACCAGCGGATCGGGGAACTGGACCTGCCCGGTCCAGAAGCCCCACTGCATGCTCTCGAAATTCTGGAACGTCGCACCGGTGAACGCCGCGTTCAGCGAGGCGGAGTCGATCGCCGTCGACGGGATCATCGCCAGGCGCGCCTGCAGTCCCTGGTTCGTCACCGATGTCGGGCTGTTGGTCAGGTTCGAGGTGACGAGGGCGGCGTTGAAGTTCGGGTTGCCCTGCGCGTCGACGCCGGCACCCGGATTGGTCATCTCGCGCGCCGCCCAGATCTTGTTGTCGATCATCGTCGAGCGCGCATTGGCGTTCTGCATGGTCGTATACGACGCGTTGCCGATGTCGGTGAGCGAGGCAAGCGCGTCGGTCGCACCCGTCGTCATCGAAACCGGCCGTGCACCGAGGGCCAGCGTGAAGCTCTCGGCGGCCCCGACCCGCTCGATGCCGAGCAGGGCCGTGATCGTGTTCGTCGCCGGATCGAAGCGCAGGGTCGTGTTGGTCGGGTTGTTGCTCTTCTGGATCACGGCATTGACGCCGCCGCCGCGCTCGGCGAGACCGGCGACATAGCCGTTGAACAGGTTGGTCGAAACACTCTGCCCGGCCTGCGAGCCGCTGTAGCTCGCGACCGTGCTGAGGCGGTAATACTGGTCGGTGTTCGTGCCGTTGAGCACGAGGCCGCGATAGGCGTCGGAATTGGTGCGGTTGTTCGAGAAATCGTAGTTGTTCTGGCCGAGCACGAAATTGGTCGGCGCACCGTCGGACGCAAGCGAGCCGAAGAAAACGTTGCCGCCGCCATCGGCCTCGGCCGTCGAGGCGAAGCTGGCGCGGCCGGGGCGCTGGTTGCCCGCGTAGTCGTACTCGGCATAGCCGCCGCCGTTGATCGAGAGCTTGCCGGCGGCGTCGGTGAAGATCGCCGCGGTCGTGATCGACAGCAGGCTGCGCTGCGTCGTACCCGACCCGTCGAGCGCGAAGCTGACCTGCAGGGCGCGGCCCGGCGAGCCCGTCCCGGCCGAGTTGATCGTCAGGTACTTGCTGACGAAGGGGCTGGCGAAATTGCCGCCCGATTCCGGCGGCAGGCTGAACGGGATGTTGGACGTCGTGGCGGGATCGGGCATCAGCGTGTACTGGCGCACGACGCGCGAACCGGTGCTGACGAGGGCGCTCCCCGACACCGTCCGGCCGCCGAATATGGCGATGTGATCGCCGCCCGACGAGTCGTAGTTGCCGTAGAAGAAGTTTCCGTCGGCGCTGATGAAGGTCTTGCCGGCGAACGAGCCCGCCGGCGAGAACGTGCCGCCCGAGCCGGTCAGGAACGTGCGGCCGAGCGCGTCGTTCGGCGCGGAGAAGCCGAAGAGCTGGCCGTCCGGCATCGTCGCGAGGAACTTGCCGTTGGTGAGCGTGGCGGTGTAGCCGCGCGTCTTCGACGTCTGGTCGAAGTCCGGGCGCGTCGAGATGACGCCGGGTCCGTTCGACCAGGTGCCGTTGCGCACGCGGCCCGTCAACGTGTAGCCGAGCGAGAAGCCCTGCAGGTTCTGCTGGATCGTGGCGCCGGTGTTCGTCTGCGCGGCGTTGGTCGTGTTGCCGAGCTGGCCGCCGATCTGGGCTGCCTGCTGCACGGGCGGTGGCCCGCCGACCTGCGGCTGGATATTGCCGACGGTCGCGATCTGGCCGGGCGCCACGCCCGAGTTCTGGCCCGTGAACCCCGACCCGCCGAGTGCACCGTCGATGCCCGTGCTGCCGGGCTGCGGACCGAGGGCCGGTCCGCCCGCGATCGGGCCGCCGGGCACCGGCCCGCCTTGTGCCTGCTGCACGGGACCCGGCTGCGGTTGCGGCTGTGGCGTGCCGCCGCCTTGCGCCTGCTGCGGCTGGGGCTGTGCGGGCTGCTGGCCGCCGGCGGCCTGGTTGGGCGGCGCGGCCGTCGGCGGCGCCGGGGCGCGCGCCTGCGTGCCCGGTGCCGCCTCGAGCTGGTTCTTCGACGTGGCGATTTCGGATTCGCTGGCACGGCGCACCGAGATGCCGCCGCTGCCGGGTGCGGGGGCGGGCTGGGCCTGCGCCTGGCCGGGCTGCGGCGCATTCCCCGCCACGATCGGCACGCGCGGGGCGGCGATCTCGGCGACGAAGCCGGGCCGCGTCAGCGTGGCCGTCTGGCCGTCGGCGGTGCGCACCGTCGTGATGCCGAACACGTGCACGACGCGCGTCGAGCCGTCTTCGCCGACCGTCGGCATCGTCACGCCGCCGCGGATGCCGATCGTCGCCGAGGGCGTGTTGATCGCGACTTCGCTCTGCTTGGAGATCTTGCCGCCGACGAAACGCATCGTGCCGCGCGCCAGCGTGACGGCCATCTGGCCGGTCCCCGTCGCCGGGTTGTAGACGAACTGGTCGATGACCACCCGCGCGTTGGGTCCCACCGAGATCGCCGACTGGTCGTTGAACAGGAGCTGCACCTGGCCCGACGGGCCGGTCTCGATGCGCTCCTTGAAGATGACGTTGCTGCCGACCATCAGGATGTTCTGGTCGCCGTCGGCCCGCACGCTCTTGGCGTCGGGATTGACCGCGGACGTGACGCCGATCGCGTCGCCCGCCGGCTGCTGGGCGAAGGCCCCGCCGGCGGCCAGAAGCGCGCAGGCGATGGCGAAGCTCGAAACGCCGAAACGTTGCATCAGGATTCTCCCGATTGAGGACGGTGACGATCCTTGCACGCGACAGGCCCTTCCCTCAGTGACGGCGGTCACTTCCATAGAATTTTAGCTAAAATAGCCACGAGACACCCAGAGTTATGGAATCGTTCCGGTATTTGTTGATCCGATAGCTCGAACCGACGGTCTGGCGCTGGCCGACGGCCACGAACGAGAGCGTGTCGGTCAGCGGGATGCCGACCAGCGTGCCGTAGCGCCATTCGAAGTCGCCGCGCCGCGTGTTGGAATCGATCGTGCTGTCGGGCGAGCGGTAGGTGCTGATGTAGCGGCCCACCGTCAGGCCGAAGGTCCACGGTTCGGTGCCGAGGAAAGACGGCGGCAGCTGCTTGCGCGTGTAGCCGGCCGACACGTTGTGGCGCGCGATGCGCTTCTCGCCGGTGCGCGCGAGATCGCTCGAGATGCCGGCACCGGCCGACAGCGAGTCGATCGGCGTGAGCACGTAGACGAGGCCGGTCGTGAAGCCGTGCTCCTGCCCGTTCTGCAGGCGCACCGTGCGGCGCGAGGCGTCGGTGCGGTAGTTCTTGGCGCGCGCCTCGTAGCCGAGCGACCACAGGACGTTTCCGGCCAGCGCCTGCTGGTACTGCAGGCCGCCGCCGAAGGAATGGAGATAGCGGTTGTCCTTCAGCGTCGCGAGGCTGGCGAGCGCGTAGGGCCGCAGCGACGCGTCGGCAAGGCCGAGATCGCCCAGCGACACGCGCGGCCCGCTGTTGATCTCGGCCACGCTTGTGTTGAGCGAATGGACGTGGTTCTGCCGCGTGCCGTAGAGCGTGACGCCCGTCTCCAGCGTGTCGCCCGACTGGTCGCCGAAATCGTAGCTGTGGTTGACGCTGGCGGCACTGAACAGGTTCCAGTCGTTGCGCTTGCCGCTGCCGATGTCGACCGGATCGGTGCCCGCGATCGCGGGGATGGGAACCAGCGTGTTGCCGTAGCCCGACGTCGCGTTGGTCTGGAAGCGCACGCCGGCCAGCACCGAGCCGCTGACCTTGTGGCGCGACTGGCGCTTGTCGATCTCGGACATGTACTGCGCCACGCGGCTGCGCACCTCGGGCGGCACGTTCGCGCCCGCGACCGCGGACACGAAGTAGCTGCGCGCGAGATCGAAGGATTCGAGCCGGTAGTAGAGGACGCCCAGCTCGAGCCGCACGCGCGGCAGGTCGGGGTCGATGAGCAGCATGCGCTCGAGGGCGGCGATGGCGCCCTCGTAGTTGCCCGCGCGCGCCGCGATGCCCGCGTAGTTGAAGGTGAGCTGGAGATCGGCCGGATCGCGGAGCATCTGCTCGAACGCCCGGTCCATCTCCGGGGCGATCTCGGGATTGGCGACCTGGGCGCCGGCGGGTGCGGCGGCGAGGGCGAAAGCCAGCAGGGCACCGCGCGCCCATGCGCCCGCGCGGCCGTATCGGCAGGTCCCTGTCGGAGTGCGGTTCATTTCGCCCGGTACGAAGTCCAATTGCCGGGCGATTAAAGACTACAAGGACTTACCCCAACAACCGATAACGGGGTTAATCATCGGGTACATAACCGGAACGCCTTACTTGGATACCCGGATCGGCGCGCCGGGAGCGGCCGCCGGCTCGTCCGACTTGCCGACATAGCGTGCGAAAAGCCGCGCGCCCAGGCGGCTGACATCGTCCATGACGAGGAAGACGGCCGGCACGAAGACCAGCGACAGGCCGGTCGACACGATGAGCCCGCCGACCACGGCGATGGCCATGGGCGAGCGGAACTCGCCGCCGTCGCCGATCCCGTAGGCCGACGGCAGCATGCCCGCGGCCATCGCGATGGTCGTCATGATGATCGGGCGCGCGCGCTTGCGCCCGGCATCGACGATGGCCTCGAGCCGGTCCACACCCTGCGCGATCTCCTCGATGGCGAAATCGACGAGCATGATCGCGTTCTTGGTGACGATGCCCATCAGCATCAGGAGGCCGATGACGACCGGCATCGAGATCGGGCGCTGCGTGACCAGCAACGCCAGCACCACGCCGCCGAACGACAGCGGCAGCGAGAACAGGATCGTCACCGGCTGCAGGAACGAGCCGAACAGCAGCACGAGCACGCCGAACACCATCAGCAGCCCCGCCCCCATCGCGGTCGCGAAACTCTGGAAGACTTCCGCCATCACCTCGGCGTCGCCCGACGTCCTGATCTCGACGCCCGCGGGCAGGTTCTGCGCTGCCGGCAGCTTCATCGACTGCTCGATGACCTCGCCCAGCGCATCCGTGCCCAGCATGTCGGCCTCGACGGCGATGCGCCGCACGCGGTCGAAGCGCTCGATGGCGGTCGGCCCCTGGCCGAACGCGATCTCGGCGACGGTGGCGAGGGGGACGGGCCCGCCGCGCGCGGTCGGCACCTTCAGCGTTTCCAGCGTCTGGGCCTGGGCGCGCGCGCGCTCGTCGAGCTGCACGCGGATCGGGATCTGGCGGGTACCCACGTCGAACTTGGCAAGATTGGCGCCGATGTCGCCGATGGTCGCCACGCGCAGCGTCTCGGCGATCGTGTCGGTCGACACGCCAAGGTCCGCCGCAAGGTCGGCGCGCGGGCGGATGCGGATCTCCGCGCGGTCGAGGGCGGCCGTCGAGATGACGCCCTGCAGGAAGGGCAGCGTGCGCATCTCGCTCGCCAGCCGCGTCGAGATGTCGGCCGTCACGGAAGGATCGTCGCCGGTGACCAGCAGCGTCAAACCGCGCTGGCCGTTCTCGTTGAGGCGCCAGAAGCGGATGTCGGGAATGTCGGAAAGCTCGTGCAGGATCTCGGCCTCGAGCACCTTCTGCGTCTTGTGGCGCTGGGTCTTGTGGACGAACTGCACGGTGAGCGTGGCGCGGCGCACCTCGCGCCCGCCATTGGGCGTGCGCCCGCCATCGACGAAGACGCTCTTCACTTCCGGCCGCCTGTGCAGCTGCTCGACGATGCCGCGCGTCACCGCGTCGGTATCGGCAAGGCGGGCCCCGGGCGGCAGCTCGACGACCATCAGCGTGCGCGCCACGTCCTCGCCGGGCAGGAAGCCCGAGGGCAGCAGCCTTGTCGACACGATCGAGCCCGCGAACAGGGCAAGCCCGATCGCCACGGTGAGGAAGCGGTGGCGCGCCGACCAGTTCACGAGGCGCACATAGCTGCGCATGATCCGCCCGTCGACCGCCAGCTCGTGCGGGACGGGCCGCAGGAAATAGGCGGCGAGCATCGGCGTGATCAGGCGTGCCACCAGTAGCGAGAACAGCACGGCCGCCGCGACGACGAGGCCGAACTGCTTGAAATACTGCCCCGCGATCCCGCCCATGAAGCTGACCGGCGAGAAGACCGCGACGATGGTGAAGGTGATGGCGACGACCGCCAACCCGATCTCGTCGGCGGCTTCGAGGGCCGCACGCCAGGGCGACTTGCCCATCTGCATGTGGCGCGCGATGTTCTCGATCTCGACGATCGCGTCATCGACGAGGATGCCCGTCACCAGCGTGATCGCCAGCAGCGACACGAGGTTGAGCGAGAAGCCCATCAGGTCCATCGCCCAGAAGGTCGGGATGACCGCGAGCGGCAGCGTGAGTGCGGTAATCAGCGTGGCGCGCCAGTTGCGCAGGAACACGAACACGACCGCGACGGCGAGGGCCGCACCCTCGAACAGCGTTTCCATCGCCGAGTGGTAGTTGCCCAGCGTGTAGGTGACGTAGCTGTCGATGCGCGTCAGCGTCACGTCGGGAAAGCGCGCCTGCAGGCGCGCGATCCGCACGTCGATCAGCTGGGAGAGCACGGCGTCGCTCGCCCCCTTCGAACGGCTGATCGCGAAGGCGACGATCGGCTCGCCGTCGGCGCGCGCGAAGGTGCGCATCTCGGCATGGCCGTCGGTGACCTCGCCCAGTTCCTCGAGCCGCACCTTGCGCCCGCCCGAAAGGGCGATCGACGTGTCGGCGAGGCTTTCGAGCGTGGCAGTCCCCGCCAGCGTGCGGATCGACTGTTCGCGTGCCCCCACCTCGCCGCGCCCGCCGGCAAGGTCCACATGCGTGGCGCGCAGCTGGCGGTTGACGTCGGCCGCGGTCACGCCGAAAGCGGCGAGCCGGTCGGGGTCGAGCGTGACGCGGATCTCGCGGTCGACGCCGCCCACGCGCTCGATCTTCGACACGCCGCGGATCCCCTGCAGGTCGCGCGCGACCGTGTCGTCGACGAACCACGACAGCTCCTCGACCGACATCTGCGGGGCGCGCGCGGCATAGGTGACGATGGGCAGGCCCGCGATGTCGATGCGCTGGACGATGGGTTCGTCGATCGTGCGCGGCAGGTCCTGGCGGATGCGCGCCAGCGCGTCCTTGACGTCGTTGAGCGCGCGGTCGACCTGCGTTTCCAGCCGGAACTCGACCGTCGTGCTCGAATTGCCCTCGCTGACGGTCGAGGTGACGTGCTTGACGCCGGCAATGCCGGCGACCGCGTCCTCGACCTTCTTGGTGACCTGCGTTTCCAGTTCCGACGGTGCCGCACCCGATTGCGTCACCGTCACGGCCACGAAGGGCACGTCGATGTTGGGAAAGCGCGTGATCGGCAGGTTGGCGAAGCCGAACAGCCCGAGCACCGTCAGCACGAGGAAGAGGACGATCGACGGCAGCGGCTGGCGGATCGCCCAGGCGGAGACGGGGAAGGCCATGTCAGTTCGCCTTGTCGGCGCGAAGCGCGCGCACCTGGTCGCCGTCGCGAAGGAAGCCCGCGGCGCGCGCCACGACCAGCAGGTCGGGGGCGAGGCCCTCGCGGATCTCGATATAGCCGTCGGCGACGAGGCCGGTCTTGACCGGCTTCACGACGATGCGCGTGCCGTCGACGATCTGCACGGCGGGCCCTTCGTTGGCATAGATGATCGCTCCGACCGGGACGGCCAGCACCGTGCGGCGCGCCACCTCGATCGAGCCGCGCGCGAAGGCGCCGATGCGAAGGCCGGCGTCGCGCGGCAGCGCCACGCGCACCTTGCCCAGCCGCGTCGTGCGGTCGATCTCGGCGGGGACCAGACGCACGCTGCCGACGATGTCGGGCCGGCCGCTGATCGAGATGCGCGCGGGCTGGCCCACGGCAAGCCCGGCGATGCGGGTTTCCAGCAGCTCGGCCTCCAGCTCGATCTCGGCGTCGGCGACGATGCGGAACAGGGCTTCGCCGCCCGCCCCGGTCATCTGGCCGATGCGCGCGGTGCGGCGCGAGACGAGGCCCGCACGCGGGGCCTTCACCTCGCTGCGCTCGAGGCGGACCTGCAGCTCGCGGCGCTGGGCCTCGACCTGCGCCTTCTCGGCGATGGAAAAGCTGAGCCCGTCGCGCGCGGCGGCCAGGCGCCCTTGCGCCGAGCGCGCGGCGGAGACGCGCTGCTCGAGCGTGGCCTCGGTCGCGTTGCCGGAATTGCGCAGCGAACGCGCGCGCTCCAGCGCCTGCTGGGCTTCGAGATTGGCGGCGTCCGCCTGCACGATCTGGGCGCGCGCCTGGGCGATCGACGCGTCGGCGCGCGAAAGCTGGGCGGCATTCTGGGCGACTTGCGCATCGAGCAGGTCGCGCGCGAGGCGCGCCAGCACCTGGCCCTGCGCCACCGTGTCGCCTTCCTCGGCGAGCACTTCGGCGATGCGCACGCCGTCATTCTCGGCAAGGACCAGGATCTCCTCGCGCGGGACGAGCGTGCCGTTGACGAGCACGGTGTCGACGAGTTCGCGGGCGGCACTGACCACGACCGACACGGCCGGCGGCGGATTGCCGCGCGCGGCCTCGGCCTTGGCGGGCTGTGCCGTTGCGGGGGAGGCGGCGAAGGCCAGCAGGGCTGCGAGCAGGATCGTCCGGCGCGTCACTTGCGCCCTCCTTTGGCTGTCTGCGGAATGGCGATGTCGGCGCGCAGCTGCGCGATATAGAGCTTGATCGTCGGGCGCGGATCGAAATCGGCCATCACGGCGCGGCGCAGCATCAGCCCTTCGAACACCGCGTTCGACAGCGTCGCGAGGCGCGCCACGTCGATGCCCTTGCGCAGCGTGCCGTTGGCGACACCCTGCGCCAGCACTTCGGAAAGACGCGCGCCAATGAAATCGTAGATGTGCCGCGAATTGCGGTTGACCGCCTCGCTGCGCGTCGCCTCGGCGGAAATCTCGGTCCACATGCACAGGTTCTCGCGTGGCCGGTTCCACAGATATTCGGTCATCAGCATTTCCAGCCCGTCGAGCACGTCGCGGCCCCGGCGCGCGGCGGCGAAGCCCTGCGAGGCTTCCTCGAGATCGCGCGTGCACAGCCCCTCGATCAGCGCCACCTTCGAGGCGAAGTAGCGGTAGAGGTTGCCCGCACTCATCCGGGCGGCCGCGCAGATCTTCTGCATCGACGCGTTGTGGAAGCCGTCGCGGATGAAGCAGCGCTTGGCGGCATCGAGGATCTGGGCGCGCCGGTCGGCGACGGACTGGGGGGCAAGGCGGGGCATGATGGGGCGCATAAAATGAACGTTCATTCATTTTGTCAAGCGCGATTTTTCCCGTTGCTGCAAAATTTCCCGCAACCATGTGTTACCTGTAACCTATTTATCCCTTTGAAGTTATTGAGCTGTTACTGCAACCGAGGTTCGTGCAACCGCTGCAGAAGCACGTGCGGTGCGCGCGGCGCCGGATTCTCCGGCAACCTCGATCATCCTATCATAGGAATTTAATATTGCAATGGAAAGGTGTGAACGCCCGGCTCCGTCGCGCGCACCGCCCTCACCCGTCATGCCCGGGCTTGTCCCGGGCATCCACGACTTACAGCGCGCGCAGAATCACAAAAGACGTGGATGCCCGGCATTCGCCGGGCATGACGGGGGAAGCGAGAGCCGACCCTACTCCGCGTATTCGGGTTCCTCGCGGTCGAGCATGCGCAGGATCGAGGCGAAGTGCGCCTCGTCGTAGGCCTTGCGGCCTTGCGCCTTTTCGCGCGCGGTGCGCGCGGCGATCTGGCCGGACACGATCTTCAGCGGCCGGCCGGTCGACATCGCGAGCACCTGGATGGTCGCCGCGCGTTCGAGATAATAGAGGTCGTCGAAGGCCTGCGCGAGCGTGGGCCCGGTGACGATGATGCCGTGGTTGGCGAGGAACAGCACCGGCTTGCCGCCCATGCAGGCGGCCATGCGGTCGCCCTCCTCCGGCCCGTGCGCGAAGCCGTTGTAGTCGTCGTCATAGGCGATGCGGTCGTAGAAGCGGATGCCCGACTGGATGCATGGCTCGAGGCGCCCGTTCTCGATCGAGCAGAGTGCGGTCGCATAGGGCATGTGGGTGTGGAGGACGGCGACGGCGTCGGGATGGCGGATATGGATGCGCGTGTGGATGTGGAGGGCGGTGTCCTCGATCGGCCATCTGCCTTCGAGGATCGTGCCCTTCGAATCGATCAGCAGCAGGTCGCTCGCCTTGATCTCGCGCCAGTGCGGCCCCCACGGGTTGACGAGGAAGCGGTCGGGGGCGACCTGCAGGCTGAAATGGTTGCAGTTGCCCTCGTTGAGTTCCATGCGCGCGGCCCAGCGCAGGGCGGCGGCGAGTTCCTTGCGGGCCTTTGCGTACTCGGTCATGCGGGATCGACCTACTTGATGAACAGCAGCGTGATCGCCGGGAAGGCGATGATCAGCGCCACGCGGATGAATTCGGCGAACAGGAAGGGCAGGACGCCCTTGAACGTCTCCATCATGGGCACGTCGCGCGCGATGGTGCTGATGACGTAGACGTTGAGCCCCACCGGCGGATGGATGAGGCCCAGTTCCACGACGATGAGGGCGATGATGCCGAACCAGATCGCGGTGTGTTCGGGGCTGAGCCCGAAATGCAGGCCCATCACGACGGGGAAGAAGATCGGGATCGTCAGCAGGATCATGCTGAGGCTGTCCATCAGGCAGCCCATCAGGATGTAGAGCACGACGATCAGCGCCATGATCAGGAACGGCGAATAGCCCAGCCCCGACACCCATTCGGCCGTCACCTGCGGCATCGCGGTGCGCGCGAGGAACGCGTTGTAGAGCGCCGCCCCGAACAGGATCAGGAAGATCATGCCCGACTGGCCGGCCGTGCTGCGCACCGCCTTGACGATGTCCTTGAACCGGCTGCCGCCCACGGTGATGCCCGCGATCGTCGCGCACAGGGCGCCGATGGCGGCCCCTTCGGTCGGCGTGAACAGGCTGCGGTCGAAGAAGAAGTCGCCGTTCATGCCGACGAACACGACGAGGAAGATGATCATCACCGGCCAGGTCTGGAAGACCATCGAGAGCCGCGTCCGCAAGGGCGGCTTGGGCATCGCCGGCCCCGCCCCGGGGCTGACCGCGACATAGAGCCGGATGGCGACGATGAATCCCAACAGCGCCATGCCGGCGGGCACGAACGCGGCGAGAAACAGCTTGGCGATGTTCTGCTGGGTGAGGAGTGCGTAGATCACCAGCGGCACCGACGGCGGGACGAGGATGCCGAGCGTGCCGCCGGCGGCGAGCGAGCCCGTCGTGAGGCCGCCGGAATAGCCGTATTTCTTCATCTCCGGGATCGCGACCTGGCCCATCGTCGCGGCGGTGGCGAGGCTCGATCCGCAGATCGTGCCGAAGGCAGCGCACGCCGTGACCGCCGCCATCGCCATGCCGCCCTTGAAATGGCCGACGATGGCGCTGGCCCCGCGGAACAGGCGCGTCGACAGGCCCGAGCCCGACGCGACGTTGCCCATCAGCAGGAACATCGGGATCACGGAGAACGAGTAGTTGGCGAAGGTGTCGTACGCCGCCCCCTTCATGAAGGCGAGGAAGGGTATAGGCCCGTCGATATAGATGTAGCCGCCCGCCCCCACCGCGAGCATGGCGACCGCGATGGGAACGCGGATGGCGAGGAGACCGAGCAGGACCGCGAAGCTGAAGACACCGGCCGCGAAATTCGACATCGTTCAGTGGTCCCCGTCGGGTTGCGGACCGATCGGGCGGCCGTCGCGGATTTCGGCAAGGCTGCGCAGCACCGTATAGCCCGTCGTCGCGACCAGCAGCCAGGCCGAGACGAGCGACAGCGCGTAGGGCACCACTTCGGGGATGCGTAGCACGATCGTCGTGTCGCGGTATTCCCACTTCTCGACGACCGCGTGGCCCAGGCGCCAGGCGACGACGAAGGCGATCACGAGGAACAGCAGGTTCGCGGCCGCGTCGAGGGAGGAACGCGCGCGCACCGGCAGGCCCTTGGTGAAGAAATCGACGAAGACGTTGGCGCGCGTCAGCTGGCAATAGGGCAGGAAGGCGAAGATCGCGACGGCACTGCAGACCTCGACGATCTCGGTGTCGCCGGAAATGCCGCGCACGCCCAGGAACGTGCCCACCGGCGTTGCCGACAGGCCGCGGCCGATCACCGAGCCGCTTTCGATCACCATGATCGCGGCGAGCACGAAGCCGCCCAGCGTGGCCCAGGTCCCGGTCAGCTTCTCGAGGAACTTCCCGGCCGCACCGTGGGGTGCTGCCGCCCCTGCGGTCGAGCCAGCCATCGTCGTCTCCCGTTTTCGGAAAGCCGCCGGGTGCGGGCACCCGCCCCCGGCGGCCGTCGTTCAGCCCGCGTACTTGGCGACCAGGTCCTGTGCGGCCTTGACCAGTTCCCCGCCCTTGTCGCCGGCCTTGTCGCGCCCTTCGATCCAGGCCTTGGTGACCGGCTCGCTCTGCGACTTCCAGCCGGCGAGATCGGCGCCGCCGATCTTGGTGATCGGCATGTTGGCCTTGATCACGGCCGCCTCGCCCTGCTTGTCCCACTCGTCGAAGAACTTGCCGAGCTGGCGCGAGAGACCGGCACCGGAATTGTCGTCGATGACCTTGCGCAGGTCGGGGGGGAGCGAATTGTACTTGGCGAGGTTCATCGTATAGAGGAACACGACCGTGTAGAGCGCGCGGTTGCCCTCGAAGACGCTCGCCCGGTTCGTCAGCTCGTCGAGCTTCAGCGACGGCACGATCTCGAACGGCATCACCACGCCGTCGACCACGCCCTTGGCCAGCGCTTCGGGCACGCCCGGGGCCGGGATGCTCTGCGGGCTTGCACCCATCAGCTGCAGCGTGTCGTTGATCGGGCGCGACGGCACGCGGATCTTGAGGCCCTTCATGTCGGCGGCACTCTTCACGACGCGGTCCTTCGTGTAGATGTTGCCCTTGCCGTGCACGAAGACGGCGAGCGTCTTCACTTCCTTGAGCTCGTCCTTGGAATATTTCTCGTAGAAATCCCACACGGCCTGGCTCGTCGGCTCGGCCTTGTCGGCGGCGATGAAGGGCAGCTCGAACACCTCGAGGCGCGGGAAGCGGCCCGGCGTGTTGCCGGCCAGCGTCCACACGATGTCGACGATGCCGTCCTTCGACTGGTCGAACAGCTGCGGCGGGCGGCCGCCGAGCTGCATGGAGGGATAGACCTCGACCTTGATGCGGCCGTTCGACTCGCGGCCGACCCTCTCGCCCCACGGCATCAGCCAGAGCGTGTGCTGGTTCGACTGGGCGGGCAGGAAATGGTGGACGCGCAGCGTCACCGGGGCCTGGGCACGCACGATCGACGGTGCCGCGAGGGCCGCGGCGGCACCCGACAGGATCAGCGAGCGGCGGACGGTATTGATGGTCATGGCGTTACCTCCCGAAGATTGGATCTTTTGTTTTTGGTCGCGAAGTCTCCCGTACCATATCCGGCATCGCAGAGTACCCCAATATCCGCCGGATGCCAGCGGGTCGCGGGCAGCCGGAATCCGGGTCAGAGCATGCGCGGCAGCAGGGCTTTTTCCATCCGCATGCGCAGGGCGATCGGCTGCACCGGCTTCACAAGGTAGCCCGCGACCCCCAGCTCCATCGCCCGGCGCACGATCGGCGCGTCGGAATGCGCGGTGACCATCACGATGGGCACGTTGCGGGCGACGATCTTGGGCTGTGCCTTCAGCCAGGCGACGAGTTCGAGGCCGCTGGTCGGCTTCATGTTGACGTCGCACAGGACGATATCCGGCCACTGGTCGGGCGAGGTCTGGAAGGCGTGCTTGGCCCCCTCGGCGCCCGCGGCGGTATCGACGAACGCGAATTCGAGGGCCTCCAGCATGCTGCGGAGCATCAGCCGGGTGGTGCCGTCGTCGTCGACGACCAATGCGCGGAATTTCTTGAACAATTTTCGATCCGTGGAAGCCTGTTGCCGGAGAAACTAAGCCTGCCGGCCGCGTCACATCAAGTGCCAAACTGTGTCATCATGTTGCCGCAGTTTGCGACGAAGTTTTCCCGCGATGTGCCCCTTGGATAGGCTTTTGCAAGTCCCTGCCCGACCCCGGATGGCGCCTTGGGCCATGCGGGAATAGCAGATCAGGGACGAGCGTTTCCCGCGAGTCGGGGATGCCCGAAAGGATCACACTTCGAGACTGCAACATCGGTGCCGGGCCAACGCGCCCGCCATCGTCCGGGGACCCGAAAGAAGATGCCCAAAGCCGCCGCCGCACCCGCCAAGAGCTACAACACGCGCCTGTTCGTGGGCAACGTGCCGTTCGGCCTCGACGCCGAGAAGCTCGCCGACCTTTTCGACGCGCACGGCATCGTCATCCAGGCGCAGGTCCCGACCGATCCCGCGACCGGCAAGGCCATCGGCTACGCGTTCGTCACGATGGCGACCGAGGCGCACTGCAAGGCCGCGATCGCCGCCCTCGACGGCTCAAGCGTGGGCGAGCGCAAGATCGAAGTGCGCCTTGCCGACGTGAAGGCCAAGAAGCCGCCGCGTTCCAACGGCCCGCGCCGGGCGCGCCCGCGCGCGCCCCTGGAAAGCGGCCCGATGCCCGCCCATCTGCGCCCCGATGCCGACCGGCTGGGCCTCAGCCAGCCGATCGTCAGCCGGCCGACCTCGGCCACGCGCAGCTTCACGGTCGAGAAGCGCCGCCTCGGGCCGTCGATCCGCCGCGTCTGAGACTTCTTCCGGCTATTTGATTCCCATCGCACCGCGCAGGTCGGCGTCGGTCATCGTCGTCTCGCGCAGGTCCGCGCCCGTCAGGTCGCAGTCGACGAGGCGCGCGCCCGAAAGATCCGCACCGCGGAAATCGGCGTCGCGCAGCGAGGATTCGGTGAGGTCGACCGCCTTGAGGTTGGCGCCGCGGAAATCGGTCTTGTGCGCGCGGATCCCGCGCAGGCGCGCGTGCCACTTGGTGCCGGCCGACCCCGCCAGCGGCAGCGGCGAGAAATCCGCGTCGCGGAAGTTCGCCCCGTCCACCACCGCCTTGTCGAGATTGGCCCCGCGCAGCGTGGCGTTCGACAGCTCGCACCCCGCCAGCATCGAGCCTTCGAGGCTCGCCATGTCGAAGCGGCCCGACGGCATCTTGGCCCCCACCAGCGTGACGCGCTGGAGCTTGGCGGCCGACAGCGTGACGCCCGGCCATTCGATGGGCCCCAGATCGACGCCGTCGATCGCGATCTGCACGCCTTGCGTGCCGCCGGTGCGCAGCCAGTCGTTGTGCGAGACGACCATGTCGCCGAACGACATGCCGATGTCGGCCAGCGTGCGCGGCAGCACCGCGCGCGAGAGGTCGCACTTCTCCATGTCGGCGATGACGAAGTGGCACGCGCACAAATCGGCCCCGTCGAGATTGGCGCCGGCGAGGATGGCACCCACCAGCACGGCCCCGTTGAGCCGGCAGCCCGACAGGTTCGCGTCGGAAAGGTCGGCCCCGGTGAACACCACGCCCGACAGGTTGGAATTCGAGAGGTCCGCGCCCGAAAGATTGGCCCCGCGCAGGTTGCAGTTGGTCAGGTCCGTCGACTGCCCCATGACGCGGCCGAGCTTGGCCTCGCCCAGGTTCGCACCGGTGAACTTGGCGTTGTCGATGGTCGATTTCTGGGTCGTGACGACCGAATAGTCGAACTCGCCGTTCTCGTTCGCGGTGACGAGGAAGCCGTCGCGGATGTCCGCGCGCATCAGGTTCGCACCTTCGAGATTGGCACCCTTCAGCATGGCGCCGCGCAGGTCGACGCGCGTCAGGTTCGCGTCGGCCAGGCACGCGTTGGTGAGGTTGGCGCCGAAGAGATTGGCGCGCGCCAGGTTGGCGCGGCTGAAATCGCACTCGCTGAGATCGGCACCGACGAGCTCGGCCTCGGCAAGGTCGCGGCCGGGAAGGTCGCTGCGCGGCAGGATGCAGAAATTCGCCTGCAGACGCACCCCGCCCGTCTGCTTCTTGAGGAAGCGTTCGTGCGCGGCGATGCGCTTGGCCAGCTCCTCGCGGCCGAGCTTCCTGCGCTCCATCGGCTTCGTCGTTGCCACGGGCTACCCTTCCGTCCGTCCGCCGGACCCGACCGCTTTTACCGCGTCCATTCGGATTCGGCGGGGAAATAGCGCGCGACGAACCGGTAGGTGTTGCGCACCAGGCGCTGGGCGGTCGGGCTGCGTTCGGCCGACACGCCCTGCCAGGCCTCCAGCAGGTCTTCCCATTTCATCAGCTGGGCGTGCAGCCGGTCGCGCGTCTCGCGGATGAAGGCGATCTGGCGCGGCAGCGTGCGCAGCGCATTGGCCGTCTCGCCGGCCTGGCCGTCGACGTCGCCGATCTGCGATTCGAGCTTGGCCACCGGCGGCTCGGCAAGGGCGATCGTGCGGTCGATCTCGTCGAACACGCCGCGCTCGCGCTTGTAGGCCGCGCGCAGGCGCTTGAGCGTCTCGACCACGCGGCGCGCGCGCGCCACGCGTTCGCGCAGCGCCTCGATGTAGGAAAGCTCGTTGACCAGCTTGTCGATCAGGCCCACGACGTCGCCCTTGCGGTCGGGAGCCAGGCCCAGCTCTTCGGCAAGCTTGCCGAAGGCCGCCTGCACGCGCGTCTTGGTCTCCGGATCCTCGGCGACCTTGGCCAGTTCCAGCATGCTCATCTGCTGCGAGCCGCCCTTGCCCGACATCCACGCGACGAGGCCGACCGAGATGCGCCCGCGCGCGATGGCGCGGTGCTGCTCGGTGACCGTCCACGACGCCGTACCGTCGATCAGCTCGCTGGGGATCGTGTCGCCGGGATTGACCCGGCGCACGAAGGAGAGTGCGCGCGCCACGTCGTCGAGCAGCTTGGAATCCGCACTCCCCGGCTCGAGCCCGAAGGCCGAGCGCAGGGCCGTGAAGGTGAGGTTGGCGCGCACGTCGCCGAGATCGACGCTGTAGACCGGCTCGTCGGTCGCAGGATCGCTCTGGAACAGGCCGCCCTCGACGCTGAAGACCCTGTGGACGAAATCGAAGCGCCGCGCCGGGGCCGCTTCGCGCGGCGCCTCGGTCATCAGCGCGTCGGTCTCGCCGGGCTGTGCGGTCGGTTCGATCAAACGCTGCTCCGCGCGGCGGTGCGCTCCAGAGACGATGGATTTTCACTACTATTTCTCCATCTTACAGCGCATTGCCGGGCGTCGCCAATCGGGTATCGGGGTCAGCGTTTCCAGGCCGTTTCGACCGGAAAATGTCTTGCGACAAAGCGGTAGGTATTGCGAATCAGCCGGTGCGTTTCGGCGTCCGGCACCGTCGTCACCCCGTCCCAGGCGGTCAGGATGGCGTCCCACTTCATCATCTGGGCGTGGAGGGCATCGCGCGTCTCGCGGACAAGTTTGACGTGTGCGGCCATATGGCGCAGGGCTTCGGGCGCATCGCCCGAGCGGGCATCGACCGCCGCCAGCCGCTTCTCCAGCCCGGCGACCGGCCGTTCGGCGAGCAGGATCGTCCGGTCGAGCTCCTCGGTCAGCGTGCGCTCGCGCTTGAAGGCGACCTTGAAGGCGCGCAGCATCCCGACCACCCGGCGCGCCAGTGCCACGCGCTCGCGCAGGGCCTCGACGAAGGCCAGCTCGTCGATCAGCCGCTCGAGCTGCTCGACCACGTCGCCGCGCCGGTCGGCCGGATAGCCCAGCGTGTCGGCAAGCTGGCCGAAGCCGGCCTGCACGCGCGCGCGCGCCTCGGGCGAGCTTGCGATCTTGGCGAACTCGTCGACGCGGATCGTTTCGTCCGCGTGCCCGCCCGACATCCACGTGACGAGCCCGACCCACACCCGCCCGCGCGCGACCTCGCGGTGGCGGGCATCGACCTTCCACGAGGCCGTGCCGTCGAGAAGCTCGCTGGGAAAGGTGTCGCCCGCGCGCACCTGGCGCACGAAGGCAAGCGCGCGCTTCACGTCGGCGAGCAGCAGGCCGTCGGGGCTTTCCGGCTCGACGCCGAACGAGGCGCGCAGCGTGGCGAAGGTGAGCGAGGCGCGCACGTCGCCCAGATCGACCGTGTAGACCGGCTCGTCGGTCGACTCGTCGAGATGGAAGACGCCGTTCTCGACCTTGAAGACCTTGTTGGCGAATTCGAACCGCCGGGCGGGGGCCGCCTCGGGCGCTTCGTCGAGCAGATGGTCGCCCGCTTCGGGCTTGGCCGCATTCGATCCGGTCGGGCCCGGGGCCGGGACGGCGTCCATTCAGCGCACCCATTCCGATTCGGCGGGGAAATATCGCGCGACGAAGCGGTAGGTGTTCCGGACGAGCTTGTGGGTCCGCTGGTCGGGCTCGGCCTCCACGCCGTGCCAGGCGGCGAGGATGTCGTCCCACTTCATCAGGTCGGCATGCAGCCGGTCGCGCGTGCGGCGGATGAACTCGATCTGGCGCAGGAGATTGCGCAGCGCGTTCGACGTCTCGCCGGCCTGCGCATCGACCTCGGTGACCTGCGCCTCGAGCCTGGCGACCGGCTGCTCGATCAGCAGGACGATGCGCTCGATCTCCTCCCTGACGCTGCGCTCGCGCTTGTAGACGGCGCGCAGCCGCTTGACGACATCGACCACCCGGCGCGCGCGCGCGATCCGGTCGCGCAGCGCCTCGATATAGGAAAGTTCGTCGACCAGCCGCTCGACCTTCTGGACGACCATCTCCTTGTTGGCGGCCCCGTAGCCCAGATGTTCGGCCAGCCGGCCGAAGGCCGCGTTCACGTGGTCGCGCGCCTCGGCCGATTCGGAAACCTTGGCAAGCTCGATCTTGCTGATCTCGCCCACGCCCTTCTGGCCGGACAGCCAGGCCACCAGCCCGACCCATACGCGCCCGCGCGCGATCGCGCGGAACTGCGGCGTGACCGCCCACGACGCCGTGCCGTCGAGCAGCTCGCTGGGGATCGTGTCGCCGGGCCGGATGCGCTTGACGAAGGCGAGCGCCTTGGCGACCTCGTCGAGCAGGCGGGAATCGGCACCGTCGGGATCGATGCCGAACGAGATGCGCAGCGTGCCGAAGGTGAGGCTGGCGCGCACGTCGCCGAGATCGACGCTGTAGACCGGCTCGTCGGTCGCCGGATCGGGCTGGAAGATCCCGTCCTCGACCTGGAAGACCTTGTGCGCGAAATCGAAGCGGCGCGGGGCGGCGGCCGCGCGCGGGGCCTGCGTCATCAGGGTGTCGTTGACCGCGGACTGTTCGGCCAGATCGGACAAGGCAGGCTCCGTCGCGTTTCGGTCGGACTGGCGGCCGAGCCTAGGCCCTATATCTTTACGTGCAATTAACGACGAAAACGCCATTTCCGATAGCATACCATCGTGTTCTGTACTTGACCTTGCCGGCGGGCGAGCCGAAAAAAGGACGGCATGCAGATCCTTGTCGAACCCGACCGCCGGTCCTGGGAAGACGCCGCCCGGCAATCGGATTTCTGGCCGCTCCAGCAGGATTGGGATTACGGGCTCGCCGCCCGCTGGCGGCGACAAAACGTGCTGCGCCTGCTTGCGACCGACGCCGGGAATGTATGCGGTGCGCTGCAACTCGTCGGACGGCGCTGGCTGGGTTTCGCCGAACTGTGGCTCGCCTTGCGCGGCCCCGTGCTGTTCGACGCGAACGAGTCGGCTGCCGATGCGCTGCTGGCGAAGATCCCGCACGGCCTCACGCGCCTCGGCGTCGTCGCACCCGAGATCGCGGCCGCGCCGGCGAACGACGCAAGCTGGCACGGGCGCAGCCGCGTCTATACCGGGCACAGCTGCGCGATCGTCGATCTTGCGGCCGGCGACGAGGCACGCTTGCGCGCCACGCTGCACCCGAAATGGCGCAACCGCCTTGCCGCCGCCGAACGCGGCGGCCTTCGCGTCGAGACGGCCACGCAGGGCAAGTGGATCGACTGGGTCGTCGCGCGCTACGAGGACCTGCACGCCGCCAAGGGCTTCGAGGGACCGTCGCGCGATTTCGTGGCGCAGATCGCCGGCTTGAAGGCGCCGCGCGCCACGCTTGCGGTCGTGGCGCTGGACGCCAACGAGCCGGTCGCCGGGGCCCTGTTCGTGCGCCACGGGCCCGACGCCAGCTATTACGTCGCGGCCACCACCGACGACGGGCGCAAGCGCAACGCCGCCAATCTCGTGCTGTGGCGCGGGCTGCTGGCGCTGAAGGCCGCCGGCGTGCGCAAGGTCGATCTGGGTACGATCGACACCGACCGCAGCCCCGGCCTCGCGCGCTTCAAGCTCGGCACGGGGGCGACCCCCCGCACGCTCGCCGGCACCTATCTATGAGCGAGGAACCCGTGCAGGGACAGCGCATCGCCGCCCCGCGGCCCACCTGGCGGCTGATCCCGCTGCTGGTCTTGCGCGTCGGCGTGCCGCTGCTGGCGGCCCTCGTGCTCATCGACCTTGCGGTCTTCGCGATCCTGCACGGGCTGTTCGGCGCCTGCTACGGCGCCTTCGCCTGGGTCGGGGCCTGCTGAACGGGGGCCGGCGGGTCGATGGTATCGGCCCGCGTGCCGACCTCCGCCTTGATGCGCGCGACCACGTCCTCGACCGCCATGGTGCCGAGGTCGCGGCCCGACCGCAGGCGCACGGCGACCTTGCCCAGTTCGGCCTCCTTGTCGCCGATCACGAGCATGTAGGGGATCTGCTCGAGCTGGGCGTTGCGGATCTTCTTCTGCATGCGCTCGGTCGAATCGTCGACATCGACACGGATGCCGCCGTCCGTCTGCGGCAGTTCCGCGCCCGTCAGACGGCGCGCCACGTCGCGTGCGAAATCCACGTGCCGGTCGGCGATCGGCACCATGCGGACCTGGATCGGGGCAAGCCATGTCGGCAGGCGGCCGGCATAGTTCTCGATCAGGATGCCGATGAAGCGTTCGAACGACCCGAGGATCGCGCGATGCAGCATCACCGGACGGTGCTTGTTGCCGTCCTCGCCGATGTAGCTGGCATCCAGCCGCTCGGGCAGCACGAAATCGACCTGCAGCGTGCCGCACTGCCAGTCGCGGCCGATGGCATCGCGCAGCACGAACTCCAGCTTCGGTCCGTAGAACGCCCCCTCGCCCGGATTGCGCACCGTCGCGAGGCCGGCAGCCTCGGCACCCTTCTCAAGCGCCGTTTCCGCCTTGTCCCAGGTTTCATCGGAACCCGCGCGTTGCTCGGGCCGGTCGGAGAATTTCACCACGAGATCGGCGAAGCCGAAATCCCTGTAGATGACGCGCAAGAGGTCGCAGAATTTCTGCGATTCCGCCGGCACCTGGTCCTCGGTGCAGAAGATGTGCGCGTCGTCCTGCGTGAAGGCGCGCACGCGCATGATGCCATGCAGCGCCCCCGACGGTTCGTAGCGGTGGCAGGCCCCGAACTCGGCCATGCGCAGCGGCAGCTCGCGATAGCTGCGCTGGCCCACGCGGAAGATCTGCACCGCACCCGGGCAGTTCATCGGCTTGATGGCGTAGAGGCGGTCTTCCTCTTCGCCTTCCTTGCCGGGCTTGGCGACGAACATCGCGTCGCGATAGTTGGCCCAGTGGCCCGACTTCTCCCAGAACACGCGGTCGACGAGCTGGGGCGTCTTGACCTCGACATAGCCGTCGGCTTCCAGGCGCGAACGCATGTAGCGCTCGATCGTGCGGAACAGCGTCCAGCCCTTGGGATGCCAGAAGACCGTGCCCGGCGCTTCCTCCTGGAGATGGAAGAGACCCATCGCGGCCCCGAGCTTGCGGTGGTCGCGCTTCTCGGCCTCTTCCACGCGATGCAGATACGCCTTCAGGTCCTGCTCGTTCGCCCAGCAGGTCCCGTAGACGCGCGTCAGCTGCGGATTGCGCGAGTCGCCGCGCCAATAGGCGCCGGCAAGCTTCGTGAGCTTGAACGCACCCACCTGGCCCGTGTGCTCCACGTGCGGTCCGCGGCAGAGATCGGTGAAGTCGCCGAGCGTATAGAACGACACGCTGGAAACGCCCGCGGCACCGGCTTCGACCAGATTGGGATCTTCGAGGCCCTTGGCGGCCGTCGAGCCGCGCGTGGCGAGCAGGCCGAGGAGTTCGACCTTGTAGCTCTGGCCCGTCTTCTCCATGAACGCGACGGCGTCGGCGATCGGCACTTCGGTGCGCACGAGCGGCAGCTTGCGCTCGCGCAGCTTGCGCATCTCGGATTCGATCCTGGGCAGGTCCTCGGTCGTCAGCGGAACCGGCGTCTCGATGTCGTAGTAGAAGCCCGTGTCGGTCGCCGGGCCCACGCCCAGCTTGGCGGCGGGGAAGAGCTTCAGTACGGCAGCCGCGAGCACGTGCGAGCAGGAATGCCGCATGCGGTCGAGGTCGGGGGCCGGTTTTGCGTCCATAATCGTCGTTCCGTCGGTTCCGGCGCGAGGCTCGCGCCAAGGGACGCGGAAAATACGGCGATCCTTGCTGCAATGCAACGACAGGCCCGTAGCGCGCGGTCCCGTTTGCGCGGTAAACAGCGTTCCATGAACCGCCCGCCCCCGCACCGGCCCAAGCGCCCCGGCCGCCGCCCGGCCCATCCGAGGGCCCCGGACCGCCGGCCCGACCAGCCCAACCGCGACGACGTGCAGGTCCGGGAAGGCCCGAACCGTGGCCGCGGCCCCGATGCGCGCGTGCATGACGGTCGCCACCGGCGCGACATCCTGCGCATCGCAGGGCTTCCGGCGGTCGAAGCGTTGTTCGCGCGCGCACCGGAGTCGGTCGAGCGGCTGATCGTGGCGCCCGAAATGGCGCAGGCCGCCAGTGCCCTGCTGCGCGAAGCAACCCAGCGCAACATCGCGCACCGCATCGTGCCGGCCGAAGCGCTGGCCAAGATCGCCGGCACGCCGCTCACCGGCGGCATCGTCGCCGAGACCAGCCCGCGCCCGGCAAAACAGTTCGACGTGGGCGAGGCGCGCGTCTGGGCCTCGCGCTGGCAGCCGCTGATCGTGCTCGACGGGATCGGCAATCCGCACAACCTGGGCGCCATCGCGCGCACGGCGGCGTTCTTCGGCCTCACGCATCTCGCCATCACCGACCATCCCGGACAGGCCGCCCCGTCGGAGGCCGCGTACCGCGTGTCGGAAGGCGGGCTCGTGTGGCTCGATGTCTACCGCATCCACCGGCTGCCCGACGTGCTGCGCAAGCTCGGCATGTTCTATACGGTCGTGGGCACGGCCATCGGCACGGGCGCGCAGATGCCCATGCAGAAGCTCGCGACGGGCCCCAAGCCCGTGTGCCTCGTGCTCGGCAACGAAGAGGTCGGCCTTGCCCCCGCGACGCTTGCCGTGTGCGAGCATGTCGTCACGCTGCCGGGTACGGGAAAGATCCAGTCGCTCAACGTCGCGGCGACGGCGGCGATCCTGATCCACGCGATCACGGGCGGATTCCGGCCGAAGTGAACGACGACGCCGACCAGCCCGCCCGGGCCCCGCGCGCCCGCGAGATTCCCGTCATCGACATCGGCGCCCTGCGCGACCGGTCGGATGTCGCGGGCATCGCCGCGCGCATCGGCAAGGCGTGCCGCGACACCGGCTTCTTCTATGTCGCCAACCACGGCGTGTCCGCCGGGCTGCTGGCGCAGGTGCGTATGGCGGCCGAAACCTTCTTCGCGCTGCCCGACGCCGCCAAGAACGCCGTGACGATCCGCAACTCGCGCCACAACCGCGGCTACGTGAAGCTGGAAGACGAGAAGCTCGACCCGTCGCGCAAGGGCGATCTCAAGGAAGGCTTCAACGCGGGCCGCGAGCTTGCCGCCGACGATCCCGATCTTCTCGCGGGCAAGCCCTTCTGCGGCCCGAACCAGTGGCCCGCGGAACCCGCCGGGTTCCGGGCGGCACTGCTCGGCTATTTCGACGCGATGCTGGCGCTGTGCCAGGACCTGCATTGCGCCTTCGCGCGCGACCTGGGATTGGCCGAGGACCATTTCGCAAAGCTGATCGACCGGCCGCTCGCCACGCTGCGCCTGCTGCACTATCCGCCGCATCCCGGCCGGTTCGTGCCCGACCAGTACGGGGCCGCCCCGCACACCGACTATGGCAACGTCACGGTGCTGTGGCAGGACGCGGCGGGCGGGCTCGAAGTGCGCGCGCGCTCGGGCGAATGGATCGCGGCCACGCCCCTTCCCGACACATTCGTGTGCAACATCGGCGACTGCCTGATGCGCTGGTCGAACGACACCTACGTCTCCACGCCGCACCGGGTGGTCAACCGCTCGGGCCGCGAGCGCTGGTCGATCCCCTTTTTCCTCGATCCCAACGGCGACGCGAACATCGAATGCCTGACGACCTGCACGAGCCCTGCCCGCCCGCCCCGCTACCCGACCACGACCGGGGCCGCCTACTTGCGCGAACGGCTCGACGCGACCTACGCGTTCCGCCGCCCGTGAAGCGCCTTCTTCTCGCCTGTCTTGCGGCCATCGCCTGGGCCGCCCCGGCCTGCGCCGGGCCGGGCCCGTGCGAGATGTTCGCCGCTTCGATCCGCACGGCCTTCGACGCGGACGCCGATCTCGACCGCGTCTATGCGCGCCTGGCCGAAGGGCCCGTGTGGCGCAGTGCCGGCGTGACGGTCTCGCCCGCGCGCGCAAGCCGCGCGCATCGCGTCGCGATCGCGCAGGGCCGCTATGTCGCCGATTTCGCGGCACCGGAGATCGAGGCGGGCTTCGCCCCCGCCACGACGCGGCTGATCGCCCTGCGCAGCCCGGAAGCGCCGGGCCGGATCGTCTGCCGCCTGCGGCTGGTCGGCGAGACCGCCGGCCGCGCCGACGACATGCGCCCCGCGGATGCCGCGGCGGAATCGGCGCGCCGCGCGCCGATGGCCGTGCTCGAACCGCTGCTGCCCGTCCTGGCGCGTGCACGCCTTGCCGCACCTTCGGTCGATCCGGTGGTGCTGTTCGGGCCGAGTGCCGAAACGCAGGCCGACGGCAGCGTGATCTTTCCGGCCGGCAGCGGGCGGTTCACGATCGCGCTTGCGCCGGTGCCCGACGGCGATGGCGAAGTTTTCGGCACGCTTGCGCGCCTGGTGCCCGAACTGGGCAATCGCGGGCGGCCTTTGGGCACGTTCCGTTACACCGTGACGACGCGGCTTGCGGAAATCCGCGTCGAATAGCCGGCACCGCTTTTCCCCGGCGCCGGGATCGGCTAGGTTGGCGCCTCAATCCACGGACGGAATCGAACCCTTATGACCGACGGCAAATCCGAAGACAAACGGCGCCAGGCCCGCTTCGGCGTCCTGCGCGGCACCTTGCTGGTCGACGGCGAAGGCTACGAGATCGTCGACTGGAGCCGCAACGGCTGGCGCGCGAAGGCGGAAAAGCCGTGGTCGCCGATGGCCACGCCGTTCGACATCGTGCTCGGCATCCGCTCGGACAAGGGTTCGGTCGAGGTGCGCGGGCGCGGCACGATCGTGCGCACGACCGACGGCCATGTCGCGGGCACCTGGGACCTGCGCACGCCGGCGGACAAGGAAGTCGAAGCGCTGCTGACGATCTTCCTCGAAGGCGGCCGGGTGAATTTCTAGCCGGCGGCCCGCCGCGGCACTGCCGCCGCGCCGGCCTCTTCGCGCAGCCAGTCGCAGAACAGCGACACCTTGCGCAAGACCAGCTTCGCGGCCGGGCAGACGATGAAATAGGCGAAATCGACCGACACCGCGTCGCCGAACGGCTTGACCAGCCGGCCTTCGGCAAGATCGGCCGCGGCCAGCAATGCCTTGCCCAGTGCCACACCCCGGCCCAGTACGGCCGCCTCGACCACCATGCTCGACTGGTTGAATTTGGGCCCGCGCGTGCCGTCGACCTCGGCAACGCCCGCGGCCTTCAGCCACATCGACCAGGTCGGGCACGACGGATCGTCGTCCGGGCTGTCGTCGTGCAGCAGCGTCTGGTGCTTCAGCGCCGAGGGCATGTCGAGCGGTACGGGGCCGTTCAGCAGCTTGGGGCTGCATACCGGGAAGACCGCCTCGTCGAGCAGGCGCTCGACATGCAGGTCGGGATAGCGCCCCGCCCCGTAGCGGATCGCGAGATCGACGCCGTCGCCGTGGAAATCGGCAAGCGACATCGAGGCGGCGACGCGCACGTCGATCTCGGGATACCGAGTCTGGAACTTGTCGAGGCGCGGCAGCAGCCACTTGGCCGCGAACGAGGGGGCCACGCTGATCGTCAGCACGCCCGCGTCGCCCAGATTGTCGATCTCCTCGATCGCCGAGGCGAGCTGCTCGAAGGCGCCCCGGATGCCGGGCAGGATCGCCTGGCCGGCATCGGTCAGCAGCAGGTTGCCCTTGTTGCGCTGGAACAGCGCGATACCGAGATGATCCTCGATCGTCTTGATCTGGTGGCTGACGGCCGCAGGCGTCACCGACAGCTCGTCGGCCGCCTTGGTAACCGAGAGATGACGGGCGACGGTCTCGAAGACGCGCAGCGAGTTCAGCGGTGGCAGGCGACGACGCATGGGTGGAACCTACGCGGCCGGTCCGATCCGGCGTTCGCGAAAAAATCTGTGGGTACCGTCAAGTTTTGCTCAACCTCTTCACGTCATGCCCGGGACAAGCCCGGCCATGACAGTAGAGTACCAGTCTAGAGCGACTTGCGCACGAGGGCGGCACCGGCACTGAGTGCGGAAAGCTTGGCATAGGCAAGCTCGCGCGCCATCGGCGCCATGCCGCAGTTCGTGCAGGGGAAGAGCTGCGCCGGGTCGACGAATTTCATCGCGCGGCGGATCGTGGCGGCGACTTCCTCGGGCGTTTCGGCCGTCTCGCTCGCCACGTCGATGCAGCCGACGAGCACGTCCTTGCCCTTGAGCAGGCCGATGAACTCGATCGGCACCTTCGAATTGGCGACCTCGAGGCTCACCTGGTCGATCTTGCTCCTGGCGAGGGCGGGGAAGATGCGCTCGTACTGGCGCCATTCGGCACCCAGCGTCTTCTTCCAGTCGATATTGGCCTTGATGCCGTAGCCGTAGCAGACATGCACGGCCGTCGTGCATTTGAGCCCCTCGGCCGCGCGCAGCAGGGCCGGGATGCCCCAGTCGAGCACCTCGTCGGTGAAGACGTTGAAGGCCGGCTCGTCGAACTGGATCGTGTCGATGCCGATGGCGGCAAGCTCGCGCGCCTCTTCGTTGAGGAGCTCGGCGAACGCCATCGCCATCTTGACGCGGTCGCCGTAGAAGCGGTCGGCGATCGTGTCGACGATGGTCATGGGGCCGGGCAGCGTGAACTTGACCTTGCCGTCGGCGGCCGCGCGCGCGGCGCGCGCTTCCATCGAATGCACGGGGCCGCGGCGCTTGAGCGCACCGATCACCTGCGGCACCTGGGCGTCGTAGCGGTTGTTGCGGATCCCCATCGTCACCTTGTTCTCGAAATCGATGCCGGTGACGCCGGCAAGGAAGCCGTGGACGAAATGCTGGCGGGCCTGCTCGCCGTCGCTGGGGATGTCGATGCCGGCCTGGCGCTGCAGGCGCACGGCCAGCGTCGTGGCGTCGGCCTGCGCCTCGGCGAGGGTGGCACCGGTCTGGCGCCACGGCGCCCACAGCGTCTGCGGGGCGGCCAGCCACGAGGGTTTCGGCAGGCTGCCGGCGACGGTGGTCTGGATCATGGGGAGGTGCTCCGGGAGCGGGTCAGTTCTTGCCGTCAGTTCTTGCTGGCGGTCGGCTCGTGGCCGCAATTCGTGACGAGGGCGGTCGTGCGGACCTGGCTGGAATTGCCGTCCATCACGTATTCCTTCGACACGCGGCAGCGATAGGTCATCGGCTCGGTGCTGACGATGTTGGGCACGGCCACGGCCACGCCGTCGACCATCGTCGAGGCGCCGTCGAGCAGCTCGGGATAGCGCGTCACCACATAGCCGATGGCGCCCATGATGGCGCAGAACACGGCCGTGACCATCAGCAGGTTGAGAATGACTTTGCTGTTCTCGGTGTTTTCCATCGTTCTCTCTCTAATTACCGAAGATATGGCCGAAAGGCACATTTATCAATTGATAGCTGCCTAAATTATTGTTTTGGCTGCCACCTGATCCGGTCCCGCCCTGCCCCGAATCGGCCCTGCCCCGCCGCACATCGGCAGCGGCAACGGCCGGGGTCGCGCGGACACTACGATTGTGCCCCTTGTCGGAAACACTCAAAACTTGCACGCACGGAGCGGCCGGCGGGCTGCTGGAATCCCGGCCGGCTGCCCTCGTTCCGGAGCTTCCGACATGACCCGGTTTTTCACCGACCTCTCGCTTGCCAAGAAACTCGCCGCCCTCGTCGCGATGATGGCGGCCCTCGCCCTGCTCGTCGGCGGCGTCGGGCTCCAGTCGATCCGCACCTACCACGACATCGCCTCGGAGTTCGACGACGCGGGGCGGCGTGCGGCCCTTGCCGAGCGCGTCAACGGGCTGGTCAACGAGGCGGTGATGGAATCGCGCGGCGTCTACATGTCGAGCGAACCGCCGCTGGTGAAGCGCTACGGCGACAACCTGCTGGGCTCGCTCGACCGGCTGGACAGGACGGTCGCCGAGTGGGAGACGATCGTGCCGCCCGCCGACCGCGAGGCCTTCGCGCGACTGAAGGCGAACGTAAACCAGTTCATCCGGTTCCGCCGCGAGCTCGTGCGGCTGGGCAACGAGGTGAACGCGGCCGCCGCACGCGCCTTCGGCGACAACGACGCCAACCGCAACGTGCGCATCGCGCTCAGCAAGGATCTCAAGGCCGTCGCCGACGAGAACACCAAGGGCATCGTGGAACTCAACGTGCGCGGCGAGCAGGTCTATTCGGGCAGCTTCACGGTCATCGCCGCGACGACGCTTGCGGGCGTGGCGCTGGTGCTGGCATTCGTGATCGTCGTTTCCGTGCGGCTCGTCTCCACGCCGCTGCGCCGGATCGTCGGGCAGCTCGACCGGGCCGGCAACGGCGACCTCGACGCCGCGGTCGCCAGCAGCGGGCGCAGGGACGAGGTCGGCCTGCTCGAGCGCGCCCTCGTCACCTTCGTCGAGCGCAGCCGGTCCGCGCGCGGCCTCGAGGAAGTCGCCAGGCGCGAACGGGCCGACAAGGCCCGCCGTCAGACGATCATCGAGGGGCACACGTCGGATTTCAACGCTGCCATCGGCGGCGTGCTCGAAGCGCTGGCGGAGGCCGCGCGCGAACTGGAGACGACGGCGAAGAAGATGACCGAGCTTGCCGGCGCGGCCGACGCCTCGGCCGGCGAGATCCGCAGCGCGACCACCGCGAGTGCGGACAATCTGGGCGCGGTCGCGGCCGCGAGCGAGCAGATGCTCGCCTCGATCCGCGAGATCTCGCACCGGGTGGCCGAGGCCTCGCGGATCGCCCTGCAGGCGGTGAGCGAGACGCGCGCGGCCGACACGAGCATCGCCAGCGTGGCCAAGGCCGCCAGCGAGATCGGCGACGTCGTCAACCTCATCAACCAGATCGCCGGGCAGACCAACCTGCTGGCCCTCAACGCGACGATCGAGGCGGCGCGCGCGGGCGATGCCGGCAAGGGCTTCGCGGTCGTCGCCGGCGAGGTCAAGAGCCTCGCCACCCAGACCGCGCGCGCGACCGACGACATCTCGCGCCGCATCGAGGCCGTGCAGACCACGACCGCCGACGCGACGGCGACCATCGCCAGGGTCTCGTCCGTCGTCGCCAGCATCAACGACATCTCGACCGCCCTTGCCGCCGCCGTCGACCAGCAGGCCTCGGCCACGCAGGAGATCGTGCGCAACGTGCAGGCCGC
>CAYQDN010000017.1:72584-75261 GCA_964416335.1 uncultured Azospirillum sp.
GGCCGGCAACGCGACCGACACGCGCGTGACCGACCTGTCGCGCGGCGGCGCGCAGGTCGCCGGGACGTACCAGCTGCGCGCGGGCACCGAGGTCGCGGTCGAGCTTTCCGGCACGCGCCTGACCGCGCGCGTGGCGCGGATGGCCCCCGGCACGATGGGCGTCACGTTCCGCCAGGACCAGGCGAGCGACCGCCTGCTCGCGCCGATCCTCGCGCGCGTCATGACGGACGAAAAGGCCATCTGAGCGCACAAACGCGGCATGGACGCTGCGGAGCGCGAGGTGTAGGGTCCTGCACCATCGACAAGGCTCCGGCTTCGATGGCTGAGAGAGACCAGCGCTCCCGCCCCCGCTTTTGCGTGGAGTAGCGCATGTCGAAATATCTCGTTCCCCCCGTCTATGTTCCAGCCCTGCTGGCCGTCCTGATCGTGGCCTACGCCCTCCTGCGCGCGCCCGTCTGACGGGCGTACGCCTTCCCCGAGATGCCGTCGCCGCGGCTTACCCACCGTCCGCGCGCGATCAAGACCGATTGATCCCGATTCTGCGAGGTGGGGCAGACCCGTGCCGCCTTGGGCCATCGCCCGGCGGCTTCCAAAGGACATCCCATGAAGTTTCCCTCCCTTCCCGTCGACACCACCCCCTTCGCATGGGGCGCCGTCGCGGGCGCCATCGTGCTCACCATCGTCGGCTTCAACTGGGGCGGCTGGGTCACCGGCGGCACGGCCGACAAGCGCGTCTCGACCGCATCGCGCGAAGCCGTGGTCGGGGCCCTGGCACCGATCTGCGTCACGCAGTTCCAGGCGCAGGGCGACGCCACGATCAAGATCGCCGAGCTCGCCAAGACAAGCTCGTGGGAGCGCAGCAGCGTGGTCGAGAAGAGCGGCTTCGCCATGATGCCCGGCAGCAAGACGACGGACTCCGACGTCGCGCGCGCCTGTGCCGAAATCCTGAGCAATCCCAAGACCTGACGGCCGGCCGGGCGGGCCGGACTCCCGAAAGGGTCCGGCCCGCCCCCGTTACGGGACCCTCCTTGCCAAGGGACCGAGCCGTGACCTAGCCTGTGGCTGCTTTTGCGGACTCGTGTCCGCGACGGCCAAGCCCGGAGCATCCCCCAAGGGAGCCCGGTCGCGTTGGGGCGGCGGCTGGGGCCGGCGCCTCCGGGAGGAGCGCTCGAACTTGGAACAGACCGACATCGCGTCGCCTGACTATTTCCACAAAGTCGTCGACTGCCAATGGGCCTGCCCGGCGCACACGCCGGTCCCCGAATATATCCGCCTCATCGCCGGCAAGCGCTTTGCCGACGCCTACATGGTCAACTGGAAATCGAACGTGTTTCCGGGCGTCCTCGGGCGGACCTGCGACCGGCCGTGCGAGCCCGCGTGCCGGCGCGGCCGCGTGGAGGACGAACCCGTCGCGATCTGCCGCCTGAAGCGCGTGGCCGCCGACAACAAGGGCGACGTGTCGGGCCGCATGCCTGCCCCGGTCGTCGAACGCAACGGCAAGCGCGTGGCGGTGATCGGTGCCGGCCCCGCCTCGCTGACCGTCGCGCGCGACCTGCTGGCCGCGGGCTATGCCGTGACGATCTACGAGCAGGACCCGTTCGCCGGCGGCATGATCCGCACGCAGATCCCCAAATTCCGCCTGCCCGAATCCGTGATCGACGAGGAAGTGGGCTTCATCCTCGCCCTCGAGCCGGAACTCCGCCTCGGCAAGCGCGTCGACAGCCTCAAGGCCGTGATCGACGAGGGCTACGACGCCGTGTTCGTCGGCTGCGGGGCGCCGCGCGCGCGCGACCTCGACGTGCCGGGGCGCAAGGAAGCGGCTTCGCGCATCCATCTGGGCATCGACTGGCTGTCGTCGGTGTCGTTCGGCCACACCACCTCGATCGGCAAGCGCGTCATCGTGCTGGGGGGCGGCAACACGGCGATGGATTGCTGCCGCTCGGCCCGCAGGCTGGGCGGCGAAGAGGTCACCGTCGTCGTGCGCTCGGGCTTCGAGGAGATGAAGGCCTCGCCCTGGGAGAAGGAAGACGCCTCGCACGAAGGCATCCCGATCAAGAATTTCCTCGTACCCAAGGAAGTGCTGCACGCGAAGGGCAAGCTTGCCGGCATGCGCTTCACCAAGGTGAAGCCCGAGTTCGACGCCAAGGGACGGCGCAACCTCGTCCCCACCGGCGAACCCGATGTCGAGATCCCGTGCGACGACATCCTGGTCGCGATCGGGCAGGAAAACAGCTTCCCGTGGATCGAGCGCGACATCGGGCTCGACTTCGACAAGTCCGGCATGCCGGTCGTCGACGCCAAGACGCTGCGCTCGACCCATCCCAAGGTCTATTTCGGCGGCGATGCCGCCTTCGGGCCCAAGAACATCATCTGGGCGGTGGCGCACGGCCACGACGCCGCCGTGTCGATCGACCGCGTGTGCCACGGGCTCGACCCCGCGGTGCGCCCGGCCCCCGGCGTCACGCTCGTCAGCCAGAAGATGGGCATCCACGAGTGGTCCTACGACAACGACATCGCCAACGACCAGCGCCACAAGGTGCCGCAGCGCGATCCGTCGGAGACGCTGAAGAACATCCGGATCGAGGTCGAGCTCGGCTACGACGACATGCTCGCCTACAAGGAGGCCGAGCGCTGCCTCAACTGCGACGTGCAGACGGTGTTCACGGCCGCCCTGTGC
>CAYQDN010000018.1:0-73418 GCA_964416335.1 uncultured Azospirillum sp.
CGGCAGCGAACCGGTCTTGATCTGCCCGCAATGGGTCGCGACCGCCAGATCGGCGATGGTCGAATCCTCGGTTTCGCCCGAGCGGTGCGACATCACGGCCGTGTAGCCGGCGCGCTGGGCCATCTCGACAGCCTCCAGCGTTTCGGACAGCGTGCCGATCTGGTTGACCTTGATGAGGATCGAGTTGGCGAGGCCCTTCTCGATGCCCATCGCCAAGCGCTTGGGGTTCGTCACGAACAGGTCGTCGCCGACGAGCTGGACCTTGGCGCCCAGTGCCTCGGTCAGCGCCTTCCAGCCGGCGAGGTCGTCCTCGGCCATGCCGTCCTCGATCGACACGATCGGGTAGCGCTTCACCAGGTCGGAATAGAACGCGACCATGCCGGCGGCGTCGAGCGTCTTGCCTTCACCTTCCATGTGATACCTGCCGTCCTTGAAGAACTCGGTCGACGCCGAATCAAGTGCCAGCACCACGTCGCTGCCGAGCTTGTAGCCCGCCGCCTCGACGGACTTGGCGATGAAGCCGAGCGCTTCGTCCGCACTCTTGAGGTTCGGCGCAAAGCCGCCTTCGTCGCCCACGTTGGTCGCGAGGCCCGCGTCGGACAGGCGCTTCTTGAGCGCGTGGAAAATCTCCGAACCGATGCGGATCGCCTCCGCCCCGGTCTTCGCACCCACCGGCATCACCATGAATTCCTGGATGTCGATGGGATTGTCGGCATGCGCGCCGCCATTGACGATGTTCATCATGGGCACGGGCAGCACGTGCGCGCGCGCACCGCCGACATAGCGGAACAGCGGAAGGCCGGCGGCCTGGGCAGCCGCCTTGGCGACCGCGAGGCTGACGCCGAGGATCGCGTTGGCGCCAAGGCGCGCCTTGTTGGGCGTGCCGTCGAGCTCGATCATCGTACGATCGATCTTCAATTGGTCGCCGGCATCGAAGCCGGAGAGCGCATCGAACAGTTCGCCGTTTACCGCGCCGACCGCCTTGGTGACGCCCTTGCCCATGTAGCGCTTCTTGTCGCCGTCGCGCAGCTCCACCGCCTCGTGTGCGCCTGTCGATGCACCCGACGGAACGGCGGCACGGCCAAGCGTGCCGTCCTCGAGCACGACGTCGACCTCGACGGTGGGATTGCCGCGGGAGTCGAGGATTTCACGGGCGCGGATATTGGCGATGGCGGTCATGTGCGGCAGGTCTCCGGTTTCAGCAGCCGAGCATCTCGGCGAGGTGCCCGAAATCGCGCGCGACGAATGTCCAATCGCCGTCGGGCGCGAAGTCGATCTTCTGGTGCGGTCCGTATTCGGTCGGGCGTGCGATGAAGGCGGTCTTGAGGCCGAGCTTCTGGGCGTGGCCAAGATCGGCGTTGTGCGCCGCGACCATCATGACCTGCTCGGGCGGCAGGCCGAGCATCGCGGCGGCCCCTAGATATGTCTGCGGCTGCGGCTTGTAGGCCTTGAACACTTCGGTCGACAGCACGGTATCCCACGGCAACTTCGCGCGCTTGGCCATATCGACGAGCAGGCGCACGTTGCCGTTCGACAACGGCGAGAGGATGAATTTCGCTTTCAGCCGGTCGAGTCCGGCGACCGTATCGGGCCACGGATCGAGCCGGTGCCAGGCGAAATTGAGATCGTCGGTCTCGGCCTCGGTCAGTTTGAGGCCGAATTCGGCGCAAAGCTTCACGAGCGTTTCGCGATGAAGGACGTCGAGCGGCGCATAAGGCCGCTTGCCGGCGATCACCACGGCCATCGACGGCACGTAGTTGGCGCGCCAGGCATCGGCGAATGCGGCGGCGTCGAGGGCCACGCCCTTGGCCTTGGCGACTGCGGCAACCTCGCGGGTGACCGACGTCCGCCAGTCCACGCAGGTGCCGAAAACGTCGAACAGCATGGCGACATGCATGGGCGTAAGGCTTCTCCGCTCGATCCGCACCAGCGAGGTACCAGAACCCCACCCCCGCGACAAGGGCACAGGGGTGGCGCTATCCTCGCTCCCGATGGAAGGATTCGCGATCCGCCCGGCATTGCCGGCCCGCCAACGCGATGCCGCACTCGTCCGGCTGGCCGAGGAGGCGCGTGCACTCGCCGATCCGCCGGTTTCCGGGTTCCGCGTCGGCGCCGCACTCGTCGGCGCGAAAACGGGCCGCGTCTATCTTGGCGGCAACATCGAGTTTCCGGGAACCGCGATCGCGCAGTCGGTGCATGCCGAGCAGGCAGCTTTCGCCAATGCCTGGCACCATGGCGAGACCGGGATCGCCGCCCTCGCCGTCAGCGCCATGCCGTGCGGCCATTGCCGCCAGTTCCTTGTCGAAACACTTGCGCGCGGAACACGCCCGTTTTCCGTGATCGTCGGGCGACGCAAGCGCAGCCTTGCCGCCCTTCTGCCCGATGCGTTCGGCCCGGCCGATCTCGGATTTGCCGGCGGCTCGATGTCGACGCGCCCGGTCCGGCTCAAGTGCAAGGGCGATGCGCTCGTCGAAGCCGCGCGTCGGGCCGCGTGCGCCTCCTACGCGCCGCACACGCGCGGACACGCCGGTGTGGCACTGCAACTCGCCGACGATGCGATCATCACCGGGCGCTATGCCGAGAACGCGGCCTACAACCCGAGCCTTGCCCCGCTGCAGTCGGCGCTGATCCTGCGCGATCTTGCCGGCAAGCGGCGAGTCCCCATCGTACGCGCGGTTCTCGTCGCGCGCGGCGGGGCCATCGCGCACACCTCGCAGGCCGAAGAACTTCTCGGCGTCATCGCACCCGGGATCGCGCTGGAGACCGTCTACGCGCGCGAGAACCGGAAAAGTTAGTTGACGCAAATTGACCGTCAACTGGCAACGCATTGATACGACACAGGTTTCCCTGTTGACGTTGACGGCTTTTTATCGCGTAAAGAAACTTCTGCTGAGCGAAGGCGTTCGCCAAGATTTCCCGCCGCGCCTTTCGGCACGTGGACGGGCAGACTTTTTCACCATGTCAAACAGCACGTCTTACCTGTGCTGGATGATATGGAGCATCCTCAGATTGTCAAGAAAATTAGCCTAATAAATACGTCCAATCTAGTGGATCTCATCGGCGTCGGCGATCGCCTTGGCGAGCTTGGCGAAGCTGAAACCCTTCTTCTTCGCCGCCCCGATGATCACCGCCTCGCGGCGCACCAGCAGATCGACGACCGCAGGTATGCCGCGCACCGCTTCGGGCGGCACGATGACCGCACCATGACGGTCGGCATGGATGATGTCGCCGGACTTCACGCGCATGCCGAAGACGTTCGCCTCGCCGCCGAAATCGACCGCATGCACCCAGGCATGCGAAGGGACCACCGACCCCGACAGCGCCTGGAAGCCGTCGGCCCAGACGTGCGTGTCGCGGATCGAGCCGTCGGTGACCACGCCGAGGCTTCCCAGCCCCTTGTGGATGTTCGACTGCACCTCGCCCCAGAAGGCGCCGAAGCCGGCCCGGTCGCCGTCGAGATCCTGCAGCACGCAGACCGACGGGCGCGGGCCGCCGCTCTCGATATATTGGTAGTAGTCGAGCCGCGCCTTCTTGGCAGCCGGCCCCTGCAGCTTGTTGGGTTCGGTCGACGCGATGCGCGCCGTGCGCGCGTAGCCGACGATGGGCTTGAGGTCGGGATACTGGCAGACCATCGGGCGCACGGTGAAGCCGGAGACGCGCCAGCGCGGATCCATCACCTCCAGCGCGTTGCACATCGTCGGCGTGTCGTATTCCGCAAGCTTGGCAAGATCGCGCGCGCTGAAGGCTTCGGCCATGTTTCTCTCCCCCGTTTTCGTTGCCGACGACGTTAGAATGAAGCCATGCGCTTCGTCTACGCGATCCTCAATGCCGCCGGCACGGTCTATACGGGTCAGACGACAGATCTCGAGCGGCGGCTGGCCCAGCACAACGGCGAGAAGCCGGGTGGGGCCAAGTTCACACGCGGACGCGGGCCCTGGCGGCTCGTCCATGTCGAGGAATTCGAGAGCGTGGGCGAAGCGCTGAAGCGCGAGCGCGCGATCAAGCGGGACCGGAAGTTCAAGGCGACGCTGAAAAGGAAACGGAACTAGGGCGCGCCGCGCACCCAGGCCTCGGCCTCTTCGGTGGTGGAGAAGCGCCGGATATCGACCATGCCTGCCACGCTGGGCGCCGCCTCGACGACCATTTCGCTGTAGAGCTTCGCCATGACGCTGAAAATCGCAGACGGCGAGACAAGCGCATAGCGCCGCGGCCGCAGATCCTTAAGCCGGCCACCGGAGAGCGCATCGCGGATGCGGTCAAGATCCCCGACGGACGCATTCTTCGTGATGGCCGACACGTCGGAAATCACCGGCATGCCCGGTCGGTGGTCGGGGAGCATCACGGCCGAAGCGAGCGCGTCGATATACGATTCGACGTCAAACTCGCCCGACTGGACGACCCGAACGATCCCTGCCTCGATGTGAACCGAAATCTTCATGCCGCGTTCGCACCGTCAGTTTGCGGCGCGCCGCTTGGCGATCGCGTCGTATTCCTTGAGCTCGGCGAGGATGCCGCCCAGCTGCTTGAACGGCACCATGTTCGGCCCGTCCGACGGCGCCTTGTCCGGGTCCTGGTGCGTTTCCATGAAGACGACGGCAACGCCGATGGCGATCGCGGCACGTGCCAGAACCGGCACGAACTCGCGCTGGCCGCCGGTCGAACCGCCCTGCCCGCCGGGCTGCTGGACGGAATGCGTGGCATCGAACACGACCGGATAGCCGTTCTCCGCCATGATCGGCAGCGCGCGCATGTCGGACACCAGCGTGTTGTAGCCGAATGTCACGCCGCGCTCGCACTGCAGGATCTTCTCGTTGCCCGTGCTCGCGATCTTCGCGACGACGTTCTTCATGTCCCAAGGGGCGAGGAACTGGCCCTTCTTGACGTTGATGGCGCGGCCCGTCGCACCGGCCGCAAGGAGCAGGTCGGTCTGGCGACAGAGGAAGGCCGGAATTTGCAGCACGTCGACCGCTTCTGCCACCGGCGCGCACTGGGCCGCATCGTGAATGTCGGTCAGTACCGGGCAGCCGTACTTCTCGCGGATGTCGGCCATGATCGGCAGGCCTTTTTCCATGCCGAGCCCGCGCCCGCCGGCCAGCGACGTGCGGTTCGCCTTGTCGAAGCTCGTCTTGTAGATGAGCGGGATGCCGAGCTTGCCGGTGAGTTCGACGAGCGCGTGGCTCATCTCCATTGCGTGCGCGCGGCTTTCCAGCGCGCACGGCCCCGCGATCAGCGCGAAGGGCCGGTTGTTGGCGATCTGGAAATTGCCGAGAGAAACGGTCTTGGGCTGGGTCATGGACCCGATCCTACACCAGACGGCTCTGCGTGACCGCTGCCTTGACGAAGCTCGTGAACAGCGGGTGCGGCTCGAAGGGCTTGGATTTGAGCTCGGGGTGGAACTGCACGCCGACGAACCACGGATGGTCGGGGATCTCGACGATCTCGGGCAGTTCGCCGTCCGGCGACATGCCCGAGAAGCGCAGGCCCGCCTTCTCCAGCATCGCCTTGTAGTTGATGTTCACTTCGTAGCGGTGCCGGTGGCGTTCCTGTATGCGCGACTTGCCGTAGATGTCCGCGACGATGCTGCCCTTGGCGAGATCGCATTCATAGGCGCCGAGCCGCATGGTTCCGCCCTTGTTGTCGCCCAGGCCGCGCTTTTCCAGCGCGTTGCCGCGCACCCATTCGGTCAGCAGGCCGACGACGGGCTCGGGCGTGGGGCCGAATTCGGTGGTGCTCGCCTGCTCGATGCCGCAGAGCGTGCGGGCAGCCTCGATGCACGCCATCTGCATGCCGAAGCAGATGCCGAAATACGGCACCTTCTTCTCGCGCGCATAGCGCACCGCGCGGATCTTGCCTTCCGCCCCACGCTCGCCGAAACCGCCGGGGACGAGGATCGCGTGGGCACCGTCGAGCGCGTCGAAATTAGCGCCCTCGCCCTCGAACGACTCGCTCTCGATCCAGTTGAGCTTCACGCGCACGCTGTTGGCGATCCCGCCATGCGTCAGCGCCTCGTTCAGCGACTTGTAGGCGTCGAGCAGATTCGTGTACTTGCCGACGATCGCGATCTCGACCTCGCCCTCGGGCTGGGTCACGCGGCGCACGATCTCGGTCCAGCGGCCGAGATCCGGCTCGGGCTGCGGCAAGCCGAAATGGCGCAGCACTTCGTGGTCGAAGCCTTCGCGGTGATACTGGATCGGCACTTCGTAGATCGAGCGCGCGTTGAGCGCCGGGATGACCGCTTCTTCGCGCAGGTTGCAGAACAGCGCGATCTTCTTGCGCGCCGAAACCGGGATATCGTGCTCGGACCGGCACAGCAGGATGTCGCAGCGGATGCCGACCGACTGGAGCTGCTGGACCGAATGCTGCGTGGGCTTGGTCTTGAGTTCGCCCGCCGAGGCGATCCACGGCACCAGCGTCAGATGCACGAAGCACGCGCGCTCGCGGCCCAGCTCGTTGCCGAGCTGGCGGATCGCTTCGAGGAACGGCAGGCTCTCGATGTCGCCGACCGTGCCGCCGACCTCGCACAGCAGGAAATCCGTGTCGCCGAGGTCGGCCGTCACGAATTCCTTGATCGCGTCGGTCACGTGCGGAATGACCTGGACGGTGGCGCCCAGATAGTCGCCGCGCCGTTCCTTGGCGATGATGTTGGAATAGATGCGGCCCGTCGTGATGTTGTCCGACTGGCGCGAGGGCACGCCGGTGAACCGCTCGTAGTGGCCGAGATCGAGGTCGGTCTCCGCCCCGTCGTCGGTCACGTAGCATTCGCCGTGCTGATACGGGCTCATCGTGCCCGGATCGACATTGAGATAGGGGTCGAGTTTCCGCAGGCGGACTTTGTAGCCGCGCGCCTGCAGGACCGCACCGAGTGCCGCGGATGCCAATCCCTTGCCGAGAGAGGAGACCACGCCGCCGGTAATGAAGATGAACCGCGTCATGGGCCCTCCGTATAGCTCCTCACCACGCGCAGCCCAAGCGGAACCGTGATGCGGTCCGCGAATCTGGCCAAAATTTCGGGATTGACGCGACTTCGGGACAAATCCCGAGTCGCGTGACGTTTTCTAGCGCGCGACCGGCGGTGCCGGCGTGACCGGAGCTTCCGGAGCGGCCGGAAGCGTAGGCAGCGGGCCGGCCAGCGGATCGGCGGTGCGCTTGCCATGACCGCCGGCAAGGATCGCCAGCGAGATGCTGGTCACCATGAATGCCGCCGCGAGGACCGCCGTCGCCCGCGTCAGCAGGTTCGCGGTCCCGCGGGCGGTCATGAAGCCGCCCATGCCGCCGCTCGAGCTGGCGCCCATGCCCAGCCCGCCGCCTTCGCTGCGCTGGATCAGCACGACGCCGACGAGCGCCAAGGCGACAAGGAGATGGATGACGGTGATGACGGTTGCCATTTTCGGGGACTTTTCCAAGGAAAGCGGAAGGAGCAGCGTTCTATCGCGAAGTGCCGGGGAAATCCAGCGGAGGGCGGTTTCGTTTGTTGTTGTCTAAAAACGAATAATAAATACGATATTACGAGTATTGTTGTCTACAAGGTGTAACCCTATCTTTCGGGCATCAAGTTCCCCCGAACCGAAAGGACCACTGCCGTGAACGCCCCCAAGATCGTCGTCCGTCCCTCCGAGATGCGCGGACCTGCCGATTTCGGCTGGCTGAAGAGCCGTCACAGCTTCTCGTTCGGCAGCTACTACGACCCCGGCCAGATGGGCTTCCGGTCGCTGCGCGTCATCAACGAGGACCGCGTGGCGCCGGGAACCGGCTTCGACACGCACGGCCATCGCGACATGGAGATCATCTCCTACGTGCTGGACGGCGCCATCGAGCACAAGGATTCGATGGGCAACGGCGAGGTGCTGCGCGCGGGCGAGGTGCAGGCGATGAGTGCCGGCACCGGAATCCTGCATTCGGAGTTCAATCCGTCGGGCGATGCCCCCGTGCACTTCCTGCAGATATGGCTGATGCCCGACCGCAGCGGCCACACGCCGCGCTATGCCCAGCGCGCCTTCGGCCGCGACGCGAAGCTCAACCGCCTGGCGCTCGTCGTGTCGCCGGACGGTGCCGACGGGTCGGTCGAGATCCACCAGGACTCGCGGCTCTACGCGTCGATCCTGGAGGCCGGCAAGACCGCGGAACTGACCTTGCGCGCCGGGCGCCACGCCTGGGTGCAGGTCGCACGCGGCAGCGTCGAGATGGACGGCACCGTGCTCAAGGAAGGCGACGGTGCGGCCGTTTCGCAGGCCAGCGCCCTGAAGCTCAAGGGTATTGCACCCGAGAGCGAAGTGCTGGTCTTCGATCTCGCGTGAGCTACGGCCGCGGCTGGGTGGTGTAGACCTTCTGCGCCACCCGCCAGCGGCCGTCGACGCGCAGCAGGCACAGATAGTCGGTGAAATAGCGCGGCGGAATCTGGCAGGCCACTTTCGCGAACGCCATGTCGGGCCCCGCGAGATCGACCGACAGGACGCGATCCTTGCGCTCGAGGCCCGCGTCCTTCGGCTTGCCGCGCGTGCGCACATTGGCAAGCCAGGCATCGCGCGACAGCACGCTAACCTTGCCGCCGTCGAGGAACGTGAGCGAACTCGCCGGATCGAAGATGGCGGCGAGCTTGTCGGCGTCGCCCTCGTAGAGTCCGTCGAGATATTCGGCGATGGTCGCGTGGATGCCGCCGAGCGTCGCATGATCCATGGTCATTCTCCCTAGCGCCGCGGGGCGGCCTTGACGATCGCCTCGAACGCGTCGGCACGCAGCGAAGCGCCGCCGACCAGCGCACCGTCCACGTTCGCGATGGCGAGCA
This sequence comes from uncultured Azospirillum sp., assembly GCA_964416335.1. Classification (GTDB taxonomy): domain Bacteria; phylum Pseudomonadota; class Alphaproteobacteria; order CACIAM-22H2; family CACIAM-22H2; genus Tagaea. The sequence continues at coordinate 8,783 of CAYQDN010000018.1, forward strand.
GCTCGAGCGCGTTGAGCCCGTTGACCGAGCCGCCATAGAGGATGCGCATCTTAGCACCGTCCGAGAATTTCTTGGAAAGGCCGGCACGGATGGCCCCGTGCACCTCGCCGACCTGTGCGGCCGTCGGCGTGCGGCCCGTGCCGATCGCCCAGACCGGCTCGTAGGCGACGACGAGATTGTCCGCATTGGCGCCCGCCGGCAGCGAGCCGACGAGCTGCGTCGCGACGACCGGGATCGTGCGGCCCTCGTCGCGATCGGCAAGCGTTTCGCCCACGCACAGGATCGCCGTCATGCCCGCTTTCAGCACGGCCGTCGCCTTTGCCTGCACGACCGCATCGGTCTCGGCATGCAGGGCGCGCCGTTCGGAATGGCCGACGATGACGAAGCTGCAGCCGAAATCCTTGAGCATGTCGGCCGACACGTCGCCGGTGAAGGCACCGACCGCTTCGGCATGGCAGTCCTGAGCGCCCAGCCGCACGCGGCTGCCGGCCAGCGATTGCGAGACGGGGGCAAGATAGGGATAGGGCGGGCAGACGAGCACGTCGGCGGATGTCGCCGGCAGGGCGCGCACGAAGGCGGATACCGCCCCGGCAAGCTTCGTGGCGTCGGCAAGCCGACCGTTCATCTTCCAGTTTCCGGCAATCAGCGGTTTGGGCCCGGCCATGCGCGCATTCTCCTTGCGATCTTGCATCCCGATTAAGGCCTTAGGGTCTGTTTCGCAAGGGTTGCGGGGCGCCGTCCCCGGCCCTATTCTCCCCCACCTTTCGCTCCAGCCACGGAAACGACGAAGCAAGCCATGCTCCAAACCATCCGCGAGAAAGCCGCCGGCACCGTGTCCAAGGTGTTGTTCGGCATGCTGGTCCTGAGCTTTGCCTTGTGGGGTATTGGCGACTACGCGTTCCTGCGCGGCGGCGACGACACCGCCATCAAGGTCGGCGACCGCAAGATCGGCATCCAGCAGCTCGACATCGAGTACCGCCAGGCGCGCGACCGCATCAAGCGCATGCTCGGCAACGAGATCGACGAGAACCTGTTGCGCCAGTTCGGCGTGCTTGACCAGACGGTCGACCGGCTGGCCGGACAGGCGGCCCTCGATTCCGAGATTTCGCGTCTCGGCCTCGTCGCCAGCGACGCGATCGTGCGCCAGCGCATCGCGGGCGATCCGTCCTTCCGCGGCCCCGGCGGCCAGTTCGACCGTTTCACCTTCCAGCGTGTCCTCAACGAAAACGGCTTCACCGAGCAGCGCTTCATCGAGCTCGTGCGCGCCGACATCGTGCGCCAGCAGATCGTCGACGCGGTCGAGGCGGGCGTGCGCCCGCCCGAAACGCTCGTCGCGGCGATCTACCGCCACCGCAACGAGAAGCGCGCGGGCGAGCGCGCGTTCGTCGCGAACGCGTCCTTCGCCGACGTCGGCGCGCCCGCCGACGCCGATCTCGCCAAGACCTACGAGGCCAATGCCGAGCGGTTCACGGCACCCGAATTCCGCACGCTTTCGGTCGTGCGCGTCGGCACTGCCGACGTCGAAAGCCAGATCCAGATCGACGAGCGCGCGATCGAGGACGAGTTCCAGCAGCGCAAGCGCGAGTTCGACAAGCCCGAAGAACGCGAACTGAAGCAGATGCTGTTCGCGGACGAGGCCGGTGCCGCCGCCGCAGCAGCCGCGATCGCGGGCGGCAAGAGCTTCGATGCCGTCGTCGCCGAAACGCCCGGCCAGTCGCCCGACCGCGTCAGCCTCGGGCTGGTCACGCGCGAGGACACGCTTCCGGCGATCGCCGAACTCGCCTTCTCGGCCGAAGCCGGCAAGGTCGTCGGCCCGGTCAAGACGGCGTTCGGCTGGCACCTCATCCAGATCGTCCGCGTCGAGGCCGGCGTGGAAGCCAAGCTTGCCGACATGCGCGCGAAGATCGAGCCCGAGCTTCGCAAGCGTCTCGCCGCGGACAAGGCGTTCGAGATCGCCAACAAGCTCGAGGACCAGGTCACGCGCGGGCGCACGCTCGACGAGGCCGCCGCCGCCGCCGGTGCGGAAGTGACGAAGGTCGAATCCGTCGATGCACGCGGTCGCGATGCCAAGGGCGAACCCGTCGCGCTGTTCGTGGGCGCGCCCGAGGCCGTCCGCGCGGCGTTCGAGACCGTCGCGGGCCGCGAGAGCCAGCTGGTCGAGACACGGTCAGGGCCCTTCTACATCGTACGCGTGGAATCGGTCACGCCCGCCCAGCGCCGCCCGATCGACATGGTCAAGGACGACGTCGCCGCCGTCTGGAAGTCGGAACGCCAGGCCGAGCGTGCCGTCGCCCGCGCGCGCGAGATCGTCGAGGCCGTGGGCAAGGGTGAAGCCCTCGAGGCCGCGACGCTGCGCTTCAACCTGCGCATCGAGGCGGTCCCCGCCGTGCTCCGCACCGGCGACCAGGCGAACGTGCCCAGCCAGGTGGCCGCACGCCTTTTCGCGCAGAAGCCGGGCGAACTCGGCGTCGCCGCCGGGATCGACGGCCAGTACGTCGTGCGCACGAAGGAAATCATCGTCGCCGACCCGGCCGCCGATACGGCCGGCATGGAACAGCTGCGCACGCAGCTGCGCCGCGACATCGCGGGCGACCTGTCGGCCGAATACGGGCAGGCGCTGCGCCAGCGCTACGGCGTCACGATCAACCGGAACGTCGTCGACCGCCTGAACTAGGTCAGCCTCGGCCGGCGAACGCGAAACCCGCGTCCTCGACAGCACGGCGCACGCCGGCCTCGTCGAGCCCGTCCACCGTGACCTTGCCCGCCGGCAGGTCGACAGCGACCGACGCTGCCGGTGCGCTCGCGCGGATCGCGTTCGTCACCGCGCGCACGCATCCGCCGCACGTCATTCCGGTCACTCGATAGGAAACCGCTTCCATGGCTGCTCTCCGGTGAATTCCTGTGCCGGTGCGGCCGCGGGGCGTGCGGCAGCCGGCATCGACATCTGGACCGGAACGATGCGGCTTGCCGCCGCTGGAACGTCAAGCGGCCGTCCTTGGGCGATCCCCGGCTGCGCCACCGGATCGCGACGCAGGTGCCGGGCTATCGCGGAGACCGGGACGAGCTGGAGACCGCGCGAATTCATCGTCGGAATCCAGGCTGCCAGCGCCTCGAGCGTGGCGTCGTGCGGATGGCCGATCGCGATCGCGTTGCCCCGGCGCGTGGCCGTCCGCTCGAGTTCGGCGAGCTGCCGGCGCACGTAAAGCGCGTCCTGCTCGTTGTCGAGGAACACGTCGCGGCCGGCATTCGCGATCCCCATCTGGGCCGCAAGATCGCCGGCGATCGAGCCGCCGGAGGTGCGGCTGTCGACGAACAGCAGGCCGCGCGCGGCGAGTTCCTCGAGCACCGGGCGCATCGCGCGCGCGTCGCGCGTGAATTTGCTGCCCATATGGTTGTTGAGACCGACCGCCATCGGCAGCCGGTCGAGCGACGCCGCGACGCGCTGGCGGATGTCGGCGTCCGGCAGGCGCACGAACAGGGCACCCGGCCCCGGATCGTCGCGCCCGTCCGGCTCCATCGGCATGTGCAGCATGATCTCGTGCCCGGACTGGCGGGCGGCGCTCGCCTGCATGCCGACGTCGCTGGCGTAGCTCATGAACGACAGCGTCAGCGGTCCCGGCAGGGTCGATGCCCGCGCCGAGCGCGTCCGGTCGAGCCCGAGATCGTCGATGACGATGGCAACCCACGCGCCCGCACGCACCGACGGGGGGCGGACGGCACGCGCTTCCCAACCGGCATCGGACGCACGCGAAAATTTTTCGGGTGTCGGTGCCGGTGCCGGCGGCTCGGGCAGTGCCGCGACCTGCGGTGGCTCGCTTGCGGCTGCCGGCGCGCGGATCCCGAAATACGGTACGACAGGCGGCGCCATCGCATCGACCGCAACGTGGAGGGGCTCGTCGGGCACCGAGGGCATTTTCAGGGAAACGGCGGCCGGGCGTACCGCGCGTCGGGGTGCGTCGTCCGCATGATAGAGCCAGCCAGCCACCGCGCCGACCGACAGCGGCACGACGACGAGTGCGGCGATTCCAAAATCCCGGACAAACGACCGGGGCGGCTTGCGAGCGGCGGAAGGCATGTGATCCACTATATCGCGATTCGCGCGAACCTAGGGCAAGGTCGAAAATGAATCTGCGCCATGCATCCGCCGCCGTTCTCGCCTTCTGTTTCGTGGCGGCCTGTCTTGTGGCAAAGATCGCCGGCGCACAGGCGCCCGACCCGCAGCCTCTCGAGCTTCTGCTGCAGACACAAGTGGACGGTCAGCCGATCCAGATCCGCATCTGCCGTCCCCGTGCCGGCGCCCCTGCCCCGCTCGTCGTCATCAATCACGGTTCGCCTACGAAGCCCGAGCAGCGCCCGGGAATGAATCCGACCGGCTGCAGTCACGAGGTGGCGACCTGGTTCCTGCGCCGCGGTTATGTGGTCGCCTTTCCGCTCCGGCGGGGCTATGGCGCAAATGGCGGACGCTGGGCCGAGGAATACGGCCGTTGCGACAACCCCGATTTCGCGCGTGGCGGTCTTGCCACGGCCGCCGATATCGATGCCGCCATACGCCATCTGCACACGCTCGCCTTCGTGCGGCCGAAGGGCACGATCGTCGTCGGCCAATCGGCCGGCGGCTGGGGCACGGTCGCCTACGCCAGCGCGGCCCCTGCCGCAGTTGCCGCCTTCGTCAATTTCGCCGGCGGGCGTGGTGGCTGGGCGCAAGGGCGTGCGAATACGAACTGCGCGCCCGCGGCGCTCGTAAAAGCCGCGGGCGCATTCGGTCGAACGGCGCGGGCGCCGATGCTCTGGATCTACACCGAAAACGACACGTTCTTCGCGCCGGAAATCTCGAAGGCCATGCACGGTGCGTTCGTCGCCGCCGGCGGCAAGGCCGAACTGCGCCTGCTGCCGGCCTTCGGCACGGACGGCCACAACCTGTTCTTCGGCCGCGACGGATCGCGCGTCTGGGGCAGCGTGGTCGAACCGTTTCTCGCCGCAAACGGCACCGCCGACTAGTTCGGGACGCCGCCGGCGATGTCGTCGAGGATCGGGCAGTCCGGCCGGTCGTCGTTGTGGCACTTGCCGATCAGCGACTGCAGCGTGCGCTTCATGGCCTGGAGTTCGGCGATCTTGCGTTCCATTTCCTGCACGTGCGACTGGGCGAGTGCGCGCACCTGATGGCTGGCGCGGCTGCGGTCGCGCCACAGCGTCAACAGATCGCCGACTTCCTTGACGGAAAAGCCCAGCGAGCGCGCGCGATGGATGAAGCGCAGCTCGGCGACCTCCCGGTCGCCATAGTCGCGATAGTTGTTCGAGCGACGGTCGGCGGCGGCGATCAGCCCGACGCTCTCGTAGTAGCGGATCGTCTTGGGGGTGACGCCGGCCTGTGCAGCGGCCTGACCGATATTCATGGCAGTTCCTTGGTGCCGCGGAACCGGGCGGCGGTTTGGTTCGACATGGCTATTCATAAACCTTACCCTTACAGAAAGGTCAAGCTTTTGCCCGGCCATTGCGTTTAGAAGGGCGCGGTTCGAAAATGCCTGCTCGCGAATTGCAAACTCCAGTTACCGGGCTTTCCGTGCGCCAATCGAAACACTCCCGAATTGCCGCCATTCTTGTCCTCTCCGCCCTCGGCCTGGCGGCCGGAGCCTGCAGCCGGATGTCCGGACCGCCGGTCGCGGTCGCAAGCCTCGACGGGACCTATCGCGGCGAAGTGATCCAGCGCCAGCGGACCGGCAGGGTGACGCCGTGCCCGGCCAGGACCGACCTGACGGTCACGCTGAAGCAGGGCGAAGTGCGCGGCGAAATGACCAACGCCCAATCGCCCGGCCAGCCGGCCGGGACCTTCTACGCGTTCGTCGAGGCGGACGGACGGATCCGGACGACCATGCGCATCGGCGCAAGGACGCTGGCGCTCGAAGGCCGCTTCAGCGGCATCGACTTCCGCGCGACGGCCGAGGGCGAAGAATGCTCGCTGTCGGCCTCGGCCCGGCGCGGCGATGCCGGCTAACGGATCCAGGGAGGCACCGGTCCAGACCACGGTCCGCCGCGGCCCGGACACGCTCGGCTATTCGCGCTTCAAGTGGATCCTGGTCTCGCTGGCGATCGGTCTCAGCGTCGCGTTCTTCGCCTTTTTCGCGCTCAGCGCCCGGCAGAGCGCCAACCAGGCCCAGCGCAACGCCGAGCGCGAAACGACGAACCTCGCGGCGATGCTCGCCGATCAGGCCCAACAGGCGTTCGTCGGCGTCAAGCTCACGCTGGCGACGGTCGCGACGGACATCGAGGAACTGCCGAACTGGTACAACCTGCCGGACATCGAAGCGGTCCTGCGCCGCTTCATCGGCATCGACGGCCGCATCTCGCATCTGACGTTCGTCGATGCGGATGGCGCGGTCCGCTCGACGACCGCCTTCGGTGCCATGGCGCAGAACGTCGCCGATCGCGATTTCTGGCGGGCACTGCGCGATCTGCCGCGCGGCGAAGTCGCGATCGACGTGCCGCGTCGCGATCCCGACACCGGCGAATGGAGCGTGAGTGCCGCCCTGGCGATCCGCGATCGGACCGACAGGCTGCTGGGGGCCGTCGTCGCCGACGTGCCGCGCGCGTTCTTCGAGCGGCTCTATGCCCGGCTCGACATCGGCCGGCGCAGCGCGTTCGGCGTGGTCGACCGGCGCGGTGCCCTTGTCGCCCGCACGCCGGCGATCGAATCCGTCTTCGGCACGTCGCTGGCAGGGCATCCGTTCTACGAAGGCGGGGTGCAGGCGATCCGGACCGGCGACACAGGCCTGCGCCGCGTCGTCGGCTTCGACGGGATCGAGCGCATCTTCGCGTTCGCCGCGACGCCGGGGCTGCCCTATTTCGTCTATGCCGGGACGGCGGCCGAGGACTATCTCGCCGACTGGCAGGAGAACATCCGGGTCTCGCTGCCCTTCTCGGCCCTGGTCGTGGCGATCTTCATCTTCCTGATGCTGGCGCTCGCCCGGCATCTGGGCCGACTGGAAGAGAGCGAGGCGTCGATCCGCCGTTCCGACGCCCGCTACCAGACGCTGGTCGCGAACATCCCCGGCATCGTCTTCCAGCGCCGCCGCAATGCCGACGGCCGGTCCGAGATTTTGTGGATCAGCGACGCGATCGAAGCGCAGATGGGAATCACGGCGGCCGAGTGCATTGCCGAGCGCGGCAGGCCGATGGCCAAAGCCACCTATCCCGACGATCTCGTCCTGCTGCTCGAAGCCTACGAGAAATCGGCCCGGGACATGGTCGGCATGCATTGGACCGGCCGCGTGTTCCATGCCGACGGGCGCATGCGCTGGTTCGAGATAAGCAGCCGACCGCGCCGTGCCGACGACGGATCGATCGTGTGGGAAGGTATCGCGCTCGATTCGACCGACAGCATCGTCGCCGAGCAGGCGCTCGAAAGCGTGCGCACGCAGCTCGACATGAAAAAGGCCCAGCTCGAGCTGGCGCTCTCGAACATGGCGCAGGGCATGTGCGTCTACGACGCCGACCTGCGCCTCGTCGTGTTCAACCGGCGCTATCTCGAGCTCTACGGGCTCGAGAATGCCGGCATCAAGGAGGGCAGCACGCTCGAGGACACGATGCGCGCGTCGATCGCGCGCGGCAACTATACGGTCGAGCGCGCCGAAGCCATCGTGCGCGAGCGGCTGGCGAGTGCCCGCCAGCGCGAACCCAAGAAGCTGATCCAGCGCCTGGAGAGCGGCCGGACGATCGAGGTCGACAGCCGGCCGCTGGCGGACGGCGGCTCGGTCGCGAGCTTCGCCGACATCACCGACCGCGAAAATGCGGGCGTAGCGCTGCGCCAGGCCAAGGAGATGGCCGAGCTTGCCGACCGCGCCAAATCCCAGTTCCTCGCGAACATGAGCCACGAGCTGCGCACGCCGCTCAATGCGATCATCGGATTCGCCGAGATCATGACCGACAAGCTCTTCGGCAAGCTGGGCGACGCGCGCTACGAGGAATACGCGCTCGACATCCGCGAATCGGGACGGCACCTGCTAACGCTGATCAACGACATTCTCGACCTGTCGAAGATCGAGGCGCGCCAGGCGACGCTGCGCGAGGAGCAGGTCGACCTCAATGAGATCTTCATGTCGTGCGGCCGGCTGGTGGCCGAACGCGCGCAGCGCGGCACGATCGAACTCGACATCCAGTCGGCCGGCGAAATCCCCGCCATCTGGGCCGACCGCATCAAGCTCAAGCAGATCCTGCTCAACCTGCTGTCGAACGCGATCAAGTTCACGCCGGCCGGCGGCAAGGTCACGCTCTCGACCGTGCGCAACCCGACCGGCGAGATCGCGATATCCGTCGTCGATACCGGGATCGGCATGCGCCCGCAGGACATCCCGATCGCCCTCCAGCCCTTCCGGCAGATCGAATCCACCCTCGCCCGCCGCCACGAGGGTACGGGCCTGGGTCTGCCGCTCACCAAGGCGATCGTGGAGATGCATGGCGGCACGCTCACCCTCCAGTCGGCCCCCGGCAAAGGGACGACGGTCATGGTCACCCTGCCGGCCGAGCGCGTGATCGACCCGCACGGCGTCCAGGACGCCCAGCTCGCCGAAGCGATCCACGCGGCGCGCAACGCTTTGTGAGCGCAGGCTTTTGCTGCTATAAGCGCCGGCAATTCGTGCCGCAACGCCCCTCCGGAGACGCCCCTGATGCCCGGCGACATGACCCAACTGAAGACGCTGCTGGCGCGCGTCGCCGACGGCCACAAGCTGTCCGAAGCCGAAGCCACCGAAGCGTTCGAGATCATGATGTCCGGCAACGCCACGCCGGCGCAGATGGGCGCCTTCCTGATGGCGCTGCGCGTGCGCGGCGAAACCGTCGACGAGATCGTCGCCGCCGCCCGCACGATGCGCGCCAAGGCGCTGAAGATCGTCGCACCCGACGATGCAGTCGAGGCAGTGGGGACCGGCGGCGACGCTTCGGGCTCGTTCAACATCTCGACGGCGACGTCGTTCGTCGTGGCCGGCTGCGGCCTCAAGATCGCCAAGCACGGCAACCGTGCCTTCTCGTCGAAATCGGGGGCAGCCGACGTGCTGACCGCACTCGGCGTCAATATCGACTGCGACACGCGCCTGATCGAATACGCGATCTCGAAGGCCGGCGTGGGCTTCATGATGGCCCCGCGCCACCACTCGGCCACCCGCCACGTCGCGGGCGTGCGCGTCGAGATCGGTACGCGCACGATCTTCAACCTGCTCGGGCCGCTCTCGAACCCGGCCGGCGTCAAGCGCCAGCTCGTCGGCGTCTTCGCACGCAAGTGGGTGGCACCCGTCGCCGAGACGCTCGGCCGTCTCGGCTCGCAGCGCGCCTGGGTCGTACACGGCTCGGACGGGCTCGACGAGATCACGACGACCGGACCGACCTACGTCGCCGAAATCGACGGCGGCAAGCTGCGCGAATTCGAGATCACGCCGGAAGAAGCCGGCCTGAAGCGCGCGATGCCGGCCGACCTCAAGGGCGGCACGCCCGCCGAAAATGCCGCGATGCTGCGTGCACTGCTCGACGGCGCCAAGGGCCCGCTGCGCGACGTCGTGATGATGAATGCGGCGGCACTGCTCGTCGTCGCCGGTGCGGCACCCGACCTCAAGGCCGGTGTTGCGAAGGCCGCCCAGTCGATCGACGGCGGCACGGCGAAGGCGGCACTCGCCGCACTCGTCGAAATCTCGAACCGGTCGGCCGCATGACCGACGTGCTCGCGCGCATCTGCGACGACAAGCGCCGCGAAGTCGCGGTGCGCAAGGCGCGTGTATCCGACGATCAGCTTGCCGTACGCCTGTCGAGTGCGACGCGCCCGCGCGGGTTCGCGGGCTCGCTGCGCGCCCGGCGCGCATCCGGCGACGTGGCGCTGATCGCGGAGATCAAGAAGGCCTCGCCGTCGAAGGGGCTGATCCGTGCCGACTTCGATCCGGCGGCGCTGGCCGTCGCCTATCGCGAAGGCGGGGCCACATGCCTGTCGGTGCTGACCGACGAACCCTATTTCCAGGGCAGGGACGAATACCTGCAGGCCGCGCGCGGGGCCGTGAGCCTTCCCGCACTTCGCAAGGATTTCGTCCTCGACCCCTACCAGGTGCGCGAAACGCGCGCGTTGGGCGCCGACTGCGTCCTTCTCATCCTTGCCGCCCTCGACGACTGCGAAGCGCAGGATCTATGCGAGATCGCACTCGACCTCGGCCTCGACGTTCTCGCCGAAGTGCACGACGGCGAGGAACTCGACCGCGCGCTGAAGCTGCCCGCACTGGGTGCGCAGGGCAACGAGACGATGATCGGCGTCAACAACCGCAACCTGAAGACCCTCGCCGTCGATCTCGCGACGTTCGAGGAACTTGCCCCGCGTGTGCCGCGCGAACGCCTGCTCGTCGCCGAAAGCGGCATCCGCACGCCCGCCGACATCGCGCGGCTGGAGCGTGCCGGGGCAGGCGCTTTCCTCGTCGGCGAAAGCCTGATGCTGCAGGCCGATGTCGCAGCGGCGACGCGCGACCTGCTCGCCCGCGAGACGGCGCGCGCATGAGCGGCCTCACCCATTTCGACGCCGACGGCAACGCCGTCATGGTCGACGTCGCCGACAAGGCGCACACCCAGCGTGTCGCGACCGCACGCGGGCGCGTGACGATGGCGCCCGAAACGCTGCGCACCATCGAAGCGCGCGGCTTCAAGAAGGGCGACGTGCTGAGCGTGGCCCAGCTTGCCGGCATCATGGGCGCCAAGAAGACGAGCGAGCTCATCCCGCTCTGCCATCCGCTCGCCCTCACCTCGGTGAAGGTCGAGCTGCGCACCGATCCGGTGGCGAACGCGGTCGAGATCGAGGCGACGGCCAAACTCGTCGGCCAGACAGGCGTGGAGATGGAGGCACTGACGGCCGTCGCGGTCGCCGCCCTCACCGTCTACGACATGTGCAAGGCCGTCGATCGCGGCATGCGCATCGGCGACATCCGGCTCGTCCACAAGGAAGGCGGCAAGTCGGGCACGTTCCGGCAGGCCTGATCCCATGATCCCCGTCGCCGAAGCCCGCACGCGCATCCTTTCCGCCTTCGGCCCGCTCGGCGGCGAGACGGTGGCACTGGCCGACGCCCATGGCCGCACGCTCGCGGCCGACGTCCGCGCGAAACTCACGCAGCCGCCGCTGCCGGTCTCGGCGATGGACGGCTACGCGGTGCGCGCGGCCGACATCGCGAAAGCGCCCGCGACGCTGACGATGATCGGGACGGCGCCGGCCGGCCACATGTTCGCCGGTACCGTGGGCCCCGGCCAGTGCGTGCGCATCTTCACCGGTGCCGTCGTGCCGCCGGGTGCCGACACGATCCTGATCCAGGAGAACGCCGACGCCGAGGGCACGCGCATCGTCGCCCGGCAGGCCGAACCGCTGGGCCGCTACGTGCGGCCGGCGGGGCTCGACTTCAAGGAAGGCGATCTCGCGATCGCCGCCGGCACCACGCTCGACGCGCGCCATGTCGGTCTTGCCGCGGCGACGAACCATGCCTGGCTCGAAGTGCGCCGCCGCCCGCGCGTCGCGATCCTGTCGACCGGCGACGAGATCGTGCTGCCGGGTACGACTCCCGGGCCCGGCCAGATCGTCTCGTCGAACGGACCCGCACTTGCCGCATTCGTGGCGCAGGCCGGCGGCGATCCCGTCCTGCTGCCCATCGCACCCGACAACGAGCAGGCGCTGCAGGCCATCGCCGCCGGTGCGCGCGGCTGCGATCTTCTGGTGACGACCGGCGGTGCGTCGGTCGGCGACCACGATCTCGTGCGGCAGGCGCTGGGGGCCACGGGCCTCAAGCTCGATTTCTGGCAGATCGCCATGCGGCCGGGAAAGCCGCTGATGTTCGGCCATTTCGGCGACGTGCCGCTCATCGGCCTGCCCGGCAATCCGGTGTCGAGCCTCGTGTGCGCCGTTCTGTTCGTCGGCCCGGCGATCGCGGCACTGCTCGGCAAGGCCGAGACGGGACCTCGCGTCGAAAAGGCCGTGCTCGGCCGCGATCTCGAAGCCAACGACCGGCGCGAAGAATACATGCGCGCCACGCTCGCGCGCGACGCGGGCGGCACCTTGCGCGCAACGCCGTTCACGAAACAGGACAGTTCGATGATCGCCCTGCTCGCCAAGGCCGACGCGCTGGCCATCCGCCCGGCAAACGCGCCAGTGGCCCATGCGGGCGACCCGGTGGATATCATTCGATTGTAGTATCTGTGGATAAGCCTTGACGACATACGCGAACTAAACTAGAACAGTTCGTGATTGTTGCGGGTTCGTTTACGAGATGTTGTGGGTACCCCCCACTGTATCCGCGATCGGTTGAGATTTCTTCCGGTCGATGCGTTCCCCGACACCCATTCCGCGGGGCGAGGCTTTGCCCCCAACACAGGTGCGCGCATGCTGACCCGCAAGCAATATGAACTCCTGCTGCTGATCAATCAGCGCCTCGCCGACGCCGGTGTGCCGCCTTCCTTCGACGAGATGAAGGATGCGCTCGGCCTCAAGTCCAAATCGGGCATCCACCGCCTCATCACCGGCCTCGAGGAACGCGGCTTCATCCGCCGCCTGCCGCATCGCGCGCGCGCCCTCGAAGTCGTGCGCCTGCCCGACAATCTCCACGCCCAGGGCCAGAAGCCGGCCTCCGGCCCCACGCTGGTCGCCCCGCCGGCGGCGGACGCGAGCCGCGCGTTCCGCCCGCAGGTCGTGAAGGGCGAGTTCCGCGGCACGCTGCCCGGTGCGGCGATGGCCGCGAACTCGGACGAAGTCGTGAAACTGCCGCTCTACGGGCGCATCGCCGCAGGCCTGCCGATCGAAGCGATGCGCGATCCGTCGAACACCGTCGACGTGCCGCCGACCATGCTCGGCCGCGGCGATCATTTCGCGCTCGAAGTCGCCGGCGATTCGATGGTCGAGGCCGGCATCCTCGACGGCGACACGGTGCTGATCCAGAAATCCGAGACGGCTGAGAACGGGCAGATCGTCGTGGCGCTGATCGACGAACAGGAAGTCACCCTGAAGCGCTTCCGCCGCCGCGGCGCTTCGATCGCACTCGAGCCTGCCAACAAGTCGTACGAGACGCGCATCTTCGGGCCGGACCGCGTGCGCGTGCAGGGCAAGCTCGTCGGCCTGATGCGCCGCTTCAACTAGACGGCAGCACTCAGCCGCCGTCGAACCGCTCGAAACGGACCGGCGCTTCCGGCACCCACGGCCGCATGCCGCGCCATTCGCGCACCGTTTCCACACGGATCGATCCGTCCGCGATCCAGATCGCGTGCGCGCCGTTCGCCAGCAGGTCGAACCGGTCGATCGTCCGCCCGGTCATGCGCCGGCAGGCCGCGCGCACCGAGACCGTCGCCACCACCAAGTCCGCCCCGCCGCACGCGGCCGGCAGGATGCGCGCGTTGCGCACGATGGCGACCTGCATCCCGCCGGCGCGGTAGACGCAGTCGCCCTCCCGGCAGTCGAGCCGCCCGTCGCGCGATACGCCGGTACGCGGCCAGATCTCCGGCGGATCGGCGATGCCGTCGCGCCGCAGCCAGGTCTCGCGCGCGAAGCGGTCGCCGCCGCCGGTCGACAGCACCAGCCGCCCGCCGGCATCGCGCACCGCGATCAGCCGCCCGTCGCCCGAGACGAGGATGTCCGGCGGAACGCTGGTCGCGATCGACGCAAGGCCGGCGGCGATGGCCGCCACCCCGGCAAGCCGCACCGGCGTGCGCCAGGCGCAGAGCCAGAACAGTCCGAGTGCGAGGACGGCGATCCCCCAGGCCGGCATGCTGGGGAACAGCGCCACAGCCCCGTCCCATCCGGCGACCAGCCGCGCGATCCACAGCAACCCGTCGAGCCCCCAGCCCATCGGGACCAGCGCCCACGCCTCGAGCCCGAACGGCAGCAGGAGCCCCGTCGCGATCGCCCACGGCATGATCCACAGCCCGGTCAACGGGACCGCGAGCAGGTTCGCGATCAGGCCGAACGACGAGAAGCGGTTGAAGTGATAGAGCGCGAACGGCGCGCTCGCGAAACCCGCAACCAGCGACGTGAGCACCGTCGCGCCCAACCAGACCGCCGCGCGCCCGACCGGCCCCGCCCCGGCCCGCGCGCGCGCCAGCGGACCGTTCGCCACCTCGAACGCGGCCACCAATGCGGCAACGGCCGCGAACGACATCTGGAAGCTTGCCGACAGCAGGCTCTCCGGCCCGACGAGCAGCAGGGCGCCGGCCGCCCACGCGACGAGGCGCAGCGTGATCGCCCGCCGGTCGATCAGCATTGCCAGCAGCACAACCGTGGTCATCAGCCAGCTGCGCTGCGTCGGCACGCCCGGTACGGCGAACAGCATGTAGAACGTGATCGCCGCGAACGCCATCACCGCCGCGATCTTCTTGGTGTTCCAGCGCAGCGCCGCCAAGGGAAACAGCGCCAGCAGGACGCGCACGCTTGCGAACACGATGCCGGCGACCATGCCGATATGCAGTCCCGAGATCGACAGGATGTGCTGGAGGCCGGAATCGCGGAACGCCGCGAGCGCTTCGGGCGAGACCACGCCCTGCTCGCCGGCGATCAGCGCGGCCGCCACCGCCCCGGCCTGGTCGGGCAGGACGGCAAGGATGCGTGCCACGACGGCCGCACGCAGCGCATTCATCCGCACGCGCCAGGCCGCTTGCGCCGGCCGGTCGAGGATCTCGGGCACGCCGCGCACATAGCCGACCGCACCAAGCCGGTCGAACCACGCCTGCCGCGCGAAATCGAAGGCGCCTGGCGCACTCGGTGCGGACGGCGGCGACAGGTAGGCGCGCGCGATACGCACGTCGTCGCCCGGCCGGATGCCGCCCGGATCGTCGAGCTTGAGGCGGATCGTCTCGGGCGTGCGCGCGGGCTCCAGCCCCGCGATCGCAAGCCGGTCGAGCAGGACGCGCACCCCATCCGCGCGCGGCTCGACCGCGACGACGCGCGCGGTGACCGCGACCGGCCCCATGCGCCGGTCGATGGCCGGTGCCGTCACGTCGGTCGCGCGCCACTGCGCAAGCGAGAAGCCGAGCGTCAGCGTGACAATAGAAGCCGCCAGCAGCCGTACCGAGCCGATCGAACGCCCCAGCACGCCGAAGCACGCGGCGACCGCAAGGAAGGCCGGTGCGATCCGGAAATCCGGCTCGACGGGCAGCGCGAAATAAAGCCCGATGCCTGCGGCAAGCAGTGCCGGCAGCCACAGCAGCAGGCGCGCCTGCTCGATCTCGCGCGTACGAAGCCAGAACCCCGCCCCTCCGCCCGTCCCATCTTCGGGAGCGGAATCGGCGGCTTGCGCGGGCCTGTGCATGGCTGGGGCCTCGTGATAGGAAATGCGCCCGGCAACGGGGCAAATCCTAACCTCCAGATGTAATCGATCGTCTCATGGCAAACAATCCATCTTCCAAGCCCGTCTGTCGCTTCGCCCCCTCGCCGACCGGCTATCTGCATATCGGCGGGGCGCGCACGGCTCTGTTCAACTGGCTGTTCGCCAAGCATACGGGTGGTGCCTTCCGCCTGCGCATCGAGGATACCGATCGCGCGCGTTCCACGCCGGAAGCGACGGAAGCGATCATCGACGGGATGAAGTGGCTGGGCCTCGACTGGGACGGGGAAGTCGTACACCAGTATGCGCTTGCCGAGCGGCATGCGGCCGTGGCGCTCGAACTGCTCGCCAAGGGCGGGGCGTATTATTGCTATGCGAGCCCGCAGGAACTGGAAGAAATGCGCTCGGCCCAGAAGGCCGCTGGCAAGCCGATCCGCTATGACGGGCGCTGGCGCGACCGCGATCCGAAGGACGCCCCGGCAGGCATCAAGCCGGTCGTGCGCCTGAAAGCGCGCCAGGACGGCGAGACGATCATCCGCGACAAGGTGCAGGGCGACGTCGTCGTGAAGAACGAGCAGCTCGACGACATGATCCTGCTGCGCGCCGACGGCAACCCCACCTACATGCTCTCGGTCGTCGTCGACGACCACGACATGGGCGTCACGCACGTCATCCGCGGCGACGACCATCTCAACAACGCCGCTCGCCAGATGCAGCTGATCGAGCGGCTCGGCTGGCCGGTCCCGGTCTATGCGCACATCCCGCTGATCCACGGGCCGGACGGAGCAAAGCTTTCCAAGCGGCATGGCGCGCTCGCGGTCGACGCCTATCGCGACATGGGTTACCTGCCCGAGGCGATGCGCAATTATCTGCTGCGCCTCGGCTGGGGACATGGCGACGACGAGATCATCACGACGGCACAGGCGATCGAATGGTTCGACCTCGACGGCGTCGGCCGCAGCCCGTCGCGATTCGACTTCAAGAAGCTCGACAATCTCAACGGCCACTACATGCGCCACACCGACGACGCGCGGCTGGTCGAGGCGGCCCTGCCGCTGGTCGAAAAGGCAGCCGGCCAGCCGGTTGACGCGGCGGCCCGGGCACGGCTGACGGCCGGCATGGGCGGACTCAAGGCGCGCGCCAAGACGCTGCTGGAACTGGCCAACGCGGCGGTCTTCTATGTCCGCGCGCGGCCGATCGCGCTGGACGACGCGGCGCGCAAGCATCTGGGCGCCGAGGGTCTCGCGAATCTCAAGATCGCCGCCGGCCTGTTCGCCGTGGCACCGGAATGGAAGGCTGCCGCCCTCGAGACGACACTGCGCGAAGCGGCCGAAACCGGGGGCCTGAAGCTCGGTGCGCTGGCCCAGCCGGTGCGCGCCGCCCTGTCGGGTCAGGGCACGTCGCCGCCGATCTTCGAGGTGATGGAAATTCTCGGTCGCGAAGAGGCACTTGGCCGGATTTCGGACGCGCTCGACGGGGCCGGATAACCCCGCTTGGGCGGCCCGACCTATGTCTTGCCAAACCCCCCGCCCTACGCTCCAATAGCCTTATCGCACGTGCGAAGGCCCGAGCCAGAGAGCCCCGATGACCCAGACCAACAGCACTGTCACCCTGATCGACAACCAGTCCGGCAAAAAATACGACATGCCGGTGCTGTCCGGTTCGGTCGGCCCGCAGGTCATCGACGTGCGCAAGCTTTACAGCGACACCGGGTTCTTCACCTACGATCCGGGCTACACCTCGACCGGTGCCTGCAAATCCAAGATCACCTACATCGACGGCGATGTCGGCGTGCTGCTCCACCGCGGCTACCCGATCGAGGAACTCGCCGACAAGTCCGACTTCATGGAAGTCGCCTACCTGATCCTCAAGGGCGAACTGCCCAACGCGGCCGACAAGAAGAAGTTCGAGCGCGACATCACGCTCCACACGATGCTGCACGAGCAGATCAACCGCTTCTTCTCGGGCTTCCGGCGCGACGCGCATCCGATGGCCGTCATGTGCGGCGTGGTCGGCGCACTCTCGGCCTTCTACCACGACAGCCTCGACATCTCGGACCCGCACCAGCGGATGATCGCCTCCTACCGGCTGATCGCCAAGATGCCGACGATCGCGGCCATGGCCTACAAGTACTCGATCGGCCAGCCCTTCATGTATCCGCGCAACGATCTCAGCTACGCGGAAAACTTCCTCCACATGACCTTCGGCGTGCCGTGCGAGCCGTACAAGGTCAACCCCGTCCTCGCCAAGGCGATGGACAAGATCTTCATCCTGCATGCCGACCACGAGCAGAACGCGTCGACCTCGACCGTGCGCCTGGCCGGCTCGTCGGGCGCCAATCCGTTCGCCTGCATCGCGGCCGGCATCGCCACGCTCTGGGGCCCCGCGCACGGCGGCGCCAACGAGGCCGTGCTCAAGATGCTCGGCGAGATCGGCACCAAGGACAAGATCCCCGAGTTCATCAAGCGCGTGAAGGACAAGAACGAAGGCGTACGCCTGATGGGCTTCGGCCATCGCGTCTACAAGAACTACGATCCGCGCGCCAAGGTCATGGCCGCGACCTGCAAGGAAGTGCTCGCCGAACTCGGCGTCAAGGACCCGCTGCTCGAGATCGCGATGGAACTCGAGCGCATCGCACTCCAGGACGAATACTTCGTCTCCAAGAAGCTCTATCCGAACGTCGATTTCTATTCGGGCATCATCCTCAAGGCGATGGGCTTCCCCGTCGCGATGTTCACGGCGCTGTTCGCGCTCGCGCGCACCACGGGCTGGATCGCGCAGTGGAACGAGATGATCGAGGATCCCGAGCAGAAGATCGGCCGTCCGCGCCAGCTCTACACGGGTGCCGCAAAGCGCCCGTTCGTGACGATCGACAAGCGCCCCTAGAAGGCGCCTTCGCTACTTTCCGCTAGGGAGGCGGGAGATATGGCAACGCAAGGGACAGGTTCGCTGCGCGAACAGTCCGCACCGCAAAGCTCGATGCGTGGCGCGCGTGCGGCCATTCTCGGCCGCAGACGCCTTCCGCCGGCGGTCAACGACAACCGCCCGTCGGTGATCCGCCTATTGAAGATGACCGCGGCCCCGCTGCTGGTCGCCCTGATTGCCGCGGCGGTCTACTGGCACTGACCGGCTATTTCTGGATCAGTTCGATCTTGTAGCCGTCCGGATCCTCGACGAACGCGATGACGGTCGTGCCGTGCTTCATCGGGCCCGGCGGACGCGGGATCTTGGCGCCGGCGGCCGCCAGCTTCTCGCACGTGCCGTAGATGTCCTTCACGCCGAGTGCTATGTGCCCGAACCCGTCGCCGATCTGGTAGGGGGCATGGCCCCAGTTGTGGGTGAGCTCGATCACGGCGTTCTTGTCCTCGTCCCCGTAGCCGACGAAGGCGAGCGTGAACTTGCCGTCCGGATAGTCCTTGCGGCGCAGCAGCCGCATGCCGAGCTTGCTGCAGTAGAAATCGATCGATTTCTCCAGGTCGAAGACCCGGATCATCGTGTGGAGCATGCGGAAATCGGTCGCGGTGGCGCGGGCGTCGTCCATGGCGGTCCCCCCTGTTGGCGGCCCTAGAATGCCGCCGCCGGGGGCTTTGCGCCAGCCCGCAAAACCATGTAGGTAGCAGCCATGCGCAAGCTTCGCACCGCCGTGGTCGGCGGCGGCCATTTCGGCCGCTATCATGCCGACAAATACGCCGCCCTGCCGGACTCCGACTTCGTCGGGATCGTCGATCCGAATCCCGAGACGCGCGCCGCGATCGCAGCCAAGCACAAGGTCGCCGGCTTCGCCGACGCGGCCGAACTGGTCGGCAAGGTCGACGCGGTTTCGGTCGTCGTGCCGACCGTGCTGCATTTCGACGTGGCGCTGAAGCTGATCGAGGCCGGCATCCATGTCCTGATCGAAAAGCCGATCGCCGAGACCGTCGCGCAGGCCGACCGGCTGATCGAGGCGGCGCGCGCAAAAAAAGTTGTCCTGCAGGTCGGCCATCTCCAGCGCTTCCTGCTCGACCGGCTGGGTGTCGCCGACTATATCGACCGTCCGCTCTATATCGAGGCGGCGCGCATCCACGCCTTCTCGCCGCGCGCGACCGACGTGTCGGTGATCCTCGACCTGATGATCCACGACATCGACCTGGTGCTGGCCCTGGTCGGCGCCCCGGTCGAAAGCGTCATGGCCGTCGGCACGCCCGTCGTCACGCAGGAAGAGGATATCGCCAACGTGCGCCTCGGCTTCACTAACGGCTGCGTGGCGAACATCACGACCAGCCGCGTGAGCCTCAACACCGAGCGGCGGATGCGCGTCTTCGGGCACGAATGCTACGTGACGATCGATCTTGCCAAGCGCAAGCTGATCGCGATGACGCGCGGCCTCGGCGAGAGCACGACGCCCGGCATGCCGCCGATCGACCGGGTCGAGACCGAGTATGCCGACGGCGACGACCTCAAGACGGAAATCGCCAGTTTCCTTGCCGCCTGTCGCGGCGAGAACCCGCCGCGCGTCTCGGGCGAGGACGGGCGCAACGCGCTCGACGTGGCACTGCGCATCGAGACCGCGATCCGCGCGCACCGCGCGCGCGTCATGGGGCCCGGCGTCTGACCTGTTCGAGGATGCGGGCAGCGGCCCGGTCCGACGGAAGGTGTCCCGGCCCCAGCGCGATCTCCCGCCTTCCCAGCGCATCGCACACCGACGCCAGATCCGCGCGCATGCGCGCCGCCGCCGCCGGATCGTCGAGCAGCGTCGCAAGCTCTGCGGCAAGCCGCGGCGGCGTGCAGTCTTCCTGCAGAAGCTCCGGGATCACCGCGCGCCCCGCGATCACGTTGGGCATCGCGACGAACGGGACCTTGATCAGTCGGCGCGCGAGAAAGGCCGACAGCGCGTTGACCCGGTGGCCGACGACCGTCGGCAGGCCTGCGACCGCCAGCTCCAGCGTGGTCGTGCCGGAAATGCTGAGGGCCGCATCCGCCGCGACGAAGGCCGCCCGCTTGTCCGCGGCACTCGATATGCGGATGGCCCCGCCCGGCAGGGCACGCGCGAGTTCCGCCGACAGCGTCTCGGTATTCGCGACATGCGGCAGGATGAAGGTCAGGTCGCCGCGTCCCGCCGCGACCAGCCGTGCGGCCTCGAGGAAAACCGGCGCCATGCGCCGGAACAGGCCGACACGGCTGCCAGGCAGCACGACGACGACGCGGCGGTCCGCCGGGATCGCGTGACGCGCGCGGAAGGCGGCCCCGTCGGCCGCAAGCAGCGCTTCCTCGAGGACCGGATGGCCGACATGGACGCACGGCACGCCAAGCCTGCCGAAGAATTCGGGCTCGAACGGCAGCAGCGCGAGGACGTTGTCGACGCGCCGGGCAAGCTTGCGCGCCCGTCCCGGCCGCCAGGCCCAGAGCTGCGGGGCGACGTACTGGACGATGGGGATGCCGGTATCCCGCACGCGGTCGGCGACGCGCAGGCCGAAGCTGGGTGAGTCGATCAGCACGACCACGTCGGGGCGGCTGGTGCGGATCGCGGCCGCCGTCCGGCGCAGGCGGTCGAAGATCGTCGGCAGGCGCGGCACCACTTCCGCGAACCCCATCACCGACAGGTCCCCGATCGGGAAAAGGCTTTCGAGGCTAGCGGCCGCCATCCGCTCGCCGCCGATACCTGCGAAGCGCACCGCATCGCCGGTCGCGCGCCGCAGGGCGACCAGCAGCTTGGCGCCGAGATTGTCGCCCGATGGCTCCGCCGCGATGAGGAAGACCAGCGGGCCGGTCACGGTGCACGCACGGCCGTCACGAACAGGCCGGCCGCATCGGCGGCCGCCACCGTCGCGGCACGGTCGAGGACCAGCGCCTCGCCCGCCTCGACCGCGATCCCGCGCAGGCCCGCCGCCTTCGCCTGGGCGACCGTCGCGGGGCCGATGGTGGGCAGGTCGACACGCCGGTCCTGTCCGGGCATCGCCGCCTTGACGAGGATCGCCCCCGCCGCGTCGGCGCCGCCCAGCAGGGCACCCGTTCCCGCCCGCCCCTCTTCCGCCAGCGTGCGGCCGTCGCGCACGAGAACGGCCTGGCCGCGCTGGCGCGCCCCGAGGGCGCGCGCGGCGCGCATGCCCGCGGCGATGTCGGCGCTCGCGGCCGCATCCGGTACGTGGCGGCCGAGCACGCCTTCGCCGGCAAGCAGATCGGGCAAAATCTCGTGTGCGCCGACCGCGCGGAAGCCCTGCGCTTCGATGATCCCGAGCACGCGCGACAGCAGCGAGGCGTCCCCCGCCCACACCGGTAGCAGCTTCAGGAGCGTCGCGAACCCGGTGAAATCGACCGCCAGATCGGCAAGGCCGGGCCGCCGGACCGGGCCCGCAAGCACCACGTCGCGGCAGCCGGCGGCGTGCAGGCGCTCGAAGATCCGCCCGACCTTGGCGATCGGCACGATGTCGTGCGGCAGGCCGGCATAGGACGAAGGCTCGCAGAAGCCCGACAAGGCAAGGATATGGACCGGACGGCCCTGCGCCGCCGCGGCATCGGCGAGCGCGCGCGGCAGCGCGCCGCCGCCGGCGAGGATCGCGAGTTTCCGGGCCGCCGCCTCGACCCGTTCGGGGCTGGCGAGCGTCGCGTTCACAAGGCGGCGTCGGCTTTGGGCAGGCAGATCGGGCGGTTGTTGGCGCCGCGGATGAATTCGACGATTTCAATCACTGCGGCCGCCTTGCCGTAGATCGAGGAGACGTCCTCGAGCCGCTCGGCCATCGTGCCTTCCTGCGCGAACAGCAGGCGGTAGGCCGTGCGCAGGTCGTGGATCTGCTCGCGGCTGAAGCCGCGGCGCTTCAGCCCGACGATGTTGAGGCCCTGCAGCCGGGCCCGGTCGCCCATCACGAGGCCATAGGGGATCACGTCGCCCTCCACGCCGGTCATGCCGCCGATCATCGCGTGCTTGCCGATGCGCACGAACTGGTGGACCGCCGAAATGCCGCCGAGGATCACGAAATCGCCGACATGGACGTGGCCGCCGAGCGTGGCGCTGTTGACCATCACGACGCTGTCGCCCACGCGGCAGTCGTGCGCGACATGTGCGCCGATCATGAACAGGCAGCGCGACCCGACCTGGGTGAGGAACTTGCCCCCAGCCGTTCCGGGATTCATCGTCACGTGCTCGCGGATGATGTTGTCTTCGCCGATGACCAGCCGCGTGGGCTCGCCCTTGTATTTGAGATCCTGCGGCGGATGGCCGAGCGAGGCGAAAGGATAGATCTTGGTGCGGGCACCGATCTCGGTCTGGCCCGCGATCACGACATGGCTGATGAGCTCGACCCCGTCGCTCAGGACGGCGGACTTGCCGACCGTGCAGAACGGCCCGACCCGCACGCCCTTGCCGAGCGACGCCCCCGGCTCGACGATCGCCGAGGGGTGAACGAAGGTCTCGCCGGGTGCCGCACCGGTATCCATCAGCGGTCCACGATCATCGCCGAGAAGGTCGCTTCGGCCACGCGCACGCCGTCGACCTTCGCCTCGCCCAGGAACTTCCAGACATTGCCGCGCGAACGTTCCTTGGTGACGTGGATGCGCAGTGAATCGCCCGGCGTGACCGGACGGCGGAAGCGTGCCTCGTCGATCGTCATGAAATAGACGAGCTTGCCTTCGGATTCGGGGCCCAGCGTGTGCACGACGAGCACGCCGGCGGTCTGCGCCATCGCCTCGACGATCAGCACGCCCGGCATGATCGGCCGGCCCGGGAAATGGCCCTGGAAGAACGGCTCGCCCATCGTCACGTTCTTGATGCCGACCGCCCCGCGGTCGCGCACCGCGTCGACCACGCGGTCGATGAGCAGGAACGGATAGCGGTGCGGGATCATGTCCATGATCCGCGAAATCTCGATCGTCTCGCCGGCGACCGGCGGTTGCGGATTGGCTTCGTTCACGTCTCCCCCTCGCCTTCTTCCGGTTTCTCGTTCTGTGCAAGCCGTCGCAGCAGCGCGGCCTGGCGGCGCCATTCGCCCACGGGTACCGCCGGCGAACCGCCCACGATGCCGCCGGCCTCGATGTCGCGGTGCACGCCGGACTGCGCGACGATCTTCACGCCGTCGCCGATCTTGAGATGCCCGGATAGCCCCGCCTGGCCGCCGGCCATGACCATCGCGCCCAGTTCGGTCGAGCCCGAAATTCCGACCTGCGAAACGATGATGCAGCCGCGACCCAGCTTCACGTTGTGCCCGATCTGCACCAGATTGTCTATCCAGGTGCCCTCGCCGATGACCGTGTCGGAAGCGCTACCCCGGTCGATGCAGGTATTGGCGCCGATCTCGCAGTCGGCGCCGATGCGCACGATGCCGAGCTGCGGAACCTTCACGTGCCCGGCAGGGTCGGGCGCAAAGCCGAAGCCGTCCTGCCCGATCCGGGCGCCGGGATAGATGTTGGTCCTGGCACCGACGACGGCATGGCTGACCGAGGCGTTGGCGCCAATGATGCAGCCTTCGCCGATCTCGACGTTCCGGCCGATCGTCGCATTGGGCCCGATCTGCACGCCGGCACCGATGCTGGCCCCCTCGAGGACCACAGCGTTCGGCCCGACATAAACGCCAGCCCCTAGCGTCGCGGTCGGATCGACGAATGCCCGGACATGCACGCCCGGCGACGGCGCGCTCGGCGGATGGAGGGCCGTCGCAAGACGTGCATAGGCGCGATAGGCGTTGCGTGCCGGCAGGGCGAGGCAGCCTGCGGGCACGCGCGAAGCCAGCGAGGGATGGATGAGGCAGGCCCCCGCCTTCGTCCCGGCCAGGACCTTCAGGTATTTGCGATTGTCGAGGAACGAGATGTCGGACGGTCCGGCGTCGGCCAGCGCGCAGATGTCGCTGAACGTCCGCCGCGGGTCCGCACCGGCCGGCAGCTCGATTTCCGCGATCCGGACGATCTCGGCCAGCGGCAGGGCGCCCGCATGGGAATGGAAGCGCCTGTCCGCCATGGCCGGGCGGTCAGTTCGGCAACGACGCCGTCGGCAGACGGCGATTCAGGCGGCGCACGACCTCGCCCGAAATGTCGAGGGCCGAACGCGCGACGAAGATGAACGTGTTGGGAATCACCATCTGGTATTCCTGCTCGTTCATGACCTCGATCACGCTTTCGGTGAGCGCCTGCTGCACCTTGGCGCCGGTATCGCTGTAGTTCTGCTCGAGATTGCGCCGGCGGGTCTGCAACTGCTGCTGGATTGTGGCGACGCGGTTCTCGAAGTCGCGCCTGCGCTGCGCGAATGCGTCGGCCGCAAGGATGTTGCGCTGGTTCGTCAGCTCCTCTTCCTGCTTGCGCAGGTCGCCTTCCTGGCGTGTCGCGTCAGCCTGCAGGGCGTTGCGCTGGCGCTCGGCCTGCGAATTGACGTTCTGCATGGCGGTCGACGAACGCATGACAGCATCGACGTCGAAGAACACGACCGGCGTGCCCTTCGCCGGCAGCTCGCTCGACAGGGCGGGCGCGGCCGGTGCTGCCCCGGGCTGGGCGCGCGGCTGGGCCGGCGGCTGGGCGGGTGCGGGGCGCGGGGTCGTCTGCTGGGCCTGCACCATCGGTGCAGCGACCAGCGCCAGGGCGACGCCGGCAAAGGCGGCAAGACGCGCAAAAGTCGCGCGGAACGATCGGGTTTTCATGGCGAGATTCCTTCAGGTCTTAGAAACGCGAGCCAAACGAGAAACGGAACAGCTCGGTCTTGTCGAATTCTTCTTTGACGATGGCCTTGGCGAGCGCCACCCGGATCGGACCGAACGGCGAGCGCCAGTTGACGCCGGCACCGACCGAGACGCGCAGCCGGTTTGAATCGTCGACCACCGAGATCGCGCCCGGACGGCCGGCCTTGGGCCGGTCGAACGTGCTCAGCGCGCCGAAATCGGAGAACAGAGTCCCGCGCAGCCCGAGTTCGCGCGGCAGTCCCGTCGGAAATGCGAGTTCGGCCGTGCCGACATACATGCGGTTGCCGCCCAGCGCGTTTCCGGTCACGCGGTCGCGCGGGCCGAGGCCGGCCGTACGGAAGCCGCGGAAGTTGTCGCCGCCGAGCTGCAGCCGGTGCTGCATGCGCACGATGTCGTTCGAGTAGGCGAAGATGTTGGACGCTTCGCCGAGCAGGGCGAACGTGTATTCCGGCGCGATCGGGAAGTAGTACTGGCCGGACAGCGTGGATTTCAGGAACTTCGCGTCGCCGCCGGCACCCGCGACGTCGTTGGCGAGCTTGATCGCATAGCCGTCCGTCGGATCGACCGTGTCGTCGCGCTTGTCGTAGGTCGTCGTGTGGCCGAACCCGGACTGGAGCACGGCGCCGGCCGCGTCCTGGACGATGCTGGCGGCATACGGGCTGACCGACGTGATGTCGTCGTTGCGCAGCGTGTAGCGGACCTGCTGCTTGACGGATTCGGAAAGGTTGTAGCTGTCGCGAAGCACGAAACCCGTCGAGACGAAATCGTAGCCGGCTTCGCGCTGGAAGTCGCGCCGCAGACGGAAGACGTCGAAGCCCGCCGCCATGTCCCGGTCGAGGAAGTACGGGCTGGTGAAGCTGAGATCGAGCTGGTTGCGTCGGCGCGAAATCGTGCCGCCGAGACGGAGGTCCTGGCCACGGCCCAGCAGGTTGCGTTCGCGGATCGAGGTGTCGAACAACGGGCCATCCGCCGTCGAGAAACCGACGCCGAAGGTGAGTTCGCCGGTCGATTTCTCGTTCACTTCGACGTTCACGACCGTGCGGTCCGGGCTTTCGCCGGGAACGTTGGTGACTTCGACGCGGTCGAAGAACTGCAGGTTCTGGATCCGCTTGCGCGACGTGCGCATCTTCGAGGTGTTGAACGCGTCGCCTTCGACGAGGGCCACCTCGCGACGGATCACCTTGTCGACCGTACGCACGTTGCCGACGATGTTGATGCGCTCGACATAGACGCGCGGGCCTTCCTGGACCTCGAACACGATCGAAACGGTGCGCGCCTCGCGGTCGCGCGTGACGCGCGGACGGACTTCGGCGAACGCGTAGCCGGCGGAGCCCGCGAAATCGGTAAGCGCCGTCACCGAACCGTCGACCAGGTCGGCGTCGTACCACGAGCCCTGCGAAGCCTTCACGCGCGCCTTGAGATCCTCGACCTTCAGGTCGCGCAGCTGCGACGACACGTCGATGTTGCCGAAGCGGTAGCGTTCGCCTTCCTCGATCGTGAAGGTGACGTAGAAGCCTTCGCGGTCCGGGCTCAGCTCGGCGATCGCGGAGACGACGCGGAAGTCCGCATAGCCGTAGGACAGGTAGTACTTGCGCAGCAGCTCGCGATCGTACGACAGGCGGTCCGGATCGTAGACGTCGTCGTTCGACAGGAAGCGGAACCAGCGCGATTCGCGCGTCTGGATCTGCTCGCGCAGCGTGCCGTCGGCGAACGTCTTGTTGCCGACGAAGTTGATGCGCTGGACGCTGGTGATCTGGCCTTCGTCGATCTCGTAGACGAGGTCGACGCGGTTCTGCGGCAGCTGGATGACCTTGGGCTCGACCGTCGCGGCGAAGCGGCCGGTACGGCGGTAGACGTCCTGCAGGCGCTTGACGTCGGACTGGACCTTGGCGCGCGTGAACACCGTGCGCGGACGCAGCGAGATCTCGCCGTTCAGGATGTCGTCCTTCATCCGGCGATTGCCTTCGAAGGCGATGCGGTTGACGATCGGGTTCTCGACGACCCGCACGACGAGGGCGGAGCCCTCCTGGCGGATGGCCACGTCGGCGAACAGGCCGGTGCCGAAAAGCGCCTTCAGGGACTTGTCGAGCTGCTCGGCGTCGGCCGCCTCGCCCGGCTGCAGCGTGACATACGCCCGGACGGTCTCCGGCGCGATGCGCTGACTGCCTTCGATGCGGATTTCGCTGACGATTCCGCCCACGACACCGCGCGGCGTGGCGAATTGGGCATGCGCCGAGCCGGCCGGCAGCAGAATTGCCGCCCCGATTCCCAGAACAATGCAGATCGCGCCAAACCCCGTCCGCGCCCCGTTTACCATCGTCGCGATCACGCCCATGCTGGTCCGAATTCCGATCCCAAAAGCCCGACTTCCGAACAGCTTAGCCGAATCCCGTGCATAAATCACGAGATGGGCCGCTCACGACACAAGGCCGACCAGAAACCGCACCACGCCCGTATGGACGAGGTCGTTCCAGGTCGCGAACACCATAAGGCTTATTACCAAAGCAAAGCCGATCCGGAAACCGTATTCGACGGCGCGTTGCGGTAATGGGCGACCGCTAACGGCTTCGAAGGCATAGAGCAGCAAATGGCCGCCATCGAGCATCGGAATTGGGAATAAATTGATCAAACCGAGATTGATCGACAGGACGGCCATGAACAGCAGCAGGCTGCCTATCCCGCCTTGCGCCACCTCGCCCGACATCTTGGCGATGCGGATCGGACCGCCGAGTTCCTCGGTGCCGCGGCTGCCGCCGATCATCTGGCCAAGCGCCTTGAGCGTCCCGGCCGTCTGGTTCCAGGTTTCCTGGACGGCACGCCATACCGCCTCGACGGGATTGTGCTTCTTGAAGGCCATCCCCTGCCCGCGGATGCCCAGCCGCGCGATCCGCACGACGTTACCCGAACGGTCGGTCTCCTCGATCACGGCCGGCCGGACGTCGAGCACGAGGCTCGCCCCGGCCCGCTCGACCGTCATCGAGAGCGGCCGGTCGAGATTGAGCTGGACGATGCGCTGGATGTCCTCGAAACGCTCGATCGTCGTCCCGTCGATCGCGGCGACCCGGTCGCCCGGCTGGATGCCCGCGCGCTCGGCCGCCGAGCCGGGCAATACGCCGCCCACGTCCGGCGGCGTGAAAGGCTGCCCGACGAAGGCGAACATGCCGGCGAGCAGCACGATCGCGAGCAGGAAATTGGCCGCCGGTCCGGCGATGACGATCGCGGCGCGCTGTGCCAGCGGCTTGTGGAAGAACGAATGCCGGCGATCCTCGGGCGACATTTCGGCGACGTCGGCCGAAGGTGCCGACGCCACGTCGGCATCGCCGAACATCTTCACGTAGCCGCCCAGCGGCAGCCACGAGACCTTCCAGCGCGTGCCGTGGCGGTCGTTCCAGCCGAAAATCTCGCGCCCGAAGCCGATCGAGAAGACCTCGACCCGGACCCCGCAACGGCGCGCCACCCAGAAATGGCCGAGCTCGTGGAAGAACACGAGCACGCTGAGCACGACGAGGAATGGCACGAGATATTCGAGGATCGACATGGGATCGGCAGCCTTCGGAACGGGGAGTGGGGTGGGACGGGAAGTCGGGCGTCAGACGCGACCGCGGCCGGTCGCGACGAGCCGTTCGGCGTGGCCGCGGGCCTCGGCGTCGATCGCGACGACGTCCGAGATGCTCGCGGGGGCTGCCGGCCGGTAGGCGGAAAGGACGGCCTCGACGCGTTCCACGATGTCGAGAAAGCCGATCTGTCCGGCCAGGAAGGCCGCCACCGCGATCTCGTTTGCGGCATTGAGGATAGTAGGTGCGGCCCCCCCCAGTTGCAAGGCATGCCGCGCCAGCGAAAGGGCGGGAAACCGAGCCAGATCAGGGGCTTCGAAGGTCAGATTCGATATTTTCCCGAAATCGAGCCGTGTCCCCGCATGCGCCATCCGGTCCGGCCAGGCGAGGGCGAGCGAGATCGGCATGCGCATGTCGGGCGTGCCGAGTTGTGCGAGTACCGCCCCGTCGACATAGGCGACCATCGAATGGATGACCGACTGGGGGTGGACCACGACATCGATGCGCGCCGCCCCGACCGGGAACAGGTGGAAGGCCTCGATCACCTCCAGCCCCTTGTTCATCATCGTCGCCGAGTCGATCGAGATCTTCGCGCCCATCGACCAGTTCGGGTGCGTCACGGCCTCGGCCGGCGTGGCCGCCGCCATCCGCGCGCTCGACCAGGTCCGGAACGGGCCGCCCGACGCGGTCAGGACGATCCGCTCGATCCGGTCGATGCGCGCCGCGTCGAAGACCTGGAAGATGGCGCTGTGCTCGCTGTCGACCGGGATCATCGTGGCACCATGCCGGGCGATCTCGCCGGTGACGAGGGCGCCGGCGCACACCAGCGTCTCCTTGTTGGCAAGCCCGATCGTGGCGCCGCGCCGGATCGCGGCGAGCGTCGGGGCGAGGCCCGCGGCCCCCACGATCGCCGACATGACGAACTCGGCCGGCATCGAAGCGGCCTCGACGACGGCATCCGCACCGGCGGCCGCTTCGATCCCGCTGCCGGAAAGTGCTTCGCGCAGGTCGGCATAGGCGTCCGGATCGGCGACGACCGCGCGACGTGCCCCCACCGCGCGCGCCTGCTCGGCAAGGCGGGCGGCGTTGCGGTTGGCGACGAGCGCTTCGACCGAAAAACGATCGCGCGCCGCAGCGACGAGTTCGAGCGTGTTGCAGCCGACCGAGCCGGTCGAACCCAGAATCGTGACGCGCTTCACGGCCAGGCCAGGACGCGCGCGCCGCTGGCCCACTGGAAGAAGGCGAACGCGACGGCGGCCGTCAGAAGCCCGTCGACGCGGTCGAACAAGCCACCATGTCCGGGGATCAGCGCGCTCGAATCCTTGGCGCCGAAGCGGCGCTTGACGCCGGACTCGAGAAGATCGCCACCCTGCGCCACGACCGCGAGCACGGCCCCGGCAAGTGCCAGCGCACCCGCCGGCGGGCCAAGGGGAACGAGCCGGTTCGCGATCCATCCGACGAGTGCCGCGGAGATCATGGCGCCGAACAGCCCCGCCCAGGTCTTGTTCGGCGAAAAGCGCGGTGCGAGCTTCGGCCCGCCGATCGCGCGGCCGGCGAAATAGGCGCCCGTATCGGTCGCCCACACGCTGGCGAGCAGCCAGAGGATCGCGACGAGACCGGCATTGTCTTCGCCGCGCAGCCAGATCAGGCAGACGACCGGGATGCCGATATAAAGCGGCCCCGCCGCCAGCCAGCTGCACTGCGTGCGACCACGGAAATTCGCGAACGCATAGACCGCAAGCGCACCCGCCGCCGCGAGCAGCAGCCCTGGCCCCGGCATTCCGAAGGCGGCCACGCCGCCGCACGCCAGCACCGCCGCACCGACGACGAGCCCGCTGAGACCGAAGCGCCCGGCACCCACCAGCCGCGTCCATTCCCAGGCGAGAATGGCGCCGCCGGCGGCGACCATCAGTTCGAAGGCGACGGGTCCGGAGAACAGCCCGGCAAGGGCGATGGCAAGGAGGACGAGCGCCGAGAGCACCCGCTGGCGCAGCCCGGCGAGGCGTCCGGCCGGGACGGGTGAATTCACCCGACCACCGCGCCGTAACGCCGCTCGCGACGGCCGAATTCGGCGATCGCGGCCTCGAATTCGCGCCGGCCGAAATCCGGCCACAGCACGTCGAGGAAAACGAATTCGGTATAGGCGCACTGCCAGAGCAGGAAATTCGAGATGCGCTTCTCGCCGCTGGTGCGCACGAGCAGGTCGGGATCGGGAATGCCTGCGGTATGGAGCCGCTCCGCGAACGCGGCTTCGTCGATCTTGTCCGGGTCGATCTCGCCGCGCTTTGCCGCCTGCGCCAACGCACGCGCCGCCGCGACGAGTTCGTCGCGCGCACCGTAGGAAAGTGCAATGACCAGATCGAGGCGCGTGTTGGCGCGCGTGGTTTCCTCGGCACCGTCGACCAGCGCCACGACATCGGCCGGCAGCCGCGTGCGGTCGCCGATCACGCGCACGCGCACGCCCTTGCCGTGCAGCTCGGCGATCTCGCTGCGCAGATAGTGGCGCAGCAGCCCCATGAGATCGGAAACCTCGTCGGCCGGGCGGCGCCAGTTCTCGGACGAGAAGCCGAACAATGTCAGGTAACGCACGCCGAGTTCGCCCGCCGCCTCGACGGCATTGCGCACGGCTTCGGCCCCGCGGCGATGGCCGGCCACGCGCGGCAGTCCCCGCGCCTTCGCCCAGCGCCCGTTGCCGTCCATGATGATGGCGACATGCTGGGGGGTCGTGCCCTGCGACATGGCGTGTTCCCTTGGCGTCGGAATTCCCGCGGGGTCCGGTCAGACCGCGAGAATGTCCTTCTCCTTGGCGGCGACCGCCTCGTCCACCTTCTTGATGAACTCGTCGGTCAGGTTCTGGATGTCGGTCTGGCGCTTGCGGTTGTCGTCTTCGGTGATCTTGCTCTTCTTGAGCAGTTCCTTGAGCGCGTCCATGCCCTCGCGGCGCACGTTGCGCACCGAGATGCGCGCGGCCTCGGCGTAGTTCTTCGCGACCTTCTGGAGTTCCTTGCGCCGTTCTTCGGTCATCGGCGGCATCGGGATGCGCAGCATCTGGCCGTCGGCCATCGGGTTGAGGCCGAGATTGGCCTCGCGGATCGCCTTCTCGACCGACTTGACCAGGCCCTTGTCCCAGACCTGCACGGTCAGCATGCGCGCTTCGGGCGCGCTGACGGTCGCGCATTGCGAGAGCGGCATCTGGCTTCCGTAGGCCTCGACCGTGACGGGGTCGAGCATGTTGGCCGATGCACGTCCCGTGCGCAGGCCCGCGAACTCTTTCTTGAGCACGTCGAGCGAGGCGTTCATGCGGCGGCGGAGGTCTTCGGTTTCGGCGCTGGCGGACATGGTCTTCATCCTCGAACGGGGAACGCGAACGGTCGAAACGGTCGGCAGCGGGATCAGTCCGCGACGGTGGTGTAGCGGCCCTTCCCGGACATGACCTGGGCGAATCCACCCGGATTTTGGATCGAAAACACGAGAATCGGAATGTGATTCTCGCGGGCGAGGGCGATTGCGGCGGCGTCCATGACGCCGAGGTCCCGGTCCATCACCTCGCGGTATGTCAGTCGGTCGTAGCGCTTGGCCGTCTTGACCTTCTTGGGGTCGGCCGAATAGACGCCGTCGACCTTGGTCCCCTTGAGCAGCGCGTCGCAGCCCATTTCCGACGCGCGCAGGGCCGCGGCGGTGTCGGTCGTGAAGAAGGGGTTACCCGTCCCGGCGCCGAAAATGACGACTCGGCCCTTCTCCATGTGGCGCATGGCGCGCCGGCGGATATAGGGCTCGCAGATGCTCGCCATCGGGATCGCGGACTGCACGCGGGTCGGCACGCCCACGGCTTCCAGCGCGTTCTGCAGGGCGAGCGCGTTGATGACCGTCGCCAGCATTCCCATGTAGTCGCCGTTGGCCCGCTCGATGCCGCGCTTGGCGCCCGACAGGCCGCGGAAGATGTTGCCGCCGCCGATCACCAGCGCCACCTGGACGCCGAGATCGCGGACCTGCTTCACGTCCGTGGCGATCCGGTCGATCGTCGCCGGATCGAGGCCGCTTTCGCCGTTGCCGGCCAGCACCTCGCCCGAGACCTTCAGCAGGACGCGCCGGTAGCGGGTCCGGCCGGCCTTCGACTTGTCCGCTTTGGCCATGGAAGCGTGTCTCCCTGTCGGCGCGGCTACGGGATCAGGACTTGAGCTGGGCGGCGACTTCGGCGGCGAAGTCGGTTTCCTTCTTCTCGATGCCCTCGCCCAGCGCGTAGCGGCGGAACGCGACGAGCTTGACCGGCGCGCCCGTGTCCTTGGCGGCGTTGGCGACGACATCCTTGATCCGCGATTCGCCGTCGACGACGTAGACCTGCTCGAGCAGCACGGTCTCCTCGTAGTACTTGCGCACGCGGCCTTCGACCATCTTCTCGATGACCTGCGGGGCCTTGCCGGAGGCGGCGGCCTGCTCGGTCAGCACCGCCTTCTCGCGCGCGAGCATCGCCGGATCGACCGAGCCGATGTCGAGTGCTTGCGGGTTCGTCGCGGCGATGTGCATGGCGATCTGGCGGCCGAGCGCGACGAGCTTGTCCTTGTCGCCCGTGCTTTCCAGCGCCACGAGCACGCCGATCTTGCCCAGGCCCGGGG
Organism: uncultured Azospirillum sp.; assembly: GCA_964416335.1. GTDB lineage: Bacteria > Pseudomonadota > Alphaproteobacteria > CACIAM-22H2 > CACIAM-22H2 > Tagaea. The sequence goes on from CAYQDN010000018.1 coordinate 41,890, forward strand.
CCGCCGCACTGTGCACGTAGGTCGCCACGACGCCGGCCGACACCTTCAGCACGGCCGCACGGCGCAGCGTCATGTTCTCGCCGATCTTGGCGATGAGGGCGGTCAGCGCGTCGGAAACCGAACCGCCGCCCGGATAGACGGCCGTCTTCAGCTTCTCGACGTCGTCGCCGGCGGCGAGCGAAGCCTTCGTGACGTTGCGCACATAGTCCTGGAAGGCATCGTTGCGCGCGACGAAATCGGTCTCGGAGTTGACCTCGACCATGGCGCCCGACGTGCCTTCGGACGCGATGCCGATCAGGCCTTCGGCCGCGACGCGGCCGGCCTTCTTGGCGGCGGCCGCAAGGCCCTTCTTGCGCAGCCAGTCGACGGCGGCTTCGATGTCGCCGCCGTTTTCGGAAAGGGCGCGCTTGCAATCCATCATGCCTGCGCCGCTCTTCTCGCGCAGGTCCTTGACGAGCGCCGCCGTGATCTCGGCCATACTGATAGTCCCCGAAGTTCGAGTTCGTGTGGTGGAGGAAGGAAACCCCGGCCCTACTCGGCCGAGGCCTTCTTCTTGCGCGGTGCGGCCTTCTTGGCGGGCTTGGCTTCGGCGGCGGCAGCGGCGTCCTTGTCGGGAACCGCACCGGCATCGGCCGCGGGGGCCTCGGCCGGAACCGCGACCTCGACCGTCGGCAGGACGGCGGAAGCGCCGACATCGACGCCGGCGGCCTTCATCTCGGCCTGCAGGCCGTCGAGGACGGCGTTGGCCATCAGCTCGCAATAGGTCGAGACGGCGCGAAGCGCGTCGTCGTTGCCCGGGATCGGGTACGTGACGCCCTTGGGGTCGCTGTTGGAGTCGAGCACCGCGATGACCGGGATGTTGAGGCGGCGCGCCTCTTCCACGGCGATCGCTTCCTTGTTCGTGTCGATGACGAACAGTAGGTCGGGCAGGCCGCCCATTTCCTTGATGCCGCCCAGCGAACGCTCGAGCTTGTCGCGCTCGCGGGTCATGTAGAGCAGTTCCTTCTTGGTCAGGCCGCCCGAGGCCGAGCCGCCGGGCATGTCGCCCGCGAGACGCTCGTCGATTTCCTTGAGACGCTTGATCGAGTTGGAGATCGTCTTCCAGTTGGTGAGCATGCCGCCCAGCCAGCGGTGGTTGACGAAATACTGGCCGCAGCGCTTGGCCGCTTCGGCGATCGGATCCTGCGCCTGGCGCTTGGTGCCGACGAAGAGCACGCGCCCGCCGCCCGCACAGACGTCGCGCGCGGCCTGGAGGGCGCGGTCGAGCATCGGCACGGTCTGCTGCAGGTCGATGATGTGGACGCCGTTGCGCACGCCGAACAGGAACGGCGCCATCTTCGGGTTCCAGCGACGGGTCTGGTGGCCGAAATGCACGCCGGCTTCAAGGAGCTGGCGCATAGAAAAAACGGGCATCGCCATGGGCGATTATCCTTTCTCCGGTTGATCCGCCGCGGGACGAGTACCGTTTGTCCCGAAGGACTTGGGCACCGGAACGACCCCCGGCATATGGCGCCGGCGACCGCGAATGTCCCGCGTGAGGGTTTGCCGCTTCGGAACCCGATGTCCCGAGCGCGCGGGGGTATTACTCGACGCCGCCCCGATTTGCAAGGGCGGGCCCCGATACGTCATATAAGCATTTGATATTCAGTAATTTTTCAGGTCTGGCCGTCGGCCGGAAGGCGCCGGCTTGCGTAGTAGACGAGCAGGTCGCCCAACGTGCGCGTGAAGGCGTTGGGAGTCTGCACCATGTTGCGTCCGAATTCGACGCCGCACAGGAAGTGGCGCATCTCGGAGATCCGTTCGTCCGACGCGCGCCCGTCGGTGCCCGGCTCGACGTCGTTGTGCGGCACGGTCTCGCGCACGAACGTCAGCAGCTCGTTCATCGCCTCGCGCGTCGGCTCGTCGAGCGCGTCGAACTCCTCGACGAATTTCTCGCGGTCGATCCGGTGGACCTCGACTTCGGTCAGTGCGCGCGCAGCCGCCATCCGCGGCCCGCCGTCGAACAGCGCCAGCTCGCCGAAGAGCTGGCCGGCCTTCACGGTGGCGACGGGGATCTTGGCGCTGCCGCGCGCATGGTAGAGCTCGACGAGGCCGCTGCGCACGAGGCAGGCGAACGTGCCCGGATCGCCCTCGCGGAAGATCAGTTCGCCGGTGGCATATCGCCCGATCAGGTCATGTTCCGCCATCCCGCGCCCTCCGTCGCCTGCGCCAACTCTAGCCCGGATCGGCGCGCCGACAAAGGCGCCGAAAATTCAGCCCGCAAGCCCGGCGCACAGCTCGTCGAGGACGCCTTCGAACAGCTCCTGCAGCAGCCGGCCGGCCGACGGGCGCGGCGGCACCTTGGGCCATACGGGATTGCCGAAACCGCCGTCGAGCGCCAGGGCCGCGAAGCCGTGGATCGAGGCCCAGGCGTGCGTCATCTTCGCGAGCGTGCGCCGGTCCATCAGCCGCCCGCTCTGCGTGAGGGCCGCGGTCATGGCGCCGTAGATGCGCGCGTGGCAGGCCTCCAGCGCCTCGGCCAAGCGCGGCGAAGCGCCGTCGATCACGTCGGTGCGGAACATCAGCTGGAACTTCGCGCGGTTGGCGAGTGCGAACTCGACATAGGCCACCGCCATCGCGCGCAGGCGCAGAACACCGTCTTCGCCGGCCTTGGCCATGCGCCGGTCGATCATGCGCGTCAGGCCGTCATAGGCCTCGGCCGCGAACTCGGTCAGCAGGCCGGTCTTGTCGCCGAAATGGTGCGCCGGCGCGCCGTGCGAGATGCCGGCGCGGCGCGCGCACTCGCGAAGTGCGAACGCCTCGAGCCCCTCGCGCTCGATCATCGCCTCGGCGACGTCGAGGATCTTGCGGCGCAGATCCTCCGAGAACTCCGCCGGCGGACGTCCGACGGGTCGACCGGGCTTTCGGCTACGCAGGGATTTTATAGCCATTTTTTCCACACGAATTAGACCGGTTAATGAACGTTATAGTGCAGTCGCGCATACTGTCCACCAAGCCGTACACCCCTCAGTAGTCCGGTCGCATCGAGCGGATCGCGCGGGCCTGCCCGGTCGATACGGTATCGAACGCGCGCATCGCCTCGTGTGCTGCACCGACCGCATCGGGCCGGCCGGCCGCGACCGCGTCGAGGATCGCGGCGAACGTCACGCGCCCGATCTCGCCCGCCCGGCACATGACGGCCAGGTCGCCGAAATCGGTTCCGCGGCACGCCTTGCGGATCAGCCGCAGCGGCTCGCCGCAGAACTGCGCCAGCGCCACCTCGAACAGGTCGAGCCGCCCGACCTCGGCAAGTTTCAGGAATCCGACGATCTGGTCTTCGTGCCATCCGCCCCAGCCGCCGAGCATGTCCTCGAGCAGTGCGAACGCATGCCCGTCGTCGGCAAGCCGGATCGCGGCGTCGTCGACCGCATCGGCGATCACCTCGCGAAGCGCGTCCGCGTCGCCCGACAGGCGCTTGAACAGGAACGTCTGCAGCGCGTCGGCGACCCAGTTCAGCATCTCGAAGGCCAGCACGGCCGGCAGGTCTTCGCGGCTGCTGAGCGGCTCCTGCAACTCGGGCCAGCCGCGCGCGAGGTCGGCGATGATCGAGAACGTCTCGCGCGAAATTTGCGCGCGGTCGTTGGCGACGAGCGTGCGCACGACCTCGCGCTCGCCGAAGCTCGCCAGGCACTGGCTGATCGCCAGCGACACGTCGGCCCGCCCGGCGATCGCCGTGCGGTGGCCGGTCGACTTGGCGCTGGCGATCTCGATCAGGTCGGCTTCGCCGAGCGCGCGGGATTCCGCGAGGATCGGCCAGGCCACGTCGATGTCGTCGTTGGCAAGGATGCGCACGACCGACGGGGCGACCGAGGGATCGTGCGCCAGGCGTTCGGCGATCAGGCGGCGCAGCGGGATCTCGATCTCGCGGATGATCGCGCGGACGAGCTCGACGGCGAGGATCTGGAATCGCGTGGTCGGGCTGTCGGTCGCGATCGCCGCGACGAACTCGGCAAGATGCTCGACGGCCTCGCGCCGGTCGGCCTTCCCGTCGGGGCTGAGCCGGTCGATGATCGATTGCAGGCGCTGGATGAGGGATTCCGGCTGCATGCTCAGGCCTGCGCCCCACCGTTTCGCAAGGCTTCGGCCCCGAGTTCGTATCGGAACGCGCCGAGCACCTCGGCAAGCGGGCGCTGGTGGGGTTCCGCACCGCGCAGATAGCGCGTCGCCAGCCGGTGGGCGGCCCGGCGCACCGCGCGGTGGTCGGCCGCCGGATCGCCGCGCCGGATCGCGCGCTCGCCCGTCGACAGCCAGAAGCAGGACAGCGACGGGCCGATGCGCGGCAGGTGCGCGACGACCCAGCGCCCGCGGGCGAGACCGATCATGCGGTCGAGCGGGGCCACCGCCGGCCGGTCGACCGACAGGCGCACGCGCCAGCGCACGCGCGCGGCGAGCCCCGGATCGAACAGCGCGTTGCGCGCGACGAGCACGATGTGGCGGCTCGATCCGTCGGGGAACAGCGGCGTCTGGGTCTGGCGCTGGCCGCGCAGGAACCCCGCCCAGTCGTATTGCAGGATCGACGCGCGGGCCCCCTGCAGGCCCAGGGCCGGCTCGCACACCGCAAGACGGCTCGCCTCGATCGTCGCGAGGGAGTCGGCATCGACCTGCCCGACGACGATCGCAGGCCCGTCGCGGTCGTGCTCGATGACGGCTGTGACCGACATCGGCCGCACCGCATGGCCCAGATGGCGCGCGAAGGCGCAGGCGACCAGCGTGTCGGTGAACCCGATGCGCGCGCTGGCGCCGAACTCGCCGAAGACGGCAGCATCGAGCTCGGCGCGCAGGAAATCCCAGATCGCATCTGGAACGTCCGACAGCGTGGACGCTTCGGAGTGACGGCTCTGCAACGGCGACGACGGCATCCGGACCTGTAAGCTTGCGACGGCGCCCGCGATGCGTACGCCCGACCGATTCTGCGATTTACTGTACCAACTCCGCGAAAATAGTCATCGTCTAAATCTTGCCGCCACCCTCGATCGCCCTGCTCAAATTTCCACCACTTCGAGGATGCCGGACACGTCGCCGAGCGAGCGCCGGATTTCCGGCGTGATCGCGTAGCTGTCCTTGAGGCGGATGTCGACCTCCTCGCCCGGACCGGTCTGCAGCTGGATGCGGATCGCCCCGCGCCCCTTGGGGGCACGCCCGATCGCGGCCTTGAGCCCGGCGAGGGCCGCAGGATCGGCGAGCGTCACGCGCAGGCCCGACGCCGCGTTCGCCACCGCCTCGTCGAGCGGGCGGATGTCCGAGGCGAGCAGCTTGACGTTCTCCTCCTCCACGCGCGCGTCGGCCGAGACGAGCAGCGGCCGGTTGGAGGCCAGCAGGTCGCGCGACTTCGCCAGGATCTCGGAGAACAGCATCACCTCGAACGTGCCGCCGGCATCCGACATCTGCACGAATGCGAAACGGTTGCCCTTGGCCGATGTGCGCTCCTTGGAACTGAGCACGGTCCCCGCGAGCTTGACGCGGCTCGACGCCCCCGCCGACAGCGAGCGCGCGATGTCGGCCGACCGCACCACGCCCAGCCGCTTCAGGCCCACCGCATAGGCGTCGAGCGGATGGGCGGTCAGGTAGAAGCCCACGCTCTCGAATTCGGCCTGCAGGCGCTCGTGCAGCTTCATGTCGGCGACCTGCGGCAGCGGCGGCTCGGCCACCTTGCCGCCCGACGGGCCGCCGAAGATGTTCATCTGGTTGGTGACGCGCTCCTCGGCGGCCGACTGCGACAGGCGCAGGACCGTCTCGACCGCCGCCAGCACGCGCGCCCGGTTGGTCTCGAGACTGTCGAAGGCGCCGGCCTTGGCGAGATTCTCGAGCTGGCGCTTGTTGACCTGGCGGGAATCCACCCGGCGCGCGAAATCGAACAGCGAGGCGAAGGGCCCGTTGGCCTTGCGCTCGGCCACCACGGCTTCCATCGCAGCGAGGCCCACGTTGCGCACGGCGGCCAGCGCATAGCGCACGCTGCCTTTGCCCGCCTGCCCCTCGGGATATTCGACCGTGAACACCGCTTCCGACCTGTTGATGTCCGGCGGCAGCGTCTTGTAGCCGAGCCGGTCCACCTCCTGGCGGAACTGGTTGAGCTTGTCGGTGTTCGAGATGTCGAGCGTCATCGACGCGGCGAAGAACTCGACCGGGTGGTTGGCCTTCAGCCACGCCGTCTGGTAGGCGACGATCGCATAGGCGGCGGCATGGCTCTTGTTGAAGCCGTATCCGGCGAACTTGTCGACGAGATCGAAGATCTGCGAGGCCTTGGCCGCATCGACGCCGTTAGCGATGGCGCCGTCGACGAAGCTCTTGCGCTGGGCCTCCATCTCCTCCTTGTTCTTCTTGCCCATCGCGCGGCGCAGCAGGTCGGCACCGCCCAGCGAATAGCCAGACAGCACCTGCGCGATCTGCATCACCTGTTCCTGGTAGATGATGACGCCGTAGGTCTCCTTGAGGAGACCCTCGAGCGAGGGATGCGGGTAGTCGAGCTTCTCGACCCCCTGCTTGACGGCGATGTATTTGGGGATGTTCTCCATCGGGCCCGGGCGGTAGAGCGCCACGAGTGCGATGATGTCCTCGATGCGGTCGGGGCGCAGGCGGCGCACCGCATCGCGCATGCCCGTGCTTTCAAGCTGGAACACGCCCGATGTCTCGCCGCGCGCGAGCATCTCGTAGGTCTTCTTGTCGTCGAGCGGCAGGTGCGCGATGTCGACCGTCACGCCCTTGCGCACGACGAGTTCGACCGCACGGCTCAGCACCGTCAGCGTCTTGAGGCCGAGGAAGTCGAACTTGACCAGCCCCGCCTTCTCGACGTCCTTCATGTTGAACTGCGTGACCGGCATGTTCGAGCGCGGATCGCGATAGAGCGGCACCAGTTCTTCCAGCGGCCGGTCGCCGATCACCAGGCCCGCGGCGTGCGTCGAGGCGTGCCGGTAAAGGCCTTCCAGATGCAGCGCGGTCTCGACCAGACGAGCCACCGCCGGGTCGGTCTTGATCATCTCCTGCAGCACCTTCTCGCTGTCGATCGCCTGCTGCAGCGTGACCGGGTTTGCCGGGTTGTTGGGCACCAGCTTGCAGATGCGGTCGACCTGGCCGTAGGGCATGCCGAGCACGCGGCCCACGTCGCGCAGGACGGCGCGCGCCTGCAGCTTGCCGAACGTGATGATCTGCGCCACGCGGTCGCTGCCGTAGGCTTCCTGCACGTAGCGGATCACCTCGTCGCGCCGGTCCTGGCAGAAATCGATGTCGAAGTCGGGCATCGACACGCGCTCGGGATTGAGGAAGCGCTCGAACAGCAGGCCGAACTGGAGCGGGTCGAGATCGGTGATCGTCAGTGCCCACGCGACGACAGAGCCCGCCCCCGAGCCGCGGCCCGGCCCCACGGGAATGCCGCGGTCCTTCGCCCACTGGATGAAGTCGGCGACGATCAGGAAGTAGCCGGGAAAGCCCATCTTGACGATGATGTCGGCCTCGTATTCGAGGCGCTTGAGATAGGGCTCCTTCTCGGCCTCGCTCTTGCCCGCCAGCCGCCGGTCGAGGCCCGCGCGCGCGAGTTCGCGAAGGGCGTCGCCCTCCGAGCTGTCCCTGGCGCGCGTCGAGGCCGGCAGGATCGGCTTGCGCCCGCCGACCCAGAACGAGCAGCGCCTGGCCACGGCCAGCGTGTTGTCGACCGCCTCGGGCAGGTCGGCGAAGAGCTCGCGCATCTCGTCGGCCGACCGGAAGCGGCAGCCCGGTGCCGAGTGCCGGCGCTCGGCGTCGGCGACATAGCGCCCCGAGGCGATGCACAGCAGGGCGTCGTGCGCGTCCGACATCGTCGCGTCGGCGAAATAGACGTCGTTGGTCGCGACCAGCGGCAGGTCGCGCGCATAGGCGAGATCGACGAGGGCGGCTTCGATCTTCGCCTGCTCGGGCAGGCCCGTGCGCTGGATCTCGACATAGGTCCGGCCCGGGAACGCGGCCGTCAGCCGGTCGAGCATCGCGCCTGCCGCCGCGTCCTGGCCCTCGAGCAGCAGCCGGCCCACCGGCCCCGCCGGCCCGCCGAGCAGGCAGAGCAGGCCCTCGGCGTGCGCTTCGACCAGATCGAGGGAAACCTGCGGCGTCTCGCCGCCCGGCGTGTCGAGATAGGCGCGGCTCGACAGCTTCGAGAGGTTCGCCCAGCCCTTCTCGTTCTGGACGATCAGCAGCAGGCGGTCGGGTTCGGGATTGCGCCCGTTGCGGTTGACGCCGCCGTCGGCCTCGCGCCGGATGCCGAGATTGCAGCCGATGATCGGCTGGATGCCGGCGTCGGCCGCGGCATAGGAGAATTCGAGGGCGCCGAAGAGATTGCCCGTATCGGTGATCGCCACCGCCGGCATGCCGTTCTGCTTGGCAAGCTCGACCAGCGTCTTGATCTTGATCGCCCCCTCGGACAGCGAATAGGCCGAGTGGACGCGCAGATGGACGAAGTTTGCGTGGGTCATGACGGGGGCGAGCGTAGGGTCAATCGCGCGAGTCGATCCAGCGCCAAGTTGCCCCTTCGAGGGCGAGGTCGTCGTTGACCGTCAGGATGCCGAAACGCGCGGCCGGAACCTGCAGGATTTCCTGCCCTGCCCACTTATCCACAAGCTGGCCGAGTTCGGCGGCTTCGTCGGCATCAAGCCCGTCGCGCAGGTGCCACACGCCCGCGGCATAGAAGCGCGAGCGCGGCCGGCCGCACGCGTCCTGCAGCAGCCCGAACGCGTCGTCGCCGTCCAGAAGCTGCGGATAGACCGGCAGGTAGATACGCCCGTGGTTGCGGTTGCCCACGAACGGTCCGCCGATGCGCATCGCAAGCGCCCCGTGCCGCCCGAGGAACGCGGCGGCCGCTTCGGCCGCCCGTGTGGCGGTCGCGGGATCGATGGGCCCGGCGAGCGTGGCATGCAGCACGTCGCGGCGGCGCGGGCCGATGTCCCAGGCGACCTTGGCCGCGAAGCGGCTCGCGCGCATCGCGGCCTCGACCGCGCGGAACGCCGGCGACGCTTCCAGCCGGTCGGCCGGCAGCTGCACGCAGAGTGCTGCGCGCGCCGTCGCGTAGCGGCCGTTCAGGTAGTCGCGCCCGGCGAGTGACGCGATCGCCTGCGCATGGCCGGGGACGACGAGCGGCAGATGGGCAAGCCGGTAGTCCGCACCGAGTGCCAGCGGCCGGCCGGCCGCGAACGCATGCCGGCTGCCCGCATAGGCGAGCGCGTCGTCGGTGCAGAATTCCAAGGAAGGCCTAGCGCGAGACGGGAAGCGGATTGCTTTCCACGGCCGGCCGGCGGACGGGCGGCAGCGGCGGGGCTGCCCGGTTGGCCTGCTGCGAGCCCGCGTCGGGTTCGTACGACGTGCGCTGGGGGGGTGCTGCCCCGCCGCCGCGCGGCGCCATCGTCATGTCGACCGTGGCACCGCCGAGCAGGCCGCGATTGGGGGCGATCTGGATCGTGGCCACGCGCGGGCCCTGCTGGAAGACGAGCACGCTGTTGGCCGCGCGCACGGTCGTCACTTCCTGCCAGCCGAAATTCGGCATCTCGCGGCGGTAGAATTCGTACATGTCCGCGACCGAGCTGCCTGAATTGATCACCAGCCGGCCGGTCCATTGCTGGTCGCCGCCGAGGATCAGCGAACGGTCGAGATCGATCGTGTTGTTGGCCGGCATCGGGATGTCGGAGAACTTGGTGAAGCCCGGTCCCGGCGTGGCGTTGCCGCTGCCCCCGCTCTGCTGGTTGCCGGTCGAGGCCGTCTGGCTGCCGCCCACGAGGCCGCAGGCTCCCAGCGCCAGCGCAAGGGCGGCCGAAATCAGAGCGGTGCGAATTGCGTTTTGCAAAGCCGGAGTCCCCGAGTCGCAGTCAATGGCGACAGTGTTGAGGTCCGGCGCCTCCGCGTCAAGTCTGGGTCAGGATTCCGTCCTTGAGGACGAGCGTGCGGTCCATGCGCGCGGCGATTTCCGGATTGTGCGTGGCGACGAGTGCCGCAAGCCCGGTATTGCGCACCAGCCCCATCAGTTCGGCGAACACGCCGTCGGCCGTGCGCGGATCGAGATTGCCGGTCGGCTCGTCGGCCAGCAGCACGCGCGGGCCGTTGGCGACCGCGCGCACGATCGCCACGCGCTGCTGCTCGCCGCCCGACAGGCGCGCCGGCCGGTGGCTGGCGCGATCGGCAAGGCCGACGCGCGCCAGCAGCTCGCCGGCGCGCGCGGCTGCCTCGGCGCGCGGACGCCCGGCGATCAGCTGCGGCATCATCGTGTTCTCGAGCGCCGAGAATTCCGGCAGCAGGTGGTGGAACTGGTAGACGAAGCCCAGCGACGTCAGGCGCTGGCGCGTGCGCTCGGCCTCCGACATCGTGCCGCAGTCGCGCCCGGCGATGCGCACCTCGCCTCCGTCGGGCCGTTCGAGCAGGCCCGCACAATGCAGCAGCGTCGACTTGCCGGCCCCCGACGGGGCGACGAGCGCCACGCATTCGCCCGGCATCAGCCGCAGGTCGGCCCCGCGCAGCACGTGCAGTTCGCCCGCTTGCGTGCGGAAGCGGCGATGCAGGCCGACGATCTCGAGGGCGGGTTCACTCATAGCGAAGTGCTTCGACCGGATCGAGGCGGGCGGCCCGCCACGCGGGATAGATCGTGGCGAGGAACGACAGGCCCAGCGCCATCAGCACGACCTGCACGACCTCTTCGGGATCCGACTTCGAGGGAAGCTGGGCGAGGAAATAGACTTCCGGCGAGAAGAGCTGCGTGCCGGTCAGCGCCTGCAGGGCCTGGCGGATCGTCTCGATGTTGGCGTTGAACACCACGCCCAGCAGGAAGCCGCCGAGCGTGCCCAGCACGCCCACGGCCGCCCCCGCCATCAGGAAGATGCGCAGGATCGAGCCGCGCGAGGCGCCCATCGTGCGCAGGATCGCGATGTCGCGCGTCTTGTCCTTCACCAGCATGATCAGCGACGAGATGATGTTGAACGCCGCCACGAGGATGATCAGCGTCAGGATCAGGAACATGACGTTGCGCTCGACCTGCACGGCGTTGAAGAAGCTCGAATTGGCCTGCTGCCAGTCGTAGGTGCGCACCGGCTGGCCGGCGGCGTCGACGATGGCGCGGCGCGCCAGCCACAGGCGCTGCGGGTCCTTGACGAACACCTCGATGCCCGTCACCTCGTCGCCGGTGCGGAAGAACAGGCGCCCGGCTTCCATCGGCAGGAAGACGAAGGCGTTGTCGTATTCGTACATCCCAACTTCGAAGATCGCCGCGATGCGGAAGGCGCGCAGGCGCGGCATCGTGCCGAAGGCCGTGACGTTGCCCTGCGGCGAGATCAGCGTGATCCGGTCGCCGACATTGAGGCCCATGCGGGTCGCCATGCGCGCCCCGATCAGCGCCGCGTCGTCGCCCGTGAAATCCGCCAGCGACCCGCGCTTGACGTTCGAGACGATCAGAGAGCGCCGGGCCAGATCCTCCGGCCGGAGGGCGCGCACGAGCGCGCCGCCCGACACGTTGTTGGCGGTGGCCATCACCTGCCCCTCGATCAGCGGCGAGGCGTCGGTCACGTCGGGCAACGCGCGGATGCGCTCGGCCGTCCCCGCCCAGTCGTCGAGCGGCACGCCCTGCCCGTAGACGGTCAGGTGCCCGTTGAGGCCGAGGATGCGGCCGAGCAGCTCGGCGCGGAACCCGTTCATCACCGCCATGACGATGATGAGCGTGGCCACGCCAAGCGCAATCCCGCCCAGCGAGAACCACGCGATGACGGAGATGAAGCCTTCCTGCCGGCGCGAACGCAGGTAGCGGAACGCCACCATGCGCTCGAAAGCGTCGAACCAGGCCATCGCCGTTCCCGCCCTCAGCCTGCCGACGCGGACAGGCGGTTCATCGCCTCGTCGATCGACATTTCGATGCGCTCGCCCGAGCGGCGGCGCTTGAGCTCGACCTTGCCGTTGGCGATCCCGCGCGGGCCGACGACGAGCTGCCAGGGCAGCCCGATCAGGTCCATCGTGGCGAACTTGGCACCGGCACTGTCGGACGTGTCGGCATAGAGCGTGTCCTTGCCGGCCTTGGCGAGCTTGCCGTAGAGCTCCTCGCACGCCGCGTCGCACTTGGCGTCGCCCACGCGCAGGTTGACGAGTGCGACGTCGAACGGCGCCACGGCGTCGGGCCAAACGATGCCCGCCTCGTCGTGGCTCGCCTCGATGATGGCCCCTGCCAGGCGCGACACGCCGATGCCGTAGGACCCCATCTCGACCGTGATCGGCTCGCCGTTGGCACCCGTGACGTTGGCGCCCATGGGCTTGGAATATTTCGTGCCGAAATAGAAGATGTGGCCGACCTCGATGCCGCGCGCCTTGCGCAGGCGCTCGGCCGGGACCGGGCACTTGGCCGGGTCGTGCATCTCGCTGGTCGCGGCGTATTTCGACAGCCATTCGTCGACCAGCGGCTGCAGGTCCGACGTGAAGTCGATGTCCTGCTTGAGCACGTCGGTGTCCATCCACGCGGCGTCGCAGAACACCTCGGACTCGCCGGTGTCGGCAAGGATGATGAATTCGTGGCTGAGATCGCCGCCGATGGGGCCGGTGTCGGCGCGCATCGGGATCGCCTTCAGCCCCATGCGCGCGTAGGTGCGCAAGTAGGCGACGAACATCCGGTTATAGGACGCGCGCGCGCTGACGGGATCGACGTCGAAGGAATAGGCGTCCTTCATCAGGAACTCGCGCCCGCGCATCACGCCGAAGCGCGGGCGCACCTCGTCGCGGAACTTCCACTGGATGTGATAGAGGTTGAGCGGCAGGTCCTTGTAGCTCTTCACGTAGTTGCGGAAGATGTCGGTGATGAGCTCCTCGTTCGTCGGCCCGTAGAGCATGTCGCGCTCGTGCCGGTCGACGATGCGCAGCATCTCCTTGCCGTAATCGTCGTAGCGCCCGCTTTCCTTCCACAGGTCGGCCGACTGGATCGTCGGCATCAGCATCTCGATCGCCCCCGCCCGGTCCTGCTCCTCGCGCACGATCTGCTCGATCTTCTTGAGCACGCGGTGGCCCAGCGGCAGCCACGAATAGATGCCGGCTGCGGCCTGGCGGATCATGCCGGCGCGCAGCATCAGGCGGTGCGAGACGATCTGGGCCTCGGACGGGTTTTCCTTGATCGTGGGCAGGAAGAAGCGCGAAAGGCGCATGAAATTACGGACCTCGGAGTCTGGAGAGATTGACGGCGGGCAAGCTACGGGAAGCCTAGCGCGGTGCCAAGCCTTGCTGGCGGCAGGCCTCGCGTAGCGCCTCGATTTCGGGGTTGCCGAGCGGTTCCCCGTTGTAGAGCACCTTGCCGGAGGCGAGGTCCATGCGCACCTCGCCCAGCTTCACGTTGGGCTGGAACAGCTGCGAGGTGGCCGGCACGCCGTATTTGGTGAGATCGACCGCGATGTCGAAGGCGATCGTCTCCGGCACCTTGATCTGCGGGGCGGGGTTGAGGTCCGCCCCCACGACCGGCTTGCCGTTGACGTCCACGCCGGGCTTGTACGCGACGTCCGGGGCGGCCCGATGCTCGGTAAACAGGCGCCGGCAGTCGATTCCGGTCACCTGGACCTTGGTCTCGGCCTTCGCGTCGGGCTTGGCGGCGGGCTTGGCCGGGGTCTGGGCAAGGGCGGGCACGCACAGCAGTGCGAGAAGGGCGGCGAGCGGCGCATAAAAACGAGGCATTCGGAAATCCTCCGGCCGTCAGACTGTCCTGTCATTCTGGCTTTTTCCGGGTCGGACGGCAAAGGCACGGGCGAAATCGGGGGCCATTAGTAATTTCGTTTCGTTCGTGTACGTCCTATCTTGCAGAAAGCACTCGACTCCCCTCTTTCGCTCGATATACTCCCCGACCAACCAATGACCCCAAACGGGGCGACGGTTCGAGCACACCAAGTTTTGCTTGAGGCATCACGGCCCAAGTTTGGGGAGAGAGACCGCCGCCAAGCCCGGACGATCCGAACAGGATCTCCGGGCTTTGGTTTGTCTGGCGCCCCGATATCCACAGCGACTTCAGTAGCGGAAGCCTTTTTTTTGGGCGACGAGCCATGGCGGCTTGGCGCGCGCGATGCGCCTGCCGACGGCACAGTCTTTCGCGTGTGTACCGGGTAGATACCCAATGCTCATCAGGAACTCGCCGACGATCTCGCCGCCGGTGAACTTGAACGTCTTCTTGAAGAGCTTCACCCATTCCGGCTTCGTGCGCGGATGGTTGGCCTCGATCCACGCCGCGAACGAGCCGTGTTCGCGCGCAAGGTCGAGGATCACGGCCGCATTGTGGATGGCGGCAGCGACCTTCAGCCGGTTGCGCACGATGCCGGCGTCGGCAAGCAGGCGTGCCACGTCTTTCGCACCGAAGCGCGCGACCTTGGCCGGATCGAAGCCGGCATAGGCCTTCCGGAAGCCCGCGCGCTTGCGCAGCATCAGGTCCCACGACAGCCCGGCCTGGTTGATCTCGAGGATCAGCCGCTCGAACAGCACGCGCGTGTCGTCGGTGGGGAAGCCGTGCTCGGTGTCGTGATAGGGCGCATGCACCGCGTTGGTGCGCGCATAGGCGCAATAGCCGCTCATCGCATCCTCTAGGGGCCGGTCGGGATCGGCGGGCCGAAGCCGAACATCGGCAGGTCGTATTCGCTGGCGAACCCGATCCCGGCCGTCAGCACCGCCGCGATGATCGAGGTCCAGACGATCTTCTTGAGCATCATCGGCTTCTCGGGCGCACCCTTCATCTGGCCGCGCACGTCGGGGCCGGCGTTGGGCCGGATGCCGACGGGCAGCGCCATGAACAGCACGATCCACCAGACGATGACGTAGGTCGCAAGCAGCGTGAACGGCGTCATGCCTGTTCGAGCTCGACCAGCGTGCCGCAGAAATCCTTGGGATGCAGGAACAGCACCGGCTTGTCGTGCGCACCGGTCTTCGGGTTGCCGTCGCCCAGCACGCGCGCCCCCTCCGCCTTCAGCCGGTCGCGCGCGGCGAGGATGTCGTCCACCTCGTAGCAGACATGGTGCATGCCGCCCGACGGATGGTCGGCGAGGAACTTGGCGATCGGCGAGTTGGCGCCGAACGGGTGCAGCAGCTCGATCTTCGTGTTCGGCAGTTCGACGAACACGGTGGTCACGCCGTGTGCCGGCAGGTCGACGGGCTTCGATACCTTGGCGCCGAGCGTGCCGGCATAGGTCTTCGAGGCGGCCGCAAGATCCGGCACGACGATGGCGACATGGTTGAGACGTCCGATCATGGAAAGACAGATAGCACCCGCTCGCTTGTGCGACGATAGGAATATTTGATTGATTTTAGCTGACGTTCCTATACAATCAGGGGGTGAAATATTCCGGAAAATTTGCGCAACGAACCGGCAACATGAAATTCGAGGTAACCGTCACATGCCTTCTGAATCAATAGCTTGCAATGTTACCGTCACCTCCCGTCGCGTCAATTTTGCGGCCCGCACCCGGCGCAAGACCAGGCAGGAGGACGGGGCCTTGTCCCTAGATCCGCACGACATGGATTTCGGCGACCGGCTTCTTGCCGCGGCGCTGCGAGACGAGCTTGCGCACGGCCCGGCGTGCGGCTTCCCCGATCGCATCGTCGGATGCCTTGTCCGGGCAGCGCGACACGGCCCCGCGCACGGTCTCGACCAGATCGTCGGCAAGCTCGTCCTGCGGATCGTCGGGATCGATCAGGCCGGGGGCCGAGATGCGCGGATCGGACAGCAGCCGCCCCTTGCGGTCGACGACGACGGTGGCGACCACCGCCCCGTTCCACAACAGCTTGGCGCGGCCCTTCACGACCGCACCGTCCATCGGCAGCATGCGGTCGCCGTCGACCGCCCAGCGGCCCGCCTGCACCTGCTCGACCACATAGGGGCCGTCCGGCCCGTCGAGCCGGATGAGATCGCCGTTGGCCGGGACAAGCTGGTAGGGCACCTGGCAGTCGCGCGCGAGGGCCGCGTGCGCTTCCATGTGGAGCTGCTCGCCATGCACCGGGATCGACACGCGCGGCCGGATCCACTGGTACATGGCCGCCAGCTCGTCGCGGCACGGATGGCCGGAAACATGGATATGCGCATCGCGGTCGGTGATGACCTTGACGCCCAGGCGCATCAGCTGGTTCTGCATGCGCCCGACCGGCTTCTCGTTGCCCGGAATGGTGCGCGAGGAGAACAGCGCCCAGTCGCCCTCTTCCAGCACCACATGCGGGTGCTGGTCCTCGGCGATGCGGGAAAGCGCCGCGCGCGGCTCGCCCTGCGAGCCGGTGCACAGCATGACGATGCGGTCGCGCGGCACGTAGCCCGCGTCGCTCTCGGTCAGGAAGGGCGGCAGGTCGCGCATGTAGCCGTTCTCGCGCGCCGCCTCGTAGATGCGCCACAGCGAGCGGCCGACAAGCGCACATTCGCGCCCCGCCTTCTTGGCGGCGCGCGCGATCGTCTCGACGCGCGCGACGTTCGAGGCGAAGCACGCCACCGCCACGCGCTGCGGGGCCTGGGCGATCAGCTTCTCGATCTCGACGGCGACCGAGCCTTCGGAACCCGACGTCCCGTCCTTGATGGCGTTGGTCGAATCGCCGATCAGCGCGAGCACGCCTTCGTCGCCGACGCGCCGGAACGACGCCTCGTCGGTCAGCGGGCCGACGACGGGCGCGTCGTCGAGCTTCCAGTCGCCGGTGTGCAGCACCGTGCCCGCCGGCGTGCGGATCGCCAGCGCGTTGGGCTCGAGGATCGAATGCGTGATGTGGATGAGCTCGATCTCGAAATCGCCGAGCTTCAGCGTCGAGCCCTGCTCGATCGTGTGGATCGGCACCGACTTGCCGAAATCGGTCTCCTGCAGCTTGAGCTTCAGGAACGTCGCCGTGAAGGGGGTCGCGTAGATCGGGCAGCGCAGCATCGGCCACAGATACTGCACGGCACCCAGATGGTCCTCGTGCGCGTGCGTCAGCACGAGGCCGATCAGGTCGGCGCGGTTCTCGGCGATGAAGGTGGGATCGGGCGTGATGACATCGACGCCGCTCGCGGTCCCGTCGCCGAACGTCACGCCGAGATCGACCATCAGCCACTTGCCGCGATAGCGGTAGAGGTTGAGGTTCATGCCGATTTCGCCCGAGCCGCCGAGCGGCAGGAAATACAGTCCCTCGTCGCGCTTCATCGATTCAGCGCGTGGATATCCACGAGACCTTTGAGCGTCAGATCGGGGTCGACATGCTGAATGAGTGGCGTGTGTTCGGCCACGATCGAGATGAGGCCGCCCGTCCCGATGAAGGTCGGTGCGGTGCCGAGTTCGTCCGCGATGCGCTTGCCGATCCCCTCGATCAGGCCGACATAGCCCCAGAAGATGCCCGACTGCATGGCGCCGACGGTTGTCGTGCCGACGACCTTGGCCGGCCGGCGGATCTCGATGCGCGGCAGCTTGGCGGCCCCCATGTAGAGTGCTTCGAACGCGAGATTGATGCCCGGGCTGATCGTGCCGCCGGTGTAGTTGCCTTGCGCATCCAGCACGTCGAAGGTGGTGGCGGTCCCGAGGTCGATCACCACACCCGGCATCTTGTAGCGGGTGCGCGCACCCACCGCGTTGGCGATGCGGTCGGCCCCCGCCTCTTCCGGCCGGTCGATCCTGATCTCGATGCCGTATTTGACGCCCTTCTCGCCGACGATGACGGGATCGGCCTTGGTGTAGCGCCGGCACAGGTCGCGCAGGTTGAACATCGCCTGCGGCACGACGTTCGAGATGATGACGCCGTCGATTTCGGCAAGCGTCATGCCCTGCAGCGCCATCAGGTGCGTGAGCCACACCGCGTATTCGTCGGCCGTGCGCTTGGGATCGGTCGAGATGCGCCACGAGGCGCGCTTGTCCTGCCCCTCGAAAGCGCCGAAGACGGTATTGGTGTTGTTGGAATTGACGACCAGCAGCATGGCGCTCACATCCCCGCCAGATGGACGTCGCCGGCCGTGATCGTGCGCCGGCCGCTCGCCGTGTCGAGCAGCAGGGCGCCGGTCCCGTCGAGATCGGCGAAGGTGCCCGTCAGCGTCTCGTTGGGCAGGCGCACCTCGATGCGCTCGCCCTTGCCGGCGGCGTGGGCAAGCCACGCCTCGCGGATGGGGGCGAAGCCGGCGTCGAGCCAGCGGTTCGTCCAGATCATGAAATGGCGCGTGAAGCCTTCCAGCGCTTCCTCCGGCGTCACGGTCTCGCCGGTGTCGGTCTTCAGGTCCGTCGCCGGGATGCGCGCTTCGGGCGGATGGGCCACGAGATTGACGCCCAGCCCCAGGATCATGAAATCGAGCCGGTCGCCCTGCCCTTCGGCCTCGATCAGGATGCCGGCGACCTTGCGCGGCCCCAGCAGGATGTCGTTGGGCCATTTGAAGCGCAGCGGCATCAGCGGGGGCACATGCAGGCCCAGCATGCCGGCGGCCCCGAGGGCGGCGACGAAGGCGAGCTGGACGGCCTCGCGCGGCGGGCATTCGGGACGCAAGACCAATGACAGATAGAGATTGCCCGGCGGCGACACCCATTCGCGACCCTGGCGGCCGCGGCCGGCCGTCTGCTCGCGCGCCCAGACGAGCGTGCCGTCTTCCGCACCGTCCTTGGCCAGAAGGCGCGCTTCGTCGTTCGTCGAACCGACCGATTCCCGCGCGACCAGGCGGTAGGCGGGCGGAAGGCGCAGTGCTTCCGCCACGTTGCTCATCCGCCGAACAGGGCGGCCGCCGCAACGCCCGCGGCCCCCACCAGCGGTGCGGGCCACGCGAAGAACAGCAGCGTGAAGACCGCACCCGCACCGAGCACGACGGCCGGACCGGCCGCGAGGCGCTTGTCGAAGCCCGCGCCTTCGGCGTCGAAATACATGACCTTGACGATGCGCAGGTAATAGAACGCGCTCACGACCGAGGCGAGCACGCCGATGACGGCCAGCGAATAGAGCCCGGCCGACACCGCGGCGAGGAACACGTACAGCTTGCCGAAGAACCCGGCGAGCGGCGGGATGCCGGCCATCGAGAACATCGAGATCGCCATCGCCGCCGCGACCAGCGGCTGCGTGCGCGCGAGGCCCGAAAGGTCGGAGATCGATTCGACCATCTTGCCGTCGCGCTTCATGCACAGGATCGCGGCGAAGGCCGTGAGGTTCATCGCAAGATAGATCGCCATGTAGACGAGCACGCCCAGCACGCCCGCCTCGTCGCCCGCGGCAAGCCCGACAAGTGCATAGCCGACATGGCCGATCGAGCTGTAGGCCATCAGCCGCTTGATGTTGGTCTGTGCGATGGCCGCGAACGCGCCGATCGCCATCGACGCGATGGCGATGAACACGACGATCTGCTGCCAGTCGTGGACCAGCGGGCCGAACGGACCGACCAGCACGCGCGCGAAGAGGGCGATCGCCGCGACCTTCGGGGCCGCCGCGAAGAAGGCCGTCACGGGCGTGGGCGCGCCCTCGTACACGTCGGGCGTCCACATGTGGAACGGGGCCGCCGAGATCTTGAACGCAAGAGCCGCCGACACGAACACGATGCCGAAGATGACGCCGATGGGTGTTGCACCCGCCTGGTCGATCATCGTCGCGGCGAGCGTGTCGAAATTCGTGGTGCCCGAGAAGCCGTAGATCAGCGAAGCGCCATAGAGCAGCAGGCCCGACGAGAGTGCCCCCAGCACGAAATACTTGAGGCCCGCTTCCGTGGCGCGGATCGAATCGCGCCTTATCGCGGCCAGCACGTAGAGCGACAGGCTCTGCAGCTCGAGACCCATGTAGAGCGAGATGAGGTCGTTGGCCGACACCATCATCGCCATGCCGAGGGCGGCGAACACCATCAGCACGGGATATTCGAAGCGCGCGAAGCCCTCGCGCTCGTTGAATTCGAGGCTGATCAGGAGCGATGCGGCGGTGGCGAGGAACACCAGCGCCTTGGCGAAGCTCGAATAACCGTCGGACACGAACAGGCCCGAGAAGCCCACCCCGCGCCCGCCTTCGGGCGTGCCGATCAGCGCCGTCGCCACCAGCAGCGACGCGATGGCGAGCCACGAGACCGTGCGGGTCGACTTCTCGCCGCCGAACACGCCGAACATCAGCAGGAACAGGCCGGCGCAGGCGAGGAAGATTTCGGGACGGGCGAGGCCCGGAAGGAAGTCGCTCATCGGCGGATCTCCGACGCTTGCGCCGCCGTGGGCGGGGCAACGATCGTGTGGGCGTGGTTGTGAGCGCCGCGCTCGGCCTCATAACGCTCGACGATGCCCTGCACCGTGGGGCCGATCATGTCGAGCACGGGCTTGGGCTGGATGCCGAGCCAGATCGTGGCGATGACCAGCGGCGCGAACACGACCTTCTCGCGCCAGTCGAGGTCGAGCATCGTCTTGAGGTCTTCCTTCGTCAGCTTGCCGAAGATCACGCGGCGATAGAGGAAGAGCATGTAGGCCGCACCCAGGATCACGCCGGTCGAGGCGAGTGCGGCCACCCAGCTCGATGTCTGGAACGTGCCGGCGAGGACGAGGAACTCGCCCACGAAGCCCGACGTGCCCGGCAGCCCGACCGAGGCCATCGTGAACACCATGAACACAACGGCATAGGCCGGCATGCGGTGGACGAGGCCGCCGTAGCGCGCGATCTCGCGCGTGTGCAGGCGGTCGTAGACCACGCCCACGCACAGGAACAGGGCGCCGGAGACCACGCCGTGCGAGATCATCTGGAACATGGCACCCTCCACGCCCTGGCGGGTCCCTGCGAAGATGCCCATCGTCACGAAGCCCATGTGCGCGACCGAGGAATAGGCGATCAGCTTCTTCATGTCCTCCTGCACCAGCGCCACGAGCGAGGTGTAGATGACCGCGATGATCGACATCGAGAAAACCAGCGGCGTGAAGTATTCGCTGGCCTCCGGGAACATCGGCACCGAGAAGCGGATGAGCCCGTATCCGCCCATCTTCAGCAGCACGCCGGCGAGGATGACCGAGCCCGCCGTGGGCGCCTCGACATGCGCGTCGGGCAGCCAGGTGTGCACCGGCCACATCGGCACCTTGACCGCGAAGGACGCGAAGAAGGCGAGCCACAGCCACATCTGCACGTCGCGCGGGAAGCCGTATTCGAGCAGCTCGACGATGTTCGTCGTCTCGGTGTGCCAGTAGATCGCCAGCATCGCGACCAGCATCAGCACCGAGCCGAGCAGCGTGTAGAGGAAGAACTTGAAGGCCGCGTAGACGCGCCGCTTGCCGCCCCAGATGCCGATGATCAGGAACATCGGGATGAGGACGGCCTCGAAGAACACGTAGAAGAGCATCAGGTCGAGGGCCGCGAACGTGCCGACCATGAAGGTCTCGAGGACGAGGAACGCGATCATGTATTCGCGCACCCGGTCGGTGACGTGCCAGCTGGCGAGGATGCACAGCGGCGTGAGGAACGTGGAGAGCAGGATGAACGGGGTGGAGATCCCGTCCACGCCCATGTGGTAGCCGATCGAATAGCCGGGGATCCAGATGCTGCGCTCGACGAACTGGAAGGCCGTGCTCGACCGGTCGAAGTCGAACCACAGCACCAGCGAGATCAGGAAGGTCGCCAGCGACGTCCACAGGGCGGCCCAGCGCGCGTTGCGCGCCACCACCTCGGCGGTGCCGTTGACGCACAGGATGAAGACAGCCCCCACCAGCGGCAGGAACGTGACGAGGGAAAGGATCGGCCAGTCTTTCATGACACTCTCAATGGCCTGCACGCAGCACGTACCAGGTGGCGAGGATCACGATGCCGATCAGCATCGCGAAGGCGTAGTGGTAGAGATAGCCCGTCTGCAGGGCGCTGGCGCGCTGCGCCAGGCGCAGCGTGCCGGCGGCGAGCGCGTCGGGGCCGCCCTTGTCGATGACGGTGCCGTCGCCCTGCTTCCACAGGAACCGGCCGATGACGAAGGACGGACGGACGAACAGCTTGTCGTAGAGCTCGTCGAAGTACCATTTGTTGAGCAGGAACCGGTAGAGGCCCTGGTTGGCCGCCGCGATCTTCGCGGGCTTGCCCGGGTTCTTGATGTAGAGCCCGTAGGCCACGCCGATGCCCGCAAGCCCCACCGCGACCAGCAGCGGCGGGATCCAGGCCGGGGCGCGGTGCGCATGCTCGAGCGTGTCGTGCAGCACCTTGATCGACTCGCCCCAGAAATGCTCGCGGCCCTCGCCGACGAAGAGCCAGCTCAGCCCCACGCCCGAGAACATGGCGCCCGCACCCAGAACGTAGAGCGGGATCATCATCGTGGCGGGGGACTCGTGCGCATGGTCGACCGCGTGATGGTCGGTCTGCGGGGCGACATGGAAGCTCATGAAGAGCAGGCGCCACGAATAGAAGGCCGTCATCGTCGCGGCCGCAAGGCCGAGCCAGAACGCGTAGTGGCCGGCGAACGAGTCCGCGGCCCAGGCACTCTCCATGATGATGTCCTTGGAGTAGAAGCCCGCGAACCCGCCGATGCCCGGAATGCCCATGCCGGCAAGGGCCAGCGACCCGATCCACATCAGGATGTACGTCTTCTTGATGTGGGTGTGGACGTTGCCGCCCATCTTGCGCATGTCCTGCTCGTGGTGGAGGGCATGGATGACGGAGCCCGCCCCCAGGAACAGCAGCGCCTTGAAGAAGGCGTGCGTCGTCAGGTGGAACATCGCCGCCGGATAGGCCGACACGCCCGCCGCGAAGAACATGTAGCCGAGCTGCGAGCAGGTCGAATAGGCGATCACGCGCTTGATGTCGTTCTGCACGAGACCGACCGACGCGGCGAAGAGTGCCGTCGAAGCGCCCACGAGCGTGACGACCGTCAGGGCCGTGGGTGCATATTCGAACATCGGCGACAGGCGGCAGACCATGAACACGCCGGCGGTGACCATCGTCGCGGCATGGATCAGTGCGGAGACCGGCGTGGGGCCCTCCATCGCGTCGGGCAGCCACGTGTGCAGGAAGAGCTGGGCCGACTTGCCGCAGGCACCCACGAAGAGCAGCAGGCAGATGGCCGTCAGCGCGTGGAATTCCCACGACAGGAAATGCATCGTCCAGTCGGCCGCCGCGGGTACCGCCGCGAAGACCTGGTCGAACTGCACGGTGCCGAACACCATGAACACGCCGAAGATGCCGAGAGCGAAGCCGAAATCGCCGACCCGGTTGACGAGGAAGGCCTTGATCGACGCCTCGTTGGCGCTCTCCTTCTCGTACCAGAAGCCGATCAGCAGGTACGAGGCGAGACCCACGCCCTCCCAGCCGAAGAACATCTGGATGAAGTTGTCGGCCGTCACGAGGGCAAGCATGAAGAAGGTGAACAGCGACAGGTACGCCATGAAACGCGGGATGCACTTGTCCTCGGCCATGTAGCCGATCGAATAGAGATGCACCATCGACGACACGATCGTGACGACGCACACCATGTTGGCCGACAGCGCGTCGTACTTGAACGCCCAGTTGGCGACGAACGAGCCCGAGCTGATCCACGTGAACAGCTCGATCGTGCGCGTCTGGCCGTTGAGCCCGACCTGCACGAAGATGAACAGCGACAGCAGGGCGGCGAGCAGCACGCAGCCCGTGGTGAGGATCTGTGCGAGCCGGTCGCGCGAGGCGGCGGGCAGCGGCGCCAGGAGTGCAAGGCTGCCCAGCACGAAGCCCAAGAGCGGCAGGAGGATTGCGGCCGAATACATCTCTGCGGTTCCCCTCAGCCCTTCATCATGTTGATGTCGTCGACCTCGATCGTGCCGCGGTTGCGGAAATACACGACGAGGATCGCCAGACCGATGGCGGCCTCGGCGGCCGCCACGGTCAGGATGAACAGCGCGAAGACCTGCCCGACCAGATCGCCAAGATGCGTGGAGAAGGCGACGAGGTTGATGTTGACGGCGAGCAGCATCAGCTCGACCGACATCAGGATCACGATGACGTTCTTGCGGTTGAGGAAGATGCCGAAGATCCCGAGCGTGAACAGGATCGCCGCGACGGTCAGGTAATGGCCCAGCGTGATTTCCATCAGACGTCGACCCCCTTGCGCGACTTGACGGCGACGGTCTCGACACCCTGTTCGCGCGTGCGCGAGACCTGGCGCGCGATCGACTGGCGCTTGACGCCCTCGCGGTCGCGCAGCGTCAGCACGATGGCGCCGACCATCGCGACCAGAAGGATGAGGCCCGCCGCCTGGAAGACATAGGCGAAGTCGTCGTAGATCACGAGGCCGAGGGCCCGCGTGTTGTGGATCTGGCCCGGATCGGGAATGGGCAACGCGATCGCCTCGGGCACCGAGGCCGAGAAGGCCCAGGGGGCGAGCACGAACACCAGCTCGGCCGCCAGGATGACGCCCACCGCGGCACCGACCGGCAGGTAGCGGGCATAGCCTTCGCGCAGCGCCACGAAGTCGACGTCGAGCATCATGACGACGAACAAGAACAGCACCGCGACCGCACCGACATAGACGACCACGAGGATCATCGCCAGGAACTCGGCCCCCATTAGCACGAACAGGCCGGCCGCGTTGAAGAAGCACAGGATGAGGAACAGCACCGAGTGCACCGGATTGCGCGCGAAGATGACCATCACCGTGGCGGCCACC
Organism: uncultured Azospirillum sp.; assembly: GCA_964416335.1. GTDB lineage: Bacteria > Pseudomonadota > Alphaproteobacteria > CACIAM-22H2 > CACIAM-22H2 > Tagaea. Next base: position 66,407 of record CAYQDN010000018.1, read on the forward strand.
ATCACGGCGGAGAACAGGTAGAAGACGATCGCTTCGAGCATTTTGTCCCCGGTCCCGGTTCAGCGATACGGCGCGTCGGCGGCGAGGCTGCTGGCGATCTCCGCCTCCCAGCGATCGCCGTTCGAAAGCAGCTTGGCCTTGTTGTACATCAGCTCTTCGCGCGTCTCGGTCGAGAACTCGAAATTCGGCCCCTCGACGATCGCGTCCACCGGGCAGGCTTCCTGGCAGAAGCCGCAGTAGATGCACTTGGTCATGTCGATGTCGTAGCGCGTCGTGCGGCGGCTGCCGTCGTCGCGCGGCTCGGCCTCGATCGTGATCGCCTGCGCCGGGCACACCGCCTCGCACAGCTTGCACGCGATGCAGCGTTCCTCGCCGCTGGCATAGCGGCGCAGCGCGTGCTCGCCGCGGAAGCGCGGGCTGATCGGGCCCTTCTCGTAAGGGTAGTTGAGCGTGACCTTCGGCTTGAAGAAGTACTTCAGCGTCAGCGCCATGCCCGAGAGGAGCTCGGACAGCAGCATCGCCTTGGCGCTTCGGTCGAGAATGGCAGCCATTTTCGTTCCTTTCCTCCCGCCTGTCTCAGCGCGGAATCCAGCCGGTGGCCATCAGCACACCGGCGGTCAACACGACCCAGACAAGCGAGAACGGCAAGAAGACCTTCCAGCCCAGACGCATGAGCTGGTCGTAGCGGTAGCGCGGCATCGTCGCGCGCACCCAGAGGAAGACGAAGAGGCACGCGGCCGTCTTCAGCGCGAACCAGACGAGGCCCGGGATCCAGTTGAGCGGTGCCACGTCGAAGGGCGGCAGCCAGCCGCCGAGGAAGAGGATCGTGGTCATCCCGCTCATCAGGATCATCGCGGCGTATTCGCCGAGGAAGAACATCGCGAAGCTCATCGACGAGTATTCGACGAAATAGCCCGCGACGATCTCGGACTCGCCCTCGGGCAGGTCGAAGGGCGAGCGGTTCGTCTCGGCAAGGGCGGAGACGAAGAAGATCACGAACATCGGGAAGAGCGGGATGAAGAACCACACGGTCTTCTGCGCCATCACGATGTCGGAGAGGTTGAGCGAGCCCACGCAGAGCAGGACCGTGATGATGACGAAGCCGATGGAGACCTCGTAGGACACCATCTGGGCGGCCGAGCGCATGGCGCCGAGGAACGCGTATTTCGAGTTGGACGCCCAGCCGGCCATGATGATGCCGTAGACGCCCAGCGACGAGATCGCGAAGAGATAGAGGATGCCCACGTTGATGTCGGCCAGCACCAGCCCGTAGCCGAACGGGATCACCGCCCAGGCGACGAGGCTGAGCAGCAGCGTCAGCATCGGCGCCATCATGAAGACGATGCGGTTGGCACCCGTGGGAACGATGGTTTCCTTGGTCAGCAGCTTCAGCGCGTCGGCGAAGGGCTGCAGCAGGCCGAACGGGCCGACCACGTTGGGGCCCTTGCGCAGCTGGATGGCGCCGATCACCTTGCGCTCGAAATAGGTGAGCATCGCCACGCAGATCAGCAGCGGGACGACGACGAGAAGGATCTTCCCGATCTCGATGGCGCCGGTGAGGAGGATGTTGTTCATGGCGTTTACCCGTGCGTCCCGGTCCGCGCCCCGTGACCCTTCGCGTAGGTCTCGGTGCAGGCCGCCATCGTCGCCGAGGCGCGGCTGATCGGATCGGTCATGTAGAAGTTCGAGATCGGCGTGGCGAAGGGCGCCCCGTCGACCGCACCGGCCTTGCCGAACGGGCCCCACGTGCCGGGCTGCGCGGCGTCGAGCTTGCCGAACACGGGCGACATCGCCGCCATGCGCGTGCGGACCTGCACCACCGTGTCGTAGGGCAGCTTGCGGCCCGCGGCCTCGGAAAGGGCGCGCAGGATCTTCCAGTCTTCCTTGGCCTCGCCCGGCGGGAACACGGCAAGGCGCGTCTGCTGGACGCGGCCCTCGGTGTTCACGTAGGTCGCACTCTTCTCGGTATAGGCCGCACCCGGCAGCACCACGTCGGCACGATGGGCACCGCGGTCGCCGTGGTGGCCCTGATAGACGACGAAAGCCTTGCCGAGACGGTTCGTGTCGATCTCGTCGGCACCGAGCAGATAGACGAAGTCGATCTCGCCCTTCATGGCACCGTCGAGGATGGCAAGCGTGTCGCGGCCCTGCGCACCCGGCACGAAGCCGAGCTCGAGGCCGCCGACGCGCGCAGCCGCCGTATGCAGCACGTTGAAGCCGTTCCAGCCATCCTTGACCAGACCGAAGCGATCGGCGATGTCGCGCGCGAGGGCGAGCACGGCCGCGCCGTCGGCACGGGCGAGTGCCCCCTGCCCCAGGATCAGCATCGGCTTCTTGGCCGCCTTCAGCGTCTCGGCGAAGCCGATCTTGCCGGCGGCGAGGTCGGCGAGTGCCGTCGGGCCCGCACCCAGATAGTCGTACTTGTACGTGAGGTCGAGCTGCGGACCGATTGCCGCGATCTTCACGCCGCCCGCGCGGAAGCGGCGGCGGATGCGCGCGTTGAGCACCGGGCTTTCCCAGCGCGGATTGGTGCCCACGAGCAGGATCGCGTCGGCCTCGTCGATGCCCGCGACCGTCGAGTTGAACAGCCAGCCCGCGCGCGCCGAAATGTCGAGCTTGGCGCCGTCCTGCCGGCAATCGATGTTCGCCGAACCGAGCGCGACCATCAGATCCTTGAGGGCCGTCATCGCCTCGGCGTCGGCCATGTCGCCGGCGATCGCGGCGATGCGCGAAGGCGTGCTCGCCTTGAGCTTCGCGGCGACCGTGGCCAGCGCCTCGTTCCAGGTCGCGGGCTGCAGCTTGCCGTCCTTGCGCACATAGGGCCGGTCGAGACGCTGGCGCTTCAGCCCATCGACGGCGTGGCGCGACTTGTCGGCGATCCACTCCTCGTTGGTTTCCTCGTTGAGGCGCGGCAGCACGCGCAGCACCTCGCCGCCGCGCGCGTCGACGCGGATGCTGGCACCCAGTGCATCGAACACGTCGATCGATTCGGTCTTGCGCAGTTCCCACGGGCGGGCGCTGAAGGCATAGGGCTTGGAGGTGAGCGCACCCACCGGGCAGAGATCGACGATGTTGCCCGAGAGCTCGCTGGTCAGCGCCTTCTCGATATAGGTGTCGATTTCCATGTGCTCGCCGCGGAAGACGGCACCGAGTTCCTCGGCCCCCGCGACTTCCGTCGAGAAGCGCACGCAGCGCGTGCAGTGGATGCAGCGCGTCATCGTCGTCTTGACGAGCGGGCCGATATCCTTGTCCGGCACCGCGCGCTTGTTTTCCTTGAAGCGGCTCTGGCCGATGCCGTAGGCCATCGACTGGTCCTGCAGGTCGCACTCGCCGCCCTGGTCGCAGATCGGGCAGTCGAGCGGATGGTTGATCAGCAGGAATTCCATCACGCCGTTGCGGGCCTTCTTGACCATCGGCGTGTTCGTCTTGATGACCTGGCCTTCGCCGACCGGCATCGCGCACGACGCGACGGGCTTGGGGCTCTTCTCCATCTCGACGAGGCACATGCGGCAGTTGCCGGCGACCGACAGGCGCTCGTGGTAGCAGAAGCGCGGCACTTCCTTGCCGGCAAGCTCGCAGGCCTGCAGCACGGTGATCCCCGCCGGGACCTCGATGGTTTCGCCGTCGATCGTCAGCTTCGGCATCGCTCAGCCCTGCTCTTTCGTCGCACGATATGCAGCCAGCATCGCCTCGACCGGCACGCCGTCGATCGTCATGCCCTCGATCCGGCTGCCCTCGATGGTCGCACCCGCGAGATTGGCCTTGGAGATGCGCATTCCCGACAGGTTCGCGTTGTTGACGCGCAGGCCCGAGATGTTCGCGTCGTCCACGTCCCAGCCCGACATGTTGACGTTGTGCAGCGTCGTGCCGGAGATGTTCACGTCGTCGAACTTCGACCCGGAAATGTCCGAGGCGCGTACGTCGAGCACGGTCTTTGTCTTGTGCACGTCCATGCCCGTCACTCCGCCGCGGCTTTGGCGACCTGAAGGGCCGCCTTGTAGTTCCGGATGCGCATTTCCATCTCGGGACGGAAATGGCGGATGAGACCCTGCACGGGCCAGGCGGCCGCGTCGCCGAGCGCGCAGATCGTGTGGCCCTCGATCTGGCGCGTGACTTCCTCGAGCATGTCGATCTCGGGAAGCTCGGCCTGGCCCTTGACCATGCGCTGCATGACGCGCCACAGCCAGCCCGTCCCCTCGCGGCACGGCGTGCACTGGCCGCAGCTCTCGTGCATGTAGAAGCGCGACAGGCGCGCGATCGCCTTCACGATGTCGGTCGACTTGTCCATCACGATGACGGCGGCCGTACCCAGGCCCGAACGCTGTTCGCGAAGCGCGTCGAAATCCATCAGCACCGTGTCGCAGATCGATTTCGGCAGGACCGGGACCGAGGCGCCGCCGGGGATGATCGCCAGCAGGTTGTCCCAGCCGCCGCGCACGCCGCCGCAGTGCTTCTCGATCAGTTCCTTGAGCGGGATGCTCATCGCCTCTTCGACGGTGCACGGCTTGTTGACGTGACCGGAGATGCAGAAAAGCTTGGTGCCCGCGTTCTTCGGGCGGCCGAACGACGTGAACCACGCGGCCCCGCGGCGCAGGATCGTCGGCGCCACCGCGATCGTCTCGACATTGTTGACCGTCGTCGGGCAGCCATAGAGCCCCATGCCGGCCGGGAACGGCGGCTTCAGGCGCGGCTGGCCCTTCTTGCCTTCGAGGCTCTCGATCAACGCGGTCTCTTCGCCGCAGATATACGCACCCGCGCCGCGATGGACGTAGAGGTCGAAATCCCAGCCCGAGCCGCACGCGTCCTTGCCGAGAAGGCCGGCCTCGTAGGCCTGCCGGACGGCGAGCTCGAGATGCGAGGCTTCGTTGTAGAACTCGCCGCGCACATAGATGTAGCCGGCATGTGCACCCATCGCGACACCGGCGATCAGGCAGCCTTCGACCAGCTTGTGCGGATCGTGGCGCAGGATCTCGCGGTCCTTGCAGGTCCCCGGCTCGGACTCGTCAGCGTTGACGACGAGATAGTGCGGGCGGCCGTCGAGCGACTTTCCGTCCGGCGTCGTCTTGGGCATGAAGGACCACTTCATGCCGGTCGGGAAGCCGGCCCCGCCGCGCCCGCGCAGTCCGGAATCCTGCATCTCCTTCACGATCCACTCGCGGCCCTTGAGGATCAGCTCCCTGGTGCCGTCCCAGTCGCCGCGCGCCCGGGCACCCGCAAGGCCCCAGTCGCCGTCGGCATAAAGGTTCGTGAAGATGCGGTCCTTGTCCTCAAGCATCACTCGTCTCCGCCCGCCTTCGCCATGCCGGCGAGGCTCGTGCGCCCGCCCTCGGCCATGGCGCCCTGACGCCCCTTCATCGAGCCCTTCGGCGGCGGCGCGTCCTTCGCCAGCGCGTCGATCAGCTTCTCGGTGAGCGGGCCGTCGAGATCCTCGTAGAAATCGTCGTTCACCTGGATGACGGGCGCGTTGACGCACGCCCCGACGCACTCGACCTCGCGCACCGTGAACTTGCCGTCGGCCGAATGGTGGAAGCTCGCGTCGGCCGTGCCCTTGAAGCCGAGCTTGCGCTCGCACGCGGCCATGATCTCGTCCGAGCCGCGCAGCCAGCACGGCGTGGTCGTGCAGACCTGCAGGAACCACTTGCCGACCGGGGCGAGGTTGAACATCGAATAGAACGTCGCGACCTCGTAGACGCGGATCGGCGCCATGTCGAGCAGGCCCGCGACGTAATCCATCGCCGCGCGCGGCAGCCAGTTGTGGTGCTGGCGCTGGGCGCGGTCGAGCAGCGGCAGCACCGCACTCGCCTGGCGGCCGGACGGATACTTGGCGATCACCTTCTGCGCCCAGGCGAGATTGTCCGGCGTGAAAGAAAAGCTCGCCGGCTGCTCGACGTGGCTGTGTCCCCCGCTCATCGGTCGACCTCTCCGAAAACGATGTCGAGCGACCCGATGATCGCGACGACGTCGGCCAGCATGTGGCCCTTTGCCAGGAAATCCATCGCCTGCATGAACGCGAAACCCGGCGCGCGGATCTTGCAGCGGTAGGGCTTGTTCGTCCCGTCGGACACGAGGAAGACGCCGAACTCGCCCTTGGGCGCCTCGACGGCCGTGTAGGTCTCGCCCGCCGGCACGCGGTAGCCTTCGGTATAGAGCTTGAAATGGTGGATCAGCGCTTCCATCGAGCGCTTCATGTCGGAGCGCGCGGGCGGGGCGACCTTGCGGTCGTCGGTCTTGACCGGGCCGCCGGGCATCTTCTCGATCGCCTGCTTCATGATGCGCAGCGACTGGCGCATCTCGTCCATGCGCACGAGATAGCGGTCGTAGCAGTCGCCGTTCTTGCCGATCGGGATGTCGAAATCCATCGCCTCGTAGGCGTCGTAGGGCTGCGACTTGCGCAAGTCCCACGGGATGCCGGAGCCGCGCACCATCGGGCCCGAGAAACCCCACGCCTGCGCGTCGGCCTTCGTCACGATGCCGATATCGACGGTGCGCTGCTTGAAGATGCGGTTGGCGGTGAGCAGGCCCTCGATGTCGTCGAGGATCTTCGGGAAATGGTCGATGAATTTGAGGATATCGTCGGCAAGGCCCGCGGGCAGGTCCTGGCTGACGCCGCCGGGCCGGAAATAGGCCGCGTGCAGGCGCGCACCGCTGACGCGCTCGTAGAACTCCATCAGCGTCTCGCGCTCCTCGAAGCCCCACAGCAGCGGCGTCATGGCGCCGACATCGAGGGCGAAGGTCGTGACGTTGAGGATGTGGTTGAGGATGCGGCCGATCTCGGCATAGAGCACGCGGATGTACTGCGCGCGCGGCGGTGCTTCGATGCCCAGCAGCTTCTCGACCGCCAGCGCGTAGGCGTGCTCCTGGTTCATCGGTGCGACATAGTCGAGCCGGTCGAAATACGGCACGGCCTGCAGGTACGTCTTGTACTCGATCAGCTTCTCGGTACCGCGATGCAGCAGCCCGATATGCGGGTCGGCGCGCTCGATCACTTCGCCGTCGAGCTCGAGCACGAGGC
>CAYQDN010000019.1:0-34678 GCA_964416335.1 uncultured Azospirillum sp.
CCTGGGCGACCGGCACCGGCTGGGTCTCGCCTTCAACGAGATGGTGGCGAGCGGCGAACTCAAGGCGCCGGTCGTCATCGGTCGCGACCACCTCGATTCCGGCTCGGTCGCCAGCCCGAACCGCGAAACCGAAGCGATGAAGGACGGATCGGACGCCGTCTCCGATTGGCCGCTGCTGAACGCGCTGCTCAATTGCGCGAGCGGCGCCACGTGGGTGTCGCTGCATCACGGCGGCGGCGTGGGCATGGGATTCTCGCAGCATGCCGGCATGGTGATCGTGTGCGACGGCACGGCCGAGGCCGACCGGCGGCTCGAGCGCGTGCTGTGGAACGATCCGGCGACCGGCGTCATGCGCCACGCGGACGCAGGCTATCCCGAGGCGATCGCCTGCGCGCGCGAGAAGCAGCTTGCCCTGCCCTTCCTGACGTGACGCACACCCGATAGCCGAGCTTGCCAAGCCCCGGATTGGGCCGCACTGTTGCGGTCGTAAATTCCGGCAACCAACTCTGGGGCCCGATCATGTGCATCCGCATTCTCCTTGCCGCCCTCGCGGCCCTGCTCGCAGGAGCGGCGGAGGCAGCCGACCTGCGCATCGGCATCGCCGCCGAAGCCACCTATATCGATCCGCATGCACAGGAGATCGGCCCCAATGTCGATGTGCGGATGCATATTTTCGACTCGCTGGTGCGGATCGGACCGCGCGAAGAGCTGTCGCCGGGGCTCGCCGAGGCCTGGCGGCTGGTCGAGCCGCCGCTGACATGGGAATTCCGCCTGCGCGCCGGAGCCATGTTCCACGACGGCACCCCGGTGACGGCGGCCGACGTCGCCTTCTCGATCGCGCGGGCACCCAACGTGCCCGGTGCGCCATCCACCTACAGCCGCCATTTACGCAATCTCGACAACGTCACGGTCGTCGACGACCGCACCCTTCGCATCCGCACGAAGCTTCCGGGCCCCCTGCTGCCCGCAAGTCTCGCCCATATCGCGATCGTCGACCGGCGCATCGGCCTTGACGCGACGACGGCGAGCTTCGCATCGGGCGCCTCGGCGAACGGCACGGGACCCTATCGGTTCGTCGAGTTCGTGCCGGGTGACCGGCTGGTGCTCGAAGCGAACCGCCGCTACTGGGGTGAGGCACCCCGATGGGACCGGGTCGTCATTCGGCCGATGCGCACGCCCGCCACCCGCCTTGCCGCCCTGCTCAGCGGCGATGTCGATGCGATCAGCGAGGTTCCCACGGCAGACGTGGAGCGTCTCGTGCGCGAGAACAAGGTCGTTCTTTCGCGTGGAATTTCAAACCGCGTGATGTTCTGGGCGATGGACGTGGCGCGCGCGACGAGCCCCTTCGTCACGGCGAAGAACGGCGCGCCGATCGCCAATCCGCTGCGCGACAGGCGCGTGCGGGAGGCGATCGAGCTTGTCGTTGATCGGCGCGCACTCGTCGAACGGCTGATGGAAGGGATCGCGGTCGTCGCGAACCAGCTGCCGCTGGAAGGCCACAACGGCTATATCGAAAATCTGCCGACGCCGCCCGTCGACCTGCCGAAAGCCCGGGCCCTGATGGCCGAAGCGGGCTTCGCCGCAGGCTTCAAGATGACGATCCACACGACGAACGGGCGCTATGTCAACGACACGCGCCTTGCACAATCGGTGGCGCAGATGCTGGCCCGGCTTGATATCGAGGTGACAGTCCAGCCGGTGCAGGTCGCCACCTATTTCACGCAAGCCCGCAATCGCGAGTTCTCGTTCTTCCTCGTCGGCTGGGGGCACAACTCGACCGACCCTCTGCTCGTGATGCGGGAAACCTTCCACTCGGCAGCGGCCAACAACTACGGCAACTGGTCCAGCCCCGTTGCCGACGGCCTGATCGAAGGCGCCGAGACGGAGCTCGACCCGGCGCGCCGAGCCCGGATGATCGCCGACGTCACGCGCCTGACCGTCGCCGAGGCCGTGATCGTGCCGACGCACTACCAGGTCAATGTCTGGGGTTCGCAACGCGGGCTTCGCTATCTTCCGCGCCGCGACGAAGCGACGCTCGCCGACAACTTCCTGGCCGAGTGAACTAGGCGAACAGGCGGGCCTCGTCGATTTCGGCCGTGAGCCGGAAGACGTAGTCGCCGCGACGCACCAGAACCGGTACACGGCGCACGAGAACCATTCCGTCTTGCCCGAACGTGACGGCCTGCGACGGCCGATCGAGTTCGCCGATGGGATGGACGTGTCCGGCAAGATCGCCCTTGCGCACCCTGGCTTCCAGGTCATGGAGCGGCTCGAAGACGCCGTCGGTCGGTGCCATCACCGAAGAGGCGGATCCTGCCGGCGAAACAAGCCGCGTGGAATGAAAATGCTCGCGCGGACCGGGTTCGGCAAGGACGCCGAAGAAGTGCAGCAGCCGTGCCAGCCCCGCGCGACCGATCGCAAGGGCACGCTGGTTGATCGAAGCTCCGCCCGCAAGCTCGGTCGAAATCATCGGCACGCCGAGACGGTCGCACGCCGCCGACATCGAGCGGCTGTCCGACGTCGCCATCGCGCAGACCGTATAGGGCGCGCCAAACGCCTTCGCCCCGTCGATCTTGCGACGGAGCAGGTCGTGGCCACCGCCACAATGAAGATAGACGCTCGGCGCGTACTCGGTCGCCGTTCCGCCCGAATGGATGTCGGCGGCACCTTGCGCCATCGGCAGCAGGACGCTCTCGACATAGTGTGCGATCGCGGATGTCGGCGAGCCGTCGGCGTCGCCCGGGAACGCACGATTGAGATTTCCGTCGTCGAGCGGCGACACGCGCGCGGCGGCGAGCACGGCCGGATAGTTGAGCGCCGGCAGGATGATGAGCCGACCCTGCACGCGCTCGACCGCAAGCGTGCGGATCAGGCCGTGCAGCAGCACCTGTCCTTCATACTCGTCGCCGTGGTTTCCCGCAGTCAGCAGCACCGTCGGCCCCTTGCCGTTGGCGATGACAGCGACCGGGACGGGGATCGTGCTGAAGGCATGGCGGTTGTCCGAATGGATCAGGCGCAGATGGCCGAGTTGCCTGCCCGGCCTGTCATAGTCGATATCGGACGTGATGCGCGTACGTGTCGGTGTCATTGCGGAATCTCCGGCGGGAAGCGCCAACGATACACGCAATCCGGACGCGATGGCGCACCCGGCACGCCATGAGAGCGTCTCATCCGCTTATGAGCATCACCTCGGCTCGCGGAATCGGGATAATTGCCTTGCACAGGCGCTCGATTGCGACCGTATATTTGCGCAGCGGGCGCACCCATTGGCATGAAGCCTGCACCGATCAAGCCGCAGATTCTGCAATTCGAATTCGGTCGAGCGAGGAAGCGTGGATGTCGAGCGTAACGCTTCAGGGCGTGAGCAAGTCCTACGGGTCGGTGACGGCCCTGCGCACGATGGATCTTGCGATCGCCGAAGGCGAGTTCCTCACACTTCTGGGGCCGTCGGGCTGCGGCAAGACGACGACGCTGCGCCTTGTCGCGGGCTTCATCGAACCCTCGACCGGCCGGATCCTGTTTGGCGGCGACGACGTGACCGACCTGCCGGCACAGAAGCGCGAGATCGGCATGGTGTTCCAGGACTATGCGCTGTTTCCGCATATGACCATTGCCGACAATATCGGCTTCGCCCTTGTCGAACGCAGCCGCAAGCCTGCCGAGATCAGCGCCAAGGTGAACGAGCTTCTCCAACTGATCCGGTTGCCGGGCGTGGAGAACCGCTTTCCGGCGGAATTGAGCGGCGGCCAGCAGCAGCGCGTGGCCGTCGCGCGCGCCGTCGCACATTCGCCGCGCGTGCTCCTGATGGACGAGCCGCTCGGCGCGCTCGACCTGAAGCTGCGTGAAGCCATGCAGGCCGAGATCAGTGCCATCCAGCGCGCACTCAAGATCACGACCATTTACGTCACGCACGACCAGTCCGAGGCGATGAGCATGTCGGACCGGATCGCGGTCATGAACGACGGCATCATCGAGCAGCTCGGAACGGCGAACGAGATCTACAACCGCCCGGCCTCGCGCTTCGTCGCCGGTTTCGTGGGCCAGATCAACCTGATCGCCTGCGACGTCGTCGCACGCGAAGCGCCGTGGACGGTTCTTGCGGCCGGCGGCAACCGGCTGCGGGTGGCGGCGCCCGGCGCGCCGCAGGGACGCGTCAGCCTCGGCGTCCGCCCGGAACAGCTCGCGATCCTTCCGGACGGAGCCGCGCCGGACGCTGACGCGAACGTCCTGCACGGCGTCGTCCGCGGTTCGATGTTCGCCGGCCACATGATCAAGGTCGAGATCGATGCCGGAACCGGCCAACCGATCGTCGTGGAAGCCCATCCGAACGCGCCTGCCGTCGCCATCGGCCAACGCGTGCAGATCGCATGGGCCGCGCGCAACGCCGTCGTCCTGACCAGCTGAAAGAAGAACGTCATGGCTTCATCGGTCGGCATTCCGGTCATCGACATCGCGGCGTTCCGCGACGGTCACGGCAAGACGGGCGTGGCCAAGGCCGTCGCGCATGCCTGCGAAGAGGTCGGATTCTTCTGCATCTCCGGCCACGGCGTCGATCCGCATCTGACCGACCGCGCGTTCGCGGTCTCGCGCGACTTCTTCGACCAACCGACCGACGTCAAGATGCGGTTCAAGCCTGCCGGCGAGGTCGCGCCGCGCGGTTACGCCGCGATGGAGTCGAAAGGGCTTGGCGCAACGCTCGGCCAGAATGTGCCGAAGGACCTGCGCGAACAGTTCATGCTCGGCACGCTTGCGCCGATCGTGCCCGCTCTGAAGGGCGTCCCCGAGGCTGCGGGGTGCTACGCGCCGAATGTCTGGCCCGACACGCCGGCCGACTATCGGCCCGTCTTCACCGAGCTCTACCGGGCCTTCGAATCGCTGGCGGCAACGCTGATGCGCATTTTTGCACTCGGCCTCGATCTGCCGGAGGGCTATTTCGCCGACAAGATCGACCATCATTTCAGCGTGCTCGGCTCGAACCACTATCCGCCGCTGACCCACCCGCCGCAGGCCGGCCAGCTGCGTACGGGCGAACACACCGACTTTGGCAGCCTAACGATCCTGTTGCCGACGGCCGGGCCGGGCGGCCTGCAGGTGCGTCTGGCCGACGGCAGCTGGACCGAAATCCAGCCGATCCCGGGCGCATTGATCATCAATCTCGGCGACATGATGGCGCGCTGGACGAACGAACGCTGGCGCTCGACTCTGCACCGCGTGGCCAATCCGCCCGAGGCTGCCGCGGCCATGAGCCGGCGCCAGTCGATCGCCTTTTTCTGCCATCCGAACTACGACGCCGAGATCCGCTGCATCGAAAGCTGCACCGGGCCCGACCGACCGCCGCTCTACCCGCCGATCCTCGCGGGCGAGCACATGCGCATGAAGATGGTCAAGCGCCTATGACGCTCGGGCTCCAGCTTGCCGAGTGGGCGGCCGGTCTGCGCTACGAGGACCTGCCGGCAACGGTCGTTGCCGATTGCCGGTTGCGGTTGCTCGACACGCTGGGCGTGGCTCTTGCCGCCGTTCCGCTGCCGATCGGCAGAGCCGTCCGCAAGGCGGGGCACGCACTTGGCGGCGGCGACGAAGCGACGATCCTCGGTGAGGGCACGCGCAGTTCGGCCGCGAACGCCGCCCTCGTCAACGGCACGCTCGCGCACGCGATGGATTTCGACGACACGCACAACGAATCGGTCATGCATCCGAGCGCCCCGACGGTGGCGGCCGCCCTTGCCGCCGCCGAGGCCGTGCGCGCGGACGGACGCGAGCTGCTGGTCGCGATCGCGATCGGCAACGAACTCGGCTGCCGCCTCGGTCTCATCACGCCCGGCGCCTTCCACGGCGTGGGCCTCCATCCCACGAGCGTGCTCGGTGCGCCAGCCGCGACGGCGGCGGTCGCTCGGCTTTGGCGCCAGCCGGCCGGCGAGATCGCAGCCGCATTCGGGATATCGGCAAGCCAGGCTTCCGGCGTGCTCGAAGCCTATGCCGACGGGACATGGTCGAAGACGCTGCATCCGGGCTGGGCGGCGCACGCCGCGATCGTCGCTGCGCGACTGGCGCAGGCCGGTTTCACCGGGCCCGCGACCGCGTTCGAGGGCCGCTACGGCCTCTACCGCGCCCTGCTGCCGGCAGGCACGAAGCTCGATCTCGACGCCGGGACGAATTCGCTCGGCCGCGAATGGGTCAGCCTTGCCACCGCATTCAAGCTCTATCCCAACGCGCACGCGATCCATGCCTTCATCGAAGGTGTCCTGCAGCTGCGCACCCTCCACGGGCTGACGGCCGACCGGATCCGTGCGGTTGCGCTCGCCGTGCCCGAAGAGTTCATTGGCCAAATCGCCGAGCCGCGCGCGGCAAAGCTTGCCCCCCGCACGTCAACGCATGCGCGGGCGAGCCTGTTCTATGCGGTTGCCGCAGCACTGGTCGATGGCACCGTGACCGCCGCACATTATGAAGGCGACGAATTCCGGCGACCGGACTTGCTCGCGATGGCCGAACGCGTGACGGCCCACGTGGTGCCCGCCGGCGGCAAGATCCAGTTTTCCGGTGGCGTATCGGTCGAATTGCACGACGGGGCGACCGTCACGACGTATATCGCGGAAGCAGACGGCACCGGATCACGTGGCCTAAGCGAAAGCCGGGTCATCGAGAAGTTCGCCGCGACTGCCGGATCTGTCCTCGCGGCTTCGGCGCGCGACCGGCTTGTCGACCTCGTCCTTTCCGTCGAGCGGCTTGGCGACATCGGCAAGCTGATGGCCGCGACCGCGATTACGGAGGCCGCCCGATGACGAACATCCGCTTGCGCGCCGAGCCGCTGACGCAAGAGGCATTCCAGCCCTTCGGCTTCGTGATGGCCGTTCCCGCCGAAGGCAAGCGCACCGGCCCCGTCCCGATCATCGCCGACCGCCGGTCGACGGCGAAGGTGACCGCCAACCTCATCGACCTGCCGGTACAGACCAGACCACTTCAGGTGCGGCAGGTCGAGCGGCACCTCAATTCGGCCCAGTATTTCCTGCATCTTTCAGGGGGTCCGCTTTCGCTGGTCGTCTTTCCGGCTGCAGCTGACGGACGCCCGGACATCGCTGCCGCCCGTGCGTTCGTCGCAGCACCGGAGCAGGCCTTCGGCTATCATCCCGGCACATGGCACGCCGGTGTGGCCGCACTCAGCGAGGCGGCGAAGGTCGCCTCGCTGCTCAGCCGCGACGGGACCGCCGGCGACGTCGAGGAAAGCACTCTCGACGAAGCGATCGAGGTCGACTGGACATGAGCGAGACCCCGTATCCGCGCGATCTGGTGGGTTATGGCCGTACGCGGCCCGATCCGCGCTGGCCGAATGGTGCCCGCCTCGCGCTCAATTTCGTCCTCAACTACGAGGAAGGTTCCGAATACTCGATCCCCGACGGCGACGGAAATTCCGAGACGCAGCTTCTGGAAGCGACACCGTCGATGCCGCCGGGCGTGCGCGATCTCAATGCCGAATCGATCTACGAATACGGCAGCCGGGTCGGCGTCTGGCGCTTTCTGGCGCTGCTGGAGGAATACCGCATGCCGGCGACCGTCTTCGGCTGCGCACTCGCACTCGAACGCAATCCGGCCGTCGTCGCGGCGATCCGCGATTCCGGCTACGACGTCTGCAGCCATGGCTGGCGCTGGATCAAGCACTGGCTCCTGACCCCCGAGGAGGAAAAGGCGCAGATCGAACGCGCCGTCGCCTCGCTCGCGCGCAGCTTCGGCGAACGGCCGCTCGGCTGGTATTGCCGCACCGGCCCCAGCGTCAGTACGCGCAGGCTGATCGTCGAGGAAGGCGGCTTCCTCTATGACAGCGACTCCTACAGCGACGAACTTCCCTACTGGGACACGCGGCACGGCCGGCCGCATCTCGTGATCCCTTATTCGGTCGATACGAACGATACGAAATTCGCCAACCCGGCCGGCTTCGGCAACGGGGAGGAATTCTATTCGTACCTCAAGGACAGTTTCGACTGCCTCTATCGCGAGGGGGCACGCCAGCCCGGCATGATGTCGGTCGGGCTGCACATGCGCCTGGCCGGCCGGCCGGGACGCGCGGAAGCGCTGCGGCGTTTCCTCGACTATGTCGGCCGGCACGACGGCGTGTGGGTCTGCCGGCGCATCGACATCGCCAGACACTGGATCGCCAACCATCCCTGCCGGATCGCTTGATCCGTCGAACTCCGACGAGGACGACATGACCGACGACGTTCGCTGGGCCCGGGCTCCCTATCGCGGCTACGACCTTCGCCTGCCGGCGGGCGAAGACGCCGAACTCACGCATGTCGAGGCGGGCACGCCGGGCGGCGAGTATCTGCGCCGCTTCTGGACACCTGTCGCGATGGCCTCGCAGCTCGGCGCCAAGCCGGTGCCGATCCGCATTCTCGGCGAGGATCTGGTGATCTTCCGCGACGGCAGCGGCCGGATCGGCCTGCTGCACCGGCACTGCGCGCACCGGCGCGCCTCGCTCGAGTTCGGCCGGATCGAGGAACGCGGCATCCGCTGCTGCTATCACGGCTGGCATTTCGACGTCGACGGCACGATCTTGGAAACGCCGGGCGAGCCGCAGACGAGCTCCATCTGCAAGTCGATCTGCCAGCCAGCCTATCCGGTGCGCGAAGTGAAGGGTCTCGTCTTCGCGTATATGGGCCCGCCGGACGAAATGCCGTCCTTCCCGTATCTCGACTCGATCGACCTTCCCGACCACGAGCTCATCCCCTATTCGATCCATTCACCCTGCAACTGGCTGCAGGAGACCGAGAACGCGATCGATCCCTATCACTCGGTCTTCCTGCACGGACGCGTCAACGGACCCCAGTTTCCGGGACTCGAGCATTTCGTCGAGCTCCCGGTCGTCTCGTATCACCGGCGCGAAGCGGGCATCGTCTACAGCCACGCGCGGCGCGTGGGCGATCTCGTCATGCTGCGCTTCCACGACTATCTGATGCCGAACCTCGCGCAGAACGGCGGCATGTTCCAGCGCCTCGAGAAGCCGACCTTCTTCGGGCGCACCAGCCTGACGAAATGGGTCGTGCCGATCGACAGCACGAACAGCCGCAAGTTCGGCTGGCGGCACTTCAACGACAAGGACGAGGTCCTCCGGCAGGGCAAGCGCGACGAGGTCGGCTGGGAGACGGTCGATTTCTATGGGCAGACGGCACACCGCCCCTACGCGGAGCGCCAGGGAAATCCGGGCGACTGGGACGTGTGGGTGAGCCAGGGCCCCGTCGCGATCCATGCGCGCGAATATCTCGGTAAGACCGATGAAGGAATCGCGATGCTGCGCCGGCGCCTGCGACGCGAGATCCGCGCGGTCGCCAAGGGCGAGAAGATCCCGCACGTCGTCGGCGACGAGAAGAACCCCTACCCGACCTACGGCGGCGACACGGTCCTCAGGGTCGCGAAATCGAACGACGACGAAGCGATGATGCGCACGCTGCAGAACGAGGTCGCGGAGATCTATTTCGCGGCCGACGGGTTGACCGGCGAGGAACGCACCGCGCGGATCAGGGCCGACCTCAAGGCGAAGTTTCCGGACTCGGCCGGCTAGGCGACGGACCGGCGCGGCAGCTTGATGCTGTCGATGGGCACGTCGCCGAAGCGCGCATAGCCCTCGGCCAGCGGCAGCTCGCGCGCCACGATCATGCCGTCGCCCTGCACCCCGTGGGTCGGATCGAGCATGCGCCGGCCCTTCGTGCCCGGCGGATCGAACGTCCAGTCCTGGAAGCCGAGAATGTAGAAGTTCAGCATCACCGCGGGCTTGTCGTCGGCGCAGAACCAGTGGGCGTTGCGCGAGACCTCGGTCGTCTCGAAACGGTCGCCGATACCGAACCACCGGTCGGTGCGCGTGCGCAGCAGGATCGTGTCGGGGCCGAGCCGCGCAACGCGATCCCATTCGCGGGCATAGACGCGCCCCGTGAGCACGACCTGCGTCGAGATCAGATTGTGGTGGCAGTGCGGCGGATGGACCTCGCGCGGCTCGAGATACAAGACCTGCATCGTCCAGGAGCGTTCAGGCGTCGTCTTCTGGTTCAGCACCTGATCCTTGCGTTCGACAAGCGCACGCTCGATCCACGGGGAAAGCTCGACCGGCAGGTCGATGCTGCGATGGAGATCGCGGATGCGGTCGATATATTCGTCCGGTGTGATTTCGCGTCGGCCGAGCTTCTCGATCTGGACCTGCGCGTCGGTCCACAGCCGATCCTGATACGTATCGATGTCGGGCAGTGCAGCACCCGCGCGCGTATTCATCTTGACCAGCTTGCCGGATGCGGTCCTGATTTCGCCTGCCATCGTCACGGTCTCCTTCAGCCCGCGTTCGCGCCGAGCATCGTGTCGACGAGCATGCGCTGGAAATGGTGCACGTTCTTCTCCCAGACCGGCGAAAAGACGACCTTGTCGGCGACCGGCGACTGGCGGGCGATCTGCTGCTGTTCCCAGATCTTCATGTCCTGGCTGCGGATGCCGCCATAGTCGCGAAGCCTGCCGGTCTCGCCGAGCCAGCGCGACAAGGTCTTCCGACGCTGCGCTTCGAAGGCCGGGTCGGTCGCCGCGTCGCCCACGAAGAAGAAGCCCATCTTCGAGACCGTGCGGTCGGCCGCCACCGGATCGGCGATGACGGAGGCGAGATGGTCGGACTGCAGGGTCAGCGTCATGTTCGGAAACACGACGCTCGTGCAGCGCACGCGCTTGCGCCCTTCGGGAAACGGGATCAGCGGCAAGTCGCCGGTACCCGGGTAGAAATCCTGGTCGCCGCGCCGCTTGAGCGTGACGACGGTGCCGAGCGGAATGGGCTCGGCCACCGGCTCGCCGGTGGCGAGATCGAGATCGTCGGACATCTTCGTGAAGACGTTCTTGTGGACCCAGACGTGATGGTACGTCTCCCAGTTGTCGTTCTGCATTTTCCAGTTGCCCTGCCACGCCCAGTCCTCGCGATGGGCGATGCGCGTGGCGGAAAGATCCGCACCCTGGATCAGCTCGTCGAGCGGGCGGACATGCTCAGCAAAGGGTGCGGCGTTGCCGTCGATATTGATGAAGACCCAGTGGTGCCACACCGCCGTGCGGACAGCGACGAGGCCAAGCGACGGAAGGTCGAGGTTGGTCCGGCTGTTCCCTTCCTTCGTGCCGTCGAAATAGGGCGTCGACTTGAGACGGCCATCGAGATCGTAGGCCCACGCATGGTAGGGGCACGAGAACTGCTTCAATTTGGAGCAGGGCTCGGTCACCATCAGGGCAGCGCGGTGGCGGCACACATTGTGGAAGACGCGGATCTGGCCCGCCCGGTCGCGCACGAGGATGAGCGGCAATCCGGCTGCCATGAGCGGAATTGCATCGCCCGGCTCCGGCACGTCGCTGGCGAAGGCCAGACACATCCAGGTGCGCGCGAAGAGCTGCTTCTGCTCGAGCTTGAAGAAGGTTTCGCTCGTGTAGGCGACGGCCGGCAGGCCGCAGGCGTCGGCTATCGGCTTGCGCAGGGCCGCGATCGCCTCGTTCCCGAGAATGTCCGCCACCGTCGGTCCCGCAAGCGTCATCGGCCGGCCTCCCTGCACGCCGGATACTATGCCAAATGCGGACCAGCGCCTTTTAGATATTTCGGCGATCCGCAAAGGCGAAATTCCGTGCGGCTGGTCTGCTATTTGCTCATCATCACGACGCACGGCCCCCCCTGACCCCGACGGAACCCGAATTCCATGCACAGCAGGAACCTGCGGAGTTCGCGATGAAGGCGCGCTGGCACCTGGTTCTCGTGCCGTCGCTGCTCCTTTCGCTGTTCCTGCTGCTTGCCTCGCAGGTCGCATTCCTGCGCGGCAGCTTCTTCAAGGACCTGCGCCTCGGCCGTCTCGGCACCGAGCTGACGGCGGAGAACTATGTCCGCTTCTTCACCGACAGCCTCTATCTCGACTCCCTGCTGCTCACCGTCCGCCTGTCGGCGACGGTCGCCGTGCTGACGCTGGCGATCGGATATCCGGTCGCCTATATCCTCGCGCGCATGCGCTCGCGCTGGTCGCTTGTGCTGCTTGCGGGAATCATCGCCGCCTCGTTCATCACGATCGTCATCAAGGTCCTCGGCCTCATCATCATCTTCTCGAGTGGCGGCACGCTCAACCGCCTGCTCCTCGGCTCGGGATTGCTCGAACGACCCTTGACGATCATGGGCGAGCCGGCCGGCGTCGTCGTCGGCCTCATGCATTTCACGATGGGGTTCGCGGTTCTCCTTCTCTATGGCGTGATCCGCACGATCCCGCGCTCGCTCGAGGAAGCCGCCGAGATCCACGGAGCCGCACGCTGGCGCGTGTTCCTGCGCGTGGTCGTGCCGCTCAGCCTTCCCGGCGTCGTCGTGACGGCGCTGATCGTCTTCAACCTATGCATGGGTGCCTTCACGTCGGCCGCCCTGATCGGCGGCGGCAAGGTGTTCACCCTGCCCGTCCTCATCCAGCAGACCGTCATCATGCAGACGCGCTACGCGATGGGAGCCACAGTCTCGGCGATCCTGATGCTCGTCACGCTGCTGATCAACGCGCTCTCGGTCGTCGTCATGGCGCGCTTCGACCGCCGGAAAGGCATGGTCGCATGAGCCGCCATCGCGCGATCCTCGGCATGCGCAAGGGCACGTCCGGGCTCTGGCTTCTGGGCGTCTTCGTCTTCCTGTTTGCACCCCTCGTCGTGGTGATCGGCGCTTCGTTCGACGGCGGCGAGCGGACGTTCCTCAATTTCCCGCCGCGCGAGCTGTCGCTGCGCTGGTACGGGCGAATCAGCCCCGAGCTCTTCCAGTCGCTGGGCCTGAGCGTCGTCCTCGGCCTCGCGACGTCGGCGATCGCCTGCCTCGTCGGGGTTCCGGCCGCTCTCGGCCTCGTGCGCGCGCAGTTCCCGGGCAAGGCGCTGGTCGCAGCGGCGTTCCGCGCCCCGCTGCAGATCCCGGCGGTCGTGATCGGTGTCTCGTTCCTGAAGCTCTACTACCTGATCGGCGATGCGACCGGCGTCTACATCGTCGGTACGTTACCCGGCCTCGTGGTCGCGCACAGCTTCCTTGCCACACCCTACGTCATCGGGACGGTTTCGGCCGTGCTGCAGCGCTTCAATACGCGTCTCGAGGAGGCCGCCCTCAGCCTGGGCGCCACCCGCCTGCGCACGTTCCGGCGCGTGACGCTGCCGGTGATCATGCCCGGCGTCTATGCCGGGGCGATGTATGCGTTCCTGGTCTCGTTCGGCGACGTCCCGGTGGCGCTGTTTCTCGGCGGCAGCGGCATGCAGCCCTTCGCGGCGAAGATCTTCCATCTGATGGAGTTCGATTTCGATCCTACGCTGCTCGCGATCTCCACCTTCATCATCCTCGGCTCGCTTGCCGCGATCTATCTGCTGCAGCGGGCCGTCGGCCTCGAAGAACTCAGCCGCTCCGGCGGCGGCAACTGACACCCCCCATATCAGGAGACATCCGATGACCAATCTCGACAGACGGCAGATCCTGACGGGCATGGCTGCGGCCGGCATCGGCCTGTCGGCCGCAGCCCGCCCCGCCCGCGCCCAGCAACCGCGCTTCGACGGCATCACGCTGCGCGTCGCGACGTTCGGCGGCGGCTGGGATCGCGCGGTCCACAAATACGCCGGCGTGAAACTCGAAGAACTTGGCGCCAAGGTGGAGTACGTGACGGCACCGCCGCGCGACAATCTCGCCAAGCTGATCGCGGCGAAAGGCCGGCCCGCACCGTTCGACGTCGTCGAGATGGGCGACCTCACCTGGGTCGACACCTACGAAGGCGGCTTCCTGCAGAAGATCGACCTTGCAAACATCCCGAACCGCAGAGACCTGCTACCCTCGCAGTCCGACGAATGGAAGGTGGCAAGCTGGGTGACGCAGGAAGGGATCGTCTATAACGCCGAGAAATTCGCCGCCAACGGCATCCCGAAGCCCGAACGCTACAGGGACCTGCTCAATCCGAAGCTCGCCGGCAAGCTCTGCCTGATCGACATCACGCAGGCCGGAGCGGCGCAGTTCCTCGTCGGTGCGGCGACCGACGACGGCGGCGGCATGACCGACATCGAACCGGCCCTGCGCTTCGTCAAGGCCGCCAACCCCTTCCAGTTCTGGAAGGTCGGCGCCCAGGCCGTGACGCTGATGAATTCGGGCGACATCTGGGTCTCGACGATGCATGCCGGCTTCGCCGTGCAGATGCGCAAGGCAGGTCTGCCGGTCTCGTTCACCCACCCCAGGATCGGACCGACCAAGCGTGGTCTGCTCAAGGAGGGCTGGCTCGGCGTCGTCAAGGGCACGCCCGTGGCGCGCGCGGCCGAATTCTTCATCAACGAATACGTCTCGGAAGCCACCCAGTACGGACTCGCGACCGAACGCGGCGTCGTGCCGGTCAACGGCAAGTCGCGCGGGCGCCTTGCCGACGATCCGGTGCTCAAGGAGATGTTCCTGCTCAGCGACGCCGACGTCGGCAACATGGTTTCGGTCGATTTCAACGTCTTCAATCTCGACGACGCCACGCAGCGCTGGACACGCGCCGTAAGCACGCGCTAATCGGGACCGCATGAAACGGATTGCGGTTATCGGCGCCGGTGCCATCGGCGGGTCTCTTGCACACGCGCTGGCATATGCAGGCCTCGAACCGGTACTCGTCGCGCGCGGCGACTCCGCAAGCGTCATTGCGCGCGACGGGCTGAAGGTCCGGCGCGCCGGCGTGGACGAGGTGTCGCGGCCGAAGGTCGTCTCCGATACGCGCGACCTCGGCCCGTTCGATGCCGTGATCGGCACGCTCAAGGCCCAGGACTGGGCCGCGGCGATCCCGCTCATCGCCCCCCTCGTCGGCCCCTCGACCTGCCTCGTGCCGGCGATCAACGGGATTCCGTGGTGGTATTTCCAGCGTGCGGGCGGCCTGCACGATGGCAAGCAGCTCCGCTCTCTCGATCCCGATGGCGCGCTGTCGGCGGCGTTTGCGCCGGAACGCATTGTCGGCGGCGTCGTCTACATGGCCGCAACACGCCCGGCGCCCGGCGTCATCGACTGGCCGACAGGCAAGCGGCTTGTCCTGGGCGATATCGGCCCGAGCGGCAGCGGCCGCGTCGCCGAGCTTGCCGCCACGTTTCGCAAAACCGGAATGGAGATCGACGAGAGTACGGACATAAGGCGCGACGTGTGGATGAAGCTTCTTGGCAATGCCGGGTTCAATTCCGTTTCGGCCCTGACGCGCACGACGGTCGCCGAGATTCTCGGCGACGCGGACTTGCGCGCCATCTGCGGCGACACGATCCGGGAACTGCTCGCGGTCGCCGCATCCGTCGGCAAGACCCTCGACGTCGCCGTCGAAGCGCGCCTCGACATGGGCGGCCGTCTGGGCGCGTTCCGCACATCGACCCTGCAGGATTTCGAGGCGGGGCGTCCGCTCGAAACCGCGGCATTGATCGATGCGCCTTGCGAGATCGGCCGCCTGGCCGGCATTCCCACCCCCGTCCTCGCAATCCTGGGCCGGCTGCTGCGCAACGCGGTCGTACGCCGCGACCGTACCGCCGGCACATGAATTCCGTGCCGGTGCACACCACCGAAACTCATTCGACAACCCCGGTGCCGGACCCTACCGTTGCCGCGAAATTGGCGATTGCGGTGACGCGCGTATGATCGACAAAGGTACGAAGCAGTCGACCCCGGCCGGCCTCGACTGGGCGACCGCCCCGGTCCGAGCACTGCCGGCCTATCGCGCACCGGCCACGTTCGCCGACTTCCCCGATCCGGCGACGCGGCCGCGGCTCATCCATCTCAACGAATCGCCCTATCCGCCTTCCCCGCGCGTCGGCGAGGCCGTCGCGGCCGCTGCGCACGACCTCAACCGCTATCCAGACATTTTCGGGCGCGGACTGACTAACGCACTCGCGCAATCGCTCGGCGTGCCGGCCGGGCGAATCGTGCTGGGCTGCGGCAGCGACGAACTGCTCCATTTCACGACCGTGATCGCACTGGGCCCCGGCGACGAGGCTGTCATCCCGGCACCGAGCTTTCCGCGCTACGCGCTGTCGACGAAGCTTGCCGGCGCAAGCGTGAAACGGGTGAAGCTCGATGCCGGCGGCGCTTGCGACCCGGACGCGATCTTGCGCGCGATCGGCCCGCGCACGAAGCTGGTCTTCTGCTGCACGCCGAACCCACCCTCCGGCGGCATGATGACGAAAGAAGCCATCGCCGCCGTCGCGCACGGCGTGCCGGACGACGTGGTCCTGCTCGTCGACGAGGCGTACCACGAGTTCGGCCGCCATGCCGGCGGACCGGACGCGCTGGCGATCCTGAAAGAGCGCAAGGGTCCGTGGCTGTCGACGCGGACCTTCTCGAAGGCCTATGCCCTTGCGGCCTTGCGCGTCGGCTACGCGATCTGCGGCGACGACGGCGTGGCCGAAGCGCTGCGCCGCGCCAAGCTCCAGTTCAACGTCCCGGCGCTGAGCCAGGCGGGTGCGGCTGCGGCGTTCGCCGATCAGGCCTATCTCGCCACGCTGCTCGACAGGATCGCGGCCGAACGCGGCCGCCTGTCGAAGGGGCTCGCACAGCTCGGCCTGCGCGTGCTGCCGACGGCAGCGAACTTCGTTTCCTGCGTGCTGCTGGGCCCGGCGGCGCCGGCGATGGCAGCACTGGAGAAGAAGGGGATCTTCGTGCGCGACTGGCGCGACCCCGATCATCTCAACGAATTGCGGATCGGCGTCGGTACGCCCGACGATACCGGGGCCACGCTCGCGGCCCTGGGCGACTATCTGCGGGGCGAGGCGTGAGCGCCAATCCGCCCCGAGGCGAACGGATCATCGCGGCACTGAAGCAGGCGGGTGTCGAATTCGTCGTCGCCCTTCCCGACCTCGTCACGAGCGAGGGCCTGCTGTGGCCGATTTCGCGCGACCGCGACCTGCGCCTCGTGCGGATCTGCAAGGAAGACGAAGGAGTCGCGATCTGCACGGGGCTTGCTTTCGCCGGCCGACGTTCGGTGCTGCTGATCCAGCAGACCGGCCTGCTGGATTCGGTCAATGCGCTGCGCGCGGTCGGCGTCGAATACGAGCAGCCGGTCGTCATGCTCGTCGGCCTGCAGGGCAAGGAGCCGGGCACTGCACCGTCGCGCTCGGTGAAGGTTTCGGTACGCATCGTCGAGCCTATCCTCGACGCGATGGGTGTCGCCCATCGCTGGATCGAGAACGAAGGCGACGAAGGTCTGGTCGGGCCGGCGATCGAGGCGGCCTATTCGGGCTCGCGTCCGGTCTGCCTGCTGATCGGGCGCCCGCCCGCTGCCGAGCCACGCGCATGATGAAACGCGATGCCTGCCTTCGCCTGCTTGCGGCCCGCGTGCGCGACGAGGCGATCGTCGCCACCTATCAGGCGGCGTTCGACTGGATGGCGATCGCTCCGCGCGACCTCAACTACCTTTCCATCGGTGCCATGGGGATCGCCTCCTCGCACGGGCTCGGCCTTGCCCTCGGCCGGCCGGACCGTCGCGTCATCGTGCTCGACGGCGACGGCAGCCTGCTGATGAATCTCGGTAGCCTCGCCACGATTGCCGCAGCCGACCCCCGCAATTTCGTGCACCTGGTCTGCGTCAACGGCGTGTACGAGGCCAATGGCAGCCACCCTTTGCCGGGGCGGGAAAATCTGGATTTCGCGGCGATCGCGAAGGGAGCCGGCATCGCGAATGCGGATACCATCGATACGCTTGCCGGCTTCGAGAAGGCGCTGCCGGAGATCATGACGGGCGAAGGCCCGATCTTCCGGGCGCTGCGCGTCGAAGCGGGCGAGCCGAGCCCGCAGGACTATGCCTATATCCATGGTGCCGAAACGCGGCGCCGTTTCAAGGCCGCCTTCGCCAGACCCTAGACGCCGGCATTCGCCTCGGCGAGCAGCCAGGTCCGGAACGCGGCGATCTTCGGCGTCGTGATCGCGCGCGGCGGGCAGACGAAATAATGCGCGTAGCCGCTGGGGATCGCGATGTCGAACGGCCGGACGAGCCGGCCGGCCGCCAGATCGTCGATCACAAGCGGCGTGCGGCCGAGAGCCACGCCGAGCCCCTCGATCGCCGCCTGGATCGACATGTTGGACTGGCCGAAATGCCGGCCCTTCGTCAGGTCGACACCGGTCGTCTTCGCCGCTTCGAGCCACATCTTCCAGCCGGGCGTATTGCCGTCGAGCGTCAGGATGTCGTCGTGCAGCAGCGGCACGAATGCCAGGTCGCCGGGAACCCGCAGCGCCTTGGGGCCCTTCATCAGGCGCGGCGCGCAGACCGGGAACATCTCCTCGTCGAGGATCTTCTCCACATGCAGGCCGGGATAGCGGCCGGTGCCATAGCGGATCGCGACGTCCGCCTCGCCGACGGAGAAATCCGCAAGCTGTCCCGTCGTGGCGATCGACAGCTCGATATGCGGATGGCGCTCGTCGAAACGGATCAGACGCGGGAAAAGCCATTTGACCGCGAAGCCCGGCAACGTCGACACGGTCAGATGCGGGCCGGTATCCGAACGCATGAGCTCGCGGATCGCGTCGGCGACGATGCCCAGGCCCTCGCGGACGGCGCTCGCCAGCGCCTCGCCCTTCACGGTCAGCGTGATGCGCCGCGGCTCGCGATGGAAAAGCTCGAAGCCGAGCTGGTCTTCCAGCCCGTGGATCTGGTGGCTGATGGCGCTCTGCGTGAGGCCGAGTTCGTCGGCCGCCATCGTGAAGCTCTTGAGTCGGGCCGCCGCCTCGAACGCGCGCAGGGCCGAAATCGGCGGCAAATGACGAAGGGGGGAGGTCGCCATGAATTACGCTCACTTGAGGACTGATAAAATACGCAGCAGAATGCGGTTTCTGGATATTCTCACATGAACCAAACAGATGGAAGAGCCGCCGATGGCCTATGCCCGCGCAACGACGATCGCCGTCGATGAAATCCCGGTCATCGATGTCGGCGGCCTGGCGTCGGGCGATCGCGCGA
The DNA here is from genome assembly GCA_964416335.1 of uncultured Azospirillum sp. Lineage (GTDB taxonomy): Bacteria > Pseudomonadota > Alphaproteobacteria > CACIAM-22H2 > CACIAM-22H2 > Tagaea. The sequence goes on from CAYQDN010000019.1 coordinate 18,927, forward strand.
GGATCGCGGCCGTCGGTGCCGAGATGCGCGCGGCCGCAGAGCGGATCGGCTTCTTCTATGTCCGCAATCACGGCGTCGCGAGTACCACGATCGAACGCGCCTATGCCGCCAGCCGCACGTTCTTCGCGGCACCCGAAGCGGCAAAGCGCGCGGTGACGATCAACGAGCGCCATCGCGGCTTTCTGTCGGTCGGCCAGGCGAAGATGTACAGCGGCGCGAAGATCGACCTGAAGGAGAGCTATCTCTGGGGCCTCGAACTCGACGATTCCGATCCGGACGTCGCCGCCGGCAAGCCGCTGATGGGGCCGAACAACTGGCCCGCCGCACTGCCGGAAACCCGTGCGGCGTTCTACGCGTACTATCTGGCGATCTGCGCATGTGGCCAGCTTCTGCTGACCGGCCTTGCCGCAAGCCTCGGCCGCGATCCGTCGTTCTTCGCGGCCGCCTTCGCCAAGCCGCTGGCGCGAGGTTCGGCCATCTATTATCCGCCGCAGCCGCCGGATCTCGGCGAGACGCAGTTTGGCGTGGCGCCGCACACGGATTATGGCGGTCTCACGCTGCTCTCGCAGGACGATGTCGGCGGACTGCAGGTCCTCGCCAAGTCGGGCCAGTGGGTGACGGCGCACCCGATCCCCGACACGCTCGTCATCAATATCGGCGACCTGATGCATCGCTGGACGAATGCGCGCTTCAGTTCCAACCCGCATCGCGTGGTCAACGAATCGGGCCGCGAGCGCTATTCGATCGCCGTCTTCTTCGATCCGCATCCGGACACGGTCGTCGACCCGCGCGACCTGCTCGACGATCCGGATGCGGCGAAATACCCGCCGATCGCCTGCGGCGACTACATCGTCCAGCGCTTCGACAAGGCGTTCAAATACCGCCAGCAGAACCCGTGACGACGCGCGTCGTCAGACATGCTCCCAGTCGTCGAGCTTGTCGGAATTCGGCGGCGAATAGCCGAGCACGTCGCCCTGAGTCGTCACGCCGAGGCCGTTGAGCAGGCGGTTGGAGTAATTGAAATAGGCGCAGACCTGGTTGGCCTCGAAGATCTCGGCGTCGCTCGCCCCGGCCCCGCGCGCGGCCTCGACGTCGCTCTCCTCCATCTTCTGCGGCTCGAGCGTCAGCTTGCGCACGTAGCGCAGCAGGCCCAGCTCCCTGCCGGAGAAGACCCTTTCGGGCACGGCGAAGACCAGCGCCTGGTAGATCGCGCGCGCCTTCGCGTCGTCCTTCAGCAGCCGCGTGAGGCCGGCATAGTGGTGCGAGACCGAGTAGTCGCACTTGTTGGAAAGGCTCGTGTAGATGCCGAGGCACTCGAGGAACCAGACCGGCAGGGCGTTGCCGGCATGGTGCAGCACGCTCTTGTAGAGGGCGCTGTGCCCTTCCATCGTGTGCGGACGCAGCGAATGGATCTTCATGACGTTGTCGATGGCTCCGCCCGGCCCCTTCACGCGGTCGTAGAGCTGGCGCAGGTAACCGTCCGACTCGTCGTACTGCAGCATCTTGATCCAGGCCGTCATCGTCTTGTCTCCTAGGGGGTACCGGCTTCAGAACCAGCCGGAATAGCGGGTCGGCGAATAGGGGGCGAGGTCGATCCGGTCGGGCCGGCCCGCGACGAGATCGGCGACGATGCCGGCGGTCGCCGCCGCCAGCGTGATGCCGAGATGCGCGTGCCCGAAGGCAAGGATCGCGCGCAGGCTGGCGGGTGCACGCCCGATCACCGGCAGACCGTCGGGCAGCGAAGGGCGGAAGCCCATCCAATAGGTCGCGTCGCGCGCATCGAGACCGGGCAGAAGCCGGCGCGCGTTGGCGACCAGCCGTTCGGCGCGCGCATAATCCGGCGCTAGGTCGAGCCCGCCGAACTCGACCGTACCGGCGAGGCGCAGGCCGCCGGTCATCGTTGTCAGCGCATACTTCCCCTCGCCGTCGATCATCTGGGCCGGCAGTTCCAGCCCCGGCGTAGGCAGCATCGCGTGGTAGCCGCGCTCGACGTCGAGCGGCACGCGCGCTCCCAGCTTGGCCGCGAAGGGCCGCGAGTGGGCCCCGGCGGCAAGGACGAAATATGCCGCACGCCATGTCGTGCCCGGCGTTCGGAAAACGACGCCGTCCGCATCGGCCGCGATGTCGTCGACGGCAATGCGCTCGACGCGCCCGCCTCTGGCTTCGAGTGCCGCGACCAGCCCGTCGCACAGCGCACCCGGGTCGACGACGTGCCCCGCACCGGGTGCGAAGACGCCGAAACGATAGTCGTGCGACAGCATCGGCGCGAATTGGCGCAGCCAGACGCCGTCGACCTCGTCCATCGCCACGCCGCGCTTGCGGCGCAGGGCGTGTGCGGCTTCCGCCCCTGCCCGGCTCTGCGTGCTGGCATAGGCATAGAGGATGCCCTGTCGGCGCAGCAGGTGGTCCACGCCGGCGCGCGCGGCGAATTCCTCCCAGACCTCGTAGGAATCGAGCGTGAGCGCGGCAAGCGCCTTCGAGATCGCCTCGACCCGGTGCGGCAGGGCGGCAAGTGCAAAGCCGAACAGCCAGGGCAGCAGCTTGGGCAGATAGGCCGGCCGGATCGACAGCGGCGACAGCGGATCGGCGAGCATGCGCGGTACCGCGCGCAGCGTTGCCGGCATCGCGGTGGGTGCGACCCAGCCCGGGGTAATGCCCCCGGCATTGCCGAACGAGGCACCGCGCCCGGGTGCGGGATCGAACAGCACGACCTCGCGGCCCGCCTCGGCAAGTGCGAACGCGCAGGCAAGGCCGATCGCCCCGCCGCCCAGCACGGCGACGTCCAGCGGCCGCGGACTCACCGGAAGCGGCCCATCCGGAGTTCGAGCCGCGCGAACTGGCGCGACAGCGCGAAGCAGAGCGCGAAATAGAGGAACGCGACAATCGTCCACGCCTCGAACACGCGGGTCGTCGTCGCGGCGACCTCGTTGCCAAGGAACGTCAGGTCCTGGATCGAGATCAGCGAGACGATCGAGGAATCCTTGATCAGCGAGATGAACTGGCCGGCGAGCGGCGGGATCGTGCGCTGGATCGCCTGGGGAAGGATCACCAGCCGCATGATGCGCCCGCGCTTGAAGCCCAGCGAGCGGGCCGCCTCCCACTGGCCGCGGTCGATCGATTCGATACCGCCGCGCACGATCTCGGTCACGTAGGCGCCCTCGAACAGCGCCAGGCAGAAGACGGCCGACAGGAGTGCGGGCAGGAACTGCGGCGGCCCGAGCAGCAGGTCGATGGCCGCGCGTGCCTCGGGCGATGCCGTGCGGACCCATGAATCGAGGCCGAGCAGCGGCACGATCTGGCTGGTCAGGAAGAAATAGAAAACGAAGATGAAGACGAGCGGCGGCACGTTGCGGATCATCTCGACATAGCTGCGCGCGACGAGGCGCAGGAACAGCGAACCGGAGACTCGCGCGATGCCCATCGCGCCTCCGAACAAAGCGGCCAGCAGCGCCGCCCAGACCGAGATCCGAATCGTGGTCCAGAGACCCTTGAGGATGATGTTGGGAACCCACGACCCCAGTTCCGGATCGTAGCGCAGGACGAAGTTCCAGACCGGCGCCCAGTTCCAGCTGTAGCGGAGAACGGTCTGGGCCCGCCATCCGACATAGACGACCGCCGCCGCGAGCACGGCGAGGACGAGGATATCGACGAGCCCGAGCCGCCGCCTGCCCGGGGCAGGCGGCGGGGCCATCGTTTCGGACGTAGCCGTCACTGCGCCAGCTGGTCGCGCCACGTGCGGTTCTGGAACCAGTAGGCCTGGCGTTCGGCTAGCCAGCCGTCGATCTGCTTGTTCTGGATCCAGTTGTTGAGGAAGTTGAGCGCGTCCGGATCGCCCTTGCGGACGGCCATCGCATCCGCCTGCCCGACAAGCACCTTGTCGAACGGCCGGAACATCGAGTCCGGATTGTCGAGTGCGGCGAAAGCCGGCTTCGGCACGGTGCTGACCCAGGCATGCGCGCGGTCGTTCGAGACCTCGAGCAGTGCCGGCGCGTCGTCATCGAACTGGCGCAGCGTGGCGTTCGGGAAGAAGCGCTGGGCGGTCGTCGCGGCCGACGATCCGCGGCGCGCCACGAGCGTCACCGAGGGCTTGTTGAAGTCTTCGATCATCTTGAAGCCGCCGGCGAGCTTCTTGCTGGCGACGACGTCCACGCCCGTCGCCGAGTAGGGCACCGTGAAGTTGACGGTAAGGTTGCGCGCCGGCGTGATCGTCATGCCGCCGATGATGAAGTCGAACTGCCCGGCCAGCAGGGCGGGAATGATGCCGTCCCATGCGGTCGGTACGAGCTCGACCTTCACGTTCATGTCTTCGGCGAGCTTCGTGGCGACGTCGACCTCGTAGCCCATCAGGGCGCCCGACTTGCTGCGGAAGGCCCACGGCACGAAGGTCGCAAGGCCGACCTTCAGCGTGCCGCGCTTCTTGATCTCCTCGATGGCGCTCGTCGCCGACAGGGCGGCCCGCGCGTCCTGCGCCTTGGCCGCGAGCGGCGCGAACGCGACCGTCGCGGCGAATGCCGCAAGGGCCAGTTTCTTGAGTCCGTACATGGAGCCTCCTTCTTCTGCGTTGTTTCAGTTCTTGAGTCGTCTCTCGAGGATGCCGACGGCCGCCGACATCGTGCCGGTGACGGCGAGATAGACGGCGGCGACGGCAAGCCAGATCTCGAACGTGAGGAACGTGTCGGCGATGACGTTGCGCCCTTCGTTCGTCAGGTCGAAGACGGCGATGACGCTGACGATCGCCGAGTGCTTGACGAGCGAGACCGAAAGGCCGGTCAGCGGCGGCAGCACGAGGCGCAATGCCTGCGGCAGCACGATGTGGCGATAGAGCCGGCCGGTCGAAAGGCCGAGGCTGCGGCCCGCCTCCCACTGGCCCTTCGGCACGGCCTCGATGCCGGCACGGAAGATCTCGGCGGCGAACGCCCCTTCGAAGACGGCAAGGCACAGCACGCCCGTCCAGTAGCGGTCGATGCCGAGGATGGGGGCGAGCACGAAATAGAAGAGATAGAGCTGTACCAGCAGCGGCGTGTTGCGGATCGCCTCGACATAGATGCGCACGAGCGCGCCGCCGACGAGCGAGCCGGACTGGCGCAGGATCGCGGCGACGAGGCCGACGACGACGGTGAGGACAAGGGCGAACGCGCTGATCTCGAGCGTGACGAGAAGCCCTTTGGCGAGGGGCCCGAGATAGAGATCGCCGTTGATTTCGCGGAAGAAGTAGCGCGGTACGCGATACCACTGCCAGTTATAGCCCATGCGGCCCGCACCGTAGACCGTCGCCCAGACGATCAGGCCCGCGAACAGTCCGAACTGCACGATGTCCGACAGCCGGCGCCAGGCGAAGGGCGTCTTCGGGGGACCTTGCGTGAGATCGGCAGCGTTCATCGCGTTCCGTTCATCGAGCGTTTCAGCCTAGGCGGCGACGCCTGCCCCGAAAAGACAGAAGATGTTAGCAGCGCACGCAAGAAACCTGCCATGCGTTCGCGCGCTGGGGCGCAAGCCGGGCTCATGCGTGCCCGACCTGCGTTCATGCGCGGCGGGTTGGCTCGAGGGCTATTTCGCGCGGACGCCGTAGGCCGCCATGAAGACGTCGACCGCGGCGGCGATCGATTCCTTGAGCTCGGCGGGATCCGGGCTTTCGATGATGCCGAACAGCATCTGCTTCATGTGCTTGGACTGGCACAACTCGATGAAATGGAACGCGGCGCGCTGCGTGTCGACGATGCGAAGCTCGCCCGCCTCGACCTGACGCGCGAGATACTGGGCAAGCCGTCCGATGCCGTATTGCGGGCCCGCCTCGTAGAAGGCGCGCCCGATCGCCGGGAACTTCGCCGACGCCGCGATGACCGTGCGCAGATGCGCCATGGCGCCGGGGCGCGACATCGCCGCCATGAGATTGCCGCCGAAGGTCAGCAGCACCTTGCGCACGTCGTGGTCGTCGGCGTCGAAGGCGCAGATGCGCTCGGCCTGCGCGCGCCGGTCCTCGCGGATCAGCGCCTCGAACAGCGCTTCCTTCGACGGGAAATAGGCGTAGATCGTCCCCTTCGAGACCCCGGCCGCGCGCGTGATGTCGTTCATGCTGGCGCCGTCGAAACCCTCGCGCATGAAGATTTCCCGTGCGCCCTCAATGATTTGACGGCGCTTGGCGGATTCCTCCGCGGGCTCGGGGGCGGGCAGTGCCGGCATCTCGTTACAAAGACTCCAAAATTCGTGTTGACCGAACCGTTCAGTTCGATTTGAATACAAACCACAGCGCTTGTCAAGGCATCCCCCCGGCATCTCGCCGCCCGGGTCCGACAGGCCGGGAACTCGGTAGGCAGGAAGATGGAAGACGCACTCGCGAAGAAGCGCAGCGCCGGCGCGCCGGTCGCACTGGCCCGCGTGCCCGACGCCCGCGCGAACGATGCCGGCACGCAGGCCGGGCAAGTTGCGGCCGCACCGTCCGCCGCCAAGCCCAAGCGGCGCCTCGTGCTGCCGGTCGTGCTTGCCCTCGTCGCCGGATTCGGCGGCTGGAAGGGCTATACGTGGTTCACCGACGGGCGCTTCGTCGTGTCGACCGACGATGCCTATGTGAAGGCCGACCAGACGATCGTCGCCGCGAAGGTTGCGGGCCTGATCGCAAGTGTCGCCGTCGCGGAGAACAGGCCGGTCAAGGCCGGCGACGTGCTCGTGGCGATCGACGACGGCGACTATGCGCTTGCCGCCGCCGCCGCGCGCAACCGCATCGCCACCCAGGACACCGCGATCGCGCGCTTCGCCAAGCAGATCCTCGCGCAGAAGGCGACGATCGACCAGGCGACCGCACAGCTTGCCTCTGCACAGGCCGAGGTCGCGCGCGCCGCCCTCGCATTCACGCGGGCGGATTCGCTCGCACGCTCGGGCAACGGCTCGATCGCGGCTTTCGACCAGGCGCGCGCCGACCGCGACCGTGCCGCCGCGGGTGCGGCAAGCGCGCGTGCCGGCATCGACGTGGCGCAGGCCAATCTCGAGATCCTGCGCTCCCAGCAGGCCGAAGCCGAAAGCGTGCGCGTCGAGCTTGCGACCGCCCTGCAGCGGGCCGAGCGCGACCTCGAATTCACCGTGATCCGCGCGCCCTTCGACGGCGTGGTCGGCAACCGGGCGGCACAGCCCGGCCAGTACGTGCAGCCGGGCACGCGGCTGATGGCCGTGGTTCCGCTCGCCGGCGTCTATGTCCAGGCGAACTTCAAGGAAACGCAGCTTGCCAACCTGCGCCCCGGCATGCCGGCCGACATTTCGGTCGACGCGTTCGCCGGCCGCACGATCCGCGGCACGGTCGAAAGCGTGGCGCCGGCTTCGGGCGCCGAGTTCTCGCTGCTGCCGCCGGAGAACGCGACGGGCAATTTCACCAAGATCGTCCAGCGCGTTTCGGTGCGCGTCGCCATCCCGGCCGACGTCGCGCGCGAAGGGGCCCTTCGCCCCGGCATGTCGGTCGTCGTCGGCGTGCGCACGCGCGATCCGGTCGCGGCGGCGAACTGAGCCTGCCCGCCATGACGACGCCGGCCGCCGACCGTCTCGATCCCAAGCGGGTCGTCGCGTTCATCGCGATGGTCTTCGGCATGTTCATGGCGATCCTCGACATCCAGATCGTCTCGGCCTCGCTTGCCGAAATCCAGGCCGGCCTGTCGGCAAGTGCCGAGGAAATCTCGTGGGTCCAGACGAGCTACCTGATCGCCGAAGTCATCATGATCCCGTTGTCGGGGTTCCTGAGCCGGGCCTTCTCGACGCGCTACGTCTTCGCGGCATCCGCCGGCGGCTTCACGCTGATGAGCTTCATGTGCGCCAACGCGACGTCGCTCGACGAGATGATCGTCTGGCGCACGCTGCAGGGCTTCATCGGCGGCGGCATGATCCCGACGGTGTTCGCCGCCGCCTACACGATCTTCCCGCGCAGCCGCCAGGCGCTGATCGCCCCGGTGATCGGCCTAGTCGCCACGCTCGCCCCTACCGCGGGGCCGACCGTGGGCGGCTATCTCACCGATCTCTTCTCGTGGCACTGGCTGTTCCTCGTGAACATCGTGCCGGGCATCGCGGTGACGACGGCGGTGTGGATTCTCGTCGATTTCGACGAACCGGACCTCTCGCTGCTCGAAGGGTTCGACTGGACCGGGCTGCTGTCGATGGCCGTATTCCTCGGCTCGACCGAATATTTCCTCGAGGAAGGTCCGGCCAAGGACTGGTTCGAAAGCGACCTCATCGTCGCCGCCGGTTCGGCCGCGTTGCTCGCCGGCACGATCTTCTTCTGGCGCACGCTGACCGCGCGTCGGCCGATCGTCGATCTCACGGCCTTCGCCGACCGCAATTTCTGGACGGGCTCGCTGTGCTCCTTCGTCATGGGCATCGGGCTCTACGGCCTCACCTATCTCTACCCGGTCTATCTCGCGCGCGTGCGCGGCTTCTCGGCCCTCCAGATCGGCGAGGCGATGTTCGTCACGGGCCTGTGCATGTTCTTCACGGCCCCCGTGACCGGCCGGCTGATGGGCAAGGTCGATCCGCGCGCGATGATCGCCTTCGGCTTCACGCTGTTCTCGATCGGCACGCTGATGGCGTCCGACATCACGGCGGTCTGGGATTTCCAGGAACTGCTGATCCCGCAGATCCTGCGCGGCGTGGGCATCATGATGTGCATGGTGCCGATCAACAACCTGGCGCTCGGCACGCTGACGCCGGACCGGCTCAAGAACGCGGCGGGGCTCTACAATCTCACGCGCAACCTCGGCGGTGCCGTTGGCCTCGCCCTCATCAACACGCTGCTCAACCACCGCTTCGACCTGCACCTGCAGCGCCTGCACGAGCAGGTCCGCTGGGGCAGCTACGCGGCGCAGGAGACGCTCGATTCGCTCACCCTGGGCCTGTCGCGGCTGGGCAGCGATGCGGGCCTCGGGGCCCTGCGCAAGATGGGTTCCATCGTCCGCCAGCAGGCCTTCGTCATGTCGATGGGCGACGTCTTCTACGCGCTGACCTGGCTGTTCCTCCTCCTCGTCCTGCTCACGCCCTTCATGCAGCGCCCGCAGCGCGCCGGCGGCGGGGGCCACTGACGGCACGAAGAATGCTAGACTTGGGCCCTGTCGCTTCACCAGAGGACCCTGGCCCCAGCATGGACAAGCTTCGCATCACCGCCGGACCCTTCACCTTCGGCGCCCGCTTCGAGACCAAGGCCGCACCGGCCACCTGCGCCAAATTCCGCAGCCTGATGCCCTACCGCGAGCGCATCATCCACGTGCGCTGGAGCGGCGAAGGCTGCTGGGTGCCGCTGGGCGAACTCGATCTCGGCCTCGAATACGAGAACCACACGAGCTACCCCGCCCCCGGCCAGATCATCGTCTATCCCGGCGGCATCAGCGAGACCGAGATCCTGCTCGCCTACGGCTCGGTGCATTTCGCCAGCAAGATGGGCCAGCTCGCCGGCAACCATTTCATCACGATCACCGAAGGGCTCGAGAACCTGCCCGCCCTCGGCAAGAAGGTCCTGTGGGAGGGCGCACAGGACATCGTCTTCGAACTCCTCTAGAACGGGGGCATGTTCGACCGCCATCTGCTGCCGCTCCAGCGACGCCTGCTGGCACCCGCCGCCGGATGGCTTGCCGCACGCGGCGTTCCGGCCGATGCGGTCACCCTCGCCGGTTTCGTCGTCGGCCTTGCGGCGGTTCCGCTGATCGCCTCGGGCCGGTTCGAGGCGGGCCTCGCCGCGATCCTCGCCAACCGCCTGTGCGACGGGCTCGACGGTGCCGTCGCGCGCATCCGCGGTGCGACCGACCGCGGCGCTTTCCTCGACATCGCCCTCGACTTCTTCTTCTACGCGGCGATCCCGCTTGCCTTCGCCCTTGCCGATCCGCAGGCCAACGCACTTGCCGCGACCGCCCTCGTCGTCGCGTTCGTCGGCACGGGCAGCAGCTTCCTTGCCTTCGCGACGATCGCGGCAAAGCGCGGCCTTGCCGCATCCGGTTTTCCGCAAAAGGGGCTCTACTATCTTGGCGGCCTCACGGAGGGTGCCGAAACCATCGCCGTCTTCGCGGCCTTCTGCCTGTGGCCGGCGCATTTCCCGGCGATCGCGTGGGCCTTCGCGGCCGCGTGCCTGATCACGACCATCGTGCGCTGGCATGCGGGCTGGCGCCATTTCGCCGCGCGCTAGGCGCCACGGCTAGCGACAGGCGGGATAGACCTGCTCGCGGCGCGTGCCGCGCTTGAACTGGTCGAACAGCAGCTCGGTCGACTGCCGCGCGTGCGCGCGGTACTGGCCGAACTTGAAATACTGCCGGTCGCCGGCCCGCACGCGATGGCCGATATTCCCTTCGACCGTCACGACATCCTTGCCGTTCGCCCAGACCTGCACGAGCCCCGCCCCGTCGCGACCGGCGCGGACATGCAGCGTGATGTCGACCCAGCCGCGCTTGGGATCGGGCAGCACCGGCGTCGTCCCGGGCACGATGCGCAACGCGCCGGTATCCGCCACCGGCCGGTCGGTCACGTAGCCGTATTCGAGGAAGCGTTCGGCCGTCGGCGCACCCACGGGCTGGCGAAACAGCTCGGAGCGCGCGCGCAGCTGGCGGCCGATCTGCGCCAGCGTCAGCTGCAACCGGCGGCCCGCCTCGACGACCTGACGCGCGACATCGAGCTCGACCGGCGACAGCCCGCCGAGCTCGGCGCGGTAGGTCTTGAGCTGGTCGATCGTGTGCTGCGCCGAAGCGACGGTGAAACGCTGCTCGTCGTCCTGCACGGTGATGTGGAACACGCCGTCGTCGAACCGCAGGGCGAGGAACGGGCTCTCGTCGGTCTGCTCCTTGAACTGGGCAAGGATCCAGCGCGTGCTCAGGCCGTCGTCGGGATATTCGCCGCGCACGCGGATGCTGAAGCCGTACCACGCCTCGTCGCCGAACCTGATCCAGCGCTTCGGGTTCTCGCGGAACTCCGCGCGCTGGCACAGCTCGCCCGCACCGCAGTTCGACCCGCCGGTCGTTTCGTCGATCCGCACCGCGATGGCGCCGTCGTTGCCGCAGCGGCCCGGCGCCACGAACCCGTACTGGTCGCGGCGGATGTCCTTGAGTTCCCAGAGGTCGGTCCGGATTTCCGGCACGTCGAACCCGTCGGAAAGCGCCATCTGGGCAAGGGCCGGCAGGGTGCACGCCGCGAGGACCGCAAGCCCGGCCGACACGCGGACGAGAACCGCCCGCAGGATCGCGCATCGTATTGGAAGCATTGCCGGAAGCCTGGGTCGGATGGTGGGCGCTACAGGGATTGAACCTGTGACCCCTACCATGTCAAGGTAGTGCTCTCCCGCTGAGCTAAGCGCCCATCCGACCCGGGAAGGCGCGGAATATACCCAACCGCCCCCGTTTGGCAAGCCCACGAAGCAGATATTTCCGAGAATGACCGCCTCGCTTGCCGTCCGTCCCGATCCGGCCCTGCCTTACACGATCGTCGAACCCCGCATCGCGCGCATTCCGCTGGTCTTTTCCTCGCCCCATTCGGGCAGCGACTACCCGGCCGCGTTCGTGGCCGGCGCCCGGCTCGACGCGGTTTCCCTGCGCCGGTCGGAGGACGCGTTCGTCGACGAGCTGTTCGATTCCGCCCCCGCGCACGGCGCCCCCCTGATCAAGGCGCTGTTCCCGCGCGCCTATGTCGACGTCAACCGCGAGGCGTGGGAGCTCGATCCCGCGATGTTCGACGGGCCGCTGCCGGCCTTCGTCAACGTTACGTCGCCGCGCGTCGGCGTCGGGCTCGGCACGCTCGCGCGCATCGTGGCGAGCGGGGCCGAGATCTACCGCGAGAAACTGACGTTCGAATCCGCGCGCGCGCGCATCGAGAGCCTCTACATGCCCTATCACGCCGCCCTCGAGGCGCTGGTCGCCGGCAGCGTGACGCGCGACGGGCGCTGCCTGCTGGTCGACTGCCATTCGATGCCGTCGGTCGGCGGCCCGATGGACCGCGACCCGGGGCGCCGGCGCCTCGATTTCGTGCTCGGCGACTGCTTCGGTGCCGCCTGCGCGCCGGTCGTGATCGAGAAGGCGGAAGCCTGCCTCAAGCGCCTGGGCTATGCCGTGGGCCGCAACGACCCCTATGCCGGCGGCTTCATCACCCGCCACTACGGCCAGCCGCGCCGCGGCCGCCACGCCATCCAGATCGAGATCAACCGGCAGCTCTACATGGACGAAGCCGCGATCGCGAAAGCGCCCGGCTTCCAGCCGCTGCGCGCCGCCCTCGAGACGCTGGTCGCCGAACTCGCCGGCCTCGCCCCTTCCCTGCCCGGAGCCAAGACCTGAACATGGTGCAACCGGAACCCGTGGTGCGCGACAGTACCGATGCCGACATCCCCGCGATCCACACGATCTACGCGCACCATGTCGCCGAGGGGCTCGGCAGCTTCGAGGAGGTCCCGCCCGACGCCGCCGAGTTTGCCCAGCGGCGCAAGGCGATCATCGACAAGGGACTGCCCTATCTTGCGATCGACCTCGACGGAAGACTTGCGGGCTACGCCTATGCCGGGCCCTTCCGGCCGCGTTCGGCCTACCGCTTCTCGGTCGAGGATTCGATCTATGTCGCACCCGGGCTTGCCGGCCGCGGTATCGGGCGTGCGCTGCTGCTGGCGCTGATCGCGCGCACGACCGCCTGGGGGGCGCGCCAGATGATCGCGGTGATCGGCGACAGCGCCAATGCCGGATCGATCGGCTTGCATGCGAGCCTCGGTTTCCGCATGGTGGGGACGTTCCGTTCGATCGGGTTCAAGCACGGGCGCTGGGTCGACAGCGTGATGATGCAGCTGGCCCTTGGCGACGGCGACACGAGCGAGCCCCCGAGGGGCAGATGAGCCAGAAGCCGATGTCACGCCTGGAAGAAGCGCTCGAACTGCACAAGGCCGGCAAACTTGCCGCCGCCGAGACGGTCTATACGGCTCTGCTCGCCGACGAGCCCGACAATCCCGACGCGCTCAACCTGGGCGGGCTCGCGCTGCACGCGCTGGGCAAGCGCACGCAGGCGGCCGAACGGTTCGCGCGCGCCATCCGGCTGGTTCCGGAATTCGCCGACGCGCACGCCAATCTGGGTGCGGTCCACCGCACCGAAGACCGCCTCGACGCGGCCGCGTCGTGCTTCATGCGTGCGATCGAGCTCGATCCGGCGCACGGGTTCGCCGCCAACAATCTGGGGCTCGTGCGGCTGGCGCAGGGCTCGGTCTTCGAGGCGATCGGCCGTTTCGCGCAGGCCCGCTCGCTGCTGCCCGGCCAGCCGGAAGTCGTGATCAATCTTTCGATCGCCTACATGATGATGGGCGACTACGTGACGGCGCTGAAGGAACTCGACGTGCTCGTCGAGGCGACACCCAAGGACAAGCGCGCGCATTTCGGCCGCGGCGCGGCCCTGCTCGCCCTCGGCCGGAAAGCCGATGCGATCGAGGCCCTGGAAAAAGCCCTCGCCCTCGATCCCGAATACGCCGACGCGCGCGCGAAGCTCGACGAGGCCAAGCGCACCTAGCGCTTTCGGCAAGATTTCGGGCGGCCCCAAAAAGAAAGGGCCGCGCCCGAAGGCACGGCCCAAGTTTAGGGAGGAAACGCCCACGAAACGGCCCGGAGGCCATTTCGAGATGCGACAATCAATGTCGCAGTGCACAAATTAGATGTTGCGGCGCAAAAGATCAAGCGACTTTCGGTCCAGTCTGACAGAAATCCCACGATTTAGCCGGTATCCAGATATTAATACATTGATATTGCTGTGTAATATTTTGATACCCCGCTCATCCGCGAATACCGCAACGCAGCATACAAAAATACACACGTAGAGAGCGGCGCCTGCCGAAGGCGCGGCTTGCCCTTGCCGGCATCCCCCTCCAAGAATGGCCCGGGGGATGGAGTCGCAAGGGATGAACGCGGATCCGACGCATCGCGGCGACGCCGGCTGGGCGCGCAGCCGCTTCGACGGCACGGCCTGTGTCCTGGCACTGGGCGGGCGCTGGACGCTGGTGCATGCCCGGTCGCTGGAAGCCACGCTCGGGCGCCTCGACATCGGCGGGGCCAAGCTGCTGCGCGTCGATCTGGGCGACGTCGCCGCGATCGACAGCGGCGGCGCCTGGCTGCTGCACCGGCAGATCCGCCGCTGGCAGGAAGGCGGCGGGGAAATCGAGCTCCTGCGCGCCAGCCACGCGCAGGCCGCCCTCCTCGACCGCATGGCGATCGAGAACGAGACGCGCAAGCCGCTCGCCCGCCCCGACGAAGGGGCGATCCGCGAACTCGTCATCCGCACAGGCGTGGCGACCGTCGAGATCGGCCGCGAGGCGTATGCACTTCTCTCGTTCGTCGGTGCCGTCTTCACGGCCTGGGGCCGCGCGTTCCGCCGGCCGGACCGCATCCGGCTCACCAGCACCGTCTACCATCTCGAGCGCATCGGCATCGACGCACTCCCGATCATGGGGCTGCTCGCCTTCCTGATCGGCGTCGTGCTCGCCTTCCAGGGTGCGGACCAGCTGCGCCAGTACGGCGCCGAGGTCTTCACGATCAACCTGCTCGGCGTGTCGATCCTGCGCGAGATCGGCGTGCTGATCACCGCGATCATGGTCGCCGGGCGCACGGGCAGCGCCTTCGCCGCCGAGATCGGCACGATGAAGGTCAACCAGGAAGTCGACGCGATGCGCACGATCGGGCTCGACCCGATGGAAACGCTCGTCATGCCGCGCCTGATGGCGCTTGCCGTGGCCCTGCCGCTGCTCGTTTTCTACGCCAACGGGATGGCGATGGCGGGCGGCGCCACGATGGTGATCGTCGGGCTCGACCTGTCGCTCGCACAGTTCTTCGAGCAGCTTGCCAGTGCCGTCACCCTCAGCACGTTCCTGATCGGCCTCATCAAGGCGCCGGTCTTCGCCATCCTGATCGGCATGGTCGCGTGCTACGAAGGCCTCAAGGTCTCCGGCTCGGCCGAAAGCGTGGGCATCCACACCACGCGCTCGGTCGTGAAGTCGATCTTCCTCGTGATCGTCTTCGATGCCGGCTTTTCCATCTTCTTCTCGCGGATCGGCCTATGAGCGAACCCGTCATCCGCGTGCGCAACCTGGTCACGCGCTTCGGCAGCCAGACGATCCACGACGGCGTCAATCTCGAGGTGCGGCGCGGCGAGATCATCGCCATCGTCGGCGGCTCGGGGACCGGCAAGTCGGTCCTGCTGCGCACCATCCTGGGGCTCAAGCAGCCCGACGGCGGCACGATCGAGGTGCTGGGCAAGAATCTCGCCGCCCTCGGCGACGACGCGCGCCGCCCGGTCCTCAAGCGCATGGGCGTGCTGTTCCAGGACGGCGCGCTGTTCAGTGCGCGCACCGTGGCGCAGAACATCCGCCTGCCCTTCACCGAGCACACCGACCTCGACCACCGGCTGATCACCCAGCTCATCCGCGTCAAGCTCGCGATGGTCGGCCTGCCGCAGGAGGCGGGGGCCAAGATCCCGGCCGAGCTGTCCGGCGGCATGCGCAAGCGCGCGGGCCTCGCGCGCGCCATCGCCCTCGATCCCGACGTGCTGTTCCTCGACGAGCCCACCGCCGGCCTCGATCCGATCGGGGCGGCGAAGTTCGACGAGCTGATCCGCGACCTGCAGCGCGCCCTGTCGCTCAGCGTCGTGATGATCACCCACGACGTCGACACGCTGTGCGCGATCGCCGACCGGATCGCGGTACTCCTGGACAAGAAGATGGTCGTCGGAACGCTGGACGAAATCCGCGCCTACCCCCATCCTTGGGTCCACGAATACTTCTCGGGCCCGCGCGG
>CAYQDN010000019.1:34778-71246 GCA_964416335.1 uncultured Azospirillum sp.
AAATCCGCGCCTACCCCCATCCTTGGGTCCACGAATACTTCTCGGGCCCGCGCGGACGGGCGGCCCAGACCGGCCGCTACGAAGCACCGGCATCGGTTCCGGACAGGAAGAAGGACGCCTAGACTTGGAAACACGCGCAAACCACTTCCTCGTCGGCTGCTTCGTCCTGGCGCTGCTTGCCGGCGTCTTCGCCGCGGGTGCGTGGTTCGCGCGCGCCAACCTCGCCGAGGAAAGCATCTACTACTACACCTACTTCCGCGGCGCGGTGACCGGCCTGTCGACCGGATCGACGGTGCGCTATCGCGGCGTGCCGGTCGGCACGGTCTCCGACATCGCGATCGACGACCAGAATGTCGAGCTCATCCAGGTCACGCTCGCCCTGCGCCCGGAAACGCCGGTCAAGACCGACACGGTCGCGGGCCTGCAGCCGCAGGGCATCACGGGCCTTTCCTTCATCCAGCTGGCCGGCGGCACGCAAGGGGCCGAGCCGCTGCGCCCGCGCCCCGGCCGGCGCCGGGCGGTGATCCCGTCGGTTCCCTCGCCGCTCGACAAGATCATGAACGATGCGCCGCTCGTCGTGGCGCGCGTGGCCGAGCTTGCCGAGCGGATCACCGCGATGCTCAACGACGAGAACGTCAAGAACATCGACCGGCTGATCGACAATTCGGCCGACGCCGCGGCGAGCCTCGCGCGCGTCATGCTCGCCGCCGAGAAGACCGTAGCGAACGCCGACGGCACCCTCAAGGGCATCGACGGCACGCTTGCCGGCTTCGACCGGCTTGTGGCCGATGCGCGCACCCTGGTGGCCGATGCCGAACGCATCGCGAAAGACGCAAGCACCCTGCCCCCGCAGGCCGGCGCCATGATCGAGGAGATCAAGCGCATGTCCGGCAGCTTCGGCCGCGTGGCCGACGAATTCGAGAAGGTCGTCGTCACCGTCCGGCCCGGCGTGCAGGATTTCGGGCAGACCGGCCTCTACGAGATGCAGCAATTCATGCTCGAAGGCCGTGCGCTGATGACGACGCTCAACCGCGTCGTCGCCAATTTCGAGCGCGACCCGGCGCGCTTCCTGTTCGGCGACCAGCAGAAGGGGCTCGAAGCGAAATGACCCGCCTTGCCAACACGCTCGCGCGGCGCGGCTTTCTGGGCTTCGGGGCGGCGGCACTCGCCGCGTGCTCGCTGCCCGGAACGGGCGAGCCGCCCAAGCTCTTCACGCTGACGCCGAAATCGACCTTCGCCCCCGACCTGCCGAAGGCCGACTGGCAACTCGCCATCGAGGCACCGGTGGCACCCGGCGGCATCGACACGACCAAGATCGCCGTACAGCGCACGCCGCTGACGCTCGACTATTTCGCCCGCGCGGCGTGGACCGACACGGCCCCGCGCATGGTGCAGACGCTGCTGCTCGAAAGCTTCGAGAACACCGGCAAGCTGATCGCGGTCGGCCGCGAATCCTCGAGCCTGCGGCCCGACTATCTGCTGAAGGTGGATCTGCGCGAGTTCCAGGCCGAGTTCCGCGGCGGGACCGCTCCGGTCGCGCGCGTGCGCCTGTCGGTCCGGCTCGTCCGGCTGCCCGAGCGCACGGTCGTGGCGAGCTTCTCGCACGAGGCGATCGAGCAGGCGTCGGGTCCGGCGATCGAGAAGGTCGTCGAGGCGTTCGACGACGCGCTCGGTTCGGTCCTGCGGCGCGTGGCGGAATGGACGCTGCGCACCGGCGTGGCGCGTCCGCGCGCCTGACGGGGTGCGGGATCAGGCGGCGAGCAGCGTCCCGATCGCCTCGGCGTCCTTCGACCATTTCGACCATTCGACGGCCGTAAGCCCGTACTTGTTCGCGTGCCCGCGCGCCGCACCGGCGGCGAGCAGAAGCTGCGCCACGCCGACATGGCCGCGCGCGCAGGCGTACATCAGCGCCGTGTTGGCGAACGCGTCGAGCGCGTCGACCGCGGCACCGCGCGCCAGCAGCAGATCGACCGCGGCCGCATTGCCGCGCGCGGCCGCGCGCATCAGGGCGGTGAGGCCGCCGGAACCCGGCCGGTCGGGCCCGCCGGCCGCCGTATCGTCGAGCAGCCTTGCAAGGGCGGGAAGATCGCCGGCTTCGGCGGCGCGGATGAGCGGGGAACGTTCCATGCCGGCAAAGGAGCCCGAGCCAAGCCGGTTCGTCAAGCCGCACTTGCGCGGCACCGGCCGGACGCGCGAACGTGCCGCCAGCGATTTCCCGGACGGAGCCCCGCCATGACGACCGTAGCCGAACGCATGCGCACGAAACTCGAATCCGCCTTTGCGCCCGCCGCCCTGAAGATCGCCGACGATTCGCACAAGCACGCAGGCCATGCCGGTGCGCGCGCCGAAGGCGAGACGCATTTCACCGTCACGATCGTGTCCGATGCGTTCGCCGGCAAGAGCCGCGTCGACCGCCAGCGGCTGGTCCATGCGGCCCTCGCGGCGGAACTGGCGGGGCCCGTGCACGCCCTCGCCCTCGTCCTGCGCACGCCGGCCGAAGCCGGGTGACCGAAATGCCGCTCCGTTTGCGCTAGGCGGATATACTACTTCTGTGATACATGACTTTCGGGTAATTAAACCGACAATAAGCGCCGGCTGCGATGGATTTCGAGTCCCCCCGCAATGTCCGCATCCAAGGCCAGCGCACGAGCATGCGCCTGGAGGGGAAGTTCTGGGCGGCGCTTGCGGAGATCGCCGCGACGACGGGGGTCACCGTCCCCACGCTCTGCGAACGGATCCTGCGCAGCGCCCATCGCGGCAACCGCACCTCGGCCATCCGCGTCTACGTGCTGGAATGGTTCCGGCAGTTGCGCCTGAAGCGCAACCGGCGCCGCGGGCCGCGGCGCTGAGCCGGACGGGCGCTAGGCCGGCCCCGTATAGTGCTTCGGGTAGTGTTCGCGTACGACCGGCCCGTCGCTGGCGAGTGCATGGCAGGTGTCGAGATGGCGCGGCCGCCGCCCGGGATCGGCGCTCGCCTTGCCGCGCAGCGGGAAGATCGTCTGGATCGCCGCCGTCGCCATCGCCCCCAGCGCCAGCTCGACCAGATGCGTGCAGCCTTGCGTGCCGCCGAGCAGCGCCTTCACCTCGCCGTACCAGCCCTTGCCGATGCGCAGGCCGACCAGCTTGCGGAACTGCGGCACGATCGCCGGGCACATCTCGTAGGGGCTGTTGTCGGTCGCGGCCGCGACGTCGTGCACGAGCAGCGCATCGTCGAGCGTCAGGCGCAGCCACATCTCGTGCAAGGCCACCCCCGGCTCGAGCGTGCCGCGCCAGGCATTCTCGAACGCGTAGGCCTTCGTGTCGACGAGATGGCCCTCGATGTCCCACAGCCCGTCGTCGCGACGGAAGCCGCTGCATTCGATGCGGCGGGTATGGATGGGTTTGCGCGGGGCGGTCGGCGGGGGAAGCGGCATGCGGGTGCGATCTCCGGGCAGCGTGGCTGCCCGATGATCGCGCGTCCGTGCCGCAAAGGCAAAGCCGTCAGGTCAGGCCGTAACCCGCCGAGCCCGAGATGAACGCGTCGCGCTCCTTGAGGCCTTCCTCGAGTTCGCCAAGTGCGGTCGCGTAGAGATCGCGCACCGAGACCATGCCGATCAGCCGCGACCCGTCCATGACGGGAAGATGGCGGTAGCCGCGCTTGCGCATCATGTCGAGCGCGGCGAAGGCCGACTCGTCAGGTCCGATCGTGTCGGGATCGCGGGTCATGACGTCGGACAGGCGCACCGTGTCGGGATCGCGCTTGGTCGCCACGACCTTCGACAGTAGGTCGCGCTCGGTGAAGATGCCGATCAGCCGCGCGCCCTCGATCACCATCACGGCGCCGATGCGCCGTTTGGCCATCGCCTGGACGGCATCGCGGACGGTCATGTGCGGGCTGGCCGTAGCCAGATCCTGGGTCCCCGAAATGACATCGGGTACGATCTTGCGGATCATCGGATTCTCCCTTCGTCGGTCCGGCGCCGTTCGGTCGGGAAGACGGTCGAACGCCGTCGTTGGGATCGATGATAGCGCCCGGGCACGCCCGCTTGGCAAGTGCCGCGTCAGGCGGCGGTCGCCGCCGGCGGGCCCTTGGCGCCGGTACCCGGGGCCGTCTTTTGCGCCGCCGCATCCGCAATGACGCTGATCCGCAACGTCGCGACCTGGTTTCTTTTGCGCCGCAATATCTCGAACCGGAGGCCGTGGAAAAGGAAGACCTGGCCGACTTCCGGGATGCGCCGCGCCTCGTAGAGCACGAGTCCCGCGATCGTCGCGGCGTCCTCGTCGGGCAGGCGCCAGTCGAACTGGCGGTTGAGATCGCGGATCGTCACGCTGCCATCGACGACGAAACTGCCGTCCGACTGCGGACGCACGCCGGGCACGCGGAACTCGTGCTTCTCGTCGATGTCGCCGACGATCTCCTCGAGGATGTCCTCGAGCGTGACGACGCCCATCAGGCCGCCATATTCGTCGACGACGAGGGCGAAATGCTCGCGCCGGCGGCGGAACGCCTCGAGCTGGTCGAGCAGGCTCGACGATTCCGGGATGAACCACGGCCGCGTGGCGATCTGGGCGATGTCGATCGTCGACGGGTCGCCGCCGTTCGCGCGCAGGGCCGACAGCAGCGCCTTGGCGTGCAGCACGCCGACGACGTTGTCCGGCGTTCCGCGCCACAGCGGGATGCGCGTGTGCGGGCTCGACAGCGCCTGCTCGAGGATCATTTCCGGCTTCTGGTCGGCGTCGATCGCCACGACGAGGCGGCGATGGACCATGATGTCCGACACCGCGACGTCGGCAAGGTCGAGCACCGAACGCAGCATCTGGCGTTCCTTGCGCACGGTCGCGTCGCGGTGCGTGGCGCCGTGCAGCTCGATGGCGCCGCGCAGTTCCTCGGCCGCGGCCTCGTTGCCCTCCGCGGCACGCTCGCGCACGCCGAGCATGCGCAGGCAGGCGGCCGTCACGACGCGCAGTGCGGTCGCCAGCGGATGCAGCGCCATCATCACCGCGCGCACGAAGGGTGCGAGCGCAAGGGCCGCGCGGTCGGCGTTGTTGAGTGCCAGGGTCTTGGGCAGCACCTCGCCGAACAGCACGACCAGCACGGTCATCACCGCGGTCGCGTAGACCACGCCGAGATCGTCGCCGAACCACGCGATGAACACCGAGGTCGCCAGCGCGGAGCCGAGGATGTTCACGATGTTGTTGCCGATCATGATCGCGGCGATGAACTGGTCCTTCGCGTCCTTGATGCGGTTCACCAGTGCCGCCCGGCGGTTGCCGTTGCGCGCGAGGGCGTGCATGCGCGGGCGCGAAGCACCGGTGATGGCGCTCTCCGAACTCGCGAAGAAGGCGGAGGCGACGATCAGGAGCACGACGACGGCCATGATCCAGAGTTCGACGGCGGTGAATTCGCTCATGCCGCGGCCTCGTCGGCGAGCATGTCGCGCACGCGCGCGATGTCGATGTCGGCGGCGACGAACGCCTTACCGATGCCGCGCGCGAGGATGAACGTGACCTTGCCGTCGCGCACCTTCTTGTCGTGGCCCATGTGCGCGACGAGATCTTCCGCACGCCAGCCGCGCTGGCGCGGCAGGCCGGCGGACAGGCCGGCCGCGTCGAGATGCTTGCGCACGCGCGTCGCGTCGGCCGACGGGCAGAGCCCGAGGCGCACCGACAGGTCGAACGCCATGCGCATGCCGATCGCCACGGCCTCGCCGTGCAGCAGCTCGGCCCCGAAGCCCGTCTCGGCCTCGAGCGCATGGCCGAACGTGTGGCCGAGATTGAGGAGGGCGCGCACGCCCGTCTCGCGCTCGTCGGCGGCGACGATGCGCGCCTTGGCGCGGCACGAGACCGCCACCGCGTGCGCGCGCGCGGCCGGATCGCCCGACAGCAGGGCAGCGGCGTTCGCCTCGCACCAGTCGAAGAAGGCGGGTTCGTCGATCAGCCCGTACTTGACCGTCTCGGCATAGCCCGCCAGCAGCTCGCGCCGCGGCAGCGTCGCGAGCGTGTCGAGATCGCACAGCACCAGCCGCGGCTGGTGGAAGGCGCCGATCAGGTTCTTGCCGTGGCGCGTGTTGACACCCGTCTTGCCGCCGACCGAACTGTCGACCTGCGACAGCAGCGTCGTCGGGCACTGGACGAAATCCACGCCGCGCAGCAGCAGCGATGCGGCGACACCCGTCATGTCGCCGACCACGCCGCCGCCAAGGGCCAGCAGCATGTCGCCGCGCTCGGGCCGGCGTTCGAGGATGCGGTCGAGGAGCACGCCCAGATGCGCGAAATCCTTCGAAGTCTCGCCGGGCGCCTGCAGGAACGTCTCGGAAGCGAGGCCCGCCTTGGCAAGGCCCGCTTCCAGGCGCGGCATGTGGGCGGCCGCCACGCTCGTGTCGCTGACGACGAACACGCGGCGCACCTTGCGCACCGCGCGGATCTTCTCGCCCGCATTCTCCAGCAGGCCGGTGCCGATCAGGATGTCGTAGCTGCGCTCGCCGAGTTCGACGCGCACGCGTTCGGCCGAAACGCTCATTCCCGGACCGCCGTTTCGATGTGCCGGTTGAGGGCTTCGAGCACGCGCGCGGTCGTCTCGTCGGGCGGGGATTCGAGCGACTGCACGTGGATGTCGGCCTCGGCGTAGATCGGGTAGCGCGCTTCCATCAGGCCGGCGAGCACGTCGCGTGGCTCGCCGCGATGGAGGAGCGGGCGGTTCGTGCGGCGCGCCGTGCGCCGCACCAGCGTGTCGAGATCGGCCTTGAGCCAGACCGACAGGCCCCTGGCCTTCACGGTCGCGCGCGTGTCGGGATCCATGAAGGCGCCGCCGCCGGTCGCCAGCACGCAGCGCGGGCCCGCCAGCAGGCGCGCGATCACGCGCCGCTCGCCGTCGCGGAAGGCGGACTCGCCGAAGCGTGCGAAGATTTCCGGAATGGAGCAGCCGGCCGCCTGCTCGATCTCGCGGTCGGTGTCGATGAAGGGCAGGTCGAGGCGCACGGCGAGCCGCTTGCCGATCGCGGTCTTGCCCGCCCCCATCAGCCCGACCATGACGATCGAACGGTCTGGCGGCGTCACACCGGGGCGCACCGCCGGGGCCGCCGGCAGTTCGTTTTGGGTCGCGTCGATCATCGCGGCTAGACCGGGGACGCGAATCGCCGTGCCGGTCCGTGGAACCGGGTCTGGGCTTCGCCTTTCCTCTTGCGCGGGCGCGTCATAAACCCGAGTGTAGCAAAGCACGCCGCGACTCGCACGGTTCGCCGCTCGAATCCCGTGTTACGTATTTAAAACAAGGACTTGTGCTGAAATGCGTCGCCTGTTCGCGCTGCTTCTGATCGGCCTTCTGGTCGTCGGTGCCGGCTTTGCCGCCTTCCTCGCCACCTGGGATATCCCCGCGCCGACGGCGCGCATCGAAAAGACGATCCCCAATGACCGCCTGCCGCGCTAGCGCCTGGGGGCTCGTCCTGCTGCTGGCGGCCGGGTCGGCCAACCCGGCCCTGTCCCAGGGCAATCCCACGCCGCTGCTGATCCCGCCCGGGCGCGATGCCCCGCGCCCGGCGGCACCGGCCCCCGCCCCGGCCGAACCGGCGGGCACCCCGCTGCGCGGCCCCGCCGGCATCGACATCGAGAATGCCCGCCCGCTCGACACCGAAGGGATCGGCCTGATCGACGCGGCCAATGGCGGCCTTGCCGCCGACGCGTGGAACGCCAGCAACCGCGTGCTGGCCGAACGGCTGGTGCGCGACCTGCCCGCCCCCATCGCGTCGGCCCCCGTGCGGGCCCTCGCCATCCGGGCGCTGGCGTCGACCAGCGGCGCACCCGCCGGCGGCAAGGGGACGAACTTCGCGGCCTTGCGTGCATTGAAGCTGCGCCAGCTCGGCGACATCGCGGGGGCGGCCGAGCTTGCCGGCCGCATCCCGCAACGCACCGGCGACGAGAACCTGCTGCGCATCCTGATCGACGAGGCGTGGCTTTCGGGCAACGACGAGAAGGCCTGCGGCCATGTGCGCGAGGCGCTGACGGTGTCGCGCCATCCGGATTTCCAGAAGGCGCTGATGTTCTGCCAGGCGCTGGCGGGCGACGCCAACCGCGCGCAGATGGGTCTTGCGATGCTGCGCGACCAGGGCGTGCCGGAAGACGGCGCCTTCGTCACGCTGCTGCTCGCCGCCGGCGGCGACGGCAAGGGCATCAAGGTCGACAGCTTGCGCAACGCAAGCCCGCTGTCGCTGGCGATGCTGCGCGCCGCCAAGGTCGCCGCCCCCGCCGACACGGCACAGGCGGGCGACCCTGCCGTGCTGGCAAGCCTCGCCAAGGGCAGCCTCGGCACGCCGGAGTTCCGCCTTGCCGCGGGCGAACGCGCCGAAGCGTTCGGCGCGCTCGCCTCCGAAGCGCTCGCGTCCCTCTATGCCGCGATCGAACTCACCCCCGCCCAGCTTGCCGATCCGGTCGCCTATGCGCGCCAGGACGGCGGGCCCAAGGGACGTGCGGCCCTCTTCAAGGCCGCACAGGCGGCGGGCGAACCAGCGGCCCGGCTTGCAGCCTTGCAGCGCCTGTGGCGCCACGGGCGCGAGCGCGGCGGCTATGCCACGCTGGTGCGCGTCAGCCTCGGGCTGCTCGGCGAAATCGCGGCGTCGCCCGAACACACCGCCTTCGCCGGCGATGCCGCGCGCGCCTATCTGATGGCGGGCCGCGAGGACGACGCACTCTCCTGGATGCGCTATGCGCGCGCCGCCCTTGCCGGCGGCGATGCCGATGCCGAAGCGCAGGTCGCCGGCTTCTGGATGCTCGCCACGCTGGGCGGGCTGCAATGGGACGGGGCCCGCGATCCCGTACGGCTCGACGCCTGGCGCCAGGCGCAGGAACACGCCGACGCGCGCACGGCACCCGCGCGCGCCGCCCTCGGCGTCACGCTGCTGACCGGGCTTGGCATCCTGCCCGCGGGCGGTGCCGTGATCGCGTTGACGCAAGCGCCGTTCGAACGCCTCGCCGTGCCGATGCCCAGTCCCGTGCTGTGGGCGGGCCTGCACGAAGCCGCCATCGCCGGCCGCCCGGCCGAAGCCGCCCTGCTCGCGGTCCATCTGCTGGGGGCCGAAGGGGCTGCGGGGGCAAGCCCCTACACGCTGCTGGCGGTCCTCGACGGGCTGCGCGCCGTCGGCTTCGAGGAGACCGCGCGCCGGCTCGCCCTCGAGGCCGCCATCGCGTCGGGCCTCTGAGCGCCGTGGCGCGCGGCCGCCCGGCGCGCGCCAAGCAAGGCCTGTCCGCACAGGCCGAGAATTTCATCGAGATGCTGCGCGCCGAGCGCAACGCCTCGGCCAACACCGAGCGCGCCTACCGCACCGACATCGAGGATTACGAACGCTTCCTGGCCAAGCGCGGCAGCACGCCGCTCGATGCCGCCGCCGGCGACGCGCGCGCGTACTTGCGCGAGATCGCGCATGCGGGCCTGGCACCACGCAGTGCGGCCCGCCGCCTGTCGGCCTTGCGCCAGATGCACCGCTTCTTCGTCTCGGAAGGGATGCGCGCCGACGATCCGCTCGCCACGCTCGAAGCCCCGCGCGTGGGCAGGGCATTGCCCAAGATCCTGTCCGAGGACGAGGTGCGCGCCCTGCTCGACGCCGCGCGCGCGGCCGAGGGCATCGAGGGGATCCGCATCGTGTGCATCCTCGAGATCCTCTATTCGAGCGGGCTTCGCGTCTCCGAGCTTGCCGGGCTGAAGCTTTCCTCGCTGTCGCGCGACGGGCGCTTCCTCATCGTGCGCGGCAAGGGCGACAAGGAGCGGCTGATCCCGCTCGCCGCCCCGGCCCTCGCCGCCCTCGAGGCCTGGAAGGCGGCACGCTTGCGCGAATTCCCGCTCGCCGCCAAGTCGCGTTTCCTGTTCCCGACCCGGGCGGCGGCAGGCCATCTCACGCCCGCGCGCATCGCGCAGCTCCTGAAGGCGCTTGCCGCGGCGGCCGGGATCGATCCGCGTCGCCTGTCGCCCCACGTGCTGCGCCATGCCTTCGCGAGCCACCTCGTCGACCGGGGGGCCGACCTGCGCGCGGTCCAGCAGATGCTCGGCCATGCCGACATCGCGACGACCCAGATCTACACGCATGTCGGCGGCGAGCGCCTGAAGCGCGTCGTCGCCACGCACCATCCGCTTGCCCGTCGGCGCCCCTAGAGGCTACGTTCCAGACCTGCACTTTATTCGAGGAAATCCGCACATGGCCGCGAAGAAGAAGCCCGTCAAGAAAGCCCCCGCCAAGAAGGCGGTCAAGAAAGCCGCAGCCAAGAAGCCGGCCGTCAAGAAGGTGGTTCCCAAGAAGGTCGTCGCCAAGAAGCCGCCGGCAAAGCCGGTCGCGAAGCCCGCGGCGAAGAAGATCGCCCCCAAGCCGGTCGCCAAGAAGCCGCTTCCCAAGCCCGTCGCGGCCAAGCCCGTCGCTTCCAAGCCGGCGGCAAAGCCCGTCGCCAAGCCGGTCGCGGCCAAGCCCGTCGTTCCCGCCAAGCCGGTCGTCGCGGCCAAGCCCGCACCGGTCGCCAAGCCCGTCGTCGCCGCCAAGCCGGTCGCCCCGCCGCCGCCGCCCAAGCCGGTCGTCAAGCCGCCGGTGAAGGGCCCGGGGGGTACAGTGTTGCCCGACGACGGCGTGAAGCTCGACGCGAAGATCGCCCCCGACCAGCTCCAGATCCTGACGCCCGAAGCGCTCGCCTTCGTGGTCGAGCTCGAGCGCAAGTTCGGGGCCCGCCGCCACGAGCTGCTCGCCGCACGCGTCGAGCGCCAGAAGCGCCTCGATGCCGGCGAACGGCCCGACTTCCTGCCGCAGACGCGCTCGGTGCGCGAGGCCGAATGGACGGTCGCGGCCCTGCCCAAGGACATCCTCGACCGCCGCGTCGAGATCACCGGGCCCGTCGACCGCAAGATGGTCATCAACGCGCTCAACTCGGGTGCGAACGTGTTCATGGCGGATTTCGAGGACGCCTCGACGCCGACCTGGGCCAACCTGATCGAGGGCCACGTCAACCTGCGCGACGCCAACGCCGGCTCGATCACGTTCGCCGACGCCAAGTCGGGCAAGAGCTACAAGCTCAACCCCAGGCATGCGGTGCTGTTCGTGCGCCCGCGCGGCTGGGCGCTGCCCGAGAAGCACCTCATCGTCGACGGCAAGCCGATGTCGGGCGCGCTGTTCGATTTCGGCCTCTATTTCTTCCATAACGTGAAGACGCTGCAGAAGAAGGGTTCGGCACCCTATTTCTACCTGCCGAAGATGGAAAGCCATCTCGAGGCGCGCCTGTGGAACGACGTGTTCGTCCACGCGCAGGAGAAGCTCGCCATCAAGCGCGGCACGATCAAGGCAACAGTGTTGATCGAGACGATCCTCGCCGCGTTCGAGATGGACGAGATCCTCTACGAGCTGCGCGAGCACTCGGCCGGCCTCAATTGCGGGCGCTGGGACTACATCTTCAGCTTCATCAAGAAGTTCGCCGAGCAGCCCAACTACCTGATGCCCGACCGCGGCCAGGTGACGATGACCTCGCACTTCATGCGTTCGTACAGCCAGCTGCTGATCAAGACCTGCCACCGGCGCAACGTGCACGCGATGGGCGGCATGGCAGCGCAAATCCCGATCAAGGACGATCCGGCCGCCAACGACGCCGCGATGGCCAAGGTGCGCGCCGACAAGGACCGCGAGGCGACCGACGGCCACGACGGCACGTGGGTGGCACATCCGGGTCTCGTGCCCATCGCCAAGGCGGTGTTCGACGAGAAGATGAAGGACGCCAACCAGATCGCGCGCAAGCGCCAGGACGTGCATGTCGTGGCGGCCGATCTCATCCAGGTGCCGGCCGGCACGATGACCGAGGCGGGCCTGCGGCAGAACTGCGCCGTGGGCATCGGCTATATCGAAGCCTGGTTGCGGGGCCTGGGCTGCGTGCCGCTCTACAACCTGATGGAAGACGCGGCGACCGCCGAGATCAGCCGCGCGCAGGTCTGGCAGCAGCTGCGCCACTCGGCGACGCTGGAAGACGGCCGCACGGTCGACAAGGCGATGATGCGCAAGACCGTCGAGGAAGAGCTCGAGAAGATCCGCAAGCTCGTCGGTTCGGACCGCTACGGCAAGGGGCGCTACAAGGAAGCCGCGAAGATGTTCATCGAACTCTGCGAGGCCGACCGCTTCCCCGAGTTCCTCACACTCCCGGCCTATGACTGGATCATCGCGAACGAGTCGAAGATCGGGTGACGCACCTGTTGGCGCCCGTTGACGGTGGTTGACCGTCAACGGGCCAACACCTTGATTCCGGCCGGAATTCCCTGTTGACGTTGACGGAAAACGCGGTTCGTCAAGCAATCTTTGCGGCAATAAACTTTGCGTGACGAAAGGTGACGCAAGGTTACCGTCGCCTCGTCATCTCCCTGATTTCGACGGGAATTCCGAGGCGACGGTGACGGCGCAAAAATCCGTCGCGCAAATCTTGCCGTCCTATTCACTTGTCAAAGAGCACGTCAACCGGGTGCGACTTTGGCAGGACATCTTGCAGTTGTCAAGAAAATAGACCTATCACAACGTCTCGCCGCCGTGTCGGCGGATGCCAAAGACGTGGATGCCCGGGACAAGCCCGGGCATGACGGAAAAACTGAGAATCGTCATGCCCGGGCTTGTCCCGGGCATCCACGTCTTTTGTGATTTTGCAGACGCCGAATTAAAGTCGACGACCACTGAGGAACCGAGCCATGCGCAAGCCCATCCATCCCGGTGAACATCTGGCGGAAGAACTCGAGGCGCTCGGCCTGTCGGCGGCGGCATTGGCGCGGCAGATCGACGTGCCCGTCAACCGCGTGACCGGCATCCTCAACGGGCAGCGTTCGGTCGCCGCCGACACCGCCCTGCGGCTCGGCCACTGGTTCGGCACGAGTGCGGAATTCTGGCTCAACCTGCAGAAGCTCTACGGGTTGCGGCTGGCCGAAAGTGCCGCCGGCTAGACCGTCGCGTCGAGACCGGCGGCGAGCGGGCGGATGTCCTTGCCGCCGGCCATCAGGTTCTGCAGGGTTTCGCGGCCGATCGCCGCCTTCGCGTAGGTGCCCAGCGTCCGCCCCTGGTCGAGGACCGCGAAGCGGTCGCCGACCGCGTAGGCGTGCCGCACGTTGTGGGTGATGAAGACCACGCCGAGCCCCCGGCGGCGCACGCCGTCGACATATTCGAGAACCATCGACGTCTGCGCCACGCCCAGCGCCGAGGTCGGCTCGTCGAGGATCAGCACCTTCGCCCCGAAATAGACGGCGCGCGCGATCGCCACGCACTGGCGTTCGCCGCCCGACAGCGTGCCGACGGCCTGGTCGGGATCGCGCAGCTCGATGCCGATCCGGTGCATTTCCGCGCGCGTCACGGCGTCGGCCCGGCGCTTGTCGAACCGGCGCAAGGGACCGAAGCCGAGGGTCGGCTCGCGCCCGAGGAAGAAATTTCGCGCGATCGACATCAGCGGGACCATCGCGAGGTCCTGGTACACCGTCGCGATTCCGGCATCGAGCGCGTCGCGCGGCGACCGGAAGACGACCGGCCGTCCCTCGACGCGGATCCGGCCGGCGTCCGGCGCATGCACGCCCGCGAGCGTCTTGATCAGCGTCGACTTGCCCGCCCCGTTGTCGCCCAGCAGGCACACGACCTCGCCGCGCCGGACCGCCAGCGAAACGCCGCGCAGCGCCACCACCGATCCGAAATGCTTGTGGATGTCGAAGAGTTCGACGATCGGCGCCTCGTCCGGCATCAGCGCTCGCCCGTGACGCGCCGGCGGACCATGCTGTTGAACAGGACGGCCAGCAGCAGCATGACCCCGAGAAACACGAGGTACCAGTCCTGGTCGATGTCGGTATAGGCAAGCCCGATCGCGACCATGCCGAACAGCACCGACCCCACGAACGCGCCGACCGCCGAACCGTAGCCGCCCGACAGCAGGCACCCGCCGATCACGGCGGCGATGATCGCCTCGAACTCCTTCTGGAAGCCGCGGCGCGCGTCGGTCGAGCCGGTATCCGCGACCGTGAGGATCGCGACGAGGGCCGCACAGCAGGCCGTCGCCATGAAAAGCACGGTCTTGACCCGGTCGACCGGCACGCCCGAATTGCGCGCGGCATTCGCGTCGCCCCCGGCGGCGAAGATCCAGTTGCCGAAGCGCGTGCGCAGCAGGACCCAGGTCGCGAGAGCCGCAAGCGCGACGAACCACACGATCTCGACCGGGACGCCTTCGACCGTCGGGCGGCCGTTGTCGTACCGCGCGATCCAGCCGGCCTTCGCGAGCCACGCGAACGCGTCGCGCAGGACGAGGCCGGCGAAGAGCTGCGTGCCCAGGCCGTCGGCAAGGGCCTCGCGCACGCCGCGCAGCTGGGTCGAGCCGCCGGTCGCCCATTTGAGACCGACCAGCGTGAGGCCGCGCTGGATGAAGAGGAAGGCGAGCGTGAC
The DNA here is from genome assembly GCA_964416335.1 of uncultured Azospirillum sp. Taxonomy (GTDB): domain Bacteria; phylum Pseudomonadota; class Alphaproteobacteria; order CACIAM-22H2; family CACIAM-22H2; genus Tagaea. Next base: position 49,166 of record CAYQDN010000019.1, read on the forward strand.
GATGAACGACGGCAGGCCGGTGCGCAGCACGATCTGGCCGTTGAACGCGCCGCACGCGGCGGCGACGGCGAAGGTGATGCCGACGGCGAGAGGGAACGGCAGCCCGAGCACGACGACGCAGACGGCGAAGACGAGCCCGGCGAAGGCGACCATCGAGCCGACCGACAGGTCGAACTCGCCGCCGATCATCAGGAGCGAGGCACCGATCGCGAGGATCCCGAGCTGGGCCGCCGGCGACAGGAAATTGAGGATGCCCGCCGCACCGAACATCTGCTCGCGCGCGAAAACCATGAAGAAGGCCGTGACGAGCGCCAGGCCCGCGACGGCGCCGAGCTCGGGCCGGCGCATCGCGCGGGTGACGAACGAGACCGCGCGCAGACGCCCGCCGGAAGCGGCACCTTGCGGTGCCGCTTCCCCGGAATGGCTCAACGGATCCCCTTGGCCGACAGGTCGACGACCTGGGCGGCCTTGTCCTTGGTGACCAGATTGGGGCCGGACGGCACGTTGCCGCCGGGGATCAGGCCATAGCGCTTGTAGTTGGCAAGGAAGACCACCGGCAGGTAGCCCTGCAGATACTGCTGCTGGTCGATGGCGAATTCCGCCGTCCCGGCCGCGACCGCCTTGAGGAAGTTGGCGGACAGGTCGAACGAGGCGACGCGGACCTTGCCGGTCCTGCCGGCCGCCTCGACGGCCGCCACGGCCGGCTCGCCCGCCGTTCCCGCCCCCAGACACATGACCGTATCGACGGTCGCGTCGGAATCGAGGGCCGCGCGCAGCTTGGCGCGCACGTCGGCGGGATCGTTCGAGGTCGGCAGCACGCGCATGGCGCCGCCGAAGCCTTCGCCGAAACCCTTGCAGCGCAGGTCGAGCGCCACGTTGCCGACTTCCTGGTTGACGCAGACCGCCTTCTTGCCGCCGAGCGCCTTCATCTTCTGGCCGGCCGCCTTGCCGGCGTCGAATTCGTCCTGGCCGACATGCAGGAGTGCCCCCAGACTGCGCGACACGTCGGAGCCGGAATTCATCGAGATGACCGGGATGCCGGCCGCGACCGCCTTCTGGATCGACGGCCCGAGCGCCGAGGCGTCGGGTATGGACACGATGATGCCGTCCGGACGCTGGTTGACGGCCGCATCGATCAGCTTCGACATCGCGACCATGTCGAACGTCTCCGGCGAGCGGTAGTCGGCGCGCACGCCGAGATCCTTGGCGGCCTGCTGGACGCCGTTCTTGACCACCGACCAGAACGGATCCGACGCCTGCCCGTGGCTGACGACCACGAGGTTCTGCGCGTTCGCGGACGCGGCGACGACGGCAAAGCCCGCCGCGAGTGCATGACGGAATAGGCGATTCATCGGATCCCTCCCCTGCATGTTTTTGTCGCCCGACGATGCCGGACGGCCTCCGGGCGCTGCACGCAGCCTAGAGGGGCGGGGACTGCACGTTCAAGTAGTATAAAAAATGGATAATTTCGAGCGCGCCCGTCCGGTTGTCGCACAAGCCCACCAGCGTCGGACACCGCCATCGGCCGCGTGCAGCGGCCGACAGGGCACGGCCGCCGCAAAGGGCTTGAAGCCGGTACGACTGAGTGTTACCGTTTTCCCGTCGAACGTCCCGAGCGGAAGAGCCATGACCGTCAAATCCTCGATTTCCCTGACCGACGATCAGCATTCCTTTGCCAAGACCCTCGTCGAGGCCGGCCGCTTTCCGAGCGTCAGTGCGGTCTTGCAACAAGGCGTCGAGATATTGCGTCGGCAGATGGAAAACGATGAGTTGGAGCGGACCGCCCTTGCAGAGGTGCTGGCCCGGCGCCGTGCGGGCAAGTTCGTCTCGGGGGCGAAGCTGGACGACCGTCTTGACCGGCTTCTGACCCGGAAGCGTCAGGCGCATGCCGTTCGCGGTTGAGTTTTCGGTCGAGAGCGAGCGCGATTTCGACCTGATATTCGACCATCTGTTCGAAAGCTATCTCGGCTTCGGCGAAAGCCGGGAAGAAGCATTCGATCACGCTGCGCACCGCATCATGGGTATCCGGAAGACCGCCGACCGGTTGGCGACGTTTCCCGCCCGCGGTACGGCGCGCGATGAAGTATTGCCGGGCGTGCGGCATCTCACCATCGATCGCGCCATCTACTGGTTCGACGTCGATGAGGCGGCGCGGAAAGTCCGAATCCTCGCGATCTTCGTCGGTGGCCAGAATCATGTTCGCCATATGCTCGTTCGCCTGCTGCGCGAAGACGAAGCGACCAAGTAGATATATCCGGCATGCGCATACCGGAAATAATCCGTCCAGCGGCCAAGGCCGCGAATATGGATCTGCGGCTTCGGAATTCCGACTTAACGCGACGGGCGCTTGCGCATTTCGCGGGCGATATCGCGGGCCGCATGCAGGACGGCGAGGATCGTGACCGACCGGAGATCGGCCGTGTAGACCAGGATGTATGGATATGTCGCGACGATCAGTTCGCGCGTTCCCATGACGCGGCCGGGGCGGCCGATGTGCGGAAAACCCGCCAGCTTGCCGGCGGCTTCCCGGATTTCCCCGAAGATCTTTTTTGCCAGCGCCGGGTCGGTCCGCGAAATATATCCGACGATATCGCCGAGATCCGAAGCCGCCGACCTGGCAAACGACAGGTTCACCGGCCGTTACCAGCCGCGCTTCTTCGCGATCCGCCCAAACGCTGCATCCGCCGAAACCGTACGGCCGGCCTTCGCGTCCGCGATTCCGGCGGCAATGCGCTCGATCTGCCACGAATTGGCGGCGACGAACTGGTCGATCGCCTCGTTGATAAGCTGGCTGCGCGAACGGGCCGTGGCTTTCGAGAGCGAGTCCAGCATCAGCAGGCTCTTGCGGTCCGGCCGGACCGATATCGGCTTTACAGCGGCCAAATGTATTCTCCGGTAGTCTTATGTAGTCACTTGTATTTTTATCGCGGTCCGCCGGCAGGGTCAAGCGTGCGTCAACCGGACCGGCGCGATTTCGAGATCACCCGCCCGGCCGGATGGCCGCAGCCCCCAGCACGTGCCCGTCCGCTCCGTGCACCAGCACGGCGAAGCCGGGGCCCTTTTCGGCCGCCACGCGCCATTCGGAATCGACCGTGCCCGCACGCCCGAGCGTTTCGACCGAGCGCACGATGTTGGCGTTGACGAGCGTGCGGCCCTCGTTCTCGCCCGCCGTCACGCGTGTGATCTGCCCGGGCGCATAGGCGACGAGTTGCACGCTGGTGCGCTGCTCGTCGGCGAAGGCGCCGACATGCACGACAAGCTCGCCGCCGTCGCGCGCCACCGTCACGTCGACGCGGCGCGCGGCCTTCGCCGCCGAAATCGCGCGGGCGACCGCGCGCCGGTCGGAGCCGACCATTTCGTCCGTGCCCTCGACGACGATCTGCGGCGTATAGACGGTGCGAAGCCCGAGCAGCCTGGCGTAGGCGCGCTGGCGGGCGGTGGCCGCGGCCGAGGAGAACGGGTCCTTCCAGCCGAGCCGGTCCCAGTAATCGACATGGAAGGCGAGGGCCAGCACGTCGTCGCGCTTGGCAAGCTCGCCCAGCAGCACGTCCGCTGGCGGGCAGGACGAGCAGCCCTGCGAGGTGAACAGCTCGACCACCACCGGCCGTTCGGCTGCGGTCGCGACGGAGGCACCGAAAGCCGCAAGGCCGGCGAATGCCGCAAGGATATAGGTGTTCATGCCATCCGGTTCGCGTTCGGCGCCCGCGGAGTTACGGGCGATTCCCTTTGATGTGCCCGGGAATTGCGGTGAAAATCGGGCCGCATGACAGATCCGATCCCCAGCCGCCTCAACCGCACCGAGCTTGCCGTCCCGGCAAGCCGGCCCGAACTCTTCGCCAAGGCCGCCCGCTCGGCCGCCGACGTCGTGTTCCTCGACCTCGAGGACGCGGTGGCCCCGGGCGACAAGGCCAAGGCGCGCAAGAACGCGGTCGAGGGGCTCAACGACATCGACTGGGAGGCGGTCGGCAAGACCGTGTCGGTGCGCGTCAACGGCTTCGACAGCGAATGGCTCTACCGCGATCTCGTCGATCTCGTCGAGAAGGCGGGCGACCGGCTGCACATGATCATGCTGCCCAAGGTCACGCGGCCCGAGGAGGTCATCGCGGTCGATCTGTGGCTTTCGCAGATCGAGCGCGCGAAGAAACTGAAGCGGCGCATCGGGCTCGAGCTGCTGGTCGAATCCGCACAGGGGATCGCCAATGTCGAGGCGATCGCGGCGGCAAGCAGCCGCACGGAATCGCTGGTCTTCGGCGTGGGCGATTTCGCGGCCTCGACCGGCATGCGCACGACGAACATCGGCGGCCTGTCGCGCCAGTACATGGTCGAGGGCCGCATGGCCGACATCTGGCACTACGCGCTCGCCCGGCTCGTGGTCGCGGCGCGTGCGGCCGGCAAGCGGCCCATCGACGGGCCCTATGCCGATTTCAACGATTCGATCGGCATGAAGGAAGCCGCCTTTCGCGCCGCGGCGCTGGGCTGCGAGGGCAAGATGGTGATCCATCCTTCCCAGATCGACGACGTCAACGAGGTCTTCACGCCCGACCCGATGGAGATCGAGCGCGCGCGCGCCATCCTGCTGGCCATGGAAGAGGCCGCCGGCAAGGGACAGGGGGCCGCCGCCTTCGAGGGCCGCCTCATCGACATCGCCTCGATCCGGCAGGCCGAGGCGCTGGTCGCCAAGGCCGCCCGGATCCGCTCCGGCATGTAGATTTTGAATCTTCGAATAATTATTATATATCAATAGTATAATTGATAATCGTCGATTCCTTCCAAAATGGCTGGAGCAACTGCGGTTTAACTGCCCTCAAGTTCTCCTTGGGCGACTCGAAGCACAACCCCTAGATTGTTCCCACTGGTTTGTCTGTCTCTCCTGACTGGGCCTGATCTTGGTGCCGGGATAGAGGGAGGCGGGCGCGGTGTCGATGTATCTGGCGCTGCGCGGGTCATAGCTGATGCGGCGATAACGCCGTCAAGCACACCCACGGAGCAGGGCCGTTGCCTGACTGCTGCGCTAAGCGCCACAACCGTATCCGCACTTGGGTCCCATCGGGTGGCAGGTAGCTTTATTTTCAGGCTCGGCGCGGAGGTTCGCGTTTGTTTGTTGCTCGCTGCCTCGAAAAAGCTAACGTGGCTGTAGAGAGGACAACAAATATGACCTCATGCAAAAACGTGCCAGCTTGGCACGCCGCCTGGCGGGTGTATTCGTCAAGGCGACCTTCTGTCTGTCTCTCCTGACTGGGCCTGATCTTGGTGCCGGGATAGAGGGAGGCGGGCGCGGTGTCGATGTATCTGGCGCTGCGCGGGTCATAGCTGATGCGGCGATAACGCCGTCAAGCACACCCACGGAGCAGGGCCGTTGTCAGCAGTCGGGAATGGTATGCCGATGGGTCCCGATAGCGAAAAAGTGAAACGCAGCGCGCTTTGTCTTTCAGTGCGCAAAATGACAACGCTGCACGCCGCGTGGCAGCATGTCCGAGCCAGCGGCCACAGCTCGGCAAACGAAGATATTCAGAAGGAAACACGGCGCTTCGAAGAGAATGCGCTAATGCATTTGCGTACAATTCATGAGGCACTGCGAAGGCAGAAATTCACTTTCAGCCCACAAAAGGGGATCGCAAAAAAACGCGCACGTAAGACTGCCCGCCCAATTGTCGTGGCGCCCATTGCCAACAGAGTCGTTCAGCGCGCGATTCTCACAGTCGGCCAATCCATACCCGCCATCGAAAAGATTCTAAATATCCCGACGAGCTTTGGAGGCATCACAGGAACCGACGCGGCCATTGCACTTGCTATTGAGAAAATCAGGGATGGCGCCACTTGGTACATTCGATCCGACATCCCTAGCTTTTTTACTCGCATCCCCAAACTGGCAATTCTTGATTATGTTCGGACATCGACCTTGGATGAGCAGTATGTGCAGCTGTTTGCAGCCGCGTTGGCTGTCGAACTGGAAAATGCTGCCGCTTTAAAACAGAGCGATCTCTACAATATCTTTCCAATCGGACCGATTGGCGTTGCTCAAGGCTCGGCCCTAAGTCCACTTGCGGGAAATATTTTGCTTCGCGAGTTCGACGAAGGCATGAATGGTCTTGGCATTACATGCATTCGTTACATTGATGATTTTTTAATTCTGGGCCCAACGAAGCAGAAAGTTACGACCGCATTTCGATCGGCAAAACGACGACTAGGAGGACTTGGCCTTGATGCCTATGATCCGGAGACTCACTCCGATAAAGCCGAGAGCGGACAGTGTAGCCACGGCATTGATTTCCTCGGATGTCGAATTACGGATGGTAGTGTCATTCCTGGCAAAAAAGCCCGTCGCGCGCTGTTAGATAAGATTTCCAGAGCTTACGCTGACGGTATCCAGTCGATACAAAAGGCCATTGCCGGCAAAAACCAAGGCGCAATCAGTCAACGATTTGCGCAGTCACACACTCGCGTCGACCGCATCGTCAAGGGTTGGGGTGAATCCTTTTCGTTCTGCAATGACCGTCGACCATTTACCGAACTGGATAAGCAGATAAACGGATCAATTCGCGAATTTAATGGTCATGTTAAACGCCTAATCAAGAGTGGTGACGATCTTACGATGCGTCGAGCAATAGGCATCACTCTGCTAGGTGACATTACTTCAAAACCGATTGGCGGCTCGCGAGTTGTCCGAGGGCTTGAAAAGAGGCGGTCGCCTTCGATCTGACCGGTTTCGATAGCCAGAATGCTAGGGTTCAGGACCTGCACCCCCTAGCTCCAAAACCTCGTGACGCCCCCTTCCCTCGTGCTATAGACCCCCGCCATGGCGCATTATCTGGAATTCGAGAAGCCGATCGCCGAGCTCGAAGGCAAGATCGAGGAGCTGAAACGCCTCACCGGCGACGGCTCGCTCAACATCGCCGACGAGGTCTCGAAGCTTCAAGCCAAGGTCGACCGGCAGATCCGTGCTGTCTACGGCAAGCTGACGGCCTGGCAGAAGGTGCAGGTCGCGCGGCACCCCGAGCGGCCGCATTGCACGGACTATGTCGCGGGCCTGATCGAGGAATTCACGCCGCTCGCCGGCGACCGGCTGTTCGCCGACGACAAGGCGATCACCGGCGGCATCGGGCGCTTCCGCGGCCAGTCGGTCGTCGTGATCGGCAACGAGAAGGGCTCGGACACCGACTCGCGCATCAAGCACAATTTCGGCATGGCGCGGCCCGAGGGCTACCGCAAGGCGCAGCGCCTGTTCGAACTCGCCGACCGCTTCCAGCTGCCGGTCATCGCACTGGTCGACACGGCCGGCGCCTATCCCGGCATCGACGCCGAGGCGCGCGGCCAGGCCGAGGCGATCGCGCGCACGATCGAAGTCTCGTTGCGCATCCGCGTACCTTTCGTGGCGGCGATCGTCGGCGAGGGCGGTTCGGGCGGGGCCATCGCCATCGCGTCGGCCAACAAGGTGCTGATGCTCGAGCATTCGATCTATTCGGTCATCTCGCCGGAAGGCTGTGCCTCGATCCTGTGGCGCGCGGGCGACCAGGCGCAGACGGCTGCCGAGGCGCTGAAGCTGACGGCCCAGGATCTCTACAAGCTCGGCGTCATCGACGGCATCGTGTCCGAACCGCTGGGCGGCGGGCATCGCGGCAAGGCCGAGACGATCGCTTCCCTGGGCGACGCCCTCGGCCGGGCACTGGGCGAGATGAAGGGTACCGACGGCGGCGTATTGCGCGCGCGCCGGCGCGAGAAGTTCCTCGACATGGGCCGCAAGGGCCTGTGACGGCAGCACCCGCCCCGTCGGCGCTGGCGGCGGCGATCCGCGCCGGCGACCGGCGCGCCCTCGCCCGCGCGATCACCACCGTCGAATCCACGCTGCCCGAACACCGCCAGCAGGCCGACACGCTGCTGGCCGAACTGCGCCCCGATGCGGGCCACGCGGTGCGCGTGGGCATCTCCGGCCCGCCGGGTGCGGGCAAATCCACCTTCATCGAGGCGTTCGGCCTTCACCTCATCGGCCTTGGCCGCAAGCCCGCCGTGCTCGCGGTCGATCCGTCCTCGCCGGTCTCGGGCGGCTCGATCCTCGGCGACAAGACGCGCATGGAACTGCTGGCGCGCGACGAACGCGCCTTCATCCGCCCGTCGCCCTCCGGCGGCACGCTGGGCGGCGTTGCAAGGCGCACGCGCGAAGCCTCGTTCGTGTGCGAGGCGGCCGGCTTCGACACGATCCTCATCGAGACGGTCGGCGTGGGGCAATCCGAGACCGCCGTGGCCGAGATGGTCGATCTCTTCATGCTGCTGCTGCCGCCGGCGGGCGGCGACGAGCTGCAGGGGATCAAGAAGGGCATCGTCGAGCTTGCCGACCTCGTCGTCATCAACAAGAACGACGGCGACCTTGCGGCCGCGGCCGGGCGGACGGCGTCGGACTATACGGCCGCCCTCCACATGCTGCGCCCGTCGCACGCCGTCTGGCACCCGCCGGTGCTGCAGATCTCCGCCCTGCTGCGCCAGGGCATCGATGCGGTCTGGACGGCCATCGAGGCCCACGGCAAGGCCCTGGGACCCGCCCGGATCGCCGCCCGGCGGCAGGCCCAGGCCAAGGCCACCCTGTGGCGGGAAATCGGCGATCTGGTGCGCGATACCCTGACCGGGGAACCGGCCCTTGCCGCCCTCGTCGAATCCCTGGAAATCAAGGTTTCCCAAGGGCTTGAAAGCCCCTACAAGGCCGCCGGCCGGGTCGTGGCGGCGTTGCGCGAAGGCAGCGGTTGACGGCGCCCCCCGAAGCCCGTAAAAACCGCCCCTCTTCGCTTTCGCCCCCCACAGGGGCCATTTCCACGGGGATTCGTACAATGGCGCGCCGCTGCATGGTTACCGGCAAGGGTCCGATGGTCGGCAACAACGTTTCGCACGCGAACAACAAGACGAAGCGCCGCTTCCTGCCCAACCTGCAGGACGCAACGCTCCTGTCCGACGTGCTCGGCCGCTCGGTGCGCGTGCGCATCTCGACCAACGGTCTCAAGACCGTCGAACATGCCGGCGGCCTCGACGCGTGGCTGACCAAGACTCCGGGCGCCAAGCTCGGCAAGGAAATGCGCCGTCTCAAGGAACAGGTCCAGACGGCCCTCGAGAAGCGCGCTGCCTGAGCGGGCGGCGCGTGACGGAATAACCAGAAAACGTCACTCCTTGTTTCCGATACAAGACCTTCGGGCCCGCCGGCAACGGCGGGCCCGCTTCATTTCCGGATCCTGAAAACCTAGCCCGCACGCACCGAGGCAAGGAAGCGGTCGGCCTCGCCGCGCAGCACGTCGCCAAGGTTGGCGAACTGCGCCGCCGCATCCGAGACGTTCGCCGCCGCCGCCCCGGTGCGCCCGGCCGCCTCGTTGACCCCGCCGATCAGCGTCGCGACGCGCGCCGCCCCGTCGCCGGCGACCTCGAGGTCGCGCCCGATGCCGCGCGTGGCGGCCGTCTGCTCGTCGACGGAAGCGGAAACCGCGACCGCGATCTCGCGCATCCGGCCGATGGTCCGCGCGATCGTGCCGATGGCACCGGCCGTGTCGTCGGTCGCACCGCGGATGCTCTCGATCTGCCGGACGATCTCCTCGGTCGCCTGGGCGGTCTGCGAGGCGAGCGCCTTGACCTCGCCGGCCACCACCGCGAAGCCCTTGCCGGCATCGCCCGCGCGCGCCGCCTCGATCGTGGCGTTGAGGGCGAGCAGGTTGGTCTGCGAGGCGATCGCGTTGATGAGCTTGACCACGTCGCCCACGCGCCCGGCGGCGGCTTCCAGCGCCTGCACGCACGCATCGGTACGCTCGGCCTGCCGGCCCGCCTCCTCGGCGATGCGCGCGGTCTCGCCCACGCGGCGCGCGATCTCGTCGGTCGAGCTTGCAAGCTGTGCCGTCGCCGCGGCGACCGACTGGACGCTGGCGGCCGCCTGCCCGACGGCACCGGCGGCCGAGGCGGTCTGCGCCTTCGTATCCTCGGCCGTGTCGGTCATCGAGCTTGCGGCCGTGCGCAGGCCGGCCGACGAGGCGCCGATGTCGCGCACCACGCCGCCAATACTCCGCTCGAACTCGCCGGCCAGCCGCTCGACGGCGGCGCGCTTTTCGGCATCGGCCGCTTCCTCGGCCGCCGCCTCGCGCCGGGCGGCATCGCGCGCGTGCAGGGCCGCGGTGCGGAACGAATCGAGGGCGGCGGTCAGCGTGCCGATCTCGTCGGCGCTGGCCGGCGGGATCGACGCGGCAAGATCGCCGCCCGCGATGGCGCGCATGCTGGCCGCGAACGCGTCGAGCCGCGCGAGTACCCGCCGCCCGACATAGAGCCACGCGATCCCCGCGGCGAGCGCCAGGCTCGCCGCGACCAGGATCGCGACGAGCCGCATGCCGCCGGCGACGGCCTCGTCGGCATCGGCGGCCGCCGCCCGGCTGGCGGCCTGCGCTTCGGCCGCGACCGCGTCGACCCGGGCCACGAGCCGGGCCGAGATCGCGCGCCCTTGCTCGAGGGCCGCGCGCGCCTGCGCGTCCATCTCGATCTCCTGCTCGCGCAGCTCGAACAGGTTGCGGTAGCCGTCGCCGAAATCGACGACGGTGCCCGCGGCATTGCCAAGCTCGCTGCCCGACAGGCCCGCGATCTTCAGACCCTTGAAGACCGCGTCGGAAGCGGCAAGGAAGCGCTCGCGCACGCGTTCGAGGTCGGCGAGCGTGTCGCTCGCGGTGGCCTCGTTGAGGATCGCGACCGACTGGTTGATGCCGGCAAGCGCCTTCATCGCCTGGTCGTAGACGGTGAGGTCGGCGGCGGCCGCCGCCGGATCGGACCTGGTGCTGCCGTCGATGCGGCGCGCAAGCTCGGCCGCGCGCTGCTCGACGAAGGGGACGGCAAGCCCGATGAAGCGCTCCTTGGCGGCGACGAGCTGGGCTTCCAGCGTGGCGCGCTCGCGGTGGCTCGCCACGCGCCGCTCGGCCGTCTTGTCGACCGCGGCGATGCGCTGGGCGACCGCCGCGGCAAGCGCGCGCAGCTCTTCCGCCGCCGCACCGGCCCCGCCAGTCTCCAGTTCGCCGAGCAGCCCGTCGAGGGTCTTCTGGCTCGCGGCGAGCCTGGCAAGGACGTCGTCGCGCGCGGCCTCCTCGGCAACCGCGGCAAGGACGGGGGCTGCCGCCGCGATGTCGGAGGCGACCTGCGCCATGCGCAGCGACGCCGCGAGGACCGGCATGCGCCGTTCGGTCATCGTCGCGATCGTGTCGCCCACGCCGGCAAGCAGGAAGGCCGCGACGAGGGCTGCAAAGCCCGAGCCTGCGGCGATGGCGCCCATCGCAAGGAAGATGCGCAAACGGATGCTCGAGCGCCACGCGAAGGCGGCGGCCGTGTGTGTCTGGTCCCTCATCGCGGCGGAGTCTAGGCAGGGCCGGTAAATAATTTCTTATCTTAGATTGTAGTACGTCGTCATTCGTCCGCGCGGATCGCGAACACCGCCAGCAGCGTGCGCTGGAGCAGATTGTAATTGTCGTCGGCGACGAGCCAGAGCAGATCGGTGCCGTCGGGCGCGCGCGACGCCGCAATACCTTCGTAGTTGTCGCCCGACAAAGGCGCGCGCAGGCGCGCAAGCTCGGCGCCTTCGACGGCAGCACCTTCCTGCCACGCCCCCGCCGCCACGCGCACGATGCGCGCGCCGAAACCGCCGAAGAACGAGAAGGCGCGCTCGAGCACGACCGTGTCGCCCGCCGGCAGCACGCAGGCCCCCGTGGGCACGAACCCCGGTGCCGCCCGGTAGCCGAGCTTTGCCCAGCCGCCGGGGCCACCGACGAAGCCGACATGCAGGCCGCCCTCGACCAGTTCCTCGACCAGCATCAGGAAACGCCCGTCGGGCAGCAGGGCAAGCGCCTCCACCCCGCCATTGCGCGGGGCAGCCGCAAGGGCGGCCGGCATCGCCAGCTCGCGCGGGCGTCGCGCGAAGGGCGGTTCGGACGGCGGATAGACGAGGACGCGGTGGCGCTGCTCGAAGCTGACGGCAAAGCCGCCGTCCGGCATCCGGGCAAGCCCTTCGGCGTCGCTGCCCGGCCGGTCGACCGTGCGCCCGTCGGGCTCGATCAGCCGGCCGAGGCGCGCGGGCCCGAGGCCGCGCAGGTATCCGTCGAACGCCACACGGGCATCGAGCGTCCAGCCATTGTCGGAGATCGCGACGAGGCGCGAATTGCCGGGGGCGAGCCACAGATCCGACCAGCCGCCGAAGCGCTTGTCGGTCGAGTTCAGCTGCAGGCCGCCGCGCCATTCGAGCGCGCCGACGCGCGTGCGGGCCGGGGTCTTTTCGTCGAGCGGGATCGGGACCGCGTAGAGGGGGATTTCCTCGACGCCCGCGGCCCGGGCGGCGGGAGCCGCGACCCACGCGGCGAGTGCGCCGCCCGCAAGGGCAAGCGCACCGCGCCGCGGGACCGCGGACCGGTTCAAGCGATGTTGCGCGAGAACCAGACTTCCAGACGCTTCCAGCCGTCCTTGGCCGGGCCTTCGCGGTAGGTCGGGCGGTAGTCCGCGTTGAAGCCGTGCGGCGTGTCCGGGTAGGTGACGATCTCAGCCGTCTTGCCGGCCGCGCGCAGGGCCGCACGCATGCGGTCCACGCCCTCGTTCGGGATGCCGCCGTCGGCACCGCCATAGAGGCCGAGCACGGGCGCGTTGATGCGCGCGACGAGCTGGCTGGGGTTCTGCGGACGCATCGCGTTGTTGTCGCCTTCGAGCGGGCCGTACCAGGCCACCCCCGCCTTCACGCCCGGATTGTGCGCCGTGTAGAGCCACGTCACGCGGCCGCCGAAGCAGAAGCCGGTGATGCCGAGCTTGCGCGTGTCGCCCTTGCCGACCTTGCCGCCGGCCCATTTCACGGTCGCGTCGATGTCGGACATGATCGACGCGTCCGAGGTCTTGTTGACGACCTCGCGCAGGATCGTCGGCACGTCGGGCAGCGTGGCGGGATTGCCCGCGCGGAAGAAGAAGTCGGGTGCGACCGCCAGGTAGCCGATCTTGGCGAGGCGCCGGCACACGTCCTTGATGTGCTCGTGCACGCCGAAGATTTCCTGCGAGACGACGATCGTCGCGAAGTTCTTCCCTTCGGCCGGACGCGCGTAATAGACGTCCATGCGCTTGCCGTCGGCCACCGGGATCTTGACCATGCCGGCGGAAAGGCCGTTGGTGTCGGTGGTGACGATCGTCTGCGCCTGCAGCGGGTGGGCGGCGAGTGCGAAGCCGGTGGCGATGCCCGCCCCGGCCAGGAAGCCGCGCCGTCCGACCGGCAGGGCGTCGGGCTGCAGCGACTTCTTCTGCGAATCCTGCAGTTCGTTGTTCCGGATATCGTCGGGCATGGGCGTTCCTCGCTTCTTTTCGGGTTATCGGCTGATTATACGTCCGTCGGTGGCGATCCGCACCGGGCTGTTGGCGCGGATATAGGCGGCCAGGGCATCGTCGAGCCCGGGCCCGAAATCGTAGGGATCGACCGCCTTGTCGCGGAAGACGACATAGCCGTCGCCGCCGCGGCGCATGAAGTCGTTGGTCGCGATGGAATATAGGGCGGCCGGATCGATCGGCAAGAAGCGGCCGTCGGGCTGCTTCACCTCCAGCGAGATCACCCGGCTGCCGACCGGCCGGCCGATCGACCAGGTGAGGCGCGCGCCGGCGAGCTGCGGGAAACGCCCGCCGCCCTCGGCGACCTGCGACAGGCCGTTCTCCAGGGCCGCGATCAGGTCGGCCCCGCGCAGCTTCAGCGTGGCGATGTTGTTCTGGAAGGGCAGCGTGGTCAGCACCGAGCCCAGCGTGATCGTGCCCTCGACGATGCCCGCGCGCAGGCCGCCGCCGTTCTGCACGGCGATCGTGGTGCCCGAGCCGCGCGTGGCGACGAGCATCGCCTCGGCGACGAGGTTGCCGAGCGCGCATTCGCGGGCCCGGCAGCCTTCCAGCGCGTAGGTGACGACCCCCGTCCCCACGACCTGCGTGCGGACCTGCCCGAGCGGGGCGTCGAGCCGGTCGACGGTCGCCTGGATCGCGGCGTTGGGTTCGATCGTCTGGACGACCGGGATCGTGTTGCCGACGGCCGACACGACGTTGCCGGCCGCGTCGAAATCGACGTCGATGCGCCCGACATGGCGCGAGAACGAGCCCGCCTGCACGATCGGCACGACGCGGCCCGTGGGCCCCGGCACGTTCGTCGGGTACGGCCCTTCGGAGCCGGCAATGCCGTTGCCCAGCAGCGTGTGCGAATGCCCGCCGACGATCACGTCGATCCCGTCGATGGCCTGGGCGACCTCGGTGTCGCGCGACAGGCCCAGATGCGTGACCATGAGGATGTGGGTGATCCCCTGCCCGCGCAGCTTCGCCACCAGCGGGCCCACCACCGTTTCGGCCTTGACGAACTTGAGCTGGGCGCCGGGCGAGGAGATGTCGGGCGTATCTTCCGTCGTCGCCCCGATGATGGCGATCTTGACGCCGCCGCGTTCCAGCACGACATGGTCGCGGAACAGGCCGCGGATCGTGGGCTCGGTCGACGCGTCGATATTGGCCGACAGGACCGGGAACTTCGCACCGGCAAGGAAGCGCGCGAGATTGGCCGGGCCGTCGTCGAATTCGTGGTTGCCGATGGCGACCGCGTCGAACCCCATCTGGTTCATGACCTCGAGCTCGGCCAGCCCCTTGTAGTGCGAATAGAACAGCGAGCCCTGGAACTGGTCGCCGCCGTTGAGCACGAGCACCTGCCGGCCGGCGGCCATCGCCTCGCGTTTCTGCGTCTCGATCAGCGTGGCGATGCGCGCGGCCCCGCCCAGGCAGCGGCTCTGGGCCGCCTCCTGCGCCGAGCAGTTCGAGCCCTGCACGTTGACCGGCTGCAGGCGCGAATGGAAATCGTTGGTGTGGAGGATCGTGAGCTTGAGCGGTGCCGGCGGTGCGGTCGTGCAGGCCGCAAGGAACACGAGCGTGGCGGCGGCTAGCAGGCGAAGGGGTCGCAAACGCGTCATCGCGGGGCTCCGTTGTGCGGGCTGATCAGGCTCTGCGGCGCGCTCCGCCGGCAGAATTGTCGTCTTCGAACAGTTCGGCGAGCTTCTCCATCACAGTACCGCCGAGTTGCTCGGCATCCACGATGGTGACGGCACGCCGGTAATAGCGCGTCACGTCGTGGCCGATGCCGATGGCCAGCAGCTCGACCGGCGAGCGCGTCTCGATGAACTCGATCGATTCGCGCAAGTGGCGTTCCAGATAGTTGCCGGGATTGACCGATAGCGTCGAATCGTCGACCGGGGCGCCGTCCGAGATGACCATCAGGATCTTGCGCTGCTCGGTGCGCGCGATCAGGCGCGAATGCGCCCACATCAGCGCCTCGCCGTCGATGTTCTCCTTGAGCAGTCCCTCGCGCAGCATCAGGCCCAGCGACTTGCGCGCCCGGCGCCAGGGCGCGTCGGCCCCCTTGTAGATGATGTGGCGCAGATCGTTGAGGCGGCCGGGATTGGCGGGCTTGCCGGCGGCAAGCCAGCGCTCGCGGCTCTGTCCGCCCTTCCAGGCGCGCGTCGTGAAGCCGAGGATCTCGACCTTGACGGCACAGCGTTCGAGCGTGCGCGCGAGGATGTCGGCCGACATCGCGGCGACCGTGATCGGCCGGCCGCGCATCGAGCCCGAATTGTCGATCAGCAGCGAGACGACCGTGTCGCGGAACTTGGTGTCGAGCTCGCGCTTGTAGGAAAGCGGGAAGGCCGGGTTGGCGACGACGCGCGCCAGGCGTGCGGCGTCGAGGGTACCTTCCTCGAGGTCGAATTCCCACGCCCGGCTCTGGCGCGCCAGCAGGCGGCGCTGCAGCCGGTTGGCCAGGCGCGCGATGACGCCCTGCAGGTGGCTGAGCTGCTGGTCGAGATGGGCGCGCAGGCGCGTCAGTTCGTCGGCGTCGCAAAGTGCATCGGCCTCGACGGTCTCGTCGAACTCGGACGTATAGGCGCGGTAGAGCGGCGCATCGGTCGAGTTGCGCATGTCGTTGGGCGGGCGCCAGCGCTTGCCCGGCCGCTCGGGACCGTCCTCGCCCATGCCGTCGGAATCGTCGCCCTCGCGTTCCTCGCCCTCGCCTTCGCCGCCGTCTTCGCCGGCGGCGTCGCGCGTCTCGGAACCCATCATCGCCTCGGCGTCGGACTGGTCGCCCGAATCCTCCGCCTCGCCCGACTTCTGGCCGTCCTCGTCGTTCTCGCCCTCGCCGTCCTGGTCCTCGGCTTCGGTCGCCTGGCCTTCTTCCTCGCCCAGTTCCAGATCGGCGATCAGCTTGCGCGCGACCTCGGCGAAGACCGTCTGGTCGGCAAGCGAACGCGAGAGCTGCGTGAGGTCCTGGCCGGCGCGCGCTTCCACCCACGGCCGCCACAGATCGACCATGCGGCGCGCGGATTCGGGCGGTGCCTGTCCGGTGAAGGTCTCGCGGGCGAGCAGGGCCACCGCCTCGACGATGGGGGCGGCCTCGCGGTCGGCGATGCGCGCATAGCCCGCCTGCCGGCAGCGTTCTTCGAGGGCGGCGGAGAGATTGTCCGACACGCCCGACATCAGGTTCGAGCCGAGCGCTTCGCAGCGCGCCTGCTCGACCGCGTCGTAGATCGCCTTGCCCATCGTGCCGGTGGGCGAGCGCTTGGCGTGCACGGCCGCATTGTGGTGGCGCAGCTTGAGCGAGATCGAATCCGCCTCGCCGCGCACGATGGCGACCTCGCCCGCCGGCATGTCGCGCGAGGGCACGGGCAGGCGCGCCTCGTTGCCGCGCAGGCCCGGCTGCTCGGGCACGAAGGCGACCGTCAGCTCGGGTTCGCGCGCGATGGCGCGCATCGCCGCGGCCGTCACCTGGCGGAACTGCTCGACCGGTCCGTCGTTGTTGCGCGGCGGCATGGAAAGCCCGTTCAGCCGGCCTTGCGGACGCTCAGGTTGGCACCGCCCTGGAGCTCGGTGCCGAAGCAGCGCTGGTAGTATTCCGCGACCGTCGTGCGCTCGACCTCGTCGCACTTGTTGAGGAAGGTCAGGCGGAACGCGAAGCCGACATCGCCGAAGATCTTGGCGTTCTCGGCCCAGGTGATGACCGTGCGCGGGCTCATGACCGTGGAAATGTCGCCCGCCATGAAGCCGGCGCGCGTCAGGTCGGCAAGCGCCACCATCGCCGAGACGATCTCGCGGCCTTCCTTGGTGTCGTAGCCTTGCGCCTTGGCCAGCACGATCTTGGTCTCTTCCTCGTGCGGCAGGTAGTTGAGCGTGGTGACCACGTTCCAGCGGTCCATCTGGCCCTGGTTGATCTGCTGGGTGCCGTGATAGAGGCCGGTCGTGTCGCCGAGGCCCACGGTGTTGGCCGTGGCGAACAGCCGGAAGGCCGGATGCGGATGCAGCACGCGGTTCTGGTCGAGCAGCGTGAGCTTGCCGTCGACCTCGAGCACGCGCTGGATGACGAACATCACGTCGGCGCGGCCGGCGTCGTATTCGTCGAACACGAGCGCGCAAGGGTGCTGCAGCGCCCACGGGAGCAGGCCTTCGCGGAACTCGGTCACCTGCTTGCCGTCGCGCACGACGATGGCGTCGCGCCCGACGAGGTCGATGCGGCTGATGTGGCTGTCGAGATTGATGCGGATGCACGGCCAGTTGAGGCGGGCGGCGACCTGCTCGATATGCGTCGACTTGCCGGTCCCGTGGTAGCCCTGGACCATCACGCGGCGGTTGAACGCGAAGCCCGCGATGATGGCGAGCGTGGTCTCCTTGTCGAAGCGGTAGTTCTCGTCGACATTGGGGACATGCTCGGTCGGGGCGGTCGAGAAGGCCGGGACCTCGAGATCGGAATCGATGCCGAAGGTCTGGCGGACCTTCACCTTGATGTCGGGCACGCGCGTGTAGCTGTCGGCGGTCGCAGTCATAAGGGCCATGGTCGGGAAAACTCCGCTACCGGAACGTCGGGGTGGACCGACGCAGCAACCCGCCGGTCCCGGACCCTAGGGTCCGTCCGTCGGCCTGGCTTGTTGCGCCTTCAGGAACGTATAGGCCTGATTGATGGATTTTAGACGTTCTTCGGCGGCCTTGTCGCCCCCGTTCGCGTCCGGATGATGCCGTTTTACCAGCAACTTGTATCGAGACTTTACCTCTTCGGGCGTGGCCGTCCAGTCGAGCTCCAGCACCGCCAGCGCCTCGTCGATCGGGGTGTTCGCGCGCCGCCGCGGCGGCGGGGCTTCGGCCTTGGCGCCATTCTCGAATCCGGGGATGTCGGCCTGCGCGAACCAGCGCCGCATGGCCTCTTCGACCGCCTCGGCCCCGCCGCGCCCGCGGCCGCGCCTTCCGACTCCCATCGGCCAGGTCGGCCGGCGGCCGACCACGTCGGCGCGCTTCTCCAGTTCCAGCGCGTCGGCCCCCATGCCCTTGTAGAAATCCCACGACGCGTTGTACACGCGCACGTGTTCCAGGCAGAACCAATAGTAATCGTTGAGCTTTTTCCGGTCGCGCGGGGCGCGGAACTCGCCCTGCTGCGGGCAGCCGGGATGGTCGCAGCGCTTGGGGGCGGCACGGGGATCGACCTGGGACCGGTCGTAAGGACGGGCACGAACGCGAGCCATAGCGATCAAGTATGAGCGAGGTTCGCCGCCGCGACAACATTTTGGCAGGAATCTGAGTGGCCTATCTGTTTACAGAAGTTTCCTAAAATTGTAGATTTATTGGGCTTGGGCCGTCCTGTGGCGGGAATTCGCCCAAACCATTAGGATTACGGACCATTCGCGGCGCGGCCGCATCTCGGGGGTCCAGAGGAACAGGCGATGGCGAGCGAGTACCGTCTGATCTTCTTCGACCAGAACGAGCTGTGCCGCGCACTGATCGAATATAACCGCCAGCGCCGCACGCCGTTCCCGCCGGGCAACCTCAAGAAGGTCGTCATCGACCGCGACCGGCTCAACGTCACGATCCAGATCGACAAGGATTCGGGCGACATGGACGCCGTGACGTTCGATACCGCGTCGGTCGCCGCGGCCCTCATCGTCTATTGCCGCGAGCGCAAGATCCCGCTGCCCGCGAAATCCGCCAAGGAAATGCGCCTGGTCGCCGACCGGCTGTGCTTCCTGATCCGCATCAAGGGCACGGCATCGGAAGCCTCCATCGCCGTCGAATACACCGGCAAGATGGTCGCGACGGAAGCGGCCTAGGCAGAGGCAACGAATAGAATTTCGCGGTGGGGCAGATGACGTACGATGTCGCCTATTTCCTCACTACGGAGCCATTCAAGTCACTAATTGGATTTCTTGGATCGGCAATTATCGCCGTACTGGCCGCCTACATTGCGGTACCCCTTGCCCTGAAGCGCTTCAAATCTGAGCGCATTTGGGACAAACAGCTTTCAACTTTTTCTGACATCGTCGAGTCTCTAAGTGAAATGCTTCGAATAACGGGCATCCGACTTGATCGCCACGTAGAGCGAAAGGACGACGATAACGAGCGAAGCAAGGCGTACCTCTCAGATCTTTCCGACAGATATAAAAAAGCCGAACGAAAACTAGAAGGCGCGTCCGCAACAGCCCGATTGCTTCTCGGGCCAGAAGTTGAGAAGGCAATAAATCGATTTGAAAAGAGAATGGAACAGGCCGCTCAGGCATTTGACCTCTTTGAATGCCTAGATGAGGAAGGCGACGCGATCAAAGACTGCTTAGAATCAATTTTGAACCTCGCGAAATCGGCCGGTATCAAAATCTATTGAGCTTATTCGACCAAACCCAGCGCACCGGACAAGACCTCTAACGCTCCGAATACACCGGCAAGATGGTCGCGACGGAAGCGGCCTGACGATCCCGATTCCCTGAAACTGCCGCAATCGAAGTCGTGGATGTCCGGGACAAGCCCGGGCATGACGGTTCTCGCTATTTCCGGTCATGCCCGGCGGATGCCGGGCATCCACGACTTCGCGGTGCTTCAGGTGAATTCCGCGCGTGCCGTCATCGCGAGGATCCCGCCGGGGCCGCGTGCCCACATCTGCGCCCCGTCCGCATCCGGCCGGCCGCACAATTCGAACGGTGCGGTGTCGAACAGCGGCGACATTCCGCGGAATTCGAAACGCGCGAGCCGCCTGCCCGTCCGCTCGACCGCGAGATCCTGCAGCATCGTGGCGACCAGCGGCCCGTGCACGACGAGGCCGTCATAGCCCTCGACCTCGCGCGCGTAGCCGCGGTCGTAGTGGATGCGGTGGCCGTTGAAGGTGAGCGCCGAATAGCGGAACAGCAGCGTCGCGTCGGGCGCGACATGGCGCGACCAGTCCTCGCCGCCGGGGGCCTGCGGCGGCTTGGGTGCCGGGTATGCCGGATCGGGATCGGCGCGGTAGACGATGTCGTGCTCTTCCTCCACGCACAGCACGCCGCTGGCCGAGATCGCGTGATGGACGACGACGAAGACGAGCGGGCCGGTCTTGCCGTGCTTCTCCTCGATCTTGTCGATGCGCGAGACGCGCGTGGCGGCGGCACCCACAGGCAGAGGTGCGTGATAGACGAGCCGCCCGCCCGCCCACATGCGCCGCGGCAATGCTACCGGCGGCAGGAAGCCGCCGCGCTTCGGGTGCCCGTCGCGCCCGAGATCGCGCGCCTTGGCGACCGCATTGAAGAACGCCCAGTGCCAGCCCGGCGGGACTTCCGACTTGGGCGGATCGCGGTCGAAGGTCGCGGCGAGGGCGGCGATGCGCCCCGGCTCGATCGTCTCGCTCGCGGTCTCGCTGCGCCCGATCCAGTCGGCGAGGTTCATGCGAATTCCGCGCGGATCGCTTCGTTGTGCTGGCCGACCGCGGGAACCGCACCCAGCGAAGGGGTGCGCTCGCCGTCGATCACCGGCGGCGGGGCCGGGATCGCGACCTTGCCGCCCGGCGTATCGATCTCCACGCGGCGCAGCTGCGGGTGCTTCGAGAAGCGCGCGACGTCGTTCAGTTCGCCGTAGGCGATCTTGCCCTTGCGCAGCCTTGCGACCAGCGCCTCGCGCGGATGGTGCGCGAAGAACGCGGCGATGTGCGCGTCGAGTGCGGCGCGGTTCTTCACGCGCAGCACGTTGGTGGCGAATTCCGGCCTGCCCGCCTCGCCCAGCACATGCGCGCAGAAATCGCCCCATTCGCGGTCGTTCTGCACCGAGATGACGAGGGGCACGCCGTCGGCGCTGGTGAAGGCGCTGTAGGGGGCGACCGACGGATGGGCGAGGCCCACGCGGCCCGGCGCCTTGCCGCCGTAATCGTGGTGCAGGAGGGGCACGGCCATCCAGTCGGCCATGCCGTCGAACAGCGAGACCTTGATCGAGCGGCCCTCACCCGTCTTCCCGCGCGCGATCAGCGCTTCGAGGATCGCCTGATGCGCGTACATGCCCGCCGCGATGTCGCACACCGACACGCCCACGCGCCCCGGCGCCTCGGGCCCGCCGGTGATCGAGGCAAGGCCCGTCTCGGCCTGCACCAGCATGTCGTAGCTCTTCATCGCCGCGTACGGGCCTTCGTCGCCATAGCCCGAGATGTCGACGACGATGAGTTTGGGATATTTCGCGCGAAGTTCCGCGGGGCCGAAGCCGGCGCGCGCGGCCGCCCCGGGCATCAGGTTCTGCACGAACACGTCGGCCTTCGCGAGGATGCGGTGGAGCAGGGCGGCATCGCCGGCATCCTTGATGTCGGCGACGAGCGACTGCTTGCCGCGGTTGAGCCAGACGAAATAGCTCGCCTGCCCTTTGGCGACCGCATCGTAGCCGCGCGCGAAATCGCCTTCCGGCCGTTCGAGCTTGATGACGCGGGCCCCCGCATCGGCCAGCCGCGACGTGCAATAGGGGGCCGCGACCGCCTGTTCGAGGGAGAGGACGAGGATGCCGTCGAGCGCGCCCGCCATCAGTACGACCGCGGCAGGTCGAGCACGTGCTCGGCCAGATAGGCGAGGATCAGGTTCGTCGAGATCGGGGCGACCTGATAGAGCCGCGTCTCGCGGAACTTGCGCTCGATGTCGTATTCCTCGGCGAAGCCGAAGCCGCCATGCGTCTGCAGGCACGCCTCGGCGGCCTTCCACGACGCGTCGGCCGCCAGCATGTGGGCCATGTTGGCGTGCGGCCCGCAGGGCTCGCCCGCCTCGTAGAGGTCGGGCGCTTCGCGCACCATCAAGGCCGCCGC
>CAYQDN010000020.1:0-70924 GCA_964416335.1 uncultured Azospirillum sp.
TGGCCGATCAGGGCCGACCCGACGACGTGACCGTCGCGCTCGACCAGTGAGCCATTGGCGGCTTGGGCGAACGCGATCTGGCCAATACCGGCAACTAGTAGTGGATAGAGAATACCGCAGATCACCGAAAATGCGATCAGCAGCACGAAGGCGGGGCGGATATGGACGTACATGGCAAACCTCACGCGAGTCCGAGAGCAGAAACAAGGATGTCGACGGCCTTGATGCCGGCGAATGGGACAAGGATGCCACCGAGCCCGTAGACGAGCAGGTGGCGGCGGAGCAGGTCACCGGCCGGCATCGGGCGATATGTGATGCCCTTCAGTGCCAGTGGGATCAGCGCCACGATGACCAGCGCGTTGAAGATCACCGCCGACAGGATGGCGCTCTGCGGTGTGGCCAGCCCCATGACGTTGAGTGCGCCAAGCTGCGGATAGGCGGCGACGAACAGAGCCGGGATGATCGCGAAGTATTTCGCGACGTCGTTGGCGATCGAGAACGTGGTGAGTGCGCCGCGGGTCATCAAGAGTTGCTTGCCGATGCCGACGACCTCGATCAGCTTGGTCGGGTTGGAATCGAGATCGACCATGTTGCCGGCCTCGCGCGCCGCCTGAGTGCCGGTTTGCATGGCGAGTCCGACGTCAGCCTGGGCGAGGGCAGGAGCGTCGTTCGTGCCATCGCCGCACATCGCCACAAGCCGGCCTTTGGCCTGTTCGGCACGGATGAAGGCGAGCTTGTCTTCAGGCGTGGCTTCAGCGATGAAATCGTCGACGCCGGCCTCGGCGGCGATGGCGGCGGCGGTCAGCTTGTTGTCGCCCGTCACCATGACCGTACGCACACCCATGCGGCGGAGTTCGGCGAAACGCTCGCGGATCCCTGCCTTGACGATGTCCTTCAGGTAGATGATGCCGAGAAGGCGACTGCCAGAGTCGCCGGTCTCGGCGACCGCCAGCGGTGTACCGCCGCTGCGTGCGATCCGGTCGACCTGGTCGGCTATCGCCGCCGGCAATGCCGCACCTGTGAACCGGAGGATCGAATCGACGGCTCCCTTGCGGATCCGACGACCGAGTAGGTCGACGCCGGAGATCCGGGTCTGTGCGGTGAAGGGAACGAATACCGCCGAAGGGTCGCCAGCGGGTGTCGTTCCGAACCGTTCCTGGGCAAGACGGACGATCGAGCGGCCTTCGGGCGTCTCGTCGGCGAACGAGGCAAGCAGGGCCGTTTCGGCAAGCTCGCGCTCGGACACGCCGAGAGCGGGCGTGAAGGCGGTCGCCATGCGGTCGCCCAGCGTGATCGTGCCGGTCTTGTCGAGGAGGAGTATGTCGACATCACCCGCCGCCTCGACCGCGCGGCCCGACGTGGCCAGGACGTTGAACTTCACCAACCGGTCCATGCCGGCGATGCCGATGGCCGACAGCAGTCCGCCGATTGTGGTCGGGATCAGCGTCACGAACAGCGCGACCAGAACGGTCAGCGACAGGGCAGCACCGGCGTAGGCGGCAAATGCGGGAAGTGCCGCAACGACTACGACGAAAATCAGCGACATTCCGGCGAGCAGGATGTTGAGCGCGATTTCATTGGGCGTCTTCTGGCGCGAAGCACCCTCGACGAGCGCGATCATCCGGTCGAGAAAGCTAGAGCCTTGTGCGGCCGTGATCTTGACTTTGACCCAGTCCGAAAGCACGACTGTACCACCGGTGACGGCGGAACGATCGCCGCCGGATTCCCGAATCACTGGAGCGGATTCGCCGGTGATGGCGCTTTCGTTGACCGACGCGATCCCTTCGACAACGGTACCGTCGCCCGGGATCGTGTCGCCGGCCTCGACGAGCACGACGTCACCGATCTCGAGATCTGTCGCGGCGGCCTTTTCGTAGATGTCGCCTGGGCCATAGACAATTCGCTTGGCCCAGGTCTCGGTCTTCACCTTGCGCAGCGCATCGGCCTGGGCCTTGCCGCGTCCTTCGGCGACCGCCTCGGCGAAATTGGCGAACAGGACCGTGAACCAGAGCCACGCCGCGATCTGGCCGGAAAAGCCGGCCGCTTGACCGCTGGAAAGATCGCGGAAGAAAGCGAGTGTCGCCACGCCAGCGACCGCGGCAGTTACGAAGATCACCGGGTTGCGGACGAGTCCGCGCGGATCGAGCTTGGCGAAGGTCGCGCAGGCGGCCGACAGCAGGATCGCGGGGGCGAAAAGCGAGATTTCCTTGGCGCGTGCCATGGTCGTTGTTCCTTTGCTGCGCGATCAGAAAGCCTGGCCGGCGAGCATCACGAAATGCTCGCCGATCGGGCCAAGTGCAAGAGCCGGGAAGAAGCTGAGACCGCCGACGACAAGGATCGTGCCGGCCAGCAGCACGACGAAGAGCGGCCCATCGGTCGGGAACGTGCCGTCGGATGCCGGCACGCGCTTCTTGACGGCGAGCGCGCCGGCAAGGGCGAGTACGGGCACGATGATCGCGAATCGGCCCACCAGCATCGCGATCCCGAGCGTGGTGTCCCAGAACGGCACGCTCGCGGTGAGGCCGCCGAAGGCCGAGCCGTTGTTGCCGACCGCCGAGGTATAGGCGTAGAGCGCTTCGGAGAAGCCGTGCGGACCGTCGTTGTTGAGTCCGCTAAGCGCCCCGGGCCACAGCAAGGCGAGGGCCGTGAAGGCCAGGATGAAGACGGGCGGCACGAGTACGGCGAGGCTGGCGAGCTTGATCTCGCGCGCCTCGATCTTCTTGCCGAGATATTCGGGCGTGCGCCCAACCATCAGGCCGGCGACAAACACCGCAATCACCGCGTAGACCAGCAGGCCGTAGAGGCCGGAGCCCACGCCGCCAAACACGATCTCGCCGAGCTGAATCATGACCATCGGCACCAGACCGCCGAGCGGCGTGAAGCTGTCGTGCATCGCATTGACCGAACCGTTGGATGCCGCGGTCGTCACGACCGCCCAGATGGCCGACCAGGCGATGCCGAAGCGTGTTTCCTTGCCTTCCATATTGCCGTCGGCCGGATCGAGGCCGAGGGCGGCGAGGATAGGGTTGCCGGCGGCCTCCGCCGCATAGCAGGCCACGAGGCCTCCGAGCAGCAGCAGGGTCATCGTCGCGAGCAGGATGGTTCCCTGACGAGTAGCACCGACGATCCGGCCGAACGTAACGGCGAGTGCCGCCGGAATTGCAAGGATCGCCCACAGCGACAGCAGGTTCGTCCAGCCATTCGGATTCTCGAACGGATGCGCGGAGTTGGCATTGAAGAAGCCGCCGCCATTCGTGCCGAGTTGCTTGATCGCGATCTGCGAGGCGACCGGTCCGAGCGCGATGGACTGCGATGCCCCTTCAAGCGTCGTCGCCTCGACATTGCCCGAGAAAGTCTGCGGGATGCCGAGTGCCACAAAGACGACGGCCAGAACCAGCGACAGCGGCAGAAGGACATAGAGGGTGCCGCGCGTCATATCCGCCCAGAAATTCCCGACACCACGCGCCTCGACGCGGGCGAAGCCGCGCGCCAGAGCCAGCGCTAGCGCGATGCCGGTGGCCGCCGAGACGAAGTTCTGTGTCGCGAGACCGAACATCTGCGACAGATGGCTCATCGTCGACTCGCCGGCATAAGATTGCCAGTTCGTGTTGGTGACGAAACTGACCGCCGTATTGAACGCGAGATGCGGGTCGACCGCCCCGAGGCCATTCGGGTTGAGCGGGAGCACGCCCTGCAGGCGCAGCAGCGTGTACAGCAGGACAAAGCCGGTGGCATTGAACACAAGCATCGCGCCGACATAGCCGAGCCATCCCTGGTCGCGCATCGCGTCGATGCCGGCGATCCGATAGATGCCGGTCTCGATGCGCCCGAGGAGTGGGGACAGGAATGTCCGCTCGCCGGCGAAGACACGCGCCATATAGATGCCGAGCGGGACGGCACTGGCGAGGACCAGGCCGACGACAAGCAGGATCTGCAGCCATCCCATCGGGGTCATGGCGGGTACTCCGGTTCTCTCGTGCGTTTCAGAACTTCTCGGGCGCCAGCAGGGCAACCGCGAGATAGACGAAAATGGCGATCGCGACGGCGCCGCCCAGAATCAATTCAAACACCGGCGTGCCCTCACAACCGCGTGCAGGCGCGCGCGAACAGCGCCATTGCGGCAAACAGGCCAGTCCCGAGCGTCAGATAGATGAGGTCTTCCATGTCCGTCTCCGGTGTTGAAGGCAGGACTATGGAACCGGATTGCGTAGCCGTTCGATGTGGAACTCAGGGCTACGGCATAAGGATTTTGTAAGTGCGCTTATTGCTCTTGGTTTCCACTCATTTCCCTTCGTTGTCGGAAATCCTGGAAACTGCCATTGAAATCATCAAATAAGCGGCGGTCTGGGGGAAGTAGGGTCGTTCGGTCGATCCAAGCGACCAAAGAACGACTGATCCCTTGGCGTCATTCGATCTTGCAAGCGGGAGCGTCAGGAAGCTGATACCGCAGCCTTGCTGGAATGGTGGGCAGCCGATGCATGATTTGTCGGCATCGGAATATTGCACTACCGAATGCCTCTCGCGATTCTTGTTTTCGTGCGTGGCACGCGCATTGCTCTGATCAATTCATAATGTGTCTAGGGTTCCGGTCGTCGTAAGGACGTCGCTGGTCCGAGAGACACACTCCCTCGCCTGATCGTAGCGAGGAGCCGCGGCGGGACAAAAGCCCGGGAGACTTGAGGGTGTTGCATCGGCATCACCAGCGAGGCTCCTTTAGTCGCGCTGCTGTCGCTGCTCCTCCTCAGTATGGATTGGTCGGGAGAGGGCAGCGTGACAGCTACGTCCAAATCTCAAATCCAGGTCTCGAATGCCGCTCAGCCGCTGCATTGCGGCTCCCTGCGCACGCATCTGCGTCTCTTGGCGACAATCTTGAGATTTCGAGATGTCCATGACCGTTGAAGTCCGCCCTTTCACTGAAATTCCAATGCTCAAGGAGGATGACCCGTGTTCATAAAACCTTCACAACGCAATCTCGGATGGCTGGCGATGACGGCCTTCCTGTTCTGCAGTGTCGCGAGCGGCCTGTCACCTGTTCCGGTGCATGCCGAGACGCTGATGGAAAAGATCAAACGAACAGGCAAGGTCACGGTCGGAACCGAAGCCCAGCTGCCGCCGTTCGAGTTCATCCAGGACGGCAAGATCGTCGGTTACGGCAAGGACATCCTCGATTACATCGTCAAGGATCTCAAAGTCGAACTGGTGCAGCTCGACCTGCCGTTTCAGGGAATCCTGCCCGGCGTTCTGGCAGGCAAGTTCGACTTCGTTGCGACCTCGGTCGGCATGCGGGCCGAGCGCGTATCGCGATACGCCTTCACGATGCCTATCGCCTACGGCCAAGACGTCGCGCTGAAGCGGATCGTCGACAAGTCGTTGGTGACCGTCGACGACCTCAAGGGAAAGATTGCCGGCACTCAGCTCGCGTCGTCGAGCGAGATGTCGGCAAAAGCCTTCGACGAAAAGCTAAAAGCCAAGGGTGGCGGATTCAAGGAGATCAAGCTGTTCACCAGCCATCCCGAGACGTATCTCGCGCTTGCCAACGGCGAGCTCGATGTCGCCATCTCCAGCCTCGAGCTCGTATCGCGGCTTATGCGTGAGCGCCCGGGATTGTTCGAGGTCGTCGGACCGGTCGCCGATCGCCAGTTTTCGGCGTGGGTGACCCGCCCGGAAGACAAGGATTTCCGCGACTACCTGAATTCCAAGATCAAGGAAATGCGCGACAGCGGCCTGCTTTACGAGATGCAGAAGAAGTGGTTCGGGCGCGTGATGGAGGTCCCGGACAGCGGCTATCTGCCGCCAGGCGCGATCTGAAGCCGCACTTGCGTCTGTACCGGCACCCGAAACGACCGGACTGAGGGGGAAGGCATGGGCTTCGAGTTCAGCTATGTCTGGTCGGCATTGCCTACGCTCGTCCTCGCGGCAAAGATGAACCTGCTGGTGACGTTGCTGGCGTTCTCTCTCAGCTTGACGCTCGGGACGACCCTCGCGCTGTTGCGCCGCGCCGAATGGCGCGGCGTCAACGGCGCGATCCACGTGTATACCAGCTTCATTCGCGGCACACCGTCGTTGGTTCAGATATTCATCGTCTATTACGTGCTGCCGGTCGTCGGCATCGATTTACCGCCGCTCGTTGCCGGAATTCTGGCGCTTGGCCTCAACAGTTCAGCTTTCGTTGCCGAGATCGTCCGCGCCGGCATCAGCGGCATCCCAAAGGGCCAATTCGAAGCGTCGGCGTCACTTGGCCTGCGGCGCGGCGAGCAATGGCGGCTGGTCGTACTGCCGCAGGTGTTCCGCATGATGCTTCCGTCCCTAATGAACGAGTTCACCATCGTCCTGAAGGGATCGCCCATCGTCTCCGTGATTACCGTTGTCGAGGTACTGCGCCATGCGCAGCAACTGTTCAGCCAGAACTACCGGCCGTTCGAGATGCTGGTGGCCGCTGCGATCGTTTTCTTCATTCTCAACTTCGCCGTTAGCCAGCTGTTCGCCCTGTTGGAGCGACGCGGCGTGGCGAAGTTGGCCTGAGGAGGAGCTGCCGTGACCTTCGATCTTAGCGTCGTGACCACTTACTGGCCGATCCTCGTACAGGGATTCGGACTGAGTGTGGCCGTGGCATCGGGTGCCTTCATGCTTGGGCTTGCCATCGGCAGCATCATTGCGCTGATGAAATTATCGTCAGTACCACCGCTGCGCTGGATCGCCGCCGTCTATATCGAGCTGTTCCGCAACGTCCCGTTTCTGATCCAGATCTTCCTTGCCTACTACATGCTACCCTTCTACGGGATCCGCTTGCCGGCGATGGCGGTGGGTATCCTCACGCTCGGCCTCTATGTGAGCTCCTATTTCGCCGAGATCATCCGGGGTGCCGTCCTCTCGGTACCACGCGGCCAGATGGATTCGGCAATCGCCACAGGTATGTCGCGCGGTCAGGCGCTGCGCCACGTCATCGCGCCGCAGATGCTCGGCGTGCTGCTGCCGCCGCTGACCAGCCAGACGCTCTCGATGGTCAAGGAAACCTCGCTGCTATCCTCCATTACGGTGAAGGAGCTGACGATGGCCGGATTGATCGTCCAGGGCATCACGTTCAGCCCGATCGAGACTTTCACCATGGTTGCCGGGCTCTACTGGGCGTTCAACACGACGCTCGCCGCAATCGCCCTGTGGCTCGAGCACGTGCTCCAGCCCTATCGCCGCAAGTCGGCGACCCCGCAGAACGGGTTCGAGCGCCAAGCCGCGGCACTGGTGGCCATCCGATGATCGGCGCGCCGCCACCCGTCCTGTCACTCAGCGGAATCGAGAAGTCGCTCGGCGACGAACTAGTGCTGCGCGGTATCGACCTCACGGTGGCGGCTGGCGAGGTCGTGTGCATCGTCGGTCCAAGCGGATGCGGCAAGAGCACGCTGTTGCGCTGCATCGACATGCTGATCGAGCCCGATGCCGGCTATGTGCGGATCGACGGCGAACTGATGGGGTTCAGATTCGGCGGCAACAACCTGATTCGAGAACCGGCGCAGAAGACCAATGCGATGCGCGCGCGCATCGGGATGATATTCCAGCAGTTCCATCTCTGGCCGCATCTCACGGCGCTGGGCAACGTCACGAAGGCGCAGGTTATCGTTCTGGGCCGGTCGCAGGCGGAAGCGCGCGCACGCGCCATTGCCATCCTCGAGCGGGTCGGTCTCGGGGACAAGCTCGACACCTACCCGCATGAACTGTCGGGCGGCCAGCAACAACGCGTCGCTATCGCCCGGGCGTTGGCCATGGATCCGCGTCTTATGCTGTGCGACGAGCCGACCGCCTCGCTCGACCCCGAACTCGTTCACGAGGTCCTTGCCGTGCTGCGCCAGCTCGCCCAGGACGGAATGACAATGGTCATTGTCACCCATGAACTCTCCTTCGCCGCGCGGTTCGCGCATCGCATCGTCTTCATGGAGCAGGGCCGCATCGTCGAGCAGGGAAGTCCGGCCGACATAATCGAACGCCCGAAATCCGACCGCCTGAAGCAGTTTCTCAGTCGTCTGCGTCGTGACGTTCCGGCGCCAGCCGAATCCAATTGAAAGAAGGATGCCCTACTATGGAAATGACCTACGAGCGGATCGATCTGAAGCTGAGTGCACCGCTTACCATCTCTTACTCGTCCGCGACGGCGACATCGAACATCTTCGTGCGTCTGTCCGCCGAAGGAAAGACCGGGCTCGGCGAAGCCTCGCCGAGTGCCAAGTTCGGCGAGACGCCGGACGGCGTGCGTGCGGCTCTTGATCTCTTCCGCAAGTCGCTCGGTACCGAGCCGTTTCATTTCGCGGAGATAATGGCTCGACTCGAGAGCCGCCATGAGGGCAACGGTGCCGCCAAGACTGCCATTGATCTGGCACTGCACGACCTTGCGGGCAAATTGCTTGGCGTGCCGCTCTACAAGATGCTTGGTGTCGATCCTGCCAAGACGACCTATCTCACTTACACGATCGGGCTCGACACTGTCGATGCGATGGTGCGCAACTCGGCGGAAGCCGCAAAGAAATACAAGTATCTCAAGGTGAAGCTCGGCTGCGATTACGACGCCGACATCATCAAGTTGATCTCCCGCGAGGTGCCATCTGCGATCATCCGCGGCGACGTCAACGGTGGCTGGGAGGCACGCCATGCAATCCGGATGGTCAACGATGTATTGGCACCAAACGGCGTCGAGTTCATCGAGCAACCGCTGCATCCCAAGGACATGCGTGGCCTGGCGCTTCTCTATCAGCACTCGGCGCTCCCGATCGTGCTCGACGAAAGCATTGGCACGATCGACGATATCATCGCCCATCAGGACATCACGGATGGCGTCAATATCAAGCTGATGAAATGCGGCGGCATTCGGGCTGCCCTGCAGATGATCCACACGGCCCGTGCGCTTGGTCTCAAGGTCATGCTCGGATGCCGGATTGAGACCTCGCTGGCGATCACGGCGGGCGTGCATCTGACTCCCCTCGCGGATTACGCCGATCTCGATCTTCACCTGATGCTGATTCACGACCCATATATCGGCGCGACGATTGACGCCGATGGAAAATGGGTACTGCCGGACGGCCCCGGACTGGGTGTCGTCCCGCGTCCAGCGCTTTGATGGAGCTGCCGATGTCGTTCGAAATCGTTCCCAAGCACGAACTATTCGCCGCCGAAATCCGCGGGCTTGATCTGCGCAAGCCGGTTCCCGATGCGATATTCGATAACATTCGCGAGGCCATCTACAGATATGCGGTCCTGATTTTCCCGGATCAGGACCTGACACCGCCGGACCATATCGCCTTCAGCAAGCTGTTCGGGGAGCTTCATTTCGACAAGAAAAGTGTCGCCAAGGGGCAGGAGTACGGCGAACTGACCGT
Source organism: uncultured Azospirillum sp. (assembly GCA_964416335.1). Classification (GTDB taxonomy): domain Bacteria; phylum Pseudomonadota; class Alphaproteobacteria; order CACIAM-22H2; family CACIAM-22H2; genus Tagaea. The sequence goes on from CAYQDN010000020.1 coordinate 9,363, forward strand.
ATTCGGCAACATGAACCCATTGGGTGACACGTTCACGCCTCCCGACGTCACGGCCGATCTCGAGGAGTGGCATTCCGACCATTCCCACCGGCCAACGCCGGCATTGGTCTCGATGCTCTACGGGTGCGTTGTTCCCGACGAGGGTGCCGACACGATGTATGCGCTGATGACTGCCGCCTACAAGGAGCTGCCACCCGATCTTTATGCCAAGATCAAGGATCGCAGAGCCGTGCACACGGGCGCATCGCTGATCGCCTGGCGCCACGAGGTCGATCCCTCCGCGCCAGCCCTGACGCCGGAGCTGGCGGCGGAAATCCCGCGAGTCGAACGACCGATGATCAAAGTGCATCCGAAGACGGGTGCGCAAGCGCTCTATTTCGGATCGAAGATCATGCGGTCGATCGTCGGCTTGAACGATGCCGAGAGCCGGGCATTGATCGAAGAGCTTACCGCGTTCGCGACGCAGCGGAAGTTCGTCTACTCGCACAAATGGCGCAAGGGCGATCTCGTGCTCTGGGACAATCGCGCAGTCATACATACCGGCACGCACTATGACCGTCGCAAGTTTGGGCGCCTGATGCAGCGTACGACCGTACTCGATACGCCTGCTGGCCGAGTCTGAGAGTTCACGGGGAGGGAGTCTGCAACGATGCTGAAGATTCGAAGGATCCGGGAGGATTTCGGTGTCGAGATATTGGACGTCGATCTCTCTGCGCCGCTCGACGATCGACTGATTGATGCCATCATGACCGCCTACTATGAGCATTCGCTGCTTCTTTTCCGAGGCCAGAGTCTGACAGCCGAAGCCCAAGCGGCTGTCACACGCCGCTTCGGTACGGCGAAGAAGAGCTCGAAGATCCGGCATGGCATGGATTCGGTGCCCGAGATTTCGCGAATAGGAAACGTCCGCGAGAACGGTATTCCGACGGCATTCCTCAATCGACAGGGGCTCGAATGGCACAGTGACGGCGCCGGAGCACCGGAGCGGGATGTCGCGACGTTCCTATATGCGGTTGAAGTCCCGTCGGTTGGCGGCGACACGCTGTTCTGCAGCATGCACAACGCTTACGATTCGTTGCCTGCCGATTTGCGTGCCCGAATAGACGGCCGCACGGTGGTTCACAGCTTCCTGCAGCACAACGACAAGGTCCTGGCGCTGAGTCCGGGCGCCTTCACGCCATTGACGGAAGAGGAACGGACGAAGTTCGCGGACAAGGTCGACGATCTTGTCCAGATCCACCCGGTGACCGGTCGCAGGCTCTATTTCATCAGTCACAATCTTGTGAAGGAGATCAGCGGCCTTTCGCCCGTGGACGCCGAAGAGTTGACCTGGGCATTGGTCGATCATGCAACAACGCCGGACAAAGTGTACCAGCATGCATGGTCGGTTGGGGATCTGGCCATCTGGGACAATCGTGCGCTGATGCATAGCGCCACGACGGTCGTTTACGATCATTCGGTCCGGCTCATGCACCGCTCTTCGGCCCAGACCCATCCCGAACGCTGGCTGGCCCGGAGACCGGAGCACTAGAGGAGCCGCCGTGCTGGGAACGCCAACAATCGCGCCGACGGCCCGTCCGATTGCAACCGTGGTGCCGATCCTTGCGCTTGCTGTCCCGTCTGGTCTTTCACGATTCTGCCTTCTTGGCCTGACGCTTGTGAGCAGTGCGGTCGTCGGCCAAGCCGGTGTTGACGAACTCGCCTATCTTGCCATCGCCGCGAGTGTACAGCAGACGTTGCTTACGCCGGCCTACGGCCTGATGGCTGGTCTTGCGCCGGCCGCTGCAATCGCACGGGCGCGAGGGCAGATCGATGAATGCGCGCGTGCGACTGTTCTGGCCCTGGCTATGGCTGTCGTCGTCGGTGTCGTGATTGCGGTGTTGCTCTCAAACGGCGAAGCATTGTTGCGCCTGTTCCATCAACCGGAAGCGATCGCTCGCTTCGGCGGCCGCTGTCTGGCAGCGTTTGCTTGGGGCATGCCGGCGATGAGTTTGGTTCAGGCCGGGATTATTGCACTGGAGGCCCTTGGCCATCCGAGGATTCCATTGTTGATACTGGCTGGGTCCAATGCCGTAAATTTCGGCCTAGCGATGCTTCTGGTCGGTGGTTATGGGAGCTTTCCGGCGCTTGGCGCCGAAGGCAGCGCCATCGCGACGTCACTGGTGCGTTGGGGAATGCTCGGCGTGACAATGGCCGGGCTCGTGTCCGTCCTGGGTTGGTCTCCTCTTCGGGCGGCACTGCGCCCGGGCGGAATCTCCATGCGCCCATTGAGGCAGATGTTGGCGGTGGGGTTTCCTGTCGCCTGTGCGGCAGGGTTCGAATCTGGCGCCTTTACGGCCTTGGCGGCGTTTGCGGGTGCAGTCGGTGCACCCGCTCTGGCTGGATTCCAGATCTGTCAGGCTATCTATCGCGTCCCCTATGTCCCGGCTGCCGCACTCGGCCTAGCGAGCGGGGTCCTTGTCGCCGCTGCGATCGGTCGCGGCGATCCTGCAGGGGTGATGCGTATCGGTGCGCGTGGGATCCAGCTATCGGCCGTACTCCTGATCTGCGCTTCACTTGCGTTGGCCAGCTTTCCGGAGGCTGCCGTCACTCTGTTCACCGACGACGCGACATTCGCCGCGACCATCACCGATGCCATCTTGATCACGGCTGTGCTCATCCTGTTCGACGGCGCGCAGGGAATGCTCAACAACTTGCTGCGCGGGCTCAGCGATTCCGTGATTCCGTCGATTTCGCAGCTTGTCGCGTTCTGGGGCGTCGCCGTGCCACTCGGCTATTTCATGGCGTTCAGCCTCGGCTGGGGACTCATCGGCGTGTTGACCGGCCTCACCATCGGCCTCGCCGTTGCGGCGGGATTTCTACTGCTGCGCTTCCACCGGCACTCGGTTGTGGCTGGAGCGAAGTTGGCAACTTCCGCCTCGAGTTGATTTCAAGAAGGAAGATTCCATGAGCCAATCAAGCCCAGCCGAGAATTTCGATGGCGTCGTCGTTTTGGACGAGATCATTCCGCCGGGGCGTCCGTGGGGTCGGATGATGAAGAAAGGCGAAGTGCTCCGCATCATCGATCTGGAGGGCCAGCAGGCGGCTGATTTCCTCTGCTACAACGCCGCCGACCTGACCGACCGATACAACTCGATGAACACGATCAAGATGCAGGGAAACATCTATCTGCGAAAAGGAAGCATCCTGTACTCGGATCTCGGCACGCCGCTGGTGACGATCATAGAGGATACATGCGGGCGGCATGATACCGTCTACGGCTGCTGTAGCGAAGTGAACAACTTCTTGCGTTACGGCGTGCGGAACTCGCGCAGTTGCTACGCCAACTTTGGCGATATCCTCGGGCGATTCGGCCTCGGTCGGGGTGACATCGTTAGCAATGCAAATTTCTTCATGAGCGTGCCGATCGGACCGGACGGGCGGGCGATGATCACTGATGAAGCCTCGCGTCCCGGCGACTTCGTCGATCTGCGCGCCGAATGCGACGTGCTGACAGTCATCTCAAACTGCCCGCAGATGCTCAACCCGTGCAACGGCTACAGCTTGACGCCGATCCGCTGCATCGTCCGGCGCACTGCTTAATGCGCTCCTGCCGTCCTAGTTGCTAACGACTGCCTGATGATCGTATTCGCCGCTAGACCAAGCCGATTTGCGCAAGACTCTATGGAGGTTTTGAAATGAGCTATCGCATCCATCACACGCGCAGACGGCGAGCCAGTGTCAATACATCGGACGAAACCTGGGCCGTCACGTTCGACCGCGATCGACGGCATCACCATCCGGATTTCGACAAGATGGGTACACAAGGCTGGCGTGCGATGCATCGCGAGGCCGAGATTCCGGGCTCGGGCTGGAAGCGCGAGCAGGAATGGGCGCTAAAGATGGGGCTTTCGGGCGCAGCCACGATTGTCGATAAGTCGATACCGACCTTCTCGCGCGGAGAGCTGCCGCATTTCGCGGGCATCAACACATTCATGAAAGCGCCCTACGCCGAGAACGTCCGTGATATTGGGCGCTACGATGCGACAGTTCTCGGTGTTCCCTTTGACGGCGGCACTACCTATCGGCCCGGAACCCGGTTCGGGCCCCAGGGTATCCGCAAGATATCCGCGCTCTATACGCCCTATAACTACGAGATGGGGGTCGATCTTCGCGAGCAGATGTCGCTTTGCGACGCCGGTGATATCTTCACGATTCCGGCAAATCTCGAAAAATCGTTCGACCAGATTTCGCGAGGTGTATCACATGTATTTTCCTCGGGGAGCTTTCCGGTAATCCTCGGGGGCGACCATTCGATCGGGTTTCCGACTGTTCGGGGTATCGCGGAGTGCACGTCTAAACGAATCGGAATCATTCATTTCGATCGGCACGCCGATATCCAGGAGAAGGATCTCGACGAACGGATGCACACGACACCTTGGTTCCATGCGACCAATCTTCCGAACGTATCCCCGAAGAATCTGGTCCAGATCGGGATTGGGGGGTGGCAGGTCCCGCGGGAGGCCGTCGCTGTAGCGCGCGATCGCGATACGACGATCCTTACCATGGGCGACTTCGAGCGTCTGGGTATCGACAAGATCGCGGAGATCGCGCTGAGCATGGCTTGGAAGGACACCGATGCCGTCTATATGAGTTTCGATATTGACTGCGTGGATTGTGGTTTCGTCCCCGGCACCGGATGGCCTGAACCGGGCGGCTTCCTGCCACGCGAGATTCTCGGGCTCGTCGGCAAGATTGCCGGGGAGGGGCTTTGTGGCCTCGAGGTCGTAGAGGTCTCGCCGCCCTACGACACGTCGGACATAACTGCTCTGTTTGCAACCCGGGTCATCGTCGACGTCCTTGGGGCATTGACCCTTTCAGGGAAACTCGGCGCCCACAAGTCGATCATCGACAAGCCGATCAGCCTTTGACTACGGAGACAGAAAGATGCCTCACGATCACCCCACGCATGGGCACCCGCATCCACATCCGCCACTCGGTCACAACCGCCAGATCCGGCAGGTTGCATCATGGGAATTGCCGCGCACTTCCGATGCGCCATCACCCGACATCGGTGGGCCGGTCACGGTGGCCGATCCTGATTTCGATCTTGTGGAGGCCAGTTTCATCGAAGCGGCGCGTGACCATTCTGACCCGACAAGTTTCTTGCGCCTAGTCGGCGTCCCGTTCCGCGCGAAACTGCCGGACGAACGGGACTGCTACCTTCTTGGCTATCTGATCGAAGATGTCGTTGAGGTAGGTGCCATTTCGCCTGGTTTCGGCGGATCGCCTGCGACATATAACGTGGTCCCGGCACGCCGGACTAGATCGCGCCGGCATCTGCGCTTCCAGTATTGGACCGTACAAGGCGAAGTACGCCTTTCGCTCGCCGAGGCACGTGGCTTGATCGCCTGAGTTACGGCCGGTCGACCCGCTTCTTGTCGTTGTATGGATGCTCAAGCCATCGCAAAGGCACACCTAGATGGACCCGTGCCCGGGCCGAGATTGCGGCAGCAAGTTTGCGGACGAACTGCTTCAAAAGCCGAATATGATTTCGTTCAGTTGCAGACATTTTCCAATCGCCGGGTTCCGGACGATCAGATCCAAAGCAATATTCGTTCCGTTTCACCGATTTTCCCATATATATATACCTTTACCGCTAATAGTTTAGGCAGATTCGGTAGAAATCCGTATCTTGAGGCGGCGGAACGATTGGGGGTTGGTTTGCTGTAACACCCCAAAAATTCTCTAATTGAGGCTCCAATACCAATTGGGACTCGCTTTGGCCACCGCTGCACGCCGTTTAGGCGCCAAGCCGCAAACCAAGTGAACCTGTTCCCTAAGCCGTGACCGCCAATTTCGTGGTTAGCAGTCGGTCATCGCAACAACGGCACGCCTGTAAAACGCGAATCCCACACTCTCGATCAGCATACCGTCGACCGCCAGGCCAGAGCGCGGGCCCGCTCGTCGTCGACGCAGTCCAGTGCCTCGCCGAGATATCCGGCTGGATCCAGAAGGCTGCCGATACCGACCTTGCTGGTCAGCGCGACCAGTTCGGGATGGACGGCAAGAACTTCGGCCAACGTACGTCCAGTCGAGAATGCCTCCATTGCGGTTTCATAGATCAACTCATGGGCGCGATGTCGGCCGATCTCGGGAGCAAGCCGCATCATCACGCTCTCGGCCATGATAAGGCCGCGACTTTTTCCGAGATTGTGGCGCATGGCGCGGTCATCGATATGCAGAGTGCCGAACACCTCGAGAAGTGCGGCGACGGCCGACGTCGCAATCACCGCCGCTTCGCGTATGACGGTGTCGCAGAGATTTGTGGCTGCCCCATCGGCTTCGTCGGTCTGGACCATGGCATCCAGTGCGCCCGTCACACGCAGGCGCATTAGCCTCGCCAGTCCCACGATATTCATCAGGCGCGCCGGATTGCGCTTCTGCGGCATCGTCGACGACCCGATCTTGCCGTCGTGGAACGCCTCCGCGACTTCAGCGATTTCCGTCCGCTGCAGGAAGATGAGGTTGGAGGCAACCTTTTCCACCGTTGCTGCCAGCAATCCGAGGACGGTGACATATTCGCCGAAATGGTCGACGGCGGAACGGCTCGGGATCTCGCCGTCGTACAGGGACAGTTTCCGGGCCACCGCTGCCTGTACCGCGCGCCCGTTCCCGTCCATGGCCGCGAACGTGCCGACCGCGCCGCCGAGGCGCGCGACGAATACACGCCTTTCCAATGCCCGAAGGCGCTCGCCGTGCCGGCGGAACTCGCCCATCCAGCCGGCGATCTTAAATCCGAAGCTGATCGGCAACGCATGCTGGCCGTGCGTGCGGCCAGCGACGACCGTCTGGCGGGTGCGCGCCGCAAGTTCCGACATCGTGGCCAGGAGATCCGACAGGCGGGCCAGCAGCGTCGAGTGGGTGCGTTTGAGCAGAAGTGCCGTTGCCGTATCGAAGATGTTCTGCGTGGTCGCCCCCCAATGCAGGAAGGCGGCGTGCTTGCCGCAGAACTCCTCGAGCTGGCGCAACGCCGGCACGAACGGATGAAGCATGAATGCGATATCGCGTGCCATGCGCTCGAGGTCGACCTTCTCGGCCGACGCGCATGCGGCGATCGCCGCGGCACTTTCCGCCGGAATCATTCCCAGATCGGCCTGTGCCGAAGCCAGTGCTGTCTCGACGTCGAACCAACTCTGTATCGTCGAGCGCTCGGACCAGATCGCGACGACTTCGCGGTCGAACCAATGGCGCGTGAAGACCGAATCAAACATGGCAACTCACCACCCGATGGAGATATCCCGGCGTGCAGAACTTGCTAGGCAATGCCGCACCCCGACGGAACCGAGAAGACTTCAGTCTCATGAAACCCGCTCGTGCGGACGAGGAAATCCCGGCGATCGCAGGTGCGGCTTGGAGTATCCGTCGGCGGGGGGTTGGACATGGACAAGGTTGCAGAACCTGCCGGCGGCAACCGACATGGATCCGGTCGCTGGCAGGATGAGGGCTGTACGTTGTCGGATCGCTGGAACGAAACGCCGGACGGCGAACCCGCGACCGAGATCGAGGATTATCGGATAAGGACTTACCAGAGCTATTCCCAGTCCCTTGCGCATCAACTCGAGCGCGAAACCCGACGTCACCGCCTCGCATGCGATGCGCGGTGCCACGCCGGCCCGGGCGAAGGCGCGGTCGATCTCCGCGCGGGCGGCAAACCTACGGGTCTGCACGAGCAGAGGTTCGTCGGCGAGATCCTTGGGCGTCAGCGTCTTGACGCCCGCAAGCCTGTGTCCCGCAGGCATGATCGCGTGGACCGACGATTCGCGAAAAATCTCGCACCGAACGCCAGGATGTACGGCGGATGCATCGACGATTCCCAGATCGACCTTCCGCTCCGCGACCGCGCTCACGACCTGGGTCCCGGTGAGGATCTCGACGCTGATCGTCGTGTCGGCATCCGTGTGGTAGAATTCGCGAAGCAGGGCCGGAATCAGGTATTGGGCGAAGGTCGGCGAGGTCGCGATCTGCAAGCTCTGGGCGGCGACGGCTACATCGGGCCACTGCTCGACCAGCCTGAGCCCCTCGAAGACGCACTCGGCGGCAGCGTTCAGGGCGAACGCCTGCGAAGTCGGTGCGAGCCGTCCTGCCTCGTGGCGGAACAATTCGCTGCCGACCTTGCGCTCGAGCGAGCTGAGTGCGCGCGAGACGGCCGATTGGGTGAGGTCGAGAAGCGCTGCGGCCGCGGCCAGCTTGCGTGTCTCGATCATCGAGCGGAGCGCTTGGAGCTCGCGGACTGTCGGGCTTGCGGCGCGACCGGTCGATTGGGGTTTTGCCCGTGCCAAGTATCCTCCCGTTTCCGCTTCCGCGCGTGCAAGTGGCATTTGCGATATATGCAAGAAGAATAAGTTTCTAGTTGCACATTGATCAAGTTAGCATACTGCAAGAATTTTGGGAGGACCGTTATGCGCTTGGCAATTCGGGTTGCGGCTTGTTTCGCAGCTTTGATCGGGTCGTTCGAGCCGGTCGGCGCGCAGCAACTCCGGGTCGGAATGCAGTCTGAAGCGACATCCATCGATCCGCATTTCCATAATTTCGGGCCCAACAACAGTCTCTCGCGCCATATTTTCGATGCGCTGGTCTTTGTCGATAAGGACGACCGGTTCTTTCCTGGCCTAGCCGAAAGCTGGCGAGCCATCGACGCGAACACATGGGAGTTCAAGCTGCGCCGGAACGTCCAGTGGCACGACGGATCGCCGTTCACCGCCGCCGACGTCGTTTTCACTTTTGCGCGTGCGCGCAATGTTCCGAGATCTCCCGGGCTGATGACCGCCTTCATCGGGGAGCGGGTGGTCGAGAAGATCGACGACTATACGGTTCGCTTCCGCAATCCTGGTCCGGATCCATTGATCGTCAACAACCTGCCGCAAATCGCGATCGTTTCGGCGCGGCACGGGCGCGACGCGGCGACAGAAGACTATAACTCCGGCAGGGCCGCGATCGGGACGGGACCATTCAGGTTCGTCGAGTTCATCCCCGGCGAGCGCATCGTACTGGAGCGGAACGACGCATACTGGGGGCCGAAGCCGGCGTGGTCGCGCGTGATACTGCGACCGATCAAGACCGATCCGTCGCGCGTCGCCGCAATGCTTGCCGGCGACGTCGACATGATCGAGAACGTGCCGACGGCCGACGTCGCTCGCCTGCGCGCGGATCCGCGCATCGCAGTAAACAGCGCCCTTTCAACGCGCATGATGTATCTGCATCTCGACCGGCATCGCGCGGTCACGCCTTTCGCCGAATCGCGCGACGGAAAGCCGATCCCAAATCCGCTGAACGATTTGCGGGTGCGGCAAGCCATGTCTGCAGCAATCAACCGCCAAGGCATCGTTGAGCGGATTCTGGCGAAGGAAGCGGAGCCTGCGGGACAATTCCTAGTGCAGCGCTATCCGGGTGCAAGCACACGCCTGAAGCCGGATGCCTACGACGTCGATCGTGCCCGCGCCCTGCTGGCATCCGCGGGCTATCCGAACGGGTTTCGATTGACCATTCACGGTCCCAACGGGCGATACCCGAACGACCGGACGATCCTCGAGGCGATCGCCCAGATGTTCAGTCGGATCGGCATCGAAACGAAGATCGAGGCGCTTCCGGCCGGGAATTTCTTCACCCGCGCTTCGGCGGGTGGCCCGGGCGGTGTGCCCGAGTTCTCCGTGATCTTCGCCGGTGGTGGCAGTGGGACAGGCGAGCCGTCATCGGCACTGATTCCGCTTGTCCTGACGTTCGACCGCGAGCGCGGGTTGGGAACGGGCAATCGCGGGCGATACTCCAATCTGCGGGTCGACGAGCTGACACTTGCGGCAACGCGGACCATGGACGACGCCGAGAGAAATGCGATGCTGGCCGAGGCGACGGAAATCGCGTTCGACGATGTCGCGATGATCCCGCTCTACTTCGTCAACAACATCTGGGCCAGCCGGCGGGATATCAACGTGGAGGCCCGCTCCGATGAATACACCATCGTCATGGGTGTGCGCCCGCGATGATCTGTGGAATATCTCGGACGTAGCTCACCAACCTCACCGAAAGGCGGCAAATTCCGCGATCTCTTCTTTTGAAATGATAATGAGAGCGCTGTTTTCCGGGTCAGCGAGGCGGATGGGTCTGGCGCGCGCCAGTCTTCCGTCAATCGGAAATTCTCCTTAGGGGTTCAATGGGGTTATTTGTGGCGCTAATGACGGAAAATTGATTGGAGATCGAACCCGCTTGACAACTCTTAATCAGCAGATTTGATGGAAATTCAGGTGGGCGCGCGGCCGGGACTTTCAGGTCCTTAGTTTATGAAGTCTAACGCCACGAACACTTCGTAACGCGCAAACCTCGATCTCCTTCCAACCCAGCTTAGGTGACGCTCGTGCGAAACTGCGATCAGAGAAGTCGATGCCCTTAACGGAATCGTGGCGGGGGTTATGTTCATACCTCCCTTCGGTATGGCGTACCCGTCTAACGTTCATGCCTCGGGCGCTCGTGGATTTGTTGTCTAAGTTGGCTATAGCTCCGTTCGTCACTCGACATGTCTCGATCATCCACTCTGTGAGACGGGGTTCAGTAACAGCCGATTATTAGAACGGGTATCCGCATCGTTTTGGCGACCATTGGAAAGTCTTGGAGTGCTCACTATTCCTCAGTTGTAGAGACACTAGATCGCAGCTGGAAGTACCGTCATCGTTGATGGCAGTACCGCCTATCTCCACTGCCAAATCGACCCCATTCGAACACCGTGGACGGAGGGTGGGGATCGCAAGAGGTTGATTTGGTTTGTAGAAAATTGTCTATTTCTCGGTACCTAAGATTCGGAAGCTAGCGGCCGGGCGCGCCGTCGTCGGTCCGGGCGTCGGCGGCGATATCGGTCAGGAATTGACCGGATTGTTGGGCGTCCTCTGGGCGACCGGCTTCGCTGAATTCTTCGTGCGCTTCGTACCGGTCCTAACGCTCGGCCGACCTGACGGCCGTCCCGGATAGCCGAAATCCCGACGGTTGGTTATGTCGGGTATCCCAGGAAACGCCTGCTTCATCGACCTTGATGGCCGGTTCAAAGCGTACGGCTGAGTTCACCGTAGATCTCCGGACGACGCTTGCGCAACTGGAACCAGGGATTTGTGCGTGCCCGGTCGAACAGTGCCGGATCGAGATCAGCAATGATCATCTGGTCGTCGAGCGACGGCGTGGTTTGGGCTTTCGGCATTCCGTCGGGGCCAAGCACATAGGCGCCGCCGACATGGGTCGAATGGCCATCGAAGCCAACGTGGTCGGAAAGAACGGCGTAGACGCAGTTGGTCCGTGCCTGCACGTCGTGGAACTTCATGCTTGGGAATGTCAGCAGTTCCAGCTGCGCGGCCAGCACGGTGTGTGCCGGCCGGTCTCCACCAGCGCCGTCGAAGGTCAGCGTGCCGTCTGGCGCATTCATCTTTCGGATTGCATGCGGCAACAAGACGATCTCGGCACCCATCAATGCGAGGATGCGCCAGCTTTCGAAGAAGTCGCTGTCGTGGCAAATGGCAGTCGCGACGCGCGCGAATCCCAGATCGAAGACCGACCATTCGTAAGCCTGACGGAAGACGAAGAATTCGTCGTACGACGCGTGCATCTTGCGCTGGAGCCCGACAAAGCCGGCCGGCCCCACGAGCGCTTGCGTATTGTAATGCGTACCGCGATGCAGTTCGGCAAAACCATAGGAGACGAATAACCCGCGCTCTGCCGCGCGTCGGGCGATCGTCGTATAGATTCGACCGTCGGCCGGTTCGGCGTCGCGTACCACGTCCGGGCTGCCATTGTGCCCGGTCGTCGAGAGCTCGGGAAACACGACAAGCGTGGCACCCTTTGCTTTCGCTTCGTCGATGAGGTCCAGATGACGAGCCACGTTGTCGCTCGTAGCCAAGTGGCGGATGTTCACTTGAACCGCGGCAACGCGTGCGGCTTTCATCAGCGTGCTCCTTCGGACCGTCGTCTGCAAGGTTGATCGCCCGGCCTGCTATTGCTTCTGTCAGCTCTTCCAAGGCCGTCGCAATCATGTGACCGATTTCGACTAGGCAGCAAGTCCAAAGGGCGACCGTTCCGGAGACAAAAGCGCTTTGTCCGTCGAACGGATTCAAATCGCCTTGCGCGGTAGTGTAGGGGCTGGGCTGCCGACGCCGCCTTTTCTCTTGGGGCGGTGCGGTGCCGGCGGGAGGCGGGCGTGATTCACGCCGGCTTTTGGACGATGGCGGCCGTCGTCTGGTCAGTATTGCGTGGCGTCGGCGGCGGCATCTGTTGGATGTCGTGGACCGACCGTCCCCACCCCTTCGTCGCCGCGACGAGTTGGCGGTCGCGTACCACGAAGCGGCCGCGCACCAGGGTGTGTACTGGGACACCCTTCACCGCTCGGCCGTTCCACGGCGTGATCTTGGCGCGGCTCTGCAGGTCGCCGTCGCAGATCATCGACGACCGCCGGAGGTCGACGAGGACCAGGTCCGCGTCCGATCCGGGACGCATGGCGCCCTTGTGCGGAAACAGGCCCCACGCGCGTGCGGGGTTGTAGGAAGTCCAGCGGACATAGTCGCTGATCGACATGCGGCCCGCGTTGACTTCGGTCAGCATCAGCGGCATCTGGGTCTCGACGCCGGGGAAGCCGCAGTCGCATGCCCATATCTCCGGACGGGTCTTTTCCTCCGGTACGTGGGGCGCATGGTCGGTGGCGATCATGTCGATCGTGCCGTCGGCAAGTGCCTCCCAGATCGGGTTTTTGTTGCGCGCTTCGCGAACCGGCGGATTGACGCGGATGCGCCCGCCGAGGCGCGCGTAGTCGTCGCTGTCGAGCAGCAGATACTGCGGGCAGGTCTCGCCCGTGATGTCGATGCCGCGCGCCTTGGCTTCACGGAGCGGACGCAGTTCCTCGGCCGACGAGATGTGCAGGACGTGAATGCGCGCACCAGTCCATTCGGCCAATGCTGCAGCACGGCCCACGGCCTCGACCGCGACGATCGCAGGGCGGGCTGCCAGATGCGCAAGCGGATCGTTGCGTCCGGCTTCCTGCAGCTTCTTCTGGCGTCGAGCCATGATCGAGGCCGTCTCGGCATGGAGGGCAATCCGTTTGCCGTGGCGAGCGACGATCTCGAATCCCTCGAGCATTGCGCCGGTGGACGGCGACGGCAGATTCCCGAACGTATTGCCCATGAAGCACTTGAAGCCGATCACGCCACCCGCGACGAGTGCTTCGAGATGCTCGAGGTTCTCCTCGCCCAGCAGGCCGTAGAGACCGTAGTCGACATGCGTCTTTTCGGTCGCGAGTCTGTGCTTGTGCGCAAGCGCTTCGGCAGTGCCGGTCGGTGGATTGACGTTCGGCATCTCGAAGACAGTCGTCACGCCGCCCATCGCGGCCGCGGCAGAGCCGGTCTGCCAGTCCTCCTTATGCGTATACCCGGGTTCCCGGAAATGGACGTGTGCGTCGATGGCGCCGGGCAAGAGATGCATGCCGGTCGCATCCAGCGTCTCCTGGGCCGGCGGCATCGCGTCGGTGTCGCCAATCGCGAGAATCTTGCCGTCGCGTACCGCGAGGCTGCCGAACTGCACGCCGTCGGGGTAAACGAGGGTGGCATCACGGATGACGAGATCGGCTTTCGGCATGCTCGTTTCCTTTGTCACAAGGCGGCCCAGCCGCCATCGACCGGCAGGTCGACGCCGGTGATCTGGCGTGCCGCGTCGCTGGCGAGAAACAGACAGGCGTTCGCGACGTCTGCATCGGTTGAAACGCGGCGCAGCGCGTAGTCTGCGGCGTGACGCTCCGCCGCTTCTTCGGGCGTGATGCCGAGACGCCGAGCCATGTCGGCACAGACCTTCTCGCGGAATCGCGGACCGTCGACCATTCCGGGTGCCACGCAGTTCACGTTGACATTGTGCGGACCCAGCTCAAGCGCGAAACTCTTCGTAATTCCGCGGAGGCCCCATTTCGACGCCGAGTAGGCCATCCGCCCGGCGCGCCCGCGCATCCCGAAGGTTCCACCGACATTCACGATTTTCCCCGATTTGCGCGACATCATGGATGGCGCCACAGCCCGGATCGTATGAAAGCAGCCGTTCATGTTGAGTGTGACGATTTCGTCGAATTCCTCCGGCGTCGTCTCCGTGCCGGTCTTTCCGATGGGGCCGGAACCGCCGGCGATATTGACCAGGATGTCGATCCGGCCAAATTCCGCCAGAGCCCTGCCGACGGCATGATCTACGGACGACGGGTTGGTCAAATCACAGGCCTCGATCGTGACTTTCCGGCCAAGCGTGCGGGCACCATCGGCAATTGGGCCGATGGCGACCACATCCCGTCCAATCAGCGCAAGGTCGCATCCTTCGGCCGCGAACGCGGCCGTCACCGCGGCCCCCATCCCCTTTGCGGGACCCGTGACGAGCGCGACCTTTCCGTGGAGATCGATGTCCATTGGCGTCAGAACAGCTTGGAGGGTCGCTCGACCCTGGCCGGCAGGAAACTGCGATCGAAGACATGCTCGACTGCGGGCGCACGCGGCAGGCCACCTGCCTCGACTAGGATGTCGATCGCCCGCTTCATGCGTGCAGTATCGATGTCGCCAAGGCCGATGCTGGCGACTTCCGGGTGATTCATCTCGCTCCTGATCGTGGCATCGAACCGCTCCCGCTCGACTTTGATGTCGAGCAATTGCTCGCGCTTTGCGACCGCATCGATGGCCGCCGCCGGATCCTTGAGTGCATCAACAATCCCCTTGTTGATCGCCTTCAAGAGGCCGCGGACGACTTGGGGATTCTTCTGCGTCAGGGCCCGGGAGACGAGGATCGCGTTCGAATAGAGATCCATTCCATAGTCGCCGTAGTTGATCCAACGCAGCTCCTTGTCCGGATCGATGCCGATGAGCTTGGCGCTGAACCGGATCGTGTTGACGTAACCGAATGTGCCTGCGACTTGGCCTTGCATCAGGAGCTGCTCGCGAAGATTGGGCTGCATGTTTGTGATCTTCACGCCCGTGCAGTCGATCTTGGCGAGCTTACAGAATGCCGGAAACAACTTGAGCGCGCCGTCGCTTGCCGGTCCGCCGAGCGTCTGGCCCTCGATATCCTTCGGTGCACGGATTGCCGAACTGGATTTGACCGCGATGGTGAAGGGTGGCTGGTTGTAGATCATGTAGACGGCGACCGGTGCGTCCTCCGGCTTCTGGCTTGCGAACTCGACCAGTGCGTTGATGTCGCCGAAGCCGACATCGTAGGTGCCGTATGCGACGAGCGGAATGGGTGCCCCCGAACCGTTGCCCTGGTCGATCGTCATCTCCAGGCCTTCCTGGGCGAAATAGCCGCGATCCTGCGCCAGGAAGAACCAGCCTTGCGGCCCCTGGTACTTCCAGTTCAGCACCATCTTGAGCTTGGTCTGCGCGACGGCAGGCGGACCGAAGGCGGCGGCAGTCATCAGGACAAGAAGCAAAGCGGTACAAAGGCGGCGAATGGCCATCGAAGGTCTCCTTCAGCTTGGCGGGGGCAGGGCAAAAGCGGCGGTCAAGGCGTCGTTTCGTACGACCACGCCGTAGAGTTGGCGCACCAGAAACAGAACGGCATCGGTTACGAATGCAGGCGACGACGTGGCGCAGGCGTCGGCGGCAAGAATGCAGTCGTAACCGATGAATGCCGCATCGGTGAGCGTCGCGAACACGCATCGATCAGTGTTAATGCCCGCAAAGACAAGCGTCGTGACCTGCCGCCGGCGAAGGATAGAATCGAGTTCGTTGTCCCAGAAGCCACTCAGCCGGTGCTTGTGGACGACTAGGTCGACGGGGGCGACGGGCAGTTCGTCGACATTCGCGGCACCCCAATCGTTCTGCGTCAGGATGCCCCCTTGACCCGAGGACGACGGCTCACCGTAAGTCGGGCGCCGGCCGCCGTCTCGCCCGCGCTCGATCGCGAAAGCAGGCAGGTTGGCGGCGTCGGGCCGTACGCCCCAATTGAGCCATACGACCTGAACACTGGCGTGTCGTGCAGCGGCTGCCAGTACGGCCACGGGTGCGATGGCGGTACGTGCCGGTCCGGGATCGATACCGGACAGCCCGAACCAACCATCCGGGTGCAGAAAGTCATTCTGCATGTCGACGATCAGTAGCGCCGTGCGCGCAAGATCGACCTCGACCGACTGGGGTTCGGCCGTGACGGTCACGCAACGCGGCGTGGGGATCTGGCGGACAAAGCTGATCGTGGCCGACATCCAGGTGCCTTCGGTTCCTGGCAAACGCTAGGGAGTCAGAGTGATGCGGAATAGTGTCAATTTTGTCGAGACACGGTTCGGAAAAGTATACGCTTGCTTCAGCCTGCCTATTTTGATGGCTATTGCCTTGGCTACCTGGAGAAAGCTGCCCGATGAAGCATCAGCGGATACTCAGCTATGTCGATGCGGTCGTAAGGACCGGGTCATTCCGCAAGGCTGCAGAGCGGGTGAACGTCACGGGGTCGGCGCTGACGCGACGTATCCTCGATCTTGAAACGGAACTCGGCGCACCATTGTTCGAACGCAAGGCACGCGGTGTGCGCCTGACGTCGGCCGGCGAAATCTTCGTTGCATTCGCCCGTGCGCAGATGGCCGAGGCGCAGCGCCTTGCCTCGCGCATCGAGGATTTGCGCGGCTTGCGGCGTGGAACCGTCCGCATAGCCTGCAGCCAGGCACCGGCACATGTATTCTTGCCTCGCGTGATCGGCCTATTTGTCGAGCGCCACCCTTTGATCACGTTTCAGGTCGAGGTTCTCGATCACGAGGCAGCCCTCTCGGCCCTCGCGGGATATTTGGTCGATCTGGTTCTAGTCTATCGCCCGACCGTTCTTGGCGATTTTCAGCCGCTGATGAGGGTACCCCAGCGTCTGGTAGCACTCATGCCGGCAAACCACAGGCTGAAGGGGCGGGGATCGCTGCGGCTACGCGAATGTATCCGCTACCCGATGGCGCTGCCTGAGCGGCCTCTCGGTGGCCGGCAGCTGCTCGACGATTTTGCCGCACGAACGGGCGCTGTATTTTCGCCGGCCGTTGAGTCCAATTCGTTCGACTTCCTGCGCGGCTGCGTGCGCCATGCGGGAATGATATCGTTTCAGATCGAGATCGGTGTTGAGCGCGCACGGGGCCGTAATTCAGGTGGCATCGCCATCCGGCAGATCGATGAACGTGACGTCCCGCGCGCCGATCTCGTGCTGGGCCAGTTGCGAGGGCGTAATCTGCCGGTGGCCGCGGCCCTGTTTGCCGAACTACTCGCGCACGATCTGGCCGTACTGCGCTAGCGCCTGTTCGTTCAATGGAGGATTGAGGTCAGGTGACGGAAGTTCCGAGCGCTTGACCAGGGCGCCGCAGTGCCGGGTCGAACGGCGATATCCGGCGCCCGATTGCCTCGGCTTCCGCCTTCAGCATCTGCACGACGGTCGGCAGACGGTCGCCGCGCAGCCGATCGGTCAATGTTCCGACACTGATTGCACCTACGGCAAGCCCGCGACGGTCGAACACCGGAACCGCGACGCCGGTCATCCCCGGAATCAGTCCCGCATCGCAGTTCGCGTAGCCAATGGTAAGCATACGGTCGATTTCCGTGCGCAGGAAAACCTCGTCATACGCCCCAAGCCCCAGCAGGCGTGGAACGTTGAAGCGGATGACTTCTTCGCGCTCATCCGGCGGGAGATAGCCAAGAAGAACAAGCCCCGCTTGCCCGACACCGAGCGGTACGCGTCCGCCGATGTCGTTCGTGAAGGTGCGGATCGGGAAGGGCCCTTCGCAGCGATCCAGACACACGGCGTCAAAGCCGCTGCGTACCAGCAAGAACGTCGTGTCGCTGAGCACGGACGAGAGGCGCAGCAAGCTGGGTCTGCATATATCGCGCAATCCCTCTGGATTGCCTGCCGTGGCAGCGAGGGCAAAGAACTCAATGCTCAAGCGATAGCGCCGTGACGGAGTCTGTTCGACGAGGCCATCATCGACCAGCATGCGCAGAAGGCGATGGATTGTCGCTTGGGTCATGCCGATCGCGGCGGCAAGATCGATCAGACGCACGCCTTGGCCGCTATCCGTCGCAAGCGCGCGTAGGATCCGAATGCCCCTCTGAAGGCTAGTCGGGACTTCGCTTTTCACTTTTGATTTATTGACTGTCAAGATTAAGTCCTAAAATTTGATATTATAATTCCGGTATTCAGAATAATTACACTAGATATTCTATATGTCGAGATCCTTGATTGACGTCGATTTTCTCGGCCCGTAGGCTTCCTGCGTCTCGAAGCGGGGCCACATGGGCAAAGTCGCAATGGTTTCGGGCGTTACGCGTGGGATCGGTGCCGCCATCGCACGCGAACTCAAGAATGCGGGCTATGCCCTTGCCCTTGGTGCCCGCCGCCCTGCCGAAATGCCTGACGATCTGCGCGGTGCCGACTGTCTCGTCCATCCCTATGACGCGCGCGACCGGAAGAGCCATCTTGCGTGGGTCGACGTGACCGTCGGGCGATTCGGGCGGATCGACGTTCTGGTCGCGAATGCCGGAATAGCGCCACATGTCGGCCTCGAGGACGGAACGGATGAGGCGCTTGACGACATTTTCGAAGTAAACGTCAAGGCACCGTTCCGTCTGATCCAAGCGTGTCTTCCCCATCTCAAGGTCGCAGGATCCGGGCGCGTCGTGACGCTTGCCTCGCTTTCCGGCAAGCGCGTGATGGGGCTCAATGCCGGATACCAGATGTCTAAGCACGCCGTCGTGGCGTTGACCCATGCGGTCCGGCGTCTCGGTTGGGCCCATGGCATCCGGGCGACCGCGATTTGCCCCGGGTTTGTCGCGACCGACATGGTCGCTCATGTGACTGACGTGGCAGAGGCCGACATGACGGATCCGGCGGATCTGGCGCGCCTCGTCGCGATGATCGTGCAGCTTCCGAACAACGCAGCGATCGCGGAGTTGATGGTCAATTGCCGCTACGAGCATATGTTGTGATGTCGCGCCTATTTGATGGCCCGCAGTTCCGTCGTGTCGTGCAATCGCCTGCCGCGACGGTCGAATTCACGCTTGACGGAATTCCGGTCCGTGCCGTGGAAGGCGATCTTCTCATCACGGCAATCCTGACGCATCGCGGCTATCTGCGGCATTTTGAATTCGGCCCCTCGACCCGGGCCGGATTCTGCATGATGGCGGCGTGCCAGGATTGCTGGGTATCGTTGGCGGATGGTCGTCGGGTGCGCTCCTGCAGTACGCTCGTCGAAGCGGGGATGGCAGTCGTCATCGACGGAGCGGTTCATGACGTCTGACCGGTCCGCCACCGTAGCGATCGTCGGCGCCGGACCAGCCGGGGTGCGCGCGGCGCAGACCCTTGCCTTGGCGGGACTGAAGCCGGTCGTGATCGATGAAGCGCGCCATCCGGGTGGACAGATCTATCGACAGCCGCCCTTGGGAGCCACGTCGGATACGGCGCGCGTCTATGGTTTCGAGGCCGCGAAGGCTAAGTCCATCCAAGGTGTGCTCACGTCGATGGGGAATGCCGTCGACTATCGGCCGCAGACACTCGTCTGGAACCTGTTTGAACGCACGCTCGACCTTCTGGGACCGGATGGCCATGCCGACCTGACATTCGACCGCCTGATCCTCGCAACCGGCGCCATGGATCGCTCGTTGCCGTTTCCGGGATGGACGCTGCCGGGTGTCTACACGCTTGGTGCCGCCCAGATCGCGCTCAAGTCGCAGGGAGTCGCGATCGGCCGGCGCGTGGCGCTAGTCGGCGCCGGGCCGCTACTGCCGCTTGTTGCACACCAGTATCTCAAGGCGGGCGTCGATGTTGCGGTCGCACTCGACGTCACGCCGCTTGGCCCGAAGCTCACGGCACTCGGGCGTATGGCCGCACTGCCGGGAACGCTCGCGAAGGGTCTCTGGTATACTGCTCGCTGCGGATCCGTCCTGCGCTATGGTGCGCGGCGTCTGCGTGTCGAGGGCGACGAGCGTACCGAAGCCCTGGTTTGGCAGGATATCGCCGGACGCGAGCATCGCGTGACGTGCGATGCGGTCGGCGCGTCATTCGGGCTGAGGAGCGAAACCCAGCTTGCCGATCTGGCTGGCTGCCGCTTCACTTTCGATCCCGTCACACGCCAATGGCTGCCGGAGCGCGCGAGCAACGGGCAGAGTAGCGTCGCCGGTGTCTATCTCGCGGGCGATGGCGCCGGAATCGGTGGCGCGGATGTCGCCGAATTGCAGGGCGAGCGCGCCGCCCTTGCGGCAATTTCCGATCTTGGATATTGCGTCGATACCAAGCGTATCGCAGATATCGAACGCAAGCTTTCGCGCGCGCTGCGCTTCCGGGCGGGGCTTGAACACGCCTATCCGTTCCCAGGTCATCTGCTCGATGACCTTGCGGATTCCGAGATTGTGTGCCGCTGCGAGGGAATCACGGCCGGAGCCCTGCGGGAAGCGGCAATCGAGCGAGATGCCGGCGAGATGAACCGCCTTAAGGCATTCTCGCGCATCGGCATGGGACGCTGCCAGGGGCGCGTCTGCGGAACCGCGGCCGCAGAGCTGCTTGCCCGTGCCCGGCGGTACGAACTGGTCAATGCCGGGCGCCTGCGCGGGCAACCGCCGGTGAAGCCGATTCCGATCGACGCGGTGGCCCGATGACGGAGATTGTTGATGCCGACGTGGCGATCATCGGAGGCGGGACGGCCGGATGCGCTGCCGCAGTTGCCCTGCGGCGCAAAGGCATGTCCGTCGTCCTGCTTGAGAAGCGGCGCTGCGGCGCTGCAGCAAGCGGGGTCAATTTCGGAGGCGTGCGCCAGCAAGGGCGACATCTGGCCGAATTGCCGCTATCGCGGCGTGCACGCCCCCTGTGGGATGCGATGAGCGAAACGCTCGGCGAGGACGTCGAATTCGTCGCCAGTGGCCATATCAAACTTGCCCGATCGGAAGGGGATCTCGCCGAACTCGAGCGCTACGCGGCGGACGCGCGCGAATTCGGACTTGATCTTCAAATGCTGGGTGCCAACGCCGTCCGTGCCGAACTGCCCTGGCTGAGCGAGGCCGTCCTCGGCGCGTCGCTGTCGCCGACGGACGGCCAGGCAAATCCTCGGCTTGTCGGGCCTGCCTATGCGCGGTTGGCGCGCCGTATGGGTGCCGATATCCGGGAAAACACACCTGTCGAAGGCGCACAATGGACGGGAAGCGGGTTCGAGATCGTATCTGCGGGGCTGATGGTCCGCAGTCGCCGGATGGCAAATGTCGCGGGAGCGGGGGCGGGCGTCGTTGCGCGGTGGTTCGGCGAGGACGCGCCGCTGGAACCGTTGCATCCGAACATGCTGGTAACCGAACCCATGCCGCAATTCATCGCACGGTCGATCGGTGTTTGCGGCGGTGATGTCTATGCGCGCCAGATCGCGCGCGGCAACGTGATATTCGGTGGCGGCCATGGTTGGGGAGACTGCGATCTTGATCTCGCGCGCCCACAATCGGGGCCATCGCTGCTCGGCATGCGGCGCACGCTGAAGCTGATCCCGGGGCTTTCCAATGCCCAGGTCATCCGGACCTGGACCGGCACGGACGGCCAGCTCCCCGACCATATCCCGATCATCGATATCTCGCGGACGACGGCAGGGCTTGTCCATGCATTCGGCTTTTCTGGACATGGCTTCCAGCTGGGGCCAGTCGTTGGCGAAATCGTCTGCGAACTTCTTGAGGAAGGGCGCACGCCATCGCCGATCGGACCATTCACGATCACCCGATTTTCGAAGTCCGCTACCAAAGAGGTGGCGCATTGATCCGACCTCCGTCACGATGGAGCCACTTCTCCGGCGAGGCAGGGGCACCCGAAGCAAGCCCATCCGACAACAAGCCAACCAACAGGGGAAAATCATGAAATTCAGGTCCGCACTTCTCGTAGCGTCGCTGATATTCGGCGCCAGCCTTGGCGACGCCGTGGCGCAGACCACGCTGAATGTCGGTATGGCAGCAGCCGATGTCGGCAATCTCGATCCGCATATGGCCACGACGACCCAGGACAAGCCGGTCGTGTCTTGGATCTATAACGGTCTCGTGCGTTTCAAGCCGGGTTCGGCGAGCCTCGAAGGGCTGGAGCCGGATCTTGCGGAGCGATGGGAGCGTTCCGCCGACGGGCTGACCTGGACGTTCTTCTTGCGCAAGGGCGTCAAGTTCCATGGCACCTACGGCGAGCTGACATCCGACGATGTCGTCTTCTCCTTCGGCAAAGCGGGCCAGTCGGCGACTTCGTCGTTTGCTGCGGACTATGCGGCTATCGAAGCGGTCGAGGCCGTCGATCCGTACACGGTCCGCATCCGCCTCAAGCAGAATATCCCTTCGCTTCTGGGACTTGTCGCGAACTACCATGGCGGCAATATCGTCAGCCGTAAGGCCGTGACGGCGCTGGGGGCAGATTTCCGGTTGAAGCCGGTCGGCACCGGCCCGTTCATGTTCGAAAGCTACAAGCCGGGCGAAAGCATCATCCTGGTCGCCAACAAGGATTATTTCCGCGGCAAGCCGAAGATCGATCGGATCGTCTACCGCTTCATCCCTGCCGATGCGGCCCGCGATCTTGCCTTCACGTCGGGTGAGCTTGACATCGTCTATGGCCGCCAGGACCAGCGTTGGGCCGAGCGTTTCAAGCGCGAAGCCGGCGTGATCGTCGATGTGGTGCGTCCGGCCGAACTGGCACTTCTGCATCTCAACACCAAGATGAAGCCGCTCGACGACAAGCGGGTGCGTCTTGCGATCGCGCATGCGGTCGACCGGTCGCAGCTTGTCCAATTCAAGGGCGACCTCGTAGCGGCACCGGGCGTATCGGTTTCGCCATCGGGTTACCTCGGCACGGACGAAAACGCGCCGCTACCCAAGCACGACATTGCGGCGGCAAAGCGCCTACTCGCCGAAGCGGGCTATCCGAACGGAGTTGTCATCAAGTCGGTGCAGACCAGCCTGCCGACGATGCTGAACTCAATGCAGATCATCCAGAATCAGCTCAAGCTGGCCGGGATCGATCTGCAGCTTGATGTCGTTGATCACCAGACCTTCCACGCCAATATCCGCAAGGACATGAGTGGTGCCACCTACTATTCCGCTGCCCGGTTCCCGGTGGCAGACATTTACCTGACGCAGTTCTTCCACTCGGCTTCGATCGTGCAGACACCGACGGCGGTGACCAATTTCTCGCATTGTGCCGTGGCCGACGCCGAGATCGAACAGGCGCGCAAGAGCGTCGATATCACGCGCCAGAAGGAGCTGTGGGTGGCGGCCCAGCGCAAGATCCTCGACGAGGTCTGCGCCGTGTCGCTGTTCGAGCAGCTTCAGGTCTGGGCCCACAAGTCGAACGTCGACTACGGATACAAGTTTGAAGGCGCCATTCATCTTGGTCCGGTTCTGACCGAGGCGACGGTCAAGCGCTGACGGATGTGGGCGGCGGGGAGAACCGGACAATGATCCGATTCGTCATCAAGCGGCTTCTCCTCGCCGTTCCGACCCTTCTTGCGGTCCTTACGCTTGTGTTCGTTCTGGTGCGCATCGTGCCGGGTGATCCGACGATGATCATCCTGGGCGACCAGGCGACGCTCGAAGCACGCGAAGCCTTGCGCGAGCGCCTCGGCATCAACAAACCCATTCTTGCGCAGTATTTCGATTTCCTTGTCCAGATCTCCACCGGCGATCTGGGCCGGTCTCTGACGACGAACCGGCCGATCGTTATGGATGTGGCGGCCGTGCTTCCCTATACGATCGAGCTGACACTTGCGGCGATGTTTATCGGCGTTGTCGTCGGCGTTCCGCTCGGTGTCGTTGCCGCGCGCCGGCGCGACGGATTCGCCGATTGGATTGCCCGTGTCATGTCGCTGGCCGGCTTGTCCTTTCCGGCGTTTGTTTCCGGTATCCTGCTGCTTCTCGTCTTCGCGATCCACCTGCGCTGGTTTCCGGTGATTTCGACTGTGAATGTCGGTGGGCCTTGGGCGCGGTTCTCGGCCTTGGTCCTGCCGGCGGTGAATCTCGGCTTCATCATGGTTGCCTACGTCACGCGCGTGACGCGGTCGGGCATGATCAAGGCTCTGGGCGAGGACTATATCCGGACGGCGCGGGCAAAGGGCCTAGCGCCATCAATCATCGTGTGGCGTCATGCACTGCGTAATGTACTTGTGCCGGTCGTGACTGTCGTCGGCCTTTATCTGGGAGTACTGATCGGCAACGCGGTGCTGACCGAAATCGTGTTCAATCGCCCCGGACTTGGCAAACTGATCGTTACGGCATTGAACCAGCGCGACTACACACTTCTGCAGGGCCTGATGGTTGTTTCGGCGTTTGCCGTAGTCGTCGCGAATATCCTGACCGACCTCACCTATGGCCTGGTCGATCCGCGGGTGAAGACGGCATGACCGCGCCTGCGAGAATCCTGGCCGCACCCTCGGCCTGGCAGCGTGCTGCCAGATCCGGCGGTTTGGCGATCGGCCTGGTCATGGTCGTGGCGATGCTTGCTTCGGCGATTTTTGCACCGCTCGTCGCGCCCTACGATCCGGACACCCAGAACGTGATGCTGAGCCTTGCCGATCCGTCGCCGACCCATCTGCTGGGCAACGACCAGTTCGGGCGCGACGTGCTGTCGCGGATCATCTGGGGCGGACGGGTCTCGCTTTTCGTCGGGTTCGTGGCCACGCTCGCCGGTGTCGTCGTCGGAACGGCCGTTGGCATCGTTTCGGGTTATTTCGGGGGCACGGTCGACAAGCTTGTCACCGCCGGAACCGACGTGCTTCTCAGCTTTCCGCAGCTCATCATGGGGCTTCTCGTCGTGGCCGTCCTAGGACCAAGCCTCGCGAACCTAATCTTCGCTATCGCTATCACGGCCGTTCCGACATTCATCCGCGTCGCACGCGGCTCGACTCTTGCGATGAAAGAGCGGGACTTCGTCGACGCCTGTCGTGCGCTCGGCTACTCGGATCTGCGGATCATGTTCGCGCATGTGCTGCCCAACATCCTCGACGAGATTGTCGTCATGGCATCGCTCTGGCTGGCGACGGCGATTCGGACCGAATCGACGCTGGCCTTCATCGGGCTGGGCCTCCCTCCGCCGACGTCGACATGGGGCGGGATCATCCGCGACGGGTTTGACAACCTACTCGATTCGCCGGGCCTGTCGATCTATCCCAGCATTGCCATCCTGATTGTCATGATCGGCCTGAACCTGATCGGCGACGGATTGCGCGACGCCACCGATCCGAAGGCGCCACAATGAGCGAGGCACGGTCTCCCCTCGACGTCACCGGCTTGACGACATCGATCCGCATCGCCGGTGCGTGGTTCGATGCCGTCCGCGAGGCAACATTCAGCGTTGCCGAAGGCGAGACGTTGGCGCTGGTCGGCGAATCCGGATGCGGCAAGAGCCTGACGGCGTTGTCGATCATGGGGCTTCTGCCGGCGAATGCCGGCCGCGTTTCGGCCGGGCACATCGTCGTCGACGGGGTGGACATGACGGCTGCCGACGAGGGCACGCGGCAAGGCCTGCGCGGCAACCGGATCGGCATGATATTTCAGGAGCCGATGACGTCTCTCAATCCGGTCCTGCCGGTCGGCTTCCAGATCGCAGAGGCGTTGATCGCCCATCGTGGAATGGACCGTCGTCAGGCACGCAAGGCAGCACTTGACCTGATGGAGCTTGTCCGCATCCCATCGGCCGCGGACCGGCTGGATGCCTATCCACACCAGTTTTCCGGCGGCATGCGTCAGCGCGTGATGATCGCGATCGCGCTTGCTTGCTCGCCCAAGGTACTGATCGCCGACGAACCGACCACGGCCCTAGACGTGACGATTCAAGCCCAGGTCCTTGCGCTGATCGCCGATCTCCAGCGGCGCGAACGACTCGCGGTCCTCCTCATCACCCACAATCTTGGGGTCGTCGCATCGGTCGCGCACCGGGTAATGGTCATGTATGGCGGGGACATCGTCGAAAGCGCACCGGTTGCGACATTCTTCAAACGGCCGACACATCCCTATAGTGAAGCGTTGCTGCGCGCGATGCCGCGTGTCGACCGTTCGACTACCGAACTGGCGCCAATCCCGGGACAAGTGCCGACGCTTGTCGAAATGCCAACCGGTTGCAGGTTCCAGTCTCGATGCCCGTTGTGCGAAGCACGTTGCGCCGAACGACCGAAGCTGAGCCCGATTGCTGGCGACGTCACGCATCAGGTGCGCTGTTGGGTACGGGGTTCGGAATGAGCATGCCGATTCTCAAGGTAAAGGATCTCGCCAAGACGTTCTGGGCAAGGCGCGGATGGCCGATTCCGAAAAATATCGCAGTCCGTGCGATCGATGGCGTGTCCTTCGAGGTCCGGCCCGGCGAGACGCTCGGCGTTGTCGGCGAATCCGGATGCGGAAAGTCGACGGTGGCCCGCGCTGCGTTGCGCCTGATCGAGCCCGATCGCGGCGCGATCGAATTCGACGGCGTCGATGTCGCGAATGCCGATCGTAGAACGTTGCGACGCTTGCGGCGACGCATGCAGATTGTCTTCCAGGATCCGGCATCGGCCCTGGACCCGCGCCAACGGATTCGGGATGCGCTCGCCGAGCCACTTCGCGTACACGGGATTGCATCGGGTTCGAATGCCGATGCAGCGGTCCTCAAACTTCTCGACGAGGTCGGTTTGCCGCGATCGGCCGCAGACCGATATCCGCACGAGTTTTCTGGCGGTCAGAGGCAGCGGATCGGGATTGCCCGCGCACTTGCGCTTGGCCCCGACCTGATTTTTGCGGACGAACCGGTCTCAGCCCTCGACGTTTCGGTGCAGGCGCAGATTCTGGTTCTGTTGGAAAGTCTCCGGCAGGCACGCAAGCTTTCGTTCGTATTCATCTCGCACGACCTTGGTGTCGTGCGCCATTTTTGCCAGCGCGTCGTCGTCATGTATCTCGGACGGATTGTCGAAGCCGGTACGGTGCCGGAGATATTCGAAAGCCCGCTGCATCCCTATACGCAGCTCCTCAAGATGTCGTCACCTGTTCCAGATCCTGCGACGACTATCGCCATGGCCATCCAGGAAGGTGAGCCGCCGTCGCCAATCTCACCGCCGAGCGGCTGTCATTTCCATCCGCGTTGCCCGCATGCGACCGATATCTGCCGCAACATCGCACCGACGCTCTTGCGGCAGGGACCGGACCGGGCGGTCGCCTGTCATCTTTTCTCGTAGTGCCGGATGCTGCGGTTCGAGCGGGTCCGGGTCGATGCCGTCATCATTGGCGGCGGGATAGCCGGCTGCTCGGCGGCGTGGTCGATGGCGCGTCGAGGGATGTCGGTCTGTCTTCTCGAAAGGGGAGCGGTCGGTTCAGGCGCCAGTGGCGTGAATTTCAGCGGAGTACGTCAGCAGGGCCGCAATCCGGTCGAACTGCCGCTCGCACGCCGGTCCCGCGCGATATGGGGAACGCTCGCGACGGCGCTTGATACCGACATCGAATTTCGCGTGACGGGACATATCAAGCTCGCCTTCGACGAAGCCGGCATGGCGGGACTGGAGCAATATGCCCGAACGGCTGCAGAGTTCGGACTAGCACTGGAGCTGATCGGGGCTGCAGAAGCCAGAGACAGACATCCGTGGCTCGGACCGCATGTCTATGGTGCGTCTCTATGCGTCGAGGACGGCAGCGCGAACCCGCGGCTAGTGGTTCCTGCGATCGCGCGTGCCGCACGCCGATGCGGCGCCGATATCCGAGAGTTCATGCCAGCCCTCTCCGTCGCGTCCGATGGAATCGAGTGCGTTGTCATGGCTCCCAAGCTTGAGGTCCGCAGCAGAATCCTGGTGAATGCGGCAGGCGCGTGGGGTGCGAAGATCGCTTCGCAATTCGGCGAATCCGTGCCGCTTGCCGCGATCGCGCCGAACTGCATGGTAAGCGAGCCCGCGCCTTCATTCATGGACAGATCGGTCGGGATCTGCGGCGGAGGCGTTGCACTCAGGCAAACGGAGCACGGCAGCGTCGTGATCGGTGGCGGCGAATCGCATGTCGCTACAGCCGATGGACATGCGAAGACCTCGACTCAGGTGTGCCGTGCAGTACTCGAGCGCGCCATTGCCTTGGTGCCACGATTGAGCCGGATACACATCGTTCGGGCTTGGGCCGGGATTGAAGGCGACACGCCGGATCACCTGCCGGTCCTCGGTCCAAGCAGCCGGTTACCCGGGCTGATTCATGCATATGGATTCTCCCAGCACGGTTTCCAACTGGGGCCAGCCGTCGGCGAGGCAGTCGCAGACATGGCGACGCGCGGGGCGCCCACCGTCGACATCGGCGGTATGGCGATTGATAGGTTCGCGGTGAGTTGACTGTTCGGACGCCTCGGCCGGTCCGACCGGGCATCGCGCCGATCAAGCGGATTTCTCCGAATTGTTCTTTCTATTGAAATATCGAGATTTTCCAGGCACTCGGACATCGTCTCGACGGCACTCGCACTGTCGGGGCCGACCGTATATGTTCGCCGGTCCACAGCGCAGGTACACATGATTCGTCTCGATGGCATCAGCAAGCAGAACGGCCAACAGCTTCTCTTCATCGAAGCGTCCGCAGCGCTTCTGAAAGGCGAGAAAGTCGGTCTTGTCGGGCCGAACGGAGCTGGGAAGACGACGATTTTCCGCATGATCGCCGGGCAGGAACAGCCGGACGAGGGGCAGGTCGCAGTCGATCGAGGCATCAGCATCGGATATTTCAGCCAAGACGTGGGTGAGATGTCCGGCCGTAGCGCCGTTTCTGAGGTGATGGATGGCGCCGGCGCCGTCAGCGCCATCGCGGCGGAGCTCAAGGAACTGGAAGCCCGCATGGGCGATCCGGACCAGGCCGATGACTTCGAGCGGGTAATCGAGCGCTTCGGCGAGGTACAGGCTCGATTCGAGGAGTTGGGCGGGTACGCGCTTGAGAGCCGTGCGCGAGAGACACTCGCCGGATTGAGCTTCAACCAGGAAATGATGGACGGCGATGTCGGTGCCCTTTCGGGTGGCTGGAAGATGCGAGTGGCGCTTGCCCGCATCCTGCTGATGCGTCCGGATGTGATGCTGCTCGACGAACCGAGCAACCATCTTGATCTCGAGAGTCTCATATGGCTCGAAGGTTTCCTGAAGGGCTATGACGGCGCATTGATGATGACTTCGCACGACCGCGAGTTCATGAATCGCATCATCACGAAGGTCGTCGAGATCGACGGTGGGGCGTTGACGACCTATTCCGGGGATTATGAATTCTACGAGCAGCAACGCGCACAGAACGAGAAGCAGCAGCAGGCCCAGTTCGAACGCCAGCAGGCTATGCTTGCCAAGGAGATAAAATTCATCGAGCGGTTCAAGGCGCGCGCCTCGCACGCCGCGCAGGTGCAGAGCCGGGTCAAGAAGCTCGAGAAGATCGACAGGGTCGAGCCACCCAAGCGCCGTCAGGTCGTGTCGTTCGAATTCTCGCCGGCGTCGCGCTCGGGCGATGACGTGGTCAATCTCCGCAATGTCCACAAGCGCTATGGCAATCGCGTCATATACGAGGGCCTGGATTTCATGGTCCGTCGCAGGGAACGCTGCTGCGTCATGGGCGTCAACGGTGCCGGCAAGTCGACGCTTCTGAAACTCGTCACGCAGACGACGCGGCCGGACGAAGGCACGGTTACGCTCGGCGGCAGCGTCAAGATTGGCTATTTCGCGCAACACGCGATGGAGCTGCTGGACGGAGACCGTACGGTGTTCCAGTCGCTGGAAAATTCGTTCCCGCGGGCCGGCCAAGGCTCGCTGCGGACACTGGCCGGATGTTTTGGGTTCTCGGGTGACGAAGTCGAGAAAAAGTGCCGGGTTCTTTCGGGTGGCGAGAAGGCCCGCCTGGTCATGGCGAAGATGCTCTACGACCCGCCGAACTTCCTCGTACTCGACGAGCCGACGAACCATCTCGACATGGCCACGAAGGAAATGCTGATCGCGGCATTATCCCAGTACGAAGGCACGATGCTGTTCGTGTCGCATGACCGGCATTTTCTGGCGGCCCTCTCAAACCGGGTGCTCGAATTGACGCCCGAAGGCATCCATCGCTACGACGGCGGCTATACGGAATATGTGGCACGAACCGGCCATGAAGCACCGGGTATTCGCGTATAGCCTGAGGATCGGTGGATGACGTAGTCGTACGGACACCCGGTCTCGCGCGGATCGCCTCGTACGCTATGTCCTATTAATTAGGCAACCGTTTCCCAGCATCCACTTGCTTCGGACGAGCGAATCGCGGCCTCGATGAATGCCATTCCGCGCAATCCGTCAGCGAGACCGGGATAGAGAATCCCGGCTGGTATTGGCTTGGCGTCCCGTCGCGCGGCAATGTCGCGTGCGATTTCGGCATAGATTGTCGCGAACGCCTCGAGATAGCCTTCTGGATGCCCCGTCGGAATGCGCGTGACGCGAGCTGCATCCGCATGGTTATAGGACGCGCCGCGCGTGAGAAAGCGTGGCGGCTCGCCCAGGTGCGTGAAGCGCAACGCGTTTGGTTCTTCCTGCCGCCATTCGAGCCCGCCCGTTTCGCCGTAGACGCGCAGCCGCAACCCATTTTCATGGCCGACAGCGATCTGACTGGCCCACAGGCCACCTCGGGCCCCATTGCGGAAGCGCAGAAGCATCTGCGCGTTGTCGTCAAGTTTACGACCCGGAACGGTCGCCTGAAGATCACAGGCAAGCGCTTCGATCTCGTTGCCAGCGACGAACTCCGCTAGATTGAACGCGTGGGTCCCGATATCGCCGATAGCGCCGCCCTTACCGCTGCGGGCTGGATCGGTGCGCCAGGCAGCCTGCTTCTGGCCGCTCTCTTCCAAGCGCGTGGATAGCCAGTCCTGTGCGTACTCGACCTGGACGACACGCAATCTCCCGATTTCTCCGGTCGCAACCATTGCCCGGGCCTGCCGGACCATTGGGTATCCGGTATAGTTGTATGTGACGGCGAATATCCGGTCGCTTTTCGCCGCGATCGCGGCAAGATCTCGGGCTTCGACGAGATTGGCCGCAAGCGGTTTGTCGCAGATCACGTGCAGGCCGGCGGCAAGGCAGGCTTTTGCCGCGGGGACATGGACGTGATTGGGAGTCACGATCGCGACGACCTCGATCCCGTCGGTGCGCGCCGCTTCGCCACGGAGCATTGCTGGATAGTCGGTGTAGCTGCGCGCGGGATCAAGCCCGAGTTCGATTCCCGATTTGACGGCCTTCTCGGGCGTCGAAGACAGCGCACCGGCAACGAATTCGTAACGATCATCCAGCCGAGCCGCCATCCGGTGCACGGCGCCGATGAACGCGTCCTGCCCTCCGCCGATCATGCCGAGACGGATGCGCCGGGCCGCAATCATTGTTTCCTGCCGCTCTTGGAAATACCCAGCAGACGTGCGATTTGGCCGGCATCGACCGATCCGCCGGCGAAATCGTCGAAGGCTTTGTCGGTGGTCCGGATGATGTGGCTGGCGATGAACGGCGCGCCTTCGCGTGCCCCAACCTCGGGATGCTTCAGGCAACATTCCCATTCGAGCACAGCCCAACCGGAGTAGCCGTGTGTGGCAAGCCTCGAGAATATCCCCGAGAAGTCGATCTGCCCGTCGCCGAGCGAACGGAACCGGCCGGCCCGATTGATCCAAGGCTGATAGCCCGAATAGACGCCCTGGCGTCCGCTGGGGTTGAATTCAGCGTCCTTCACGTGGAAGGCGCAGATGCGTTCGGCATAGATATCGATGAAGGCGAGATAGTCGAGCTGCTGCAGCAGGAAATGCGACGGATCGTAGTTGATCTTGCAGCGCGGATGATTTCCGGTCGCGGCAAGGAACATTTCGTAGGTGATCCCGTCAAAAACATCTTCGCCGGGATGGATCTCAAAGCCGACATCCACGCCGACGGCATCGAAAGCGTCAAGCAGCGGTCGCCAGCGACGACCGAGTTCAGCAAATGCTTCGTCGATCAGACCCACCGGCCGCTGCGGCCATGGATAGAGATAGGGCCAGGCAAGCGCGCCCGGGAATCCGACATGGCTTGTCAAGCCGAGATGGCGTGATGCCGCTGCAGCACGCCGCACGTCGCGCTCGGCCCATTCGCGGCGTGCCGCGGGATTGCCCTTCACTTCGGCGGGTGCAAATGCGTCGAAAAGTTCGTCGTAAGCCGGGTTGACTGCTACGAGCTGGCCTTGCAGATGCGTCGATAGCTCGGTGATGGCCACGCCATTTCCGGCGGCGACGCCGGCAATTTCATCGCAGTAAGTCTTCGAACTCGCGGCCTTCTCCAGATCGAACAGGCGCTTGTCCCAAGTCGGCACCTGAACGCCCTTGTAGCCGAGAGATCCGGCCCAGCGCGTGATCGCGTCAAAGGAATTGAAGGGGGCCGCGTCGCCCGCAAACTGAGCAAGAAAAATCGCGGGGCCTTTCATCGTGCTTGGCATGGTGTGCTTCCTACTGATTGGGGCCTGCCCATAGGGCGGCGGCATCCGTATCCGACAGCGTTGCAGGTCGATCGATACGCGAAGCAACCTTGACCGCTTCGCCCGCCTTGCCGGCTTCGAGAATGGCGTGCATCGTATCGAGCACGTGGCTTGCTAGCGCCCCGGAAGCGCGATGCGGTGTGCCGAGGGTTGCCGCGCTTGCCAGTTCGGCGATTCCGAGGCATCGGTAGTTCGCCCGGTCCGGCAACGAGGGTGCCCAGTTCGGCGAGCGCCAGTTCGGCTTGCCGAACGGCTTTCCTGCAGAGTCCGAAACGGTCCAATCGCCGCCCTTCTCGGTGTACTCGACCGTTCCGCCGAAGAAATTCGGGTCGGGAACGCGGAGCGATCCTTCGGTGCCGTAAAGCTCGATGGGCGGATGGCCGTGCTTCCAGACATCCCAGCTCATCGTGAAGACGATATCGGCACCCGACGCAAATTCGATGATCGCCATCGCGGTGGTCGGCGTCTCGACCTTGATCCGGTGACCCTTGCGGGGACCCTCCGACGTCACTAGGCGGTCGGCAAAGCCGGCCGATGTGCGGGCCTGCACACGCGAAACAGGTCCAAGGAGATTCACGAGCGCCCCGAGATAGTAGGGTGCCATGTCGAGAACCGGCCCACCGCCCGGTTTGAAGAAGAATTCCGGATCTGGATGCCAATGCTCCATTCCGTGCGACATCAGGAAGCAGGTCCCCGACAGGACCCGGCCGATTTTCCCGGAATCGACGATCTCGCGGGCGAGACGCCCACCGGCACCGAGGAACGTGTCAGGTGCGCAACCGATCTTGAGGCCGCGGGCGGCGGCGTCGGCCACCAGGCGCTGGGCATCGGCTGCTTCGACGCAGATGGGCTTCTCGCCGAAGACGTGCTTCCCCGCCGCCAGCGCAGCATTGCTGACCTCGAAGTGCGCATTCGGGGTCGTGAGGTTGACGACGATGTCGATGTCGCTACGCGCGAGCAGCGCGCCGATCGACATGGCTTCGATGCCAAATTTGTCGGCCTGCGCCTTGGCCATTTCCGGCCGCATATCGGCGCAACCGGCCAGCCGGATGCCGGAAAACTTCGGCATGTTCTGCATGTAGATCGACGAGATATTCCCGCATCCGACGATGCCGACGCCCAGTGTACGCATTCTTCGGTATCCTCCTAATTCCAGCTTGCGACAAATTCGCGGGCCCGGCGCGCGAAGCGCGGTGCATCGTTTGGCTTGTCGTGCTCGACGACGTAGAGTTCGATGGATGTTTTCTCGATCGCGGCGCGCAGCGCCTTCCAGTCGAGCGTGCCGTGGCCTGGATCGGCCCAGCCGTCTTCGTCCGCGCATTGGCCGGACGGTGCGATGTCCTTAACGTGACATGCGACGACCCGCTTGGCGTACTTGGAAAGCTGGATGATCGGATCGGCGCCACCGCGCACGACCCACGCGATGTCGGCCTGCCAGAGCAAGGCCGGTGCTTCCTCGAACATCGTGTCGAGAAAAGTCTGGCCACCCGCAGTCTTGCCGAATTCCCAGCTGTGGTTGTGCCAGCCGAATCGAAGTCCCTCGCCGGTAACAGCCGCGCCGTGCTTGGCAAGCTCCTTGCCGAGCTTGCGCCAGTGTGCTTCGTCGCCTTCTCGCTCACCCATCGGTGGAGCCGGAGCGAAGATCGTCTGGACGCCGAGCGACTTGCATAGCCGTGCTGTGCCGGCAGCGTCCGCGCGCAACCGATCCAGGCCGACATGGGCAGTCGGCGCGGTCATGCCATGCTTGTCGAGGAGCTTCCTCAGAAGACCCGTGTCGTTGAACAGGCCGCCATAGGGCTCGACCATGCGATAGCCGAGACCGGCAATCAACTCAAACTGTTGTTCGAGGGTCTGGTAGCCGCGTGCCGAGTAGAGCTGGAAAGACAGTCGGTCGATGGCGTTCACGTAGTTGCTCCTAGAGTCTTTGGCCACGAGAAATTTCGAATAACGAAAGGGATGCGGCGGGGAATTCGACACGAATTTTGTCCCCGGCCGTTGTCGAGGTATCACCCGGCAGGCGGGTGGAGAATGCGTTTCCCGCACCGGTCCGGCACCAGACGAGACTATCGGCACCCATCGGCTCCACCAATTCGACCGTGGCCTCGAAGCCTGCCTGTCCGGCAGCCGACCCGGTCAGGACATGCTCCGGGCGTACGCCGAGTGTCGCCGGCATTGCCGATGGCGGACCGGCAAATGCATAGCCGTCGAGAGGAATGCGCAAACCACCGCCAATGAAGGTGGTTTGACGGGCGGCAATCTCGATCGCACCATCTATAAAATTCATCGCAGGAGAACCAACGAAAGATGCCACAAAGCGGTTTTTCGGCTCGCGATATATCTTGTTAGGCGTGTCCAGCTGCTGGATCACGCCGGCATGCATGACCGCGATCCGGTCGGCGAGAGTCAGAGCTTCGATCTGGTCGTGCGTGACATAGATTATCGTTGCACCAAGTTGCTGATGCAGCCGCTTGATTTCGACACGCAGTTCTGCACGAAGCTGTGCATCTAGGTTTGACAGCGGTTCGTCGAACAGGAATACGCCAACCTTGCGGACGAGTGCCCGGCCGATCGCCACGCGCTGGCGCTGGCCTCCCGACAGCTCGGACGGCCGGCGCTCAAGCAGGTCGGAAATCCGGAGCATCTCGGCCGCTTCGCGCACGCGCCGGTCGATCTCCGCCGACGGTGTGCCCGTCACTTTCAGACCGAAGGACATGTTGCCGCGTACCGTCATCCGCGGGTAGAGCGCATAGGATTGGAACACCATCGCGATGCCGCGATCCTTCGGCTCCTCCCACGTGACGTTCTTCCCGCCGATCCAGATTTGCCCTTCCTTGACATCGACAAGTCCGGCGACTGCATTCAGCAGCGTGGACTTGCCGCAACCTGAAGGCCCGAGCAGCACGAGGAATTCGGATTTGGTGACGTCAAGATCGAGATTTTCCAGCACCTTCACGGCGCCGAACATGATCTTGATGTTCTTGAGTGCAACGTCGATGCGTTCGGTCATGTATCAGCCTTTCACAGCACCGGCCGCGATGCCGCGTACAAACCAGCGCCCCGAGCCGAAATAGACGATCAGCGGCACGAGTGCCGTCAGGATGGTTGCCGCCATGTCCACGTTGTAGGCCCGCTCACCCTGGGTGGAATTGACGATGTTGTTGAGCTGAACAGTCATCGGAAGATTCTCGCGCCCGGCGAAAACCAGGCCGAGGATGAAGTCGTTCCAGATGCCCGTTACCTGCAGGATCATCGCGACGACGATCATCGGGACTGCCATCGGCAGCATGATCGACCAGAAAATCTGGAAGAAGCCGCCGCCGTCGACGCGGGCGGCCTTGAACAGTTCCTGAGGTAGGCTCGCGAAATAGTTTCGGAAGAGGAGGGTCATCGTCGGCAGCCCGAACGTCGTGTGGATGAGCACGATCCCGAAAAGCGTCTGATTGATGCCGAGCGAAGAGTAGATGCGTACGAGCGGATAGATGAAGATTTGGTACGGGATGAAAGCCACAATCATCAGTGTGCCAAATATCAAGCCGGCGCCCCGGACCCGCCAGAAAGACAAGGCATAGCCGGTTAGCGAGCCGACGGCGATCGACACGATGACTGATGGCACGAGAATGCGTATCGAATTGAAGAAGCCGACCCGGATGCCATTGCAGTTGAGGCCGGTGCAGGCCGACATCCACGCCTTGGACCAGGCGGCGATGGTGAAATCGGCGGGCGGGCTGAGGATGTAGCCGCCTCGTATCTCGTCCATCGTCTTCAGCGAGGTGACGATCATCACGTATAGGGGGGTCAGAAAGAACAATGCGCAGATCGTGAGAAACGCGTAGATCCCGATCCGGGTAGGAGACGTGCGTTTCGGTCGTGTGCCCGACGGCTCGATCGCGACATTTTCGGTCATCGACGTGTCTCTTGTGCGCGTGCCCGGCTGCGCGCGTAGAGCAGCGGTGCCGCGATCGAGATCACGGTCACGAGCATCGACGTCGCGGCAGCGGCGGCAAGACCCAGATTGCCGCGTTCGAATAGGTGATCCATGACGAATTTCGCCGGAACCTCAGAGGCCAGGCCTGGGCCGCCATTCGTCATTGCGACGGCGAGGTCGTAGAGCCGCACGACGCTTGCGGAAAGGAGCACGCCGGCGGTCGCGAAGCTCGCGCCCAGCATCGGGATCACGATGGATATGTAGGTTCGCCACGCTGGGACGCCGTCGACCCGCGATGCCTTCCAGATCTCATCGTCAATGCCGCGTAGTCCTGCCAGCATGATGGCCATCACAAGCCCCGATGCGTGCCAAATGCCGGCGATGACGAGCGTGTAGATGACCGTTTCCTGCCGTACGATCCAGTCAAACTGGAAGTTCTCGAAGCCCCAGCCGCGGACGAGCTTCTGGATGCCATGGGTCGGATTGAGCATCCACTGCCAGGCGAGACCGGTGACGACGAACGACATGGAGAACGGATAGAGGAAGATGGAACGCAGCAGGTTCTCGGCCCGGATGCGCTGGTCGATCATGATCGCGAGCATGAGTCCGGTGAGGAGTGCGCCGATCACCATCAACGATCCGAAAATGGCGAGGTTGTGCGAGGAAACGAGCCATCGGTCGTTGTTCAGTAGCGTTTCATATTGGCGAAAGCCGACGAAATTGGAGTTCGGAAGCATTCGCGAGGCGGTGAACGATATCCAGACCGTCCAGCCCGTGCTGCCGATATAGGCGACGATGAGGATGACGAGGGCCGGAATCAATGCAAATCCGGCGACCGTTCGCGATCGGATGCGGCCAAGTTGAGCGAGCATTCGAGAGTGCTTCCTGCGTCTCTGGAAGTTGAGAATTCCCGCGGGTCACGATGGACCCGCGGGAATGGCTTCGCCTCAGTAGCTCTGCTTCAGGACACCGACCATCTTGTCGATGAACTGGTCGTTCGACATGCCCGGGCCGTTCCAGAACTGCGAGATCAGGTCTTCCATCGCGCCGTTCATCGCGGGCGGTGCCAGCATCTGCACAGAGGCGACCTGCTGGGACTTGTCGGTCATCAGCTTGGCCGCCTTCTGCGCGCAGATATCGAGCGCCGATACGTCGAGGTCGGTTCGCACCGGAATCGAGCCCTTCTTCTGCGCGAAGAGGATCTGCGTTTCGGGCGCAAGCATCGTCTTGGCAAGAAGGACTTGGGCGCTCGCCGCTGCCGCGTTCTTCTGCTTGGGGAACGCGAAGACGTCGCCGCCGATCACGTAGCCGCCGCCCTTGCTGCCGAACAGCGTGCAGCCATAGTCCTTGCCCGGCACCTTGTTCGCAGCGGCGAATTCGCCCTTGGCCCAGTCGCCCATCACCTGCATGCCGGCCTTGCCTTGGATGACGAGTGCTGTCGCATCGTTCCAGTTGCGGCCCGGAGAGCCGGCATCGACGTAGTTCCGCAGCTTGGCGAACGTCTCGACCGCCGTGCGGAAGTCGGCGCTGCGTGCGGCGGCTTCGGCGCGCTGCGTGTAGATACCCGCCCACACCGTCGGCCCGGCTTTGTCGAGCAGCACGGTGTTGAAGAGATCACGTTCCCAGTTCTTCTGGCCGCTGAAGGCGAGGGGGATCAGGCCGGCCGCCTTGATCTTGTCGAGAATGACGATCGCTTCGTCCCAGTTCTTCGGTTCCGCGGCGCCGACCTTGTCGAGGACTTCCTTGCTGTACCAGATCCAATTTTGACCATGGATGTTGACTGGGACGGCGTAGAATTTTCCGTTCCGTGACACCGCATTGATGATCGACTCCGGCAAGATGGTCTTCCATTTCTGCTCGGTCGCGACGGCATCGACGTCGGCAAGAAGATTGTTCTCGACCAGGTCGTCGAACTGCTTACCGGTGTTGAACTGCATCGCGGTCGGTGGATCTCCGCCGACAGTCCGGTTGATTGCCGCGGTGCGCGCATTGGCGCCGCCGGCGATTGCGGTGTCGACCCACTGGCCGCCCGCCTTGTTGAACTGGTCGGCAAACACGCGCACGGCTGCCGACTCGCCGCCCGACGTCCACCAATGGATGACTTCTGCGCGTTGCTGTGCGGACGCTGCACCTGCGGTCGCCGCAAGGACGATGGCAGGCAGTATTGTCCGGATCATTCGCTGGCCCATGTTTCCTCCCGAAGCTTGTGTTATCGATTTTCTTTGAAATCGATTACATTCAGGATAGCAGAACACGACGACTGTCGCAAGACACTCGCGATTTGCGGCAACCTGTTCCGTGCGACCGTGCTCGCTCTATGCAGACTTGTGAGATCCAACATGCCGAAATCAAAATCGTTCCGCCTCGGTGCACCCGCAAAGATCGCCGACGTCGCGAAGCTCTCGGGCGTATCCGCGGCGACCGTTAGCCGGACGCTCGCCAATCCCGAAATCGTTGCCAAGGCGACTCGCGATCGAGTCCTAGCCGCGGTCCGGCAGACCGGCTACACGCCAAATGTTGCCGCTCGGAACCTGCGCGCGCGCCGCAGCCATATGGCGCTCGTGGTGGTTCCGAATATCGAGAACCCGTTTTTTGCCGAAGTGCTACGCGGCATCGATGAGACTCTTTCGCGCCGCGGCTACGGCCTGATCATCGCGAATCTCGACAATTCGCCCGACAAGGAGTCGCGCTATGTCGATCTCGCGTCGGCGGGGCAGGTGGATGGTGTGTTGTTGCTTTGCGGGCATGTCCTGAAGGGCACGAGCCGAACGCTGATCGACGCTGACGTCCCGATCGTGGCGGCCTGCGAAGCCATACCCGGTGGCAGGTTCTCCCATGTTGAAGTCGACAACCGGATTGCCGCCGCTGCCGCCGCCCGCCATCTCGTCGAGCTTGGCCATCGACGCATCGGCTATGTCTCCGGCCCGGCCGTCAACATCCTCGATAAGGCGCGGCGTGCCGGCTTTTGGGATGCGCTGGCTGCCGGCGGACTGCAGGCTTCGGCGTCTGTCGTATGGGAAGGCGATTTCACGTTCACGGCGGGCGAGCGCGCGGCTGGTGCATTGCTCGGAATGACGAAGAAGCAGCGGCCAACGGCGGTCTTCGCGGCAAATGACGAAATGGCGATCGGATTCCTCAAGACAGTTCGTGCCGCGGGCCTGCGAGTTCCGGAGGATCTGTCGATCGTCGGTTTCGACGCGATCGAGTACGCGGAATATTGCGAGCCGCCATTGACAACCGTTCACCAGCCGCGGCGTGAAATCGGCGCGCGCGCGGCGGAGCTGCTCGCCGACGCGATGGCCGCAGATGCGCCGGTCAGGCCGGTGGCCGTAACTCTTGCGGCAAAACTCCTGGTGCGGAAGAGCACCGGGCCGGCTCCGCGCCAATAGTCGGCCTTAGACCCAGCCGCCGTCGACGATGTAGTGCTGGTTTGTGCAAGCCGATGCCTCATCGGACGCGAGAAAAAGGGTGAAGCGGGCGAGTTCGTCGGGCTGGAGGCGTCGCTTGAGGCACTGGCGCGCCATCAGTTCGGCCTCGGATGCCGGCGTCAACCATCTCTCGATCTGACGCGATGTCATGATCCAACCGGGGGCGATCGCATTGACCCGGATGTTGAAAGGGCCATAGTCGCGCGCCAGCGAGCGGGTGAGGCCGAGTACGGCCGACTTTGAAGCGGTGTAGACAGCCATTCCGCCCTGTCCCGCCATCCACGACGTCGATCCGAAGTTCACGATCGAGCCGCCGCCGCGGGCCTTCATGTCGGGTAGCACGGCTTGGGCGGCAAAAAACTGGTGCTTGAGATTGACCGCGATCCGTTCATCCCAATATTCCGGCGTTACGGTCTCCGTCGTATGACGCTCGTCATTTGCCGCGTTGTTGATCAAGATGGAAACTGGGCCGAGCGTGCCGCGGATGGCCGCGATCGCTTCCTGCATTGCCGACGTATCGGTAAGATTGACCTTGCGGAAGTGGACAGCCAGGCCCTGCGACGTCAACTCGCGGGCAAGCGCCGTACCTTCATCAGCTTTTATGTCGAAGAAGGCGACCGCAGATTTTTGGCCGGCAAACCGGCGCACGATCGTTTCGCCAATTCCCGACGCACCGCCGGTTACGAGAACGACCTTGCCAGCGAGGTCCGGATATATCGCAACCATCTAGAGCCTTCTTTCCCCGTCGCGGGCTTGGACCCGTCCAATTATTGACGGGTATATATCAAAATTTGAGTTGCGTAGCTCAAATTTTTTCGGCAGTGTTCTGATCAAGCCCGGCCAACCAATGTGCCGGCATGGGGGGATCGCATGAACGCGTTGAATCGATCGCTGCTGGTTGCCGCCGCATTGCTGCTCTCGGCCGGCAGTTCCGCCGCACAGACGACGGTCAAATGGCTCCATCTTGAGGTCAATCCGGCCCAGATCAAGATTTGGGAAGAGGTCGCGCGCGCGTTCGAGGCATCGCATCCCGGCACGAAAGTCGAGATGCAGTTTCTCGAGAACGAATCCTACAAGGCCAAGCTTCCGACCCTGCTTCAGTCGAATGATCGGCCGCACATCATCTATTCTTGGGCTGGTGGCGTTCTGAAGGCGCAGATCGAAGCCGGCGTCCTGCAGGACATCGCC
Organism: uncultured Azospirillum sp.; assembly: GCA_964416335.1. GTDB lineage: Bacteria > Pseudomonadota > Alphaproteobacteria > CACIAM-22H2 > CACIAM-22H2 > Tagaea. Next base: position 50,345 of record CAYQDN010000020.1, read on the forward strand.
GGATCGATCAAGGACATCAGTGGCGAGATCTCGCCGGCTGCCCTTGCGGCCTTCACGCAGGATGGCAAGACTTATGGTTTGCCGTTTGCGCAGTCGCAGGTCGGCTTCCTCTACAACAAGGATCTGATGGCCAAGGCCAATGTCGATGGTAGCAAGATCAAGACGTGGGACGATCTGCTGGCGGCGGTCAAGACACTCAAGGCCGCCGGCATCACGCCCATCACGGTAGGCGGGGGCGACAAGTGGCCGCTGCACTTCTATTGGACGCACCTCGCCGTACGCATCGGTGGCAAGGCGGCGTTCGAGGCGGCTCTGCGTGGCGAGAACGGCGGTTTCGAGGCCGAGACGTTCCAGAAGGCCGGCGACCTGATGAAGCAGCTGGTCGACTTGCAGCCGTTTCAGAACGGTTTCCTCGGATTCAAGAATCCACAGTCGACGGGCTTCTTCGGTGACGGCAAGGCGGCGATGACGCTGGTAATCAGCACCGTATATCACCAGCAGAAGGCGCTCGCGGCCGACAAGGTCGGCATCGTCGACGAGAAGCTCGGGTGGTTCGACTTCCCGACGATCCCCGGTGGCAAGGGCGAGGCGACGGATACGCTTGGCGGCATCAACGGCTGGCTTGTCACGAAGGGCGCGCCTAAGGAGGCGACCGAGTTCATCAAGTTCTTCGTTGCGAAGGACGTGCAGATGCGATTGGCCGGCGGCAACTTCCTCGTTCCGGTCGTGAAGGGCGCGGAAGCCGGCATCAACAACGCGTTCATGCGCAACATCGCGCAGAATCTCGGCCGCTCCAAGTACCACCAGAACTTCTACGATCAGATGCTCGGGCCATCGGTCGGCCGCGTCGTCAACGATGCGACCGCCGAACTAGCCGGCGGCAGCATGACGCCCAAGCAGGTTGCCAAGGCCGTGCAGGACGCGTGGAAGCAAGGCAACTGACAATCGAACCGATGGCGAGGAGGGGTGGCCGTGCGCCGCCCCTCCAACCGCTCGACCGGGAAGGCCAATGCTGACGTCTACCCTTCGCCGCTCGATTGCTTCAGGCCAGCTGACCGCGGTCGTCCTTTTTCTGCCACCGGCACTTCTTCTTTTCACGGTTTTCGTCGTTCTGCCGATCATCGAAGCGGCGTGGTACGGCGGCTTCAACTGGAACGGCTTTGGCACGCCGACGAACTGGATCGGCCTCGACAACTACCGCTTCGTGTTCGAGACGCGCGCCTTCGGCCTGGCGTTGCGGAACAATCTTCTGATCATCGTCGTCTCGCTGCTGATCCAGCTGCCGTTGGCCTTGACGCTGGCGTTGATGTTGGCGGAGCGTTTCCGCGGCGCAGTGGCGCTGCGTATGCTGTTTTTCCTGCCCTATGTGCTGGCCGAGGTCGCGACGGGCCTGATCTTCAGCTTCGTCTATGACGGCGATTATGGCCTGCTGGCGTCGATCTATCGTCTGTTTAATGCCGAAGCGCCGCATCTACTCGCGAGTACGCAGACTTCGATGCTCGCGATCCTGATCGTCATCGTGTGGAAGTATTTCGGCTTTCACATGATGCTCTTCATCGCGGCCCTCCAGGGGCAGGACCGGAATCTGATCGAGGCGGCGCGTATCGACGGCGCTTCGCGTTGGCAAGTGCTGCGATTCGTGTCGATCCCACTGCTCTATCCGACGATCCGTCTTTCGATCTTCTTCGCGGTTGTTGGCTCGCTCCAGTTGTTCGATCTGGTGATGCCGCTGACCCGCGGCGGCCCGGCCGATTCCTCTCAGACGATGGTCAGTTTTCTCTATTCGCACGGCGTCACCCGCATGCGGATCGGGTATGGAAGCGCCATCGGCGTGATTCTGTTCGTGATCTGCGCGACGTTCGCCGTCACCTACAAGCGCTGGTTCATGCGCGATGAATAGGTCCGTCAATCTCCCAAGTCGGATGCCGGAGCTCGCCACGCTCTATCGCGCGCTGTTCCTGACGCTGGTTGCGGCCTTCGTGGCGGTTCCACTGCTCGCAACGGTCCTTGGGGGCTTTAAGTCGCTCGGCGAGTTGCGTACCAATCCTTTCGGTCTGCCGATGGTCTGGGAGTGGCAGAACTATGGCGGAATTCTGCTTTCGCGACGCTATTGGCAGCTCCTCGGCAATTCCTTCGCGATCTCGACACTGACGACCGCGCTGACGCTGATCGTCGCGTCCATGGCGGCATTCGTCTTCGCGCATCTGCGATTCTACGGGAGTCGCATGCTTCTCAACTATTTCACGATGGGGCTGCTCTTTCCGGCGGCGACCGCGATCCTGCCGCTATTCATCAAGGTGCGCGATCTCGGCCTGCTCGACACCTATTTCGGGGTCGTGCTGCCGCAGGTCGCGTTCGCGCTGGCGATGAGCATCTTGCTCTTCCGGCGGTTCTTCCGGGATCTGCCCACCGAGCTCCTGGAAGCGGCCCTCGTCGACGGATGCAGCTATCCGCGATTCTTCCGTTTCGTCACCCTGCCGCTGTCCCGTCCGATCCTGGCGACCGTTGGGACGATCACCTTCGTTCACAGCTGGAACGCCTATCTCGTCCCGCTCGTGATGCTTAACAGCGACGCGATGTATCCGTGGCCGCTGGGCATCATGGTCTATCAGGGGGAGTACACTTCGGATTGGCATTTGATTCTGGCGTTCATCACGCTGACGATCGTGCCGACATTCCTGCTGTTCGTATTGGCGCAGAAACACATCGTTGCCGGTCTGACGGCCGGTGCGGTCAAAGGCTGAACAGACAACCACGGAGCGGTCGCGTGCAGAAAGTCGGAATCGGAATCATCGGATGCGGCGTGATCAGCGCCGCTTATATCAAGGCGTCGCGCAACTTCCCGATCCTCGAGATCCGGGGGGTGGCCGACATGCGCACTGAGTCCGCCGAAAAGCGTGCCGCCGAATTCGGGTTGCAGGCTATGCGCGTCGACCAGATGCTCAAGCGTGCCGACATCGAAATCGTCGTCAACCTGACCGTGCCCCTCGCCCATACCGATGTCGATCTTGTGGCGTTGCGCGCGGGCAAGCACGTCTACTCGGAAAAGCCGCTTGGCGTGAATCTGGTCGAGGCGAAAAAGGTCATGGATCTCGCCGGCGAGAAGGGGCTGCGCGTGGGGTGTGCGCCTGATACGTTCCTTGGCGGTGGGCACCAGACGGCACGGGCTCTGGTCGACTCGGGAGCCATTGGCACGCCCGTCGCCGGCAGCGCTTTCTTCATGTGCCCGGGCCATGAACGCTGGCATCCGGCACCGGGGTTCTACTATCTGCGCGGCGGTGGCCCGATGCTCGACATGGGGCCCTACTACGTCACCGATCTCGTCCAGTTGCTCGGGCCCGTCGCCAGCGTGATGGGATCGACGGCCCGCCCGCGCGAGCAGCGGCTCATCACCAGCGAGCCTCTCAAGGGCACGATGATGCCGGTCGAGGTTTCAACCCATGTCGCCGGAATGCTCGAGTTCCGGAATGGCGCCGTCATCTCGATCGCGATGAGCTTCGATGTGCCTAAGCACCGGCACACACCGATCGAGATCTATGGTGACAAAGGCGCAATGCTGGTTCCGGATCCGAACCGGTTCGGCGGAGAGGTCTCGGTCGCCAAGACCGGGGGTGAGTGGGAGGCCATGCCGCATACGCACGGCTATACCGACGGCGAGTTCCGCTCGATCGGTATCGCCGACATGGCGACGGCACTTCGGGCAGGCCGTCCGCACCGGGCGAATGGCGCTTTGGCATTCCACGTGCTTGAGGTAATGGAGGCGTTCCAGAAATCCTCGGACGAAGGACGCCGGATCAAGATCGAGAGCAGCGTCGACCGGCCGGCCGCGCTGGCGGCCGGGATGTCCGGTGGGCGATTGGAGTAGGCGCGATGACGAAGAAGAAACCCACGGCCATGATCGTCTGGGGCGGCTGGAACGGCCACGACCCCGACCTCTGTGCCTCGATCTACCGGACCTGGTTGATGACTGCAGGCTACGACGTGCGGGTCGAGACGTCGACTGCCGCATTCGCCGATCCGGCGATCCACGACCTGTCTTTGATCATTCCGATCTACACGATGTCAAAGATCGAGAAGGCCGAAGCGCTCAACCTGTGTGCGGCCGTCCAAAACGGCGTCGGGCTTGCAGGCCATCACGGCGGCATGTGCGATGCATTCCGGGATTCGGTCGAATACCAATTCATGTGCGGTGGCCAATGGGTCGCCCATCCCGGGAACATCATCGACTTTCGGGTGAACGTGACGCGACCCGACGATCCAGTGATGAGCGGCCTGAAGGATTTTGACTACCGCTCGGAGCACTATTACATGCATGTCGATCCGGGCATCGAAGTACTTGCGACGACGACCTTCACCGGCGATCATGCGCAATGGGTCGAAGGCGTTGTGATGCCGGTCGTCTGGAAAAAGCGCTTCGGCAAGGGCCGCGTCTTCTATTGTACGCTCGGCCATCGGGCGTACGAACTCGACATTCCTGAGATGAAGCAGATCATGACCCGCGGTATGGCCTGGGCCGCGCGCGCATGAGGAATCCGGCGACGAGCCAGGCGGTGAAAGTGACGCTCGAGGACGTCGCGCGCGAAGCTGGTGTGTCGCTTGCCACAGCCGATCGCGTCGTCAACAAGCGGCCTGGCGTGCGCGAGAAAACCGTCGCGCGTGTCGAAACGGCAGTGGTGAAGCTCGGCTATCGACCGGATTTCGCCGCGGCCCGTCTGGCGCGCAACCGGAGCTATCGGTTCGCGTTCATCCTGCCTGTCGGCGACAACACGTTCATGGCGGATCTCGCCGAGCAGGTCCGGCAAACCACAGGATGGTTGGCCGCCCAGCGCGCGTTCGTCGACACGTTCCATGTCGACGTCTTCGATCCCGACGTGATTGGGCAGTCGCTAGAGCGGTTGCCGCCGGTCTATGACGGCGTGGCCGTCGTCGCCCTGGACCATCCGCGTGTTCGCATCGCGATCGACGAACTGGTCGCGCGCAACATCGCGGTCGTAACTCTCGTTTCGGATGTTCCTGGTTCGCGGCGTCTGCACTATGTCGGGATCGACAATCCGGCCGCCGGCCGGACGGCCGGCACCCTGATGGGAAAATACCTGCGTGGGAGGACCGGCAAGATCGGCGTCATCGCCGGCTCACTTGCATTGCGCGACCATGCGGAGCGGCAGTTCGGCTTCACGCAGGTCATTTCGGGCGAGTATCCGAGCCTGACCGTTCTGCCGGCCATCGAGGGCCGGGACGACAGCGATCTGACTCGACCCGCCACCGCCCGCCTCATCGCCGAGAACCCGGATCTGGTCGGCATCTACAATGTCGGCGCGGGAAACCGGGGCATTGCCGCGGCTCTTCAGGAATCGGGGCAAGCAAAGGACATCGTCTGGATCGCGCATGAATTGACGCCGCATACGCGCCGGTTTGTCGTGCACGGCGTGCTGGATACGATCATCAGCCAGAATGCGGGGCACGAGGCCCGCTCGGCCGGGCGGGTCCTTCTGGCGCATTGCTGCGGTGACACGATTCTTCAGGATCAGGAAGCAATCCGGATCGAGATCTATGTCCGAGACAACCTCCTCTAAGCACCTGTCCGGAAAAGGTTACGTCAGAATTTCCAAATGGCAATTTAAGTTTTCCTGAATTGCCTCCAGTGCGGATCGGTGTGATTCTTGCCCCCCGTTCCGTTGCAGAAGGTCAATTTTGCCATGTCATTCCTCCGAAGTGTCGCGACGGCGCTGCTCGCATCTGTCGCCATGGCCACCGTCGCCACCGCTCAGGAAGCGCGGCAAGTTCGGATCGCGCCGCAGTTCGGCGTTGCCTATCTGCCGCTCTATGTCGTCAAGGAGCAGCGCCTGCTGGAAGCGAAAATCCGCGAAATCGGCTTGCCGGAGCCGTCGGTCGAATGGGTTACGATCAGTGGTGCAGCTGGAATGAACGACGGGCTCCTGTCGGGCGCCATCGAATTCGTCACCGCCGGCGTTACGCCGATGATTACCGTGTGGGATCGTACGCGCAACCAGCACAAGGTGCGCGGCGTGGCCTCACTTGGATCTATGCCGAACTATCTTCTGACCAACAATCCTGCGGTCAAGACGGTTGCCGATCTGACCGATCGCGACAGAATTGCACTTCCCTCAGCGCGGATCGGCTTCCAGGCCAACCTGATTCAGATGGCAAGCGAGCGGGCGTTCGGCAAGTTCGACAGGCTCGATCCGCTGAGCGTCAGCATGTCGCATCCGGACGCGACGGTCGCGATGCTGTCGGGGCGCTCTGAGATCACGGCACATTTCACGAGCCCGCCGTTTCAGCAACGGCAGCTCGAGGACCCGCGGATCCGCAGGCTTGTCAGCAGCTACGACCTGCTTGGTGGCCCGCATACTTTCAACGTTGTCTACGCAACCGGGCGTTTCGCCGATGCGAACCCGAAGACCGTCGGCGCGTTCGTTGCCGCACTCGACGCGGCAAATGCCTGGATCAGCTCAAATCCGCGGGCAGCCGCAGAACTCTATCTACGGGCCGAGCCTTCGACCCTGACTGTCGATTTCATACAGGCAATCCTGGTCGACCCGGAGATTCGCTTCACCACGACGCCTGAAAAGTCGGCCGCATTTGCGGATTTCCAGTTCCGCACCGGACAGATCAAGGAGCGCCCGGGCTCATGGAAGGACCTGTTTTTCTCGCCGCTGCATGACAAGCCCGGGAGCTGACTATTCCTTTACGGCACCGGTTAGCGAAGACACGTAATAGTCGACGAACAGCGAATAGAAGAGAGCGACCGGAAGAGACCCCAGCAGCGAGCCCGCCATCAATGCACCCCATTGATAGACGTCGCCGGTGACGAGCTCTGTCAGGATGGCGACCGGCACGGTCTTCTTCTCGCTCGACTGGATGAAGGCTAGTGCATAGATGAACTCGTTCCACGACAGCGTGAAGCTGAAAATGCCCGCACTGATGAGCCCGGGGACGGCGAGGGGCAACGTGATTTCACGCAGGATCTGCAGCCGTGTCGCCCCGTCGATCAGCGCGCATTCCTCGAGTTCGTACGGGATGGATTTGAAATAGCCGATCAGCAGCCACGTGCAGAACGGAATTAGGAACGTCGGATAGACGAGGATCAGTGCCAGCGGTGTGTCGAACAGACCGAGCCAGTTGACCATCATTGCCAGCGGGATGAACAGGATCGACGGAGGCACCAGATATGCGAGATAGATCGCAAGCCCCACATACTGGCTGCCCGTGAAGCGCAGCCGCTGGATGGCGTAGGCGGCAAGCGTGCTCGACACGAGCGACAGGGCCGTCGCGCATACGGCCACCGTCATCGTCGTTAGCAGCCAAGTCGGATAGGCCGTCTTGAAAAGAAGATGCTTGATATGGTCGAGCGTCGGCGAACCGATAAGGAACGGGTTGTAGGTCTTGTAGTCGTAGAGTTCGGCGTTCGGCTTGAAGGCCGTTACAGCCATCCAGTAGAACGGGAACAGCAGGATCAGCACGAAGCAGGCGAGTGGCAGATAGATCGTCACCATGCGCCGGGTCTTGCTGTCCCACGCCATTGTCTCAGCGGCGACTGCAGCAGCTGCCGCAGTCGCCGTAGTCGAGGCGCCCTCGTTCGGATCGTCGTGATGGGCAGCCATGCGGGCCTCAGTCATCGCCTTCTCCCTGCTGCCACTTGCGGCGCGCCAGCGCGAAATAGCTGAATAGCGTCGCGAAAATCAGGAACGGGATCATCGACACCGCGATCGCCGCACCTTCACCGAGCTGACCGCCGGGGATGCCGCGCTGGAAAGCGAGCGTGGCCAGAAGATGTGTTGAATTCACCGGCCCGCCGCGCGTGATCGCATAGACGAGCTGGAAATCTGTAAATGTAAAGATGATGCTGAAAGTCATGACGATCGCCAGAATCGGCAACAGCATCGGGAAGGTGATGTAGCAGAAGCGCTGCCAAGGCGAGGTACCGTCGAGCATCGCGGCCTCGTAGAGGGACGGCGAGATGGTCTGAAGGCCGGCAAGCAGCGAGATCGAGACGAAGGGAATTCCGCGCCAGACATTCGCCGCGATCAGCGACCAGCGCGCCGACCATGGCGTGTTGATGAAATCAATATTCGTCGTGCGCCAGCCGAGCACGTCGGTCAGCATGTACGAGATGATGCTGAACTGCGGATCGTAGATCCACCAGAAGGCGATCGCCGACAGCACGGTCGGCACGATCCACGGCAGAAGGATGATCGCGCGCAGGATGCTTTTGAACGGAAGATGGTTGTTGAGCAGCAGTGCGAGCCACAGACCGAGGCCGAATTTGAGGATCGTCGCGATACCCGTATAGAAGACGCTGTAGAACACGGCGTTCCACCAGAGTCTGTCCTCGAGCAGGAATTCGAAGTTCTCGAGGCCGACCCAGACGCCGCGACGGCCGATCGTCGTGTCCGTGAACGCAAGGAAGATGCCCAGGCCGAGCGGATAGGTAAGAAAGACCAGCAGCAACCCGACCGCCGGCGCCAGGCAGATGACGACGAGGAACGGCTTCCAGTCGAAGAGCCGGGCAACCCACCCGAGCTCCTGCTTCTGCCGTACCCATGTCCGCGGAGCGGCGGTGTCCATTCGTTCTCTCCGGAATGGCGCCGCGGCACCGCCCCGACCGGGCGGCGCCGCGGGCCGTCACTTGTAACTCAACTGCGGAATATGCGGCGGGCGCGGCGCTCGGCTTCGCGCACGGCTTCCTGAGCCGTCGCTTGGCCGGACGCAACGGCGGCGCACATATCCACCGTGACATATTCGGCGTTGGCCTGACCGGAGGCTTCCGAGATCGGCCCCTTGTAGCCGTTCCAGAACGGCGCGCGCATCGTGTCCCGGAATATCTGCACGCGTGGATCGCCGCCCCAGACCGAAGCTGCGTCGTAGGCCGCAAGCGGATGTGCCCAGTAACCGAGGTTCGCGTTGAGCCAGGGCTCGTGCTGTTCGTGCTCCAGCATGAACTGGAGGAACGCCTTTGCCGCATTCGGGAACTTGCTGTGCTTGAACACCATGGCATTGAGCGTCAGGCCGGTCATCGCCGAGATGTTGAGGCGACCCTTCGGCATGAGCTGGTGCTGTGTGTCATCGGCGATCGCCGCGGTGGCCGGATCGTTCTTGAGCGAGAAGTAGAGCGATACGCCGTTTGCCGTCAGCCACAGTTCCTGGGCGGCATATGCCCGGTTGTTCGAGATGTCGTTCCAGGCCGTCGTTCCAGGAATGAAGGTCGCGTAGAGTTCCTTCAGGTAGTTTAGCGCGTCGATCGTCTCCTTGCTGTTGATCGCCACTTTGCCCGCCTCGTCGACGAGATAGCCGCCATGCGACCAGATCAGCCAGTTGCAGAAGGAGTTGGCGTCACCGACTGCGTGGCCCAGCGCGAAGCCTGGCGGCTTCCCGGCTGCCTTGAGCTTGCGGCAAAGATCGAGGAACCCCGCATGATCGTCCGGCACCGTCTGGAACCCTAGCCCGTTGACGACCGACTTACGGTAGACGAGGGGCCCGCCGGAAGCACCGAAGGGAAGACCAATCCAGTTTTTCGAGTTGTGGCGCCTGCCGTACTTGTCGGCCATCGCCAGCCAACCGCCGTAGCGTTTGCCGAGATATTCGGCAACATCCGTAAGTTCGATCAGCTTATCCGCGAAGATATGCGGCCCGTCGGAGAAGCCGATGATCAGGTCCGGACCGGCACCGGTGTTGGCAGTGACGGCAGTCTGCTGGGTGATGTCTTCCCATCCGACGAAATCAACGCGAACCTCGACGCCCGTCTTGGCGGTGAACTTCGCCGCGTTGGCGCGGAAGATGTCCTCGTCGGGCTGAACGAACCGGACAGGGCGCAGCATGCGCAGCGTGGCGCCGTTTTCGATCGGCAGCTTCGGTGCGTCGGCTGCAGCGGGCTGGATGCGTGACGCCTGCGCGAATGCGTTGCGGGCGCCGACGGAAAGTGCCGCAATGCCCGCGCCGGCGGCGAGGATACTGCGGCGAGTAATGACATTTGCCATCTCGTTTCTCCCTTTTTCTGCCTACTTCTTTTGCCGGTTCAGATCTTCTGCCCGGTCGTCTTGTCGAACAGGTGGACGAGCGCAGGATCCGGCGAAACCGGCAGGATTTCGCCGCGCTTTGCCGAAATCCGCTCGCGGAACGCGCCCATCAGGGGCGCGCCGCCAACCCGGATGAGGACTTGAGTTTCCGATCCCGTCGGCTCGACGACATGCACGATCGCGGGAATGCCGTCGGGATCCAGCCGTAGATGCTCTGGCCGTATCCCGTAGATCACCTCGGCACCCTCCGCGGCCTTATGTCCGGGCGGAAGTGGCCATTTCACCCCGTCTGCGTCGATGAACTTGCCTTCGGAAATGTGCCCCTGCAGCATGTTCATGGCAGGTGAGCCGATGAAGCCCGCGACGAATAGATTTGCCGGTCGGTCATAAAGATCGAGCGGGGCACCCGCCTGCTCGATCCGGCCCTGATGCATGACCACGATCTTGTCGGCCATGGTCATGGCTTCGATCTGGTCGTGTGTTACGTAGACGGTCGTGACGTTGAGGCGCTGGTGCAGGTCCTTGATCTCGGCGCGCATCTGCACGCGCAGCTTGGCATCGAGGTTCGACAGTGGTTCATCGAACAGGAATACCTGCGGATCGCGCACGATGGCACGGCCCATCGCCACGCGCTGCCGCTGGCCGCCGGAGAGCTGGCGCGGGAACCGCTGCAGCAGCTTCTCGAGGCCCAGGATCTTCGAGGCGTTCTCGACCTCCTGATCCATGACGTCCTTCGGTGCACCCGCCAACTTCAGCGAGAATGCCATATTCCGGAACACGCTCATGTGCGGATAGAGCGCGTAGTTCTGGAAAACCATCGCGATGTCGCGGTCCTTCGGCGGCACGGTATTGACCACGCGCCCGCCGATGGCAACCTCGCCGCTCGTGATGTTCTCGAGCCCCGCGAGCATGCGCAGCAAGGTGGACTTGCCACAGCCTGAGGGCCCGACAAGCACGACGAACTCGCCATCCTCGATCTCGACGCTGACGCCATGGAGCACTGGCGTACTGCCGAACGACTTCCGGACATTGCGGATAGAGACCGCTGCCACGTTACCTCCCGTTGCCGGGCAGGTTTTCCCTGCCCCCTGCTCGACCCTGTCTTGAACGACAGGTGCCGATCTTCTGTTCAACTCTGTAAATGCAGTCGATTCGAATTTCTGTATCGTTCTAGCGCATTCTTTGGCCGGTTTGGAATAGCATTTCGCTCGATCTTTGCGACGCGTCTTTAATTGGGCGACTAATCGCGGAATTCGGCTTGAGCATGTTCTAAATATTTCTCGCCCGCTGGTCGGAGAGCGTAGCAGCTACCCCGAATGCCCGAATTGCCGGCAGCATGAACGCAAATCGTGCTGTATCGGCAACCGCCTGCCGCGAAGACCGCATGCGAGCACTCTCGGCGAAAAGTCCTGTTGTACGGACAAAGATAATTTTGTTGACTGGATATGGCTCTGCCGGTTGGAATCTCGGTGCCTGCAGACCCCGGTGAGTCGTTCCCGCACCGCCACCTGCCAGAGGAGATGACCATGTTTGCGCGTTCGAGCCGCCTAGTTGCATTGAGCTTTGCTGCCGTCGCGTCCGGGCTATGCGCGGCCCCCGGGCCCGCCGTCAGTCAGGAGATTTCCATCCCGGTGCTTGTGCCGATCACGGGCTTTCTTTCGATCGAAGGGACAAGCCAGCGCAACGGCGCACTGCTCGCGGTCAAGGAAAACTCCAGGGGCCTCACCGTAAAGGCCGAGGTGGCGGACACGGGCGTTGCTCCCGAAGTCGCGGTCAACGCGCTGGAGCGTGCTCTCGGGCGCGGGTCGGTTGTCGCCGTCACGGCGTCGATGCTCGGAACGCAGATGCTTGCGATGCTGCCGGTAGCGCTCGAGAACAAGGTACCGCTCATTACCGTGTCGGGAACGGCGCAGATCACGGATATGAACAATCCCTACGTCTTCCGCTTCTTTCCCGGCGATGACGTCACGAAGGTCGCGCACGTGAAGTACGCGGTCGAGGAACTCGGCAAGAAGCGCGTCGCGCTCATCTACCAGACGACGGCTTACGGCCAGTCAGGCCGCACGCACATCCTCGCCAACCTCTCCAAGATGGGTGTCACGCCGGTGTTCGAGGAATCGCTGGAAACAAGCGTGCGCGACATGTCGCCGGTCCTCGGCAAAGCCAAGGCCGCTAATCCTGACGTCCTCATCCTCCACCTGCATGGCCCTTCGACGGCGTTGGTTGTCAAGCAGGCGGCCGCGATGAATCTTGGTCTGCCGATCGTGGCGGGTTCGGGCATGCACCAGCCGCATACGGCAGCGCTGCTCGAGCCAGCCGAACTAAAGGGTGTGTGCGCAGAGACCAACGCATCGCCAATTTCGGGCGGCACGCCTGGGCTGGACGCGTTCCTTGCTTCCTACCGCAAGGAGTTCAACGCCGAACCGGATGGCTTCGCACTCGGCCAGTACGATGCTGTCGCGATGGTGCTGGACGCCGTAGCTAAGGGCGCGCGCACGGCGGCCGACGTCCAAAAGGCTCTGGCGACGACGACGTACAAAGGTCTTGCGATGACCTACAAGTCGGACGGCAAGGGCAACATGGCGCACTCGGCAATGATCATCTGCTACGACGGTACGACCCGCTCGCCGAAGCTCGCCAAGCGGTACGACAACATCACCGGCGTGCTGCCGACCAACTGATGCGACTTGGCCGTCTCCATGCTGACCCTGCAGTTACTCGCTAACGGACTGGCATTGGGGGCGGCCTACGCGCTCTGCGCGCTGGGCTTCGTGCTTGTGCTCAACGCCACGAGCGCGGTCAATTTCACGCAAGGGGACATGGTGATGGCTGGCGGTTTTGCCGCGATCGCCGTCGCTTCGAAGCTTGCACCGTTCTGGCCCGGTGTGGTGCCTGGTCTTGTCGTCCTGCCGATCGTCGTGCTGGGGATGGCGTTGCTGGGCGTCGTCTTTTCGATGTTCGCTTATTTCCCGCTCAAATCGCGCCCGCCGGTCGCGACGATCATCAGCACGATTGCACTCGGCATCGTGTTCCAGAACGCCGCCAACGCGATCTGGGGACCGGAGCCGCGCGCGGCCCCGCCGCTGCTGGACGCCACGCTCCTGCGGTTCGGCGAGCTTGCGATCCCCAAGCAGTCGCTTGCCGTCGTGTCGGTCGCGGCGGCATTGATCGTCGGGCAGCACCTGCTGTTTGCACGCACTGCCCTTGGCCGGCGCATGCGCGCGACGGCACAGGACTGCGACATGGCGGCCGCGATCGGCATCGACGTCAATGCGATGATCGCACTCACCTTCGCGCTCGCGACGGCGCTTGCGGGCGCCGCCGGCGCGCTGTTGTCGAACACGTTCTTCGTGACGCCCAGCGACGGCACCAATTACATCGTCAAGGCCTACATCGCCGTCACGATCGGCGGCTGGGGATCGATTGTGGGCGCCGTTTCGGGGGCGCTTCTGATAGCGCTTTTCGAGGTAATCTTTCCGGCCCTGCCGCTGATCGTGCCGGCCCTGTTCGGCGCAGACGCGCTGGGCTGGCTGTTCTCGCAGACGGCCGCGTCGATCCTTCTCTACGTCGCCGTGCTCGCGATTCTTTTCTTCCGCCCGCAGGGACTGTTCGGCGAGACCGTGCAGCGGCGCGCATGAAGTCGCGGCTTCTGTCCGGGATCAATCCGGCGCTGGCGATTGGCTTCGCCATCCTCGTGGCATGGCCGTTCATGTTCGGCACACCCTACGGACTACGCCTTTTCGCGCTCGCGGGCATCTATGCCGTATTCGTGATGGGCTACCAGTTCGTGTTCGGGCACGCCGGCGCCCTTTCGCTGTGCCACGGTACGTTCTTCGGGCTCGGTGCCTATGCCACCGGGATTCTCGGTGCCAAGCTCGGTTGGAGCTTCCCGGCGACTTTCGCCGTATCGGCCCTGGCGCCAGCCCTGCTTGCCGCGATCGTCGCGGCCCCGGTGCTGCGCCTGGAAAGCCACTATTTCGCCCTCGCCACGCTCGGCATCGCGCAGGTCATGGTGCTGGTCGCGATCAAGTGGGAACCGCTGACTGGCGGTGCGAACGGCCTTGCCGGCGTGCCGGGTGTGGTCGTGTTCGGCACGGCCGTCGCACGGGGATGGCCGACCGTGCTGCTCGTCTGGGGTCTTGTCGCGGCACTCGGGCTTGTCGCGCGGGCGATCCTCGGCGGACTTTACGGCCATGCGCTGCACATCATGCGCGAGAACCCGACGGCCGCGATGTCGCTCGGGCTCGACGTTGCCCGGTTCCGCCTAGAGACGTTCCTGCTGAGCGCGCTTTATGCCGGCATGGCGGGTGCTCTCTATGTCCACACGATCCGCGTCATCTCGCCCGAGGCATTGGAATTCCACGCGATGGTGGCTTGCCTGACGATGACCGTGGTGGGTGGCCGCACGCGCATCGCCGGTGCCATCTTGGGGGCCGTGCTGCTGATCCACCTGCCCGAATGGTTTCGCTTCCTGGAGCACTACTATCTGGTCGCCTACGGTCTGGTCCTTCTCGCCGTGATCATCGTCGCACCGAACGGCTTCATCGGCCTGCTCGAGGCCGGCCGCCGCAGGTTCCTGCCAGAGCCGCCGCCCGCATTGCCGGAAGCCGAAGCGCTTCCGGCTGCCGGGCATGATGGGCTGCCAAGCGGGCAGGTGATCCTCTCGCTTGCCGGCATCGGCAAGCGGTTCGGCGGATTGCAGGCGCTCGACGGCGTCGGTTTCGACGTGCTTGCAGGTGAAATCCTCGGCCTGATCGGGCCGAACGGTTCCGGCAAGACGACGCTGGTCAACTGCATTTCGGGGATCTATCGCCCGGACAATGGCCATATCGTCTTCATGGGCTCGGAGATCGCAGGCGCGCCAGCTTACGAAATCGCCCGGCGCGGAATCGCGCGCACCTTCCAGAATCTCAATCTTGTCGACGAGATGTCCGTTCTCGACAACGTCGCGATCGCGCGCGGTGCCGCGCGTGGCCTCCGGCTCGGCCGCGAGATGGGAGGTGCCGCCCTCGCCAAGGCGCGTGGCGAAGCCATGACATTGCTGGACGCCGTGGGTGCCGCCGATGTGGCAACGCGACCCTGCGGGGGCCTCGCCTACGGAACGAAGCGACGGGTCGAGATCGCACGAGCGCTTGCCCTGCAACCATCCGTCCTGCTTCTCGACGAGCCCGCAGCCGGCCTCAACGAAGCCGAACAGGCCGACCTTGCGCGGCGTCTCAAGTCTCTGGCGCGTGAAGGTCTCACGCTCGTCGTGATCGAGCACAACATGCCATTCTTGATGCCGCTGGTCTCGCGAATGGTCTGTCTCGACCATGGCCAGACCATCGCCATGGGCACGCCGGGCGAGATCGCGCGGAATCCGCGCGTCATCGAAGCCTATCTCGGCCCGCAGGACGTTGCGGTACCCGCATGAGTGCGCCACTTCTATCGATCGAAGGGCTCGTCGCACGCTACGGCCAGATCGAAGCATTGCGCGATGCCTCGCTCCATGTTGACGCCGACGAGGCGGTCGCCCTTCTCGGCGCTAACGGTGCTGGCAAATCGACCGTGATGAAGTCGATCATGGGATTCCTGAAGCCGGCTGCGGGCAGGGTACGGTTCGAGGGCAAGGACCTTGCGGCAACGCCGACGTTCCGGCGCTCGCGTCTTGGCATCGCATATTGCCCGGAAGGACGGCGGGTGTTCCCCGGCATGACAGTGCGCGAGAATCTCGAGGTCGCTTCGACGGCGGGGCGCATGGACCTTCCGACCCGCGTGGCGGCGATCTACGACATGTTTCCCACCCTCGGTCAGCGCGAGGCGGCATTGGGCTGGCAGCTTTCGGGGGGCCAGCAGCAGATGCTGGCAATCGGCCGCGCGCTGATGTCCATGCCCCGCCTGCTGCTGCTCGACGAACCGTCGCTCGGTTTGTCGCCGCTGCTGACGAACGAGGTGCTGGATCGCGTGCGCGTCATCGTCGGCGGCGGGACGGCAATCCTGCTTGCCGAGCAGAATGTCGGGAAGGCGCTGTCGGTCTGCGATCGAGCCTATGTCCTGCAGGTCGGGCGGATCGTCAAGGAAGGTGCTGCGCGCGAAGTCGCACGCAGTGCGGACGTGAAGGCAGCGTTTCTGGGGAGCTAGTCGCTTGGCATCCGGCAAGGGCCGGCCTATCGTCATGTCGTATCAGGAAGGGGTGCGTGGTCATGGAAGCTTCGATGCTTGAAGAAGTGGTGCAGAACCCGAACCCGTACCCGATCGTCGCGGACCTGAAATACGACGATATCTGGAAACTGTGCGAGCAGGCGCGCGATCTTGCCTGGGATCCGTCCAAGATCGACTTCTCCGACCTCGCCAAGGCCGATCTGCCCGACGAGGTGCGCCGGGCCGGTGCGGAATGGTGGTCGCTACGCGCGTGGATGGAGCATGGTGCCACACCCTATGGCGCCGAGCGCTTCCGCGATGCCGTGTTCGGGCACCAGCCCTTCGAGGTGAAGCAGCACATCGCGAACTTCATCCAGGAAGAGCTGCGCCACCACGAAGCGTCCTTCCGTATCGCATCGGCACTGCACGGCTATCAACCGATCCCGCAGTCGGATTATTTCCTGAAGATTATTCCGAAATTCCACGACGAGAAGGACGAAAAAGCGATGAGCTTCTTCGCCGGTCTCGCCGTGAACACGCTCTTCGAGCAGCTCTCGGGCGAGCTTCTGCAGGCGCGCTACGAGAACGCACGGTTCGAATCGATCCGCGAAGCTTGCCGTCTGATTCTTCGCGACGAAGCGCGCCACATCCAGTTCGGCCGTATCGTGATGCGCCGCTTCTTCGCCGAAATTTCGCCGCTCGACAAGGAGTTGCTGGGTAAGAAATTCGCCAAGAAGCTGCGTGGTTCGCTTCTCAACGGCGTCTATGCGGTCGTCAACCTGCCTTCCGACGAGCGCAAGCGTTCGGCGCGCGCACGCACCCTTGCGGCCGAATACGGGCTTGGCGCCACGCATCCGGATGCGGAAGTCGCGGTGATAGCCTCTGCGCTCGCGAAGATCCGGGCCGACGTGGCGCCCTGGGAAGTGCCGATCCCGCCGATCCCGGAGATCGAAGGGTCGAGCTCGGGCCCGTCGTCGAAGGCGGCTTGAAGGCGGCGACGTGCGCGACGAGATCATCGAAATCTGTGCGGAAGCCATGCGCGGGCAGGGCCATCCTGATGCGACGGCTGCTGCGGTCCGCTGCGACCCGCGGCTTGCGTCTGCCGCGATCGCGATGCTGAAAGACTGCCGTCCGATGCCGGTGATACTCGAAGTCATCGCCGAGCTTGAGGCCATCGCACGGGTTAAGGTGTAGCCAGATGGGCCGTCGGAAAAATTCGGCCAATGATCCGGTTGACCCCCCCGCCATCGTTCTCGATCGGGCATCGCCGATCCCGCTCTACGTTCAGGTGCGCAACCGCTTGCTCACGCTCATCGGCGGATGGGACGATCCGGCGCGCCGGTTCTATTCGGACATCGAACTGATGCGCATGTTCGACGTGAGCCGGGCGACGGTCCGCGAAGCGCTCGTCGACATGGTCGAGGCGGGGGTGCTGCGGCGGACGCGCGGGCTGGGTACGCTCGTCAGCGAGCGCAAGGTCGAGGAGAAGCTGACGCCGGTGATGGACATCCGTCGGCAATGGGCGGCCGAGGGGCGGCCCTTCAGTGCCAATGTGCTGGCCTTCGAACGGATCGCCGCACCCGAAAATGTCGCTCGCCAGCTCGATATCGAGCCGGGTGAAAGCGTGCTTTTCGTCAAGCGTGTGCGCACGACCCAGATCGCACCCGTCGCGATCGACTGGCGCTATATTCCGGCGAATTTCGCGCGCGGGATCCAGCGCCGGCATGCGGCTGGTTCGCTGATGCATCTGCTGTGGGACGGCATCCCGCTCGACCATAGCGAACTGCAGATCGAAGCGGCTCTCTCCGGCCCGGATGAGGTCGAACTGCTGCACGTTCCCGACGGATCGCCGGTACTGATCCGGCACCTGGTCTATTTCGATACCGAAGGGCGGCGGGTGATGGCGGGTCGTTCGATTCATCGCGCCGACCTGATGCGTTACTCGGTCCGCGTCGATCTTGCACGTTCGCCCGTCCGCCCGGTCGCCGCACGCGGCCAGACTCTGCTCCGGAAAGGCTGACGGCCACCGCCTTGACTCGGCCGGCAGCGCAAAAGTACTGTTTACCGGACAATTGAAATCACGCTTCCAGCTTTGTAGGTCCAGATGAGTGAAGGTTTCCCCGCCGATTTCTCGTTCTTCCATTCAACGCGCCGGGTTGTCTGTGCTTGGGAGTCCCTGACGAAACTTGCCGCACTCGCCGAGGAATTCGGCTGCAGGCGTGCCGTCCTCGTGGTCGATGCCTTCTTCGCGGACAGTCCGGCAGTGATGCTGGCGGGCGAGGCACTCAAGAAAGGAACCGGTGCTGCGCCCGCGAAGATTGTCGTTCCTGCGCACGAACCGGATACCGACAGCATTGCGCTTGCTGCTGTGTCGCTTGCGAAGGCATCGCCCGACATGGTCGTCGCCATCGGCGGCGGGTCGGCGATGGATACGGCCAAGGTCGCACGCATGCTGCTGTCCAATCCGGGTCCGGTCGAAACAATCTCGGGCTTCGGCAAGAAGCTGGTGCCGCACGCTTCGCTGTTTGTCTGCGTGCCGACGACCGCGGGCACGGGCAGCGAGGTTTCGGAATCCGCGATCGCCTCGAAGTCGGGCTCGGACGTGAAGCTCATCTTCCGCTCGCCCGACATGACCGCGAACGTGGCACTTCTCGACGCGAGCCTTACCGTCAGCTGCCCGCCGCGCGTGACGGCCCAGTCCGGGTATGACGCGTTGACACATGCGGTCGAGGCGTATGTATCGAAGGCGTCGTCGATCATGACCGATCCGCTGGCGGTCGAGAGCTTCCGCCTGCTGGCGAAGTGGCTGGTGCGCGCCTATCGCGAACCGGCTGATCGTGCGGCGCGCAGTTGGTGCCTTGTCGCGTCGTGCCAGGCGGCGATCGCGTTCAATAGCGCCAATCTCGGGCTTGCCCACGCATTCGCGGCCCCGCTCGGCGCGTTGCACCATGTGGCGCACGGGCTCGGCAACGCGCTCGCACTTCCGGTCGTCACGGCATTCAACCAGCCCATACTCGGCGCCAAGGGCGAAACCATTGCCGCAGCCTTCGGCACCCGGACGGCGGCCAAGGCGATGTCGAAGGTGCGCCACATGCTGGATCTCGATCTATCGCTTGACGAATTCGTGCCCGATGCGGCGGCGCGCGAAATGGTCGCACAGGCAGCCTCGCGTTCGGGGCAGGTGCGGATGAACCCGCGCCTTGCCGACATCGACGATCTGCGCGCGATGCTCGAAGCCATGCGTACGCCGACCGGCGGTGCCGAACCGGCTTTCGCACGATGAGCGGCGAGCCGGACTACGGCCCCGGCCGCGCGGCGCGGGGATTTGGAGGTGCCGCGGTTGCCGGGCACGCGTCGTCGACGCAGGCGGGCTTGCGCGCGCTCGAGGCTGGTGGTTCGGCGGTGGACGCGTGCCTTGCAATGGCGGCGTGTGATTGGATCGCGATGCCGGATATGTGCGGGCCGGGCGGCGATCTGTTCGCCATGTGGCGCACGCCGGACGGAAAGGTCCGCGCGCTGAATGGCGGTGGTCCGGCACCGATGGCATATTCGCATCCGGTACGTGATGACGATCGGGCCGCCTATTGCCTCGTTCCGGGTGCACCGGCGGCATTCACCCATCTTGCGTCCCGGGTCGGGCGCCTTGGTCTTGACGCGGTGCTGACGCCGGCACGCCAAATGGCCAAGCGCGGAACCGTCGTAGGCACGCGCCTTGACCGGCAGTTGCAGGCGCTTCGCGAAGGACCGTTGCGCCATGCGCTGGCGGCGGCGAATGGCGGGCGTCTACCGCGCACGAATGACCGGCTTTCCATTCCCGGCTTGTCGGCAAGTCTCTCGAATTGGGCCAAAACGGGTGATGCGGGTGCCGAGCTTGCTGCCGCCATCCGCGACTGGGCGAAGGCCGGCGCGAGTGTTACCGAAGCCGAGGCGCTGGCTTTCGCGGTCGTGCCCGAAGACCCGCTTGCGCTGAATTTCGGATCCTGGACCGTCTACGGGCAACCGCCGTTGAGCCAATCGGTCGGCACGCTGGCGGCACTCGGCATCGCCGGGGCGGATACGGTCCGGGAAAAGGACCCGGCCTATCGCGCGCATACTTTGATCGAGGCGTACAAGCACGCCTATGCGGCATTTCCGGGCCTATGCGACGGGAAGAACCCGCACGGCTTCGCCAAGAGTCTGCTGGAGCCGGCGTGCCTGCGGGGCGGGCGGGAGTCCATCGGTCACCGCGCGTCGGAAGGCCCGGCGATGACGAGAAACTACGGCGAGACGACCCAGTGTGCGGCCGTCGATGCCGACGGAATGGTCTGCACGCTGATCCATTCGCTCTACCGGCCCTTCGGTGGCCGGGCGATCGCTTCCAACGGCTGGATCGCCAATGACCGGGGTGCTGCGTTCGGTGCCGGCGACAACGCACCGGTCCCGGGGC
>CAYQDN010000021.1:0-70473 GCA_964416335.1 uncultured Azospirillum sp.
CGAACAGCTCGGCCGACGCGCGCTCTTCGACCGCAACGCCGGAATACATGACCTGGATGCGGTGCGCCGTCTCGGCGACCACGCCCATGTCGTGCGTGATCAGCACCATCGCCATGCCGCGCGAGCGCTGCAGGCCCGCGAGCAGATCAAGGATCTGCGCCTGGATGGTGACGTCGAGAGCCGTCGTCGGCTCGTCGGCGATCAGCAGGCGCGGATTGCAGGCGATCGCCATGGCGATCATCACGCGCTGGCTCATGCCGCCGGAAAGCTGGTGCGGAAATGCCGAAAGACGCGTCTCGGGTGCCGGAATGCCGACCTGGGCCAGCAGTTCCACCGCCCGGTCGCGCCGCTCGGCGCGCGTCGCCTTGTCGTGGACCTTCAATGCCTCGGCGATCTGAAAACCGACCGTGAAGCATGGATTTAGGCTCGACATCGGCTCCTGGAAGATCATCGCGATGTCGCGGCCCATCAGGGAACGTCGCTCGCGTGCCCCCATGCCGAGAAGGTCGCGGCCGTCGAAGCGCATGACGTCCGCCTTGACCTTGCCGGGCCAAGCGATCAGTCCCATCACGGCGAGCATCGACACGCTCTTGCCCGAACCGCTTTCGCCGACGATGCCGAGCACCTCGCCCGCGTGCACGTCGAGATCCACGCCGTCGACCGCCTTGAAGCGGCCGCCGCCGGTCTGGAATTCAACGCTCAGGTTCCGGACTTCGAGAAGCGCCATGGCGGTCACCGCTTCAGCTTCGGGTCGAGCGCGTCGCGCAACCCGTCGCCCAGAAGATTGAAGGCCAGCACCGCGATCAGGATCGCGAGCCCCGGGAACGTGACGACCCACCAGGCGCGCAGCACGAACTCGCGTGCGTCGGCCAGCATCGTGCCCCACTCCGGCGACGGCGGTTGGGCGCCAAGTCCGAGGAAGCCGAGGGCGGCGGCATCCAGGATCGCGGTCGATACGCCGAGCGAGGCCTGCACGATCAGCGGGGCAGCGCAATTCGGCAGCACGACGACGAACATCAGGCGCATCGTGCGGGCACCCACCGTGCGCGAGGCGGTCACATAGTCTTTCGGCAGCTCGCCGATCACCGTCGCGCGCGTGATGCGCACATAATGCGGCAGCACCACGACCGTGACGGCCAGCATAGCGTTCATCAGGCCCGGCCCGAGGATCGCGACGATGGAAAGTGCGAGCAGCAGGCTCGGCAGCGTCAGGATGATGTCCATCAGCCGCATGATCGCGAAATCGACGACGCCGCGCGCGAAGGCGGCGACGAGACCAAGTGCGATCCCCAGCATCAGCGAGATCGCGACGACGGCAATGCCGATCGACAGCGACAGCCGCGTCCCGTGGATCAGGCGCGACAGCATGTCCCGCCCGATCGCGTCGGTTCCCAGCGGATAGGCGATGCTGCCGCCCGTCTGCCAGAAGGGCGGCTTCAAGAACACCGTGCTGTCGGTGAGGTAGGGCGAGTGCGGCGAGATCACGTCGGCGAAGATCGCGATGAAGATCAGGAAGGCGATCACGAACAGGCCGGCGACGGCACCGTGGTTGGCGCTGAAGCTCGACCAGAACTCGCGCAACCGGTGCGGCGGCGGGCGCAGCTTGGTCGGGGCGGCGACGTTCATTTGCCGCCTCCGCTGGCGCGCGCGTGGCGGATGCGCGGATTGATCAGGCCATAGAGCAGGTCGACGATGATGTTCACCGTCATGACGAGCGTGCCGATCATCAAGGCCCCACCCTGGAGGACGGGATAGTCGCGCCGGTTGATCGCCTCGACCAGCCATTTGCCCACGCCGGGCCAGGAGAAGATCGTCTCGGTCAGGATGGCGCCCGTGAACAGCGTGCCGACCTGCAGCCCGATCACCGTCACGACGGGGATCAGCGCGTTGCGCAGCGCGTGCAGGCCGATGATGCGCAGCGGCGACAGGCCCTTGGCGCGCGCG
The DNA here is from genome assembly GCA_964416335.1 of uncultured Azospirillum sp. Classification (GTDB taxonomy): domain Bacteria; phylum Pseudomonadota; class Alphaproteobacteria; order CACIAM-22H2; family CACIAM-22H2; genus Tagaea. The sequence continues at coordinate 1,945 of CAYQDN010000021.1, forward strand.
GTGCGGATGTAATCTTCGCCGAGAACCTCCAGCATCGCCGAGCGCGTCATGCGCGCGATGACGGCGAGCGGCACGGTCCCCAGCACGATCGTCGGAAGGATCAGGTGCGAGACGGCCGACGCGAAGGCGCCCCGGTCTTCGGACAGCAGCGAGTCGATCAGCAGGAAGCCGGTCGTCGGCTCGATATAGAACATGACCGAAATCCGCCCCGAGACGGGCGTGATGCCGAGCTGCACCGAGAACAGGAGGATGAGGAGCAGGCCCCACCAGAAAATCGGCATCGAATAGCCGGCAAGGCTGACGCCCATGATGCCGTGGTCGAAGATCGAGTTCCGCCGGACCGCGGCGATGATTCCCGCCGGCAGGCCCAAGCCGATGGCGAAGATGACGGCGCAGAAGCCGAGCTCGATCGTCGCCGGGAACAGGGCCAGGAATTCCGAAATGACGGGTTCGTGTGTGATCGCGGACTTGCCGAGGTCGCCGTGCAGCACGCGGCCGATATAGATCGCATACTGGACGAAAATCGGCTTGTCGAAGCCGTAGACCTCGCGCAGCTGCGCATGGCGGACCGGATCGATGCCCCGCTCGCCCGCAAGGGTCTCGATCGGGTCGCCCGGAATGAGCCGGATGAGAAGGAAAACCATCAGCGTGACCCCGATGAAGGTCGGGATCAGAAGGCTGACGCGGGTCAGGATGAAACGGAACATCGGCCCGCCGGTATGCGAAAGAGACCGTCCCCGCCCCCTGCCCGCCGGATGGCGGGAGGGAACGGGCGACAGGCCGGATTACTTGATGTCGACGCCGTAGAACGTATGGCGGCCGAACGGCGACAGCTTGAAGTCGATCACTTCCTTGCGGATCGGCTTGTACTGGATCGAGTGCGCGACGACGAACCAGGGGGCTTCCTCGTGGAAGATCACCTGGGCCTTCTGGTAGAGCTCCGAGCGCTTGCCGACGTCGGAAATGCGCTTGGCCTGGAGCGTCAGGTCCTCGAAGTCCTTGTTGCACCACTTGGCGATGTTGGACCCGCCCGGCTTGGCGGCTTCGCAGCCGAGCAGCACCTGGAGGAAGTTGTCCGGATCGCCGTTGTCGCCCGTCCAGCCGAGCTGGGCGGTCAGGTGCTCGCCCTGCTGGGCGCGCTTGCGGTACTCGCCCCACTCGTACGAGACGATGTTGGCCTTCACGCCGAGCTTGGCGAGGTCGGCCTGCATCAGCTCGGCGATGCGCCGGGCGTTCGGGTTGTACGGACGCTGCACCGGCATCGCCCAGAGGTCGGTCTCGAAGCCGTTGGGATAGCCGGCGGCGGCGAGGAGCTTCTTGGCGCCCTCGATGTCGTACGGATAGTCCTTCACGTCGTTGTTGTACGACCAGATGGTCGGCGGGATCGGGTTGGTCGCCGGCACGCCGGAACCCAGGAACACCGCCTCGACGATCGCCTTCTTGTTGATGCCCATGTTGAGGGCCTGGCGCACGCGCTTGTCGTCGAACGGCTTCTTTTGCGTGTTGTAGGCGAGGTAGCCGACATTCAGCCCCGGCTGTTCGAGGACCTGGACGTTCGGGTCCTTGCGCATCGCCTCGAGGTCGGCCGGGTTCGGATACGGCATGACATGGCATTCGCCCTTCTGGAGCTTCGCCCAGCGTACGGCCGAGTCAGGCGTGATCGAGAACACGAGGTCGTCGATCTTGGCGCGACCGCCATAGTACTGGTCGAAGGCGCGATAGCGGATCAGCGAATCCTTGACGTACTGGACGAGGAAGAACGGCCCCGTGCCGACCGGATCCTGATCGACCTTTTCCGGCGTGCCGGCCTTGAGCATCGCGTCGGCATATTCCTTGGAGATGATGCCGGCGTACTCCATCGCGAAGTCCGACAGGAACGGCGCTTCGGGCGCGTTGAGCGTGATGCGCACCGTATAGTCGTCGACCTTCTCGACGGTCTTCAGCAGCTTGGGCATGCCCATGTCGATGAAGTAGCTGTGGTTCTCGGAGGTCACCTTGAAATAGGGGTTCTCCGGCTTCCACTGGCGCTCGATCGAGAAGATGATGTCGTCGGCGTTGAAGTCGCGCGTCGGCTTGTAGTTGGCCTTGTTGCTGTGCCACTTCACGCCCTTGCGCAGGTGGAACGTGTAGACGAGGCCGTCGGACGAGATCTCCCAGCGCTCGGCGAGACCCGGGACGACGGTCGTCGTGCCGCGCTCGAAATCGACGAGCCGGCTGTAGATCTGGCTGTTGGCATCGAACGAAGTTCCGGTCGTGTTGATCGCCGGATAGAAGTTCTCCGGGCTTCCCTCGGAGCAGTAGACGAGCGTCTTGGCCTGGGCCGAGGCCGTCGTCACGGCAAGCGCCAGCGCGGTCGCGGCGGCGAGCCGTTCGATACGGAATTTCATGTGACTCCCTTTCTTATTGGGGCGCGCCGGTAAATGCCGGAGCGCCGTATCGGGGGATGTTAGGGCGTGGCATGGACCCCGTCAAACGCCTGTTCGCAGTGCCGGAAACGCCAATATTTATCGACTTTTCCGCCATCTGGCCGGGTTGCGGAGCGGCCCTTTCTGGCTTGGAACTTGCTTCGCCCGAAGTCCCGCCCGAACCGCGCCGGAAGACCACGCAATGCCCGAAGTCGCCACGATCAAGATTGTCGTCGAGCCCTTCACGCCGGACAGTTTTGCGCCGTTCGGGGTGGTCCTGGCCAAGCCCGAGCGCCCGGCGGATTTCGAAGGCAACCGCAGCCACAGCTGGGACCTGCCCTTCCGGACCGACGGCACGGCGAAGATCGCCTATTCGCGATTCTACCGGCAGGCGATGAAGTTCTCGATGCTGGAGCGGCACTTCAATGTCACGCAAGGTTTCGTGCCGCTCGACGCAACGCCGTTCGTGATGGTCGTCGGACCGCGCACCGGCCGCGACGCCCTGCCCGCACCCGACACGCTGCGCGCGTTCTACCTCGACGGCGCGGCCGGGCTGCTGATGCATGAAGGCACGTGGCATACGCTCGACCGCTTTCCCGTCGCGGCACCGCATGTCGATGTCCTGTTCCTGACGGCGCAGGAGACGCAGGACGAGCTCGTCCGCGAGAAGGCGGACGGATCGGTTCCGGTCCACACGCAGGTCGTCGACTACCGCAAGGAAATGGGGATCGAGTTCGAGGTGACCGGCAGCGACCGGTTCGCCGTCACGGCGTAAGCGGGATGCCCGCACCCGCTCCAAGATCGAGGAACGTGTAGCGGTTGCGGATCAGCCGCGCATGCGTCACTGCGCGCGTGTAGAAATCGGCAGGCCAGCCCAGATCGCGCGGCGTGAGGGGCGCACCCGTCCGCCGCAACGTTGCTTCGAGCTCGGCCGCCGGGCGGATGGCGGCGGCGATCTCGCTCCGGATGTCGTTCCACCCCGTCTCGAGGGTTTCGTTGATCCGGTCGGCTTTCTGCCGGTCGACGCGCTTCTTGGAAAAATCGCTCCAGCACTCGCCGCCGAGTTCGGCACCGAATACGCCGACCAGCGCCGCGCGATCGGCCGCATCGGCGGTGACGCGCAACGCGGGGGCGGCAAGCACGTGCTCCTGCAGGCGCGCCATCGTCAGCGTCGCGACGCCGACCTGCTCGCCGTGGAACGCCGGCGGCCAGTCGGAGCTGCCGAGCATGTCCGCGAAATGGCTGATCAGGTGCTCGCCCTGGCTTGCCGGATGGCTGCTGCCGCAGATCGCGGTGCCGAATCCCGACAACAGCAGCGTTCGCACCAGACGCTCCATCGAAGGAAGGTCGCGTTTCATCAGCGCGTCCGCCTCGGCAAACAGCGGGCCCTCGTCGTCGGCGAGCAGGACGAACGGCATGGTCCGGTAAGGCTGCCCGAACAGGCGGTGCGCCAGCAGCCAGTCGGCCTGCGCCGTCGACCGGCACAGGCTGTCGCCAAGCCCCGAACGGATCATCCGCGGCGGGGCCGCCGCCATCACGCCGAGATCGAGAAAGGCGGCGAGTGGTGCCTGTGCCGCCAGCGACTTCTTGTGGCCGTGGAGCGTGATGGCCGCGTTCGTCGAGACATAGCCGTTCATCGACGGCGCCGTGCCGAAGACGACATAGGGCTTGCCGGCGTTCGCCGCGACGTACTTGCAGATGTCGTTGATCGTGCCCGATCCCACGGCGACGAGCGCGTCGGCCGATGCCGCCGCCGTCGCGACATGTGCGACCGTGGCTTCGTCGGCGTGCGGGTGCTCACCCAGCAGGATGCTGGAGACGAACCATTTCCCGGCAAGCGCACGCTCGATGGTCGAACCCATCACCCAGTGCGTCGTCGGATCGCTGACGACCGCAAGCTTGCGGCCGAGCGGCAGCCCGTCAAGGCAGCTATCGAGATCGCCGCCCAGCGACGGCGCCATGATCACGCGCGTCGTCGCGACCGTCAGGTTCGGCCCGCCGTCCGGGTCCGCATAGGTCCCGGACAGAAGGCGCGCGATCGGATCAAGTTGCGGCATCTCGTTCACCCGGCTCCCGAATGTCCGTTAAATCCAGTGATCGCGGAAATTAGCGTGCGGTTTCGATCAATATCAATCATTAATTTGAATAATAATGATTGATATTACGGACTTGGCGGCTAATATGATGTCATGCCTAAGGAAACCCTCCCAAGCGGTAAAATGCCCAACGACCAGATCGGCCCGACGGCAGCCCGGCGCAACCCGATCGCGCGGCGTGCAGTCCTGCGCCGGGAACTCGCCGCGCGCGGTACGGTTTCCGTCGCCGAACTCAGCGACGTTCTCGGCGCATCCAGCGCCACGATCCGGCGCGATCTCGACGCGCTGGCGCGCGAAGGCACGCTGGTCCGTGCCTATGGCGGTGCCGCGGCGCGCACCTCGCGCCCCGCCGAGGAAGCCTTCGCGATCCGCGAGCAGCGGTTCGTCGCCGAGAAGCGCGCTGTCGGGCGCGCGGCCGTCGGCCTGATCAAGTCCGGCGACACGGTCTTCCTCAATGACGGGTCGACGCTGCTCGCCTTCGCGCGCGAACTCGCGGCAACCGACCTCGAACTCTTCGTCGTCGTGCCGGCCGTGAACGTCGCCCACATCCTGGTCGAGAATCCGCGCATCACCGTCTGCCTGCTCGGCGGGTTCGTGCGGCGCACGTCGCTCGCCACCGGCGGACCGTTCGCCGAGACGATGCTCGAACAGTTCAATGCCGACATCGCGGTCCTCTCCTCCGACGGGTTCACCGTCGAGGAAGGCATGAGCTACACCAACGCCGACGACGCACAGCTCGCACGCAAGATGGCCGCACGCGCCAAGCAGTGCGTCGCCCTGCTGACAGGCCAGAAGCTCGGCTGGAACTCGCGCATGTCGGGCGTGCCGACGGCCGAGATCGACGTGCTGATCACCGAGGCGCTCGACGGCGAACTGGCGGCCGGCCTTGCACTCGCCGGCGTATCCACGCTCGAAGCACCGGTCGAGAGCGCCGCCGCCGGCAGGCGGACGGCATAGGCCGTGGACGGCGCCTCGACAGCCATCGCGAGGCTCGCCGCCCTTGCGCTCTGGCCATCCCGGCCGACGATCGAGCCGATCGCCGGCGGCCGGACGAACGAGAATTTCCGGGTCGATGCAGGCGGGCGCACCTACTTCGCGCGCGTCGGCATCGACCTTCCGCATCACGGCATCAGCCGGAAGGCCGAATTGCGCTGCATCGAACTCGCGGCGCAAGCGGGCATCGCACCGGCGGTGCTGCATGCAGCGGACGGGATCCTGATCACCGAATTCTTCGCCGGCCGCACGCTTGCACAAGGCGAGCCGGTCGACGACGCGGTCCTCGTGCGACTTGCCGAAGCGCTGCGCCGCCTCGCCGCCCGCCCCGTCCCTGCCGACCTGCCGCCGTTCGATCCGGTCGAGGTCTGCCGCGGCTACATCGCCGCACTGCCCGCCGGAACCGTGCCGGCGGCGCGGCTGGCGCGCACCAACGCGATCATCGCGGCATCGCCCGGACTCTCCGACCGCTCGCTGATCCATGCCGATCTCATTCCCGAGAACGTCATGGTCGCGGCCGACCGGATCTCGATCGTCGACTGGGAATATGCCGGACGCGGCGATCCCGCCGTCGACGTCGCCGCGGTCGTGATGAATTTCGGCCTCGACGCGCGGCAGTCCGGGCTCTTCGTCGACGCTTTCGGCGCGGTCGATATGGCTGTCGTGCGAAGGCTCGAGCCGCTGATGGCGCTGCGCGAAGCGCTGTGGTGCGACACGCAGCGCCATTTCGTCGGCGTGCGCGGCGACCTGGAAGCCTACTCGACGCTCTGCTGGCAGCGCATCGACGGTCTGCCGGCATGAGTGCCGCCTGCGACGTCGCGGTCGTGGGTGCCGGCGTGGTCGGTTGCGCTATCGCGCGCGAGCTTTCGCGTTACCAACTGCGCACGATCCTGATCGAAGCGCGCAGCGATCTCGGCGACGGCGCCAGCAAGGGCAATTCGGCGATCCTGTCGACCGGTGCCGACACGCCGTTCGGCACGCTCGAATGCCGGCTTGTCACGCGCGGGCACGAGCGCTATCTCGCCGAAGCCCCCGCCCTGGGCCTGCCGTTCCTGGCGATCGGCAGCCTGACCGTGGCGTGGAACGCCGAGGAGATGCAACGCCTGACGGCGATGCAGGCCGAAACGCTCGCGGCAGGCTTCACGACCGGGCAGCTCGTCGGCCGCGACGAGATCTATGCGCGCGCACCACGCCTTGCCCCCGGCGCCGTCGCCGCGATCTGGGAACCGGATGAAGGGATCGTCGATCCCTTCTCCACGCCCTATGCCTACGCGCTCGATGCGGTGGCGAACGGCGTGGAATACCGGTCCGACAGCCCCGTGACCGCGGCGGCGCGCCGTGACGGCGCGTGGAGGCTCGACACGCCCGGCGGAACCGTCACGGCCGGCTGCGTGATCAATTGCGGCGGCCTATGGGCCGACCGCGTCGAGGCGATGGCCGGCTATTCGGATTTCGTCGGCCGGCCGCGTCGCGGCCAGTTCCTCGTCTTCGACAAGAGCGCCCGCCCCCTCCTCGACGTGATCGTCAAGCCCGTTCCGTCGCCGACCTATCGCGGCGTCCTGATGACGCCGACCGTGTTCGGCAACATCCTCGTCGGGCCGACCGCGGAAGACATCGACGATCCCGACGACTGGCGCGTCACGGCCGACGGGATCGCGGCATTGCGCGCGGCGGCGTTCCGGATGCTGCCCGATCTCGCCGCCCACGAAATCACGGCGACCTATTGTGGCGTGCGGCCGGGAACCGAGCGGCCGGAATACCGGATCATCCCGCGCCCGGCCGAAAAGTGGCTGACGGTGGGCGGCATTCGCTCGACCGGCCTCTCGGGCTCCCTCGGCATTGCCGAACATGTCGCCGGCATCGTGCTGTCCGACATGATGCCGGCTGCCCGCAAACCGAATGTGGTTCCGGTCCGCGTCCCCAGCCTGTGCGCGAGCGACGCACGCCCCTGGCAGGGCGGCGGCCAAATCGACCGCACCGACCGCGAGATCGTCTGCCATTGCGAAGGCACGACGATGGGCGAAATCCGCCGCGCGATGGCGTCACCCCTGCGGCCGCGGTCGCTCAAGGCGCTCAAGCGCCGGACGCGCGCGATGTTCGGACGATGCCAGGGATTTCACTGCGGTGCGCGCGTGCAGGCGATTTTCGAGCGGCTGCGCGAAGGTGGTGGCGCATGAAGCCGCTCGACGCCCCCGTCGTCGTCGTCGGCGCGGGCCCGGCCGGACTTGCCGCCGCGCGCGCGATCGCCGAGCGCGACGCCGGGCCCGTCGTGGTGATCGACCGCGACGACGCGCCCGGCGGCCTGCCGCGCTTCTGCCGGCATCCGGGCTTCGGCTGGGAGTATTCGCACCGTCTTGAAAACGGGCAGCACTTCGCACGCCGGCTTGTCGACGCACTCGACACTTCGCGCGTCGCGATCGCCACGCAGACATCGGCCGTCGCCATCCGGCCGGGACCGGAAATCGACATCGTGAATCCGGAATACGGCCATCTGCGACTGCGGCCGCGCGCCGTCGTGCTGGCGACCGGCATCCGCGAGCGGCCGCGCAGTGCGCGTCTTGTTCCCGGCCGGCGGCCCGAGCGCGGCATCATGACGACCGGCCAGTTGCAGCAGTTCGTCGCACGCGGTATCGCGCATGGCGGCCGGCGCGCCGTCGTCATCGGCACCGAGCATGTCGCCTTCTCGATCCTGCTCACGGCACGGCACGCCGGGATCGACATCCTCGCGATGGTCGGCGCGGAAGACCGGGTGATGTCGTACCGGGCGGCCGGATGGGCGGCACGCATCCTCGGCGTCCCGGTCCATCTCGCGGCGACGATCGAGGATATCGCGGGTTCAGCCCGCGTCGAAGCCGTGACGTTCCGCAATGCGGCCGGTCTGCACACGATCGCCTGCGATACCGTGATCTTCTCCGGCGACTTCGTGCCCGACGCCGCCTTGCTGCCGGCCAGCGGGATCGAGATCGATCCCCATACGTCGGGCCCAGCGATCGACCAGCACGGCCGCACGAACGCACGCGGCATCTTCGCCGCTGGCAACCTGCTGCGCGCGGTCGAGAGCAGCGGCTGGGCGGCGAACGAAGGTGCGTGCGTGGGGGCGAACGTCGCGGCGTTCCTCGCGGCATCCGACGATTGGCGCCACAGCCCGGTCCGCATCCGCGCCGGGGCCGGTCTCGACTATGCGGTCCCGCAATTCTGGGCGCCTGCACCGGGAATGACGGCGCTGCCGGTCAGCCTGCGCGCCAGCGAGGATTTCACCCGCGCGCGTCTCGGGCTCGACATCGACGGAGCCGCGCGCTGGACCGGGGGGGCCGCTGCGTTGCTGCGCAAGCGGCGCATCGCGGTGGGTGCCGACGCCTTCGAATCCCTTTCGGCCGGCCCGTCGTACGAAGCGACGTTCGCCGTGCGTTGAACGCGACAACAAGAAGAACAAGGAGCGACCATGGACTTCATCATGATGCTGACGCGCAGCGACCGGACCATCGAGGACGCCGACAGCCTGCTCGGCGCGATCGTCGATCTCGGCGTGCGACATATCGGCTTCAAGGATGTCGGCGTGCCGTACGCGACGATGGAGCGGCTCGTCGCGAGAATCCGCGCGGCGGGTGCGGTTTCGTATCTCGAAGTCGTCAGCACGACGCCGGAATCGATCCGTGAATCGCTTTCGACCGGCAGGAAGCTGGGCGTCGATTGCCTGCTCGGCGGTACCGATCTCGATGCGGCCAAGTCGATCCTTGGCGATCTTGCCGGATACTACCCGTTCCCCGGCAAACCGGCGGGGCATCCCACGAAGCTCGGCGGCACGCCCGAACTCGTCGCCGGACATTGCCGGACGGCGCGCAAGCTGGGATGTGGCGGCGTGGATCTGCTCGCCTATCGCGCGACGGAGGCCGATCCGCTTGCCCTCGTGCGTGCCGCACGCGGCGCGCTCGACGGCGGCAAACTGATCGTCGCGGGAAGCGTGAGCACGGCAAGGCAGATCGCGGATCTGGCCGCCGCCGGGGCGGATGCCTTCACGATCGGATCGGCCGCACTCGACGGCTCGTTTGCCCCGACCAAGGGCGCACTCGCCAGCCAGATCCGCGACATCCTTGCCGCTTGTCGGTGAAGCCGACCGAGGATTTGATCAAAAATTTGACTTCAGCGGTATGACGTGCGATGTAACCTCCGTCAAATTAAGGGTTTCGGCTAACGAATCCCGAATATTTGATCAATTATGGGAGGAGGCCCTATCGTGCCGATCGAGCCGGCAACCCCATCCGTCTGCGAACGCCTGCGTCAGGACATCCTCGTGGGCGCCTTCCCGTTCGGCGGCCGGCTGAAGATCGACGAGCTTTCCGACCGCTACACCACGAGCCACATGCCGATCCGCGAGGCGCTGCGCCAACTGCAGGGCGAAGGTCTCGTCGTGGTCGAGCCGAACCGCGGGGCACGCGTGCGTGCGGTCGACATCGACTTCGTGCGCGACATGTTCGACCTGCGCATCGCACTTGAATCGATGCTGACGCGCCGCGCGGCCGAGCGGATCACTCCGCCCCAGATCGACCGAATCCGGCGCATCGAGGAGGATCTCGAAGCGAGTGTCGCCAAGGCCGACTTTGGTGCGGTCCTCGTGGCCAACAAGGCGCTCCACGCCGCGATCAACGAGGCGGCGGGAAACGTCGAGGCCATCCGCCTCCTCGAACGCCACTGGAACATCATCATCGCCCTGTGGGGCCGGCACGGTTACGGCGCCGAGCGCGCAGCCGGCGTGATTTCCGACCATCGGCAGATCATCGTGGCGTTGGTCCAGCGCGATGCCGAGGGTGCCGCGATCCTCGCCGCAGCGCACGCCGCCAAGGCCAAGCAGGAGATGATCCGCCGCTTCGACGTCAGCCGTGACGAAGGGACGGCCGAATGAGTGCCTCCATCGCCAGAATCGAGGCGCTGGCCCTGCGGGCGTCCGAGAAGACGGTCTGGGTGTTCGTGCGCGTCGTGGATGGCGACGGCCGCCATGGGTGGGGCGAAGCCACGCTCAACGGACAGGAAGCTGCCCTTGCCGCCAGCCATTCGCGGATTTCCGCACTGCTCGCCGGCACGCCTGCCGAAGCAAGTCGCGACCTGATGAAAGATGCCGCCGTAGCAACCGGCGACCGCGCGGCCGCATCCGTCGTCAGCGCCATCGACCAGGCGCTGTGGGACATCGCCGGCAAGCGTGCGGCACGGCCGACAAGCGCCCTTCTCTCCGGCTCGGTACCGCCCGCCGTCGGCCTCTACGCGAACGTGAACCGGCGCACGACGGACCGCACGCCGGAAGGCTTCGCGCAAAGCGCGCGCAAGGCGCTGGCCGACGGCTTCGCCGCGATCAAGATCGCACCCTTCGACGGCGTGAAACCGGGCAGTGCCGACGGGCTTGCGCACGGCATTGCGCGCGCTGCCGCCGTGCGCGCCGCGATCGGCCCCGCGCGCAAGCTGATGGTCGACTGCCATTGGCGCTTCGACGAGGCGACGGCGGGCCTGGCGCTCGCCGAACTTTCCCGCTTGGGCCTCCATTGGTTCGAGTGCCCGCTCCCCGAGGTTCCCGGAAACTACGACGCCCTGGTGCGGCTGCGCCGCAAGGCGAACGAACTGGGCGTGCTGACGGCGGGTTGCGAGATGGAAACGGGGCTGACCGGATTCAAGCCGTTCGTCGATCGCGCGATCTACGACGTGCTGATGCCGGACGTGAAATATGCCGGCGGGTTCTCGGAATTCGTGCGGATCGCGGAATATGCCGCCGCGCGCGGGATCGCGACCGCCCCCCACAATCCAAGCGGGCCGGTCTCGCACGTCGCCAGCCTGCATGTCAGCGCCGGGCTGCCGGGCTTCCTGACGCTCGAACACCAGTACGATGAAACGCCGCTGTTCTTCGACATCGTCGCAGGCACGATCCCGCGCCCGGTCGACGGCCTTTGCCCGCTGCCAGCCGGGCCGGGGCTGGGCATCGATCTCCGGACCGATGCGCTTGTGCCACTGGCGTCGCTTGTTGCGGGAGGCGGCACTTGAACCTGCTCGCGCGCCTGCGCCGCCTTCTCGAATTCGCCCTCGCCCTCGGCGTCGTCGGGGTGCTGTGGCATCTCGTGGCACTTCGCGTGGCGAACGCCACACTGGTACCGGCCCCGCTCAACGTGGCGCACGCCTGGCTCGAACTGCTGGCCGGCGACCTGCCGACCGACATCGCGGCAAGCCTCGTGCATCTTGGATCCGGCTTCGGTGCCGGTGCCGCGCTCGGGCTGCTGCTAGCCGTGCTGTGCGCACGTTTCGAACTCGTCGATGCGATCGCCGACCCCGCGATGGAACTGCTGCGGCCGATCGGCGCCATCGCGTGGATCCCCATCGCGATCATCATGTTCGGCATCGGCCGCGGCGTGCCGGTCTTCCTGATCTTCTACGCTTCGATCTTCCCGATCTTCGTCAATACGCTGTCGGGCATCCGGCAGGTCGACCGCAATCTCCTGAATGCCGCGCGCACGCTGGGTGCACCGCCACGCATGGTCGTGACGCACGTTGTGCTGCCGGCGGCACTGCCCATGGTGCTGGCGGGTGCGCGTCTCAGCCTCGGCGTGGCCTGGGCCGCGATGGTGGCGGCGGAACTGACGGGGGCGGACGCCGGGCTCGGCTGGCGGATCTTCTGGTATCAGGAGTTCTTCGCGATGGACAAGGTCATGGCCGTGATCCTGACCATCGGCGTTCTCGGATACGGGCTCGATCTCGCGCTGCGCCGGCTGCAGGCGGCCTTGACGCGCTGGAGCATCGACACGCGCGCGGAGGCCGCATGACCGCGACCCAGCGCCGCATCGCCCCGCTCGCCTTCCTCGTCCTTCTGCTCGCGACATGGGAAGCGCTGGCGCGCGCGACCGGTTCGCTCGCCGTCGTGCCCTACCCGGTCGGGATCGCCGAAGCCGCCGTCCGTTCGGTCGGCAACGGCACGCTGCTGACGGCGATCGGCGGCAGCCTGCAGCGCGTGCTGGCGGGGTTCGCCCTGGGGGCCGTGTTCGGCATCCCGCTCGGCCTGCTGATGGGGCTTGCCGAGCCGTTCCGCCGTGCGCTCGACCCGATCGTGGACTCGCTTCGCGCCATCGCCCCCATCGCGTGGATCCCGATGGCGCTGCTGTGGCTCGGCATCCGCGGCAACGCGGCCCTGTTCATCGTCGCCTACGCGGCCTTCTTCCCGTTCGTGCTGAACACGATCCAGGCGGTCCGCCTCATCGACCAGCGCCTGATCGATGCCGGGCGTGCACTGGGTGCAAGCCGCTGGCTGATCCTTCGTGCCGTGATCCTGCCGGGCACCATTCCCGTCGTGATGACCGGGGCGCGCATCGCCATGGCCTTCGCATGGGGCTCGATCATCGCGGCCGAGATGGCGATCGGCATCAAGGTGAACCCGGGCGGCGCGGCGACCGTCGGCCTCGGGCAGCTGATGGTCAACACCCTCTATATCAAGCGCGACATCAACGGATTGGTCCTCTACATGGCGAGCATCGGAATGGTCAGTCTTGCGATCGACTACGGCGTACGCGGCCTCCAGCGCGCGGTGATGCCATGGCAGAGATGATCGCCGCGAAGATCGAGGCGCGCGGGCTCTCCAAGACCTACGCGTCGGCGCGCACGGGCACCGAGGTCGAAGCATTGCGCGACGTGTCGTTCCGCGTGCTGCCCAACGAATTCGTCTCGATCGTCGGCCCATCGGGCTGCGGCAAGTCGACGCTGCTGTCGCTCGTCGCCGGTTTCGCCGTGCCGACATCCGGTGCCGTGCTGTTCGACGGGAAGCCGGTCGAAGGACCGGGCCCCGAGCGCGGCGTCATGTTCCAGGATTATGCGCTGTTCCCGTGGCGCACCGTGCGCGGCAACATCGAGTTCGGCCCGCTTGCCCGCGGCGTGGATGCCGCCGGGCGCGCCGGGATCGTCGCGAAATACGTCGAGATGGTCGGGCTCGCGGGTTTCGAGGACCGCTACCCGCACGAGCTGTCCGGCGGCATGCGCCAGCGCTGCGCGCTCGCCCGCCTCCTCGCCAACCAGCCCGACGTATGGCTGATGGACGAACCGCTCGCCGCGGTCGATCTCCAGACCCGCGTGATCCTGCAGGACGAGCTACTCCGCCTGTGGGGCGACGGCGACGACAAGGCGAAGCGCCGCTCGGTGATGTTCGTCACGCACGGCATCGACGAGGCCGTCTATCTCTCCGACCGCGTCGTCGTGCTCGGCCGCCGCCCGGGCCAGATCAAGGAAATCGTCGATATCGACCTGCCGCGCCCGCGCGCCGGCGCCCGCACGTCGGCCCGGGCCGCGGAATACGTCGATTACATCTGGAACCTGATCCGTGCCGAAGCGGCACGGGCGATCGTCGAAGAACCGTAGAAAATCAAAATCGGAGGAAACCCATGACCGACAGCCACATGCTCCCGCGCCGCTCGATGCTCCGCTTCGGCGGGGCCGCCGCCCTCGCCGGCCTGCCGCTGTTCCGCGCGAGCCCGTCGCTCGCCCAGGCGCTCAAGATGACGATGGGCGTGGGCCTGACGAACGACGGGGCGCCGCTCGTCTTCGCCATGCAGAAGGAAAAGCTGCTTGAGAAGGCGGCCGAGGAGCTCGGCCTCCGGATCGATTCCGAATACCTGAACTTCCCCGTGCTGCTGCGCATGCTGCAGGGTCTCGCGGCCGGGCAGCTCGACATCGGCATGCTCGGCTCGACGCCGACGATCCGCAATCTCGCCCAGCCCAATCCGGCCGTCCCCATCGCCATCGGCGGCGGCGGCATCAAGTTCCCGCTGCAGGTCCCCAAAGGGTCGTCGATCAAGAAGCTCGACGACCTGCGCGGCAAGACGATCCTGACCATCGTGGGTTCGGACCTGCATCTCGTCCTGATGCTGATGCTGAAGGCGCATTTCGGCACGGACGACGTCAAGGAACTCAACATCACGGTCAAGAACATCCAGGCCTTCACCGAGCTGACGCGCGCCCAGCCCGGCATCGATGCGGTCCTCAATGTCGACCCGGCCGCGCGCGGTGCCGAAAACGCGGGCGAACTCGTGGCGCTGGTGCGCAACGACGGCTCGACGGGCCCCGCCTATGACGGGCCGGAGGGCAAGGGCGAAGGCCATCGCGTGGCGAGCTTCAGCAAGACCGGCTTCGCGCCCGAGGCCTACTATCCGCACCGCATCTGGTGGGTGGCGCGCGAGGCGTTCATGCGCGAGAACCCCAAGGCGATCGTCGCCCTGCTGCTGGCCAACGCGCGCGCGGTCAAGATGACGGCGCAGATGTCGGCCGACCAGGTCATCGACCTTGCCAGTGCGGAATGGTTCAGCGACCGGGCCGCACAGCGGCCCTATGTCGAGAACATCCTCTACCGCAAGCGCGGCTGGTCGTGGATCACCGAGGGCGACGCGCGTTCGCTGATCGAGATGTCGAAGGTCAAGACCATCTTCCAGACGGAACTGACCGGCGAACTCGTCAAGCGCACGCTCGCACTCGGCGCACCCCTGTCGCGCGAGGCGTGGGAACGTTCCGGCAAGGACCCCGCACCGGAAGTCATGGCCGACGGCAAGGCACCCGACACGCGCGGCGCGCCGGTCTGGGAGAACGCGAGCTGGAAGATCTGAACATGTCCACGATCGGACGGGAAAGCGTCGTCGCGGTCCATCACGCGAACGCGATGACGGGTGAAACACCGTTCTGGGAGGAGTCGACCGGCACGCTCTGGTGGATCGACATCCAGGCCCAGCGGCTTCTCGGCCATCTCCCAAGCAGCGGCCGCACGCACGACATCGCCCTGCCCGCCATGCCCGGCTTCGTCACCGGGCGGCGGCAGGGCGGCCTGCTGCTCGGCCTCGAGGACGGCATCTATCCGTACGATCGCGCCGGCGGCCTGGGTCCCCGGATCGCCGCCGTCGAGGCCGACGATCCGCGCACGCGCGTCAATGACGGGCGTGCCGATCCCGTCGGCCGCCTGTGGTTCGGCACGATGGAGAAGACCGGCTCGGGCGAGCCCATCGGCGCGCTCTATCGCATGGATCTCGACGGGCGCGTGGCGAAGATCCGCGGCGAGGTCCGCGTCCCCAACGGCATCGAGTTCTCGCCCGACGGCACGCGGTTCTATTTCACCGACAGCCGCACCCGGACGATCGAGGCCATGGACTTCGATGCCGCGACCGGAACGCCCGGCAAGCCCTCGGTCTTCGCCCGCTATCCCGAAGGCGTTACTCCGGACGGGAGCTGCATCGACAGCGAGGGCTGCCTGTGGGTCGCCCTCATCGGTGCCGGGCGGATCGAACGGTTGCGGCCCGACGGCTCGCTCGATGCCACCGTCGAGCTGCCGGTCTCGCGCCCGACGATGCCCTTGCTCGGCGGTGCCGACGGCCGCACGATGTTCATCACCTCCCAGCGCCGCTTCCTTTCGCGCGAGGCGCTGGCGGCCGAACCGCTGGCCGGCGACCTGCTCGCCGTGCGCGTCCCGGCCAAGGCGCGTCAACAACTGCTGGCGGGATTCTGATGTCGTCGATCTTCTCCATGAAGGGCCGCAACTGCCTCGTCACCGGCGGCAGCGTCTCGATCGGCCGGGCCATCGCACTGGGCTTCGCCGAGCACGGGGCGTCCGTCGCGATCCACCATTCGGCGGCGGCCGACGCCGCCTTCGGGTTCCCCGACGCCGCCCGCGACACGGTCGCCGCGATCCGCGCGTTCGGTGTGGGCGGCCACGCGGTCGAGGCCGATCTTGCCGATGCGCAAGGCCCAAGGCACGCCTACGAAGGTGCCGTCGCGGCCCTCGGCTCGGTCGATGTGCTCGTCGTCTGTGCATCGGTCCAGACGCGCGCGGAATTCGCCGAAATCACGCCGGCGCAGATCGAGAAGCAGTCGCGCATCAATTTCGGCGCGACGATCGAACTCCTCCAGCTCGCGATCCCGCCGATGCGGGCACGCCGCTGGGGCCGCGTGCTGACCATCGGCAGCATCAACCAGGTGCGCCCCGAGCCGCAGCTTGCGGTCTATGCCGCCCTCAAGAGCGCGCAGGCGAACCTCGCCATGAACCTTGCCGCCCGGTGCGCGCGCGACAACGTGATGGTCAACAACCTGTCGCCCGGCATCGTCGAGACCGAGCGCAACCGCTGGCGCCGCAAGGATACGCAAGAGTGGCGCAGGATCGAGGAGGCCGCCGCCTGGACCATCGGGCGGGCGGCCCAGCCCGCCGAAATGGTCGGGGCTGCCGTGCTCCTGTGCTCGGAGGCCGCGAGCTACATCGCGGGCAACGACCTGATGGTGACGGCGGGCGCGCATCTGCCGGGCGCAAACTGAGCCTTCGCCCCGGGCCAGCAAGCTTGATGCACCCGGCGAAAAATGACAGTTTCGGGATCAATCCGGACTGATTCGTGAAGAACGTCCGGCCCATCGCCGGAGGACCCCCCTATGCCCTGCAAGTCGCGCCGCCAGCTCCTCGCACTCGCCCTGATCGGCCCCGTCCTCGCGGCCGCCCCGGCTTTTGCCCAGGCGCTCGAAGACAAGCTCGTCATCGTCACGTCGTTCTCGCGCGACGTGACCGGCCCGTTCGCCGAAGCCTTCCAGAAGAAGAACCCGGGCACCAAGATCGAGGTGCAGAGCCGCTCGACCACGGCCGGCGTCTCGTTCATCCGCGAGACGCGCGCCAACCCGCCCGACATGTTCTGGGCCTCGGCCCCCGACGCGTTCGAGGTGCTGAAGAAGGGAAGCCTTCTCCAGAAATACGTGCCCAAGGCGACGGGCATCGCACAGCGCGTCGGCCCCGCACCGATCAACGATCCCGAAGGTTTCTATTTCGGCTTCGCCGCGTCGGGCTACGGCATGATGTACAACACGCGCTACGTGCGCGCGAACAACCTGACGCCCCCCAAGGAATGGGACGATCTCAAGAAGCCCGAATATTTCGGCCATGTCGGGATTTCGGCCCCGTCGCGCTCGGGCACCACACACCTGACGATCGAGACGATCCTGCAGGGTGAAGGCTGGGACAAGGGCTGGGCGACGACGCTGGCGATCGCGGGCAACTTCGCGTCGGTCTCCGACCGCAGCTTCGGCGTGCCGGATGCGGTCAATTCCGGCCAGTACGGGATCGGCATCGTTATCGATTTCTTCGGCCTGTCGGCGAAGGCCTCGGGCTTCCCGGTCGAATTCGTCTATCCCACGATCACAACGATGGTGCCGGCCAATATCGGCATCGTCGCGGGTGCCAAGAACGCCAACGCCGCGCGCGCCTTCGTCGAGTTCCTGCTGTCGGAAGAAGGCCAGACGATCCTGCTCGATCCGAAGATCCAGCGCCTGCCGGTGCGCACCGCGATCTACGACAAGGCGCCCGCGGGCTATCCCAATCCGTTCAAGGACACGAGCCTCGGCTCGCGCGTCAATTTCAACAACGACGTGTCGGAAACGCGCTACGAGCTGCTGAACTCGCTCTTCGACCGCCTGATCACCTTCCGCCTCAAGGAACTGACCGAGGCATGGAAGGCGATCCATGCGGCCGACGCGGCCGTCGCCAAGAGCAAGTCCGACGAGGGGCGCAAGCTGCTGGCCGACGCGCGCAGTCTCGCCACGTCCGTCCCGGTGACCGAGAAGGAAGCCGGCGACCCGCAGATCGCCGGCGCCTTCCAGGAGAAGAAGCCGGACAAGCCCGTCGCCGCCCGCCAGGCCGAGTTCGAGGAGAAGTGGGACGCCTTCGCGCGCCGCAACTACGCCGAGGCGAAATCGCTCGCCGAGCGCGCCGCACGCGCCCGTTGATCCCGGCGGCGGTCCATCCCGCCCTTTCGAGGCGCCCGTCGCTGCTTTCGCGTTGGCGGGCGACGCCGTTCCACCTCGTCTGTGCGGGGATCGTCGCGACCTTCCTCGTCGCGTTCCTGATCGTCCCGGTCGCCAGCGTCGTCTTCATCGCGTTCTGGGACGGCGAACGGCTGACGCTGGTCAATTTCGCCGACTTCTTCCGCACTTCGATCATGATCGAATCCGCATGGAACTCGATCTATGTCGCGGTGATGACCGTCGCGTTCGCCACGCTGCTCGCCATCCCGCTCGCCTACATCACCGTGCGCTTCCGCTTCCGCGGCGCCGCACTCATCCAGACGCTGGGCATCATCCCGCTGGTCATGCCGCCCTTCGTGGGTGCCGTCGCCATGCAACTCGTCTTCGGCAGGAACGGCTCGATCAATCTCGTCCTGATGGACTGGTTCGGGATGCGCCTCCCGTTCATGGAAGGGCTCAACGGCGTCATCTTCGTCGAAGGGCTCCATTATTTCCCGTTCATCCTGCTCAACCTGTCGGTGGCCCTCGCCAACATCGATTCCGCGATGGAGGAATCGGCGCAGAACCTGGGCGCTTCCGGCTGGCGGCTGTTCTCGCGCATCGTCTTCCCGCTCGCGATGCCGGGCTATATCGCGGGGGCGGCCCTCGTCTTTGCCAAGGTCTTCGACGACCTTGCCACGCCGCTGCTGCTCAACGTCACCAACATGCTCGCCCCGCAGGCCTATCTGCGCGTCACGTCGGTCGGCATCGCCGATCCGATGGGCTATGTTATCTCGACGATCCTTGTGGTCCTGTCGGTGGTCGCGGTGTGGCTCTCGCTGCTGGCCCTGCGCGACCGCGATTTCGCCACCCAGCAGCGCGGCGGCGGCGGGCTCGCCAAGCGCGATCTCGGCCCCCGGGAGAGTGCGGCCGCCTACGCCTTCATCGCGTTCGTGCTGCTGCTGGCGCTCAGCCCGCATATCGGCATCCTGCTGCTGTCGCTGGGCACGGTCTGGTCGTTCAGCGTCCTGCCGGATGCCTACACCTTCGCCCACTACGCGACGGTCTTCCGCGAGGCGGGCGGTTTCATGTCGAACACGGTGCTCTATTGCGGGATCGCGGCACTGGTCGATGTCGTGCTCGGCACGATGATCGCGTATCTGGCGATGCGCACGAACCTGCCGGGGCGCAACCTCCTCGACCGCGTCGCGATGGCGGCCGTGGCCGTGCCCGGCCTCGTGCTCGGCATCGGCATCCTGCGCACCTACTATCCGGTCGAACTGCCGTTCGGCGGCGGCTCGCTGGCCACCTTCTGGCTGATGCTCGCCATCGCCTATGCGGTGCGCCGCCTGCCCTATGCGCTGCGCTCGTGCACGGCCGCCCTCCAGCAGCTCCACCACAGCCTCGAGGAAGCGGCCGAGAATCTCGGGGCCGGCAAGTCGACGACGCTGGCGCGGATCGTCGTGCCGCTGATGGCCGGCGGCATCCTCGCCGGCTTCGTGACGAGCTTCGCCACCGCCGCGGTCGAACTTTCGGCCACGCTGCTGCTGGTCACGCGGGACGCGACGGCTCCGCTCTCGTACGGGATCTATGTCTACATGCAGTCCCCGGCCGGCCGTGGGCCCGGTGCGGCACTCGGCGTCATCGCCGTGGCCGTCGTCGCCGTGGCGACGTGGCTATCCTACCGCGTGGCCGAACGGGACCGCGCGAAACGGACCAGAAGCGGGATTGCGATATGACAGGCGTATCCATCGAGCGCGTTTCCTTCGACTACGGCGGTGCGCCCATCCTCGACGACGTGTCGCTCGACATCGAGAAGGGCGAGTTCTTCGCGTTCCTCGGCCCCTCCGGTTCGGGCAAGACGACGCTGCTGCGCCTCGTCGCCGGCTTCGGCATGCCGACAACCGGCACGATCCGCGTCGGCTCGCGCGACGTGACGAACGTGCCGCCGTGGAAGCGCAATGTCGGCATGGTGTTCCAGAGCTACGCGCTGTGGCCGCACATGACGGTCGCCGGCAACGTCGCTTTCGGGCTGGAGCAGCGCGGGCTGTCGCGCGACGACATCGCCGCCAGGGTGCGGCGCGGGCTCGATCTCGTCGGGTTGGCACATCTGGCCGAACGGCGGCCCGCGCAGCTGTCCGGCGGCCAGCAGCAGCGCGTGGCGCTCGCGCGCACGCTGGTGATCGAACCGGACGTGCTTTTGCTCGACGAGCCGCTGTCGAATCTCGATGCCAAGCTGCGCGTCGAGATGCGGCAGGAAATCGCCGCACTCCAGCGCAAGCTGGGCCTGACGACGATCTACGTGACGCACGACCAGGAAGAGGCGAACGCCGTCGCCGACCGGATCGCCGTTCTCGACGGCGGCAAGATCCAGCAGGTCGGTGCACCGATCACGCTCTACGACCGGCCCATCAACCGTTTCGTCGCGGCGTTCCTCGGGACCGCGAACCTGATCGAGGGGACGCTGCGCCCCGGCCGGAAATTCGTCGCGCAGGCCTTCGAGCTCGACGGCGTGGCCGGCGATCCGGGCGCCGCCTGCCTGTCGTTCCGGCCGCAGGATGTCCAGCTTTCGCCGGGTGGACCCGGCCGGATCCTGCATCGGGAATTCCTCGGCGGCACGGTCCGCTATGCCGTGGCGCTCGGCCCGCACCGGATCGTCGTCGATACGGTCCACCACCGGGAGGCGCCGACCTTCGCGGTCGACGCCTCCGTCGGCGTGCGGATCGATCCGGGCCGGATCGCCCTGCTGCGCTGAGCTAGCTGCAGCTCTGGGCGTTGCCGCCCCCGCCGCCAAGACGCTCGAGGATCGTCGTCCAGCCGGCCGTGTGCTTGGCCGCCGCTTCCGCATCCGGCAACCTTTCGTGCGTCACGACGATCTCGGTCGACTTGCCGCGCGCGATGAAATCGACGGTCACCAGCGATTCCTGTTCCAGCGTATGGCGCGAAAACCACGTGAAGACCAGCTGGCGCGGCCGGTCGATCTTCACGTACGTCCCGTGATGCGGGATTTCGCCCGACGGGGTCTGCATGCGGATATCGAACCTGCCGCCCACCCGCGCGTCGACCTGCACGATGGAATTGGCGTTGCCGCCGGGCCGCATCCAGACCGCCAGCAGCTCGGGATCGAGCCAGGCGTCGAAGAGTTCGCCCGCCGGGATCGCGAACTCGCGCCGGATCGTGATTGCGGGTGCGGTGGTCGCTGTCATGGTGCTCATTTACGGTTTCCCTTCCTCTTGGATCGTTCGGTCATCAATGCATCGAGAGCGGCGAGCCGCTCTTCCCAGAACCGTCTGTAATGGTCCATCCACCCGGCCGCCTCGGCCATCGCTTCGGCGTTGAGGGCGAGCACGTGCTCGCGCCCGACGACCGTGCGGCGGACGAGCGTTGCCCCCTCCAGCACCCTGAGATGCTTGGAGACGGAGTTGAGCGACATCGGAAAGTCCTTCGCGATGTCGGTCACGCGGGCATCTGCGAGTGCGAGCCGCGCGAGGATCGCCCTTCGCGTGGGATCGGCGACCGCCTTGAAGACCGCATCGAGCTGGGTGGATTGATATTCAACCATATGGGTGAATATCAACGAAAGCTTCGCAATCGTCAAGCCCCTTCTTGTGCGCTAGTCTCGCTGCGGCAAACACGGCACCCGTTTCCCGGAGAAGCACATGTTCGTTCGATTGATCGCGGCCGTCGTCCTCGCACTCGGCCTCGCCGCCGGCCCTGCCCTCGCGCAGGGTGCGCCCAAGGAGCACAAGCTCGTGCTCCACATCGACGACAACGATCCCGCCAAGATGAACCTGGCGCTCAACAACCTCTCGAACGTCTACGATTTCTACAAGAAGAAGGGCGAAGCGGTGCGCGTCGAGCTCGTCGCCTACGGGCCCGGCATGCACATCTTCCGCGCCGATACCTCGCCCGTGCGCTCGCGCCTCGACCAGATCAAGCTCGCCTACGACAACGTCACCTACACCGCGTGCGGCAACACGATCGCCGGCATGGAAAAGGCCGAGGGCAAGGAAGTGAAGCTCGTCTCCGACGTGACGGTCGCCGAGGCCGGCGTGGTGCGCCTGATCGAACTGCAGGAACAGGGCTGGAGCTATGTCCGCCCGTGACCGGGTTTGTGGTATAGGTTTATTTACTTGATTTAGGGATCATATTCTGGCAGAGTGCACGCCGGTTCCGACGTGCTCTTTGACAAGTGAATATGTCTCCCGATGCCTGCCGCAACCTTTTGGGTTCCGGCGGTTGCAACGGTTACATCGACCCGGTTGCAGTAACATCGCTGTAACTTCAATGGGATAAATGCGTTACCGTAACCTATTGTCGCCCGATTCAGGGCGCCAGCCCCGGATTTCCATCGACCCCGACCAGGGCGGGAAGATTGAGAACCGGCGGGGCGATCGTCTTGCGGGCGCGCAGGTTGCGGGCCACCAGATCCCAGATCGGCTCGCCGCCGGCGTTCTTCGCCTCCTCGGCGACCGGGGCCCAGCCCGCGACCTTATATATGCGCGATGCCTCGATGGCCTTGCCGCCCAGGGTCATGTCCTGGATGCGCCGGCCGACCGCCGCGGTCGGATCGCAGCGATAGGCAAGCCCGCCGACGCGCACCATGTCCCCGCCCTGCTGGTAATAGGGGTCGGGGTTGAACAGGTTGTCGCAGACATCCTCGAGGACCAGCTTGATCTGCTCGCCGGTCATCTCGTTGAGCGTCACGTACGGATAGGTGATCGCCGTCTGGTCGAGCACGTGCTCCATCGTGATCGCCTCGCCCGGCAGCACGGTGGTGCCCCAGCGGAAGCCCGGCGAGAACGCGATCTCGGCGTTCTTCTCGGCCATCAGCGCGTCGAGGATCATCTGGTCGAACGTGCCGTTGAAGTTGCCGCGCCGGTAGAGAAGCCCGTCGCTGACCGCGAGCTTCTCGCCGAGCTTGGCCAGATAGGGCGCGCGCATCCTGTCGATCAACGCGGCCATCGCCGGATCGGGCGGCAGCAGGTTGGCGAAGACCGGCATCAGCCGGTAGCGGAAATCGCGCACCTGCCCGCCGCGCACGTCGAGATCGAGCACGCCGAGGAACTTGCCGTTCGAGCCGGCGTTCGTCACCAGCGTCTTGCCGCCGCCGTTCTCGACGATGACGGGGACCGGCACGCCGTCATGCGTGTGGCCGCCGAGGATCGCGTCGATGCCGCGCACGCGGCCGGCCATCTTCAGATCGACATCCATCCCGTTGTGCGACAGCAGCACCACGGCGCGGGCCCCGGCCGCACGCGCGGCATCGACGGTCACCTGCATGTTCTCTTCCTGGATGCCGAAGGTCCAGTCGGCGACCATGTAGCGCGGATTGGCGATCGGCATGTACGGAAACGCCTGCCCGACGATCGCAACGGAAACACCGTTTATCTCCCGCAGCGTGTAGGGCTCGAACACCGGATCGCCGAAATCGGCCGTCTTGATGTTCTGCGCCAGGATCTGGATCTTGCCGGCAAAATCCTTTTCCGCCACCTCGAGCACGCGTTCCTGCCCGTAGGTGCATTCCCAGTGCAGCGTCATGATGTCGACGCCCAGCAGCTTGGACGCCTCGACCATGTCCTGGCCCTTCGTCCACATCGACGTGCCCGAGCCCTGCCAGGAATCCCCGCCGTCGAGCAGCAGCGACCCGGGGCGCGCCGCGCGCAGGCGCCTGACCAGCGTGGCCATGTGCGCGAAGCCGCCGATCCTGCCGTAGAGCCGGGCCAGCCGCTCGAAATCGAGATGGGCGAACGCCAGCGCCGCGCGCGAGCCGCGCTCGATCCGGTTCTGGCGCAGGAACGCCTCGCCGACGAGATGCGGGGGCCGCCCGCGCATCGCACCGATGCCGAGATTGACGTTCGGCTCGCGGAAATGCGTCGGCAGGAGCTGGGCGTGGCAGTCGGTGAAATGCAGCAGCGACACGTTGCCGAAGGCCGGCATGTCGTAGAGCGTCGCCGCTTCCTGCTGCGCCCTCGCCTCGCCCGCCGGATAGGTCAGGCCGGCGGCCGCACCGGCCGCCAGGACGTTCAGGAACTCGCGCCTGTCCATCCTCTCGCCGGCCGCTACTTGTTGACCGGCGAGTCCGGGCTCAGCAGCAGCGCCATCAGGTCCTTGATGTCCTGCTCCTTGACGATCCCCATGTGGCCGGCGCGCGGCATGTTCGAGCAGGCGTTGGAGGCCTTCGAGTTGTAGATCTTCGTCCACGTCGAACGGTAGACGTCCTCGGTGTTGCCGCGGATCTTGCCGTAGTTGTGGAGGCTCGGCCCGATCGTGCCGAACGAGATCTCGGCGGGCGCTATCTGGTGGCAGTTGTAGCAGTTGCCGCCGTTCGCCTGGTTGGGCGCGTCGGTCCAGGTGAGGCCGCGCCCGCTCTGCGCGATGCGCTCGCCCGCGCGCCAGTCGCCGAGCCACTTGCCGTCCGCAGGCATCTTGACCGTGGCGAGGTTCGCCGCCTCGATCGCCTCGGCCTTCTTCACGTTCGCCGCCAGCTGGGCCGCGACGGGATCGGAGCAGAAGGCCTGCGTTTCGTCCTGCTTCAGCCGGTCGACCTTCACCGGGCCCGCGTCGCGGAAACCCGTCTGGATCATCGCCGCGAAGCTCGCATCGTCGGCGTCCGATCCCCAAGCACTCGTCGGCACCTGCGTGCAGCCCCAGATGCCACCCGCGATCGCGAATGCCGCGGCGAGGCCGGCGGCGAATTTGCGTGTCGTCTTCATGTCCGCCTCCCTACCGCTTGATCCCGGGTGTCGCCATCGTGGCGCCGTTCGACGTCGCCGCCATGTACAGCGACAGCGCCACCGTCAGGTCCGAGGCGTAGACAGGCTCGGGGAAACGCTGCTGGCGCAGGCAGTCGTTGATGCGCCACTGCATCGACCACATCTGGCCGGCACTGACGCGGTAGGCGGGCCAGCTCGTCCAGCCGGCGGCAGCACCTTCCTTCGACGGGATGAACGGCAGCTCCTGCAGGCGGATGCGCTTGCCTTCCTGCCCGTGGCAGGTGGCGCAGGCGAAGTCGTGCGGGCCGGCCTGGAAATAGAACATCCGCTTGCCGAGGTCGTACATCTTGCGCTCCTTGGGATGCGCAAGCGACACCTTGACGGGCTTGCCCTTGGACTCGCCCGAGATGTACGTGGCGAGCGCCACGAGGTCGTTCTTCTTCGGCGTGTTGAAGCGCGCGTCGACATATTCGCGCGTGTCGATCCCCTGCAGCGTCGCCATGCAGGTCAGCAGGCGCGATTCGACGTCCTGGACCTTGTCGGTGTCGGCGAAATAGCGCGGCAGCTGGGCATAGGCGCCCGCGACCACGCCCGCCCCGAGGCCCAGATCGCAGCGCTCGAGCGACGCGTTCTTCGGGCCGGCCGGCTTCTTCCAGAGATCCTCGCCCATCGCCTCGAAGAGCTCGGCCGGGTTGCCGTCCTTGAGCGCCTCGCGATAGGCCTCGATGCTCTCGATCGACTTGTCCTTTTCCTGGGCTGCGGCGCCTGACGCCGCGATGCCGGCGGCAAGCGCCAGCACGATCACGTTCCGGGGGGTGAACTTCATCGGCTGGCCTCTCAGGAAATCGTCGCTTCGTCGGTGCGCGTGTCGCCCTTGTTGTCGATCCAGGTCACGCTGACCTTCTCGCCGGCGGCCCCGCCCTTCACCTTGAAGGCGAAATAGGGGTTCTTGGCGATCGACGGGCCCCACTGGGTCTGCATCACCTTCTTGCCGTTCAGCGTGGCCGTGACCTCGGTGATGTGCCAGGCCGGAACGAGGGCGCCCGCCGCATCGCGGCGCTGGCCGGTTTCCATCTCGTGGTTCATCAGCACCCGGACTTCGGTGACGCCGTCCTTGGTGGCGGCGCGGATGCGCATCGGACTTCCCATGGTCTTTCTCCCGATCCCTGAATTCGTTCAGCCGCCGCAGCCGCCGAGCGTGACCTTGATTTCCTTCGAGGCCACGGCGTAGCTGCTGCCGGCCTTGACGAGGACGACGACGTTCGAGGTCTCGCCCATCTTGATGCGCGTCGTGAAGTCGGCCAGCAGCTCGGGGCCGACGTCGAAGACCGCCGCGAGGACGTTGGGGTTCTTCTCGACCATGATCGCGATCTGCTGGGTCCCGGCGATGCGGCTGACGACCTGCACCGGCACGACCGCACCGTTCTCGGCGATGTCCGAGGCGATGATCTGGATGTCGGTGCTGCTCGCGGGCTTGGCGGTGGCGCCGAGCGCCTTCATCGCGTCGTCGAGATTCTTGCCCTCGAACGCCGCCTTGTTCCAGTCGGCCCGCGCGGTCCCCGGCACGACGAAGCCCGCGGCCGAAAGTGCCGCAAGAAGCCCCAGCCCGCCACCGGTCTTCAGGACGCGTCGTCGCCCTTCGCTGTGCTTGTCCATGATTTCCTTCCCTTCGGCCCTACGGCATGCCGGCCAAGATCCATTCCACTAACGTATAAGCGTCGGCGTCACCGAGATCAACTTGGGGCGGCATCGCCACCGCCCCCCAGACGCCTTCGGTACCCTTTTTCAGCTTTTCCACAAGAGATGCGGCCGCATCCTGCCCGCGATAGCGCAGCGCAACATCGGCATAACTCGGGCCGACAATCTTGTTGTTGAGCCCGTGGCACGCCATGCAGCCCGAAGCCTCGGCCAGCTTCAGCTGGCGGCTTGCCGGATCGACGATCGCGTCCGGATCGTCTGTACCCGTGACCTTGCCACGGGTCGGCCCGATCCGGCGATGCTGCGATGCAAGATTGCCGTGCGCACCCTGGGCATGCTCCGGCAGGCTCGAAGCCACGTGCGCAACATCACCACACGCAGCCATGCAGGCGGTGTTCGCCGTGTCGGGCGCAGGCGACCGCCGGCCGAAGCCAGATCCGAACCACAGCGCATGATCGGTGGCCATGCCGTTCCGGTTCGGCATCCTTGCCTGCACGCCGCGGATCGTCCGCTCGTCGAGGACGAAGCCGTCCGGCACGATCTCGGCCAGATTCAGCATGAAGGCGAGCACGGCGTAGACCTCATCGACCGGAAGCGATTTCGGCTCGTTCCACGGCATCGCCCGACGGATATAGTCGAAGAGCGTGGAGACCGTCGGCACCTTCATGATCGAGGTCCGCTGCGGATAGTCCCCCCGCTTCAGCGTCTCGGTCGTTCCGCTCCGGATGTCGTCCGCGGTCGTGCCGCCGATCAGCGGCGTGAAGACCTGGTTGCTCTCGCCGAAGACCCCGTGACACGAGGCGCATTTGGCCTCCCAGACCACCTGTCCGCGCGCGACGCTTCCCGAGCCGTTCGGAAGCCCGAGAAAATCCGGGCGGACGTCGATGTCCCAGGCCGCGATCTCGTCGGGCGTGGCCGCACGGCCGATGCCGGGATGGCGATCGGCCGCAAACGCTGCACCGGCGACAAGACTGATGATCGCGGCCACCCAGGCGACGGAGCGGTGCGACCTACGCGAGCTGGACATTGCTGACCTCGCCGTCGGGCGCCACCGACCAGGATTGGATCGCATTGTTGTGATAGATCGAGCGCACGCCACGCGCCGCGCGCAACTGGGCATAGGTCGGCTGGACGAATCCCGTCTCGTCCACGGCGCGCGATTGCAGGATCGCCCGCCCGCCGGACCAGTTCCACGGGACGGTGAAGCGGGTCAAGCACTTCGACAGGACCGGCGCCTGGAGCTTCGCCTCGGTCCAGTTCGCGCCGCCGTCGAACGACACGTCGACCCGCCTGATCCGGCCGCGGCCCGACCAGGCAAGGCCGCTGACGTTGAAGTACCCCTTATCGACCAGCATCTGCCCGCCCGACGGGCTGGTGATGACGGATTTGCACTCCTGCACCGACGTGTACTGGCGCAGCTTTCCGTCGGGCATCAGGTCGACATAGTGGATCGATTCGTCCTTCGTGCCATACGGCTTGTCGCCGAGCTCGACGCGGCGCAGCCACTTCACCCACGATACGCCCTGCACGCCCGGCACGACGAGGCGCAGCGGATAGCCGTTCTCCGGCCGGAGCATCTCGCCGTTCTGGCCGTACGCGACCAACACCTCGCCCGACAGCACGAGATCGAGCGGGATCGTGCGCGTCATCGAGGATCCGTCCGCGCCCTCGGCCAGCACGAAACGACCGCGCTTCAGGTCGGCACCGCATTCTTCCAGCAGGACACGCAGCGGGACGCCGGTGAACTCGCTGCACGACAGCATGCCATGCGTGTACTGGACCGTCGGCACGGCGACGTTACCCCATTCCATCCCGGTATTGGCGCCGCATTCGAGGAAATGCATCCGCGAGACCGACGGCAAACGCATCAGGTCGTCCATCGTGAAGACCTTCGGCGTCCGCACGAAGGCGGGCGTGGCGCCGTTGACCATGAAACGGTGTCGTTTCGGGTCGATATCGTACCAACCCTGATGGTGCCGCTCGAAATGCAGGCCCGACGGCGTGATGATCCCGAAGCTGCCCTGCAGCGGCGTGAAGGAAACGCTTGCCGCGGCGACTTGCGTCAGGCCCGGACTTTGCCGGCGGACGAGGTTCCGCTCATATTTCGACGGCGAACCATAAGGCATGGCCGCGACCGGTCGGCCAAGCGAAGTGCTCCAGGGCTGCGGCTCGAGGATTTCGTCATCCCCCTTCGCCGTCAGTGCACCGGCATTTCCCGGCGTACCGGCAACCACCGCCAATGCGGCCGCAAATCCGGCGCGCAGCAGGTCGCGACGCCCTTTCGATATCTCGGCGATGCTCGGTGGGTCGAGGAAGTTCTCCGGCGCCGCCAGCAGTCGCCCACGCGCGCGGCGGGACTCTTCCAGGTCGCCATCCTGCGGCCCCGCTGATCCAGACATCCAGACTCCTCCCTGCCGATACATTTGAATATTCTAATTTACGTGTCAACGGGTTTCGTGAGGCCGTCTGCGGATTCCAAATCGATCGTCGCGAACGATGTCCGACCTGCTAGTCTTGGCACAGGGTGATGGCGTTCGGATACGGGAGGAAGACGTGCCGCGCAAATTCCTGACGACGTTCCTGATGATTCCGATTCTGCTGGCCACGCTCGCGTCGGAAGTTGTGGCACAGGAAGGCACTTTTGCCGTCCGCCTGCTGACGCCCGAGACGGCGCTGAAAGCCGCACAGGCGGCACAAGCTGCCTGCCGGACCCGCGGTTACCAGATTGCCGTCGCCGTGGTCGATCGTAGCGGCGTCTTGCAAGTGCTGCTACGCGACCGGTTTGCAGGACCCCATACGGTCACCACGGCAACCGACAAGGCATGGACTGCCGTGACCTTCCGGCAGGATACGCTTGCCCTTGCCCAGCTCACGGTCAGTGGCGAGATGTCGGGTCTTCGCCAACTTCCCCGGGTCGTCGCGATCGGCGGCGGCATCCAGATCGAGGGCGGCGGGTCGATCTTCGGTGCGATCGGCGTTTCGGGCGCACCCGGCGGCAGCGCCGACGCCGAATGCGCCAAGGCCGGGATCGATGCGATCATCGACGAACTGACGTTCTGACAGAGGCGATGTCGGCAGCCTAGGCGGTCATTTGACCGCGCCGGTCGTCAGGCCACGTATCACGTAACGCTGGCCGAATGCCATCAGCAGCAGGGCCGGCACGATCGCGATCATCGACGAGGCAGCCATCTGCGCATGCTGGATCTCGAACTGCTGCGCAAAACGGGCGATGGCGACCGGCACGGTCGCGGTATCGCGCGCGGTGAGGTTGAGCGCGATGGCGAACTCGTTCCAGCTGAAGACGAAAGACAGGATGCCGGCCGAAACCAGGCCCGGCCCGACCAGAGGCAGGATGATGCGCCAGAACGTCGTGAAGTCGCCGCAGCCGTCGATCGTCGCGGCCTCGCGCAGTTCCACCGGCACTTCATTGAAGTAGGTGAGCATGATCCATATCGTCATCGGCAGGTTGATCGTGATGTGCGTGAGGACGAGTGCGGACAACGAGTTGTACATGCCGAGCGACTGGAACAGAAGGTACCACGGCCCCACGAGCGTGATCACCGGGATCATGTGGAACACGAGCACCCAACCCAGCAGGATGCGCGCGAACAGCCGGCCCTTGTACCAGCGGTGGAGGCCGTAGGCGCCTAGCGAGCCCACGACCAGCACCACGACGGTGCTGGATGCGGCGACGATGAAGCTGTTGGCGAGGTTGCGGACGAGATCGGAGCGCCGGCTGAACAGCACATCGGCATAGTTGTCGAGGGTCGGCTCGAACACCCAGGCGCCGGTGAAGATCGCGATCTGGTACTTGATCGAGTTCATGAAGATCCAGGCCGTCGGGCCGAGGATGAACAGGATTGCCAGCGCCACGATCGCGTAGCCGATCCACGCGACGCGGCCGGAAAATGGCATCATCGCGCCACCTCCGCCCGGTCGCGGCGGTCCGCACGCACCGCGGTCCAGCGGCTCACGCCCAGCGATCCCGCGATGACTCCGATAATTGCGAGCGACAACATCGAGCCGTATCCAAGCTGGTTCTGCTCGAAGAACACGCGGTTCAAATGCAGACTCAGCAGCTCGGTCGCCGTGCCCGGCCCACCGGACGTCAGCAGGAACACCTGGTCAAACGCCTTGAACGCGGCGATGGCGCGGAACAGGGCAGCGACCGCCAGTGCAGGGCCCAGCAGCGGCAGGATAATCAACCGGATCGTCTGCCATGAGGTGGCACCGTCGACGCGACCGGCCTCCAGCACGTCCTGCGGCAGCGTTTCGATCGCGGCAAACAGGATCAGGAATACGAACGGCGTCCAGTGCCAGATGTCCACGATGACGACCGACAGCAGTGCCAGCCGCTTGTCGCCCAGCCAGTTGATCGGGCCGGCGCCGACGAGCGCCGCCATCTGGTTGAATAGCCCGAAATCGAAATTGTACATGAGCTTCCACATGCTGCCGATCGCGACCGCCGGCAACAGGATGGGCAGAATCATGATCGTGCGTGCGAAGGTGCGCCCGCGCGGCATGCATGCGATGAACAGTGCCGAGAAAAAGCCGAGCACCATCTCGGCCGCAACCGACAGCACGACGAAGACCAGCGTGTTGACGATCGCGTCGCGCAGGACTTCGTCGCCGAGCAGCAGATCGAAGTTGCGGCGCGGCGTGAAGGCCCACGACGCGCCTTCGCTGGAAAGCTTGATCGTCGACAGCGCCATCGGCACGAGTTGCAGCACCGGATACACCGACAGCGCCAGCAGGAACCCGAGGCACGGCCACAGGCTCCAGTGCCGAAACGTCCGATTCACGAAGTCTTCGCGGTTCACGCGTCGCGCTCCGGCGGCGGGCGCCGGCATACTCGGCGCCCGCGGGATTCTGGATGCTCCATGCTCACTCGGGCAGCGGGTCGAGATGGCCGGTACGCCTGCCACTGCGCTGGAAGATATCCTCGATCTCGCGCGCCGCCGCGTTGAGCGCCTTGCCCGCCGACATCTCGCCGATCAGAGCCTGGTTGAGGCGAAGGCCGAGGACCGCCTCGACCTGCGCGCCTTCGGCGTAACCCAACTCCTGCC
The DNA here is from genome assembly GCA_964416335.1 of uncultured Azospirillum sp. Lineage (GTDB taxonomy): Bacteria > Pseudomonadota > Alphaproteobacteria > CACIAM-22H2 > CACIAM-22H2 > Tagaea. The sequence continues at coordinate 33,672 of CAYQDN010000021.1, forward strand.
TGGCGAAGGGCTGGCTGTCGAGATAGGCCTTCATCCAGCGGAACTCGGGCTTCGCGGCAAGATCGGACGCGAACGTATCCGAACGCACCGGGATGCCGCCGCCTTCGGCATAGGCGCGTTGCGCGCCGGCAGTGAGGAACCACTTCGAGAAGGCCATTGCGGCTTTCTGGCGTTCGGCCGGGATGTTCTTCGGCACGGCGAATACCCAATTGCCGATCGCCACGCCCGGGTTGCGGCCGGGGAATCCCGGCACGACTACCGTATTGATCTTGCCGACCACTGCCGACTTCTGCTTGTCGTCGAAAGTCGGCCAGGCGGCGATTACCGCAAGCCCCTGTGCCGCGCGACCGGCGGCAAGCAGCTGGATCACGTCGCCCTGGCCGAGCACGCCGACATTCGGCGGCGCGCACTTCTTTTGCAGGTCGATGAACTTGTCGAGCGCCTGCTTGGCCTGCGGCGAGTTGATCGTGACGGTATAATCGCCGTCCTGCGGGGCGCGCACGATTGAGCCGCCCGCACCTTGCATGAACGGCGTCCAGTCGTAGCGGATCGGGTTGCCTTTTTCGCCGCGCGTGATGAAGCCGTACATGCCGGGCGGAGCGCCCAGCTTCTGGCAGATGGCCCCCACGTCGTCCCACGTCTTGGGCGGCTGGAGCCCGGCCTGCTGCAGAAGGTCCGCGCGATAGTAGAGGACGTGGATGTTGCCGTTGGGCGAATAACCCATCAACTGTCCGCCATCGCGCGTGCGCCACCGCTTTTGGGCGTTCCAGTAGTTCGAATCCTCGAATGTCAGCACCTCGGCCGGCAGCGTGAAGCCGGCGTCGATCTCGGCGAACGGCTTCAGGAAATTGCCCTCGTAGAACTCGATCGTCCACAGCGCGTCAAGATTGACGATGTCGTACGGGCTCGACGATGTGCGCACGGCATTGCGCGCCTTCTCGAGCATGCCGCCATATGGCGTGACATCGAGCTTCACCTTGTTGCCGGTCTGCTTCTCGTAGAGATCGACGGCCTTTTCGAAGCCGCCGAACCACGGCGACGAATTGATCAGGATCGACATCTCGGCCTGCTTGCCGACGTCGGCGAACGGCGCCTGTGCGGCCGCCGGCCCCGAGAGGGCAAGTGCCATGGCGCTTGCTGTCGCAAGGGCGGTCAATTGCTGGAACATCATCGTTTCCTCCCTATTTTTATCTGCCGGCCGTTCAAGCGGCCAGTTTCGGACCTATACCGTAACGCGCGTAGAGCTCGGCCGGTGCGTCGTGCAGACGCATCTGTTCGGCGATCCCGGTCAGGAACCGCCGCTCGATCGCGACATCCCTGAATGGCTTCAGCTGCTTGGGATCGGTCGAAATGTCGTAGAGGGTCGTCCCCACGCCCGGATCGAACAGCTTGCCGTCGTGGATCGGGATGCGGCGCGCGTCCATCAGCGCATCGATCTTCAGGATCGGCATGCCCTTGGTGAAATCGAACGGATCGCGCAGCTTGGCGGTGCGCATCTCCGCCGCGCTGAACAGCGAATGGAGATGCATGGGCATCAGCGTGTATTCGTGCAGCCCCGGAGCATAGAGATCACCCGGATATAGATAATAGGTGTAGCGACCGTCCGTGGCACCGATCGGACCGCCGAACATGCCGAATATCCCGACATCGCGGATCTTCGCGTCACCGTCCATCAGCTTGAGGAGCGACCGCCCCTGCACTTCCGGCGGTACGGGCAGGCCGAAGATGTCGAGAATCGTCGGCATCAGGTCCATTGTCTGCGTCACCGACTTGCGGCGCTGGCCCGCCTCCCGCACGTGAGCCGGATGATGCATGATCATCGGGATGTGCGAGATGTCCGTGTAATAGGGCATCAGGTTCTTGCCCCACCAATCGTGCTCGGCAAGCAGGAAGCCGTGGTCGGTCGACAGGATGACGGCGGTGTCCTTCCACATGTCGTGCCTGTCGAAATAGTCGATCAGCTTGCCGAAATAATGGTCGCACGCAGTCATCAACGCGGCATAGTTCGCCCGGATCTCGTCGATCTCTTCCTTGCTGTCCGCCACCTTCTCGTAGTGCGGCCAGTCGAGGATGCCGCCGTTGTAGCCGGTGCGGTAGCGGTCCTTGAACCGGTCGGGCGCATGGAATGGTTCGTGCGGATCGAAGCATTCGAGCAGCAGGAACCAGTTGTCCGCCATCCGGTTCGTGTCGAGGAAGTCGAACGCGCTGTCGAAACAGCGGGGAAGGCAGAAATCCTTCTCCTCGACCATGTATTCCCGGTTCACGACATTCTGCAGTCGCTTCCAGTTCTTCTTCTGGAAGTCATAATGCTTCGCACTGTATTTCTCGCGGAACCGGTCGACCGGCGGCTGCACCATCGCCTTCCAGGGGTCGTACTCCTGGCCGCGGATGAAGTCCCAGGTGCGGAAGCGCCCGTGGTACGTCGCCCCGCCATCCTCGAAATAGTGCATGTGGTCGGTGACCAGATGCGAGTGGATATCCGCATCGCGCAGCATCTCGGGGAACGAGTTGTCGTAGGGCTCGAGCGGGCCCCAGCTGCGATGGAGGAAATTGAGCCGGCCCGTGTGGATGTCGCGCCGCGCGGGCATGCAGGGCAGGCTCCCGACGAAATGGCTATCGAAGGTGACCGCACGCTCGGCGAAGCGTTTGAAATTCGGCGTATGGACATGCGTATCGGCGTAGGCACTCATCGCCGAGCGCGTCAGTGAATCGAACAGGACGAAGACGGCCCGCATTTCGGCGATTTCCCCCGATTGATGGCGCCTTGGGCACCGTTAGGCACAAAGCTTCCCATCGGGCGAGGCAGTCCGTAAAGTTCCATTAAGGACGCTTTCCATAACTTCAGGGAATGCCATGCTCCAGAACATCGCCCTCCTCCGCCAGTTCCTGGCCGTGACGAAGGCCGGCAGCATAAGTGCGGGTGCCCAGGCGCTGGCGATCAGCCAGCCCGCGGCAAGCAAGGCGATCCACCGGCTCGAGCAGGAACTCGGCGTCTCCCTGTTCGCACGGCGTGCGCGCGGTGTCGTGCTGACGCGCTTCGGCGTGACCCTCCTGCGGCACGCCAAGCTGATCGAGACCGAATGGAACTTCGCCCAGTCGGAGCTCGGCGCTTTCCGGAGCGGCCGGACCGGCCATCTCCGGCTGGGAGCCGGCCTATATTTCGGTGCCGCCCTGCTACCGCCGGCGGTGGCACAGCTTCACGCGCGATTTCCCCATCTGCGGGTCGACCTCCAGGTCGCCGCCAACCCGCGAACGGTGCCGAGCCTCCTCAGCGGCGATCTCGACATCGTCGTCGGGCGCCTGCCCGGCACGCCCCTGCCCGATTTCATCGAGACGCGGCGCATCGCCGACGTGCGCATGTGCGTCCTTGCTTCGGCAAGTCACAAGCTGGCGGGCCAGAAGAAGATCACGGGCAAAGATCTCGCCGACCATCCCTGGGTCGTCTATCAGGACGATGACGAGACGATCGCGAGCCGGGAAACGACCTTCAAGCGGATGGGCAGCCCGCCGCCGCGCATCCTGGTAGAATCGACGTCGCTGACGGCGATCTTCCAACTGTTGCGCGCAGGCCCCTATCTGGGCTTCGTCGCGCGCGGGCTTACCAGCACGCCGATGAGCGAAGGGCTGGTTGAAATCCCGCTGCCCATCGAGGCTGCCCGATTCAAGGCGGGCGCCATGTTCGCGCGTACGCTGGCGAACGTAGCGCCCATCAACGCGCTCATCGCGTTGCTCCGCGCCGAGGCGGACCGGCATTGACCGCTACTGCTTGACCGATCCGGCGGCGAGACCCGACACCATGTATTTCTGAAGCGGCAGGAACAGCAGCAGCGTCGGCAACGCCGTCAACGCCGAGCCCGCCATGACGTTGCCCCAGTCGGTCACGTTCTCGCCGAAATAGATGTAGAGGGCGAGCGGCATCGTTTTCATCTCTTCTTGGGTCAAGACCGCGACCGAGAAGAGATACTCCGACCAGCACAGCAGGAACGCGTAGGTCGCCGTCGCGACGATCCCCGGGAACATGATCGGGAAGATGATCCGCCAGACGACCTGGAAATAGCTGGCACCGTCCATGATCGCAGCCTCGTCGAGGCTGCGCGGCACCGAGCGCAGATATCCGACCAGTAGATAAATCGAGAACGGGACCGACACCGCGATATAGACGAAGATCATGCTGATCCAGTTGTTCAGCATCCCCACCCTGGCGAACAGGATGAAGACCGGCGTGACGAGGATGATCCACGGGAATGTCTGACCGAGCATCACACCGCTGAACAGGATGTCGCGGCCGCGGAACCGAAGGCGGGAAAACGCGTAGGCCGCATTCACCGAGACGACCGTCGAGAGCGTCACCGCGGAAACGCAGAGCGTGATGCTGTTCGCAATGTTCCGGCCGAACCCGGCCTCGAACAGGCGGATATAGTTCTGGAACGTCCAGTCCCAGGTCGCAGCGGAGAACATCGTCTCCGGCGTCTTCAGCGACGCCACGAACACCCAGAATGTCGGATAGACGAGGAACGACAGCGCGACCGCCGCCACGGCCACGATCGCGAAATCCCCACGGGAATTCCGAATGATCATCGGTTGGCATCCTCGACGAGTTCGCGCGAGGCGATGACGCGCAGATAGAGAAGCCCGAACATCGTCATGATCGTCGCCATGATCACGCCGGCGGCGGCACTGTAGCCCAGCCGTCCGTCGATGAATCCCTTGATGTAGATCTCCGTCGCCATGACGTTCGTGTAGAGGCCCGGCCCCGCCCCGGTCGTCAGCCAGACATAGATGAAATTGTTGAACGTCCAGAATGTCGACATCAGCACCATGACGATGATCGCCGGCTTCAGATGCGGCAGGTAGATATAGCGCAGGATCTGGAAGCGGCTGGCGCCGTCGATCTCGGCCGCCTCGATCAATTCGGACGACAGCGACTGGAGGCTCGCAAGGAACGTCAACGTCACCAGCGGCAGCGTGTTCCAGGTGATGATCAGGATGATCGACGGCCACACCCAGTGCGCGTCCGACAGGAACGGGATCGGCTGGTCGATGATGCCGAGCGCCACGAGCGCATGGTTGATGGAGCCGACGCGCGGATCGAGCATCCAGCGCCAGACGATGATCGCCACGACCGGTGGCGTTGCCCACGGCACGATCAGCAGCAGGCGCGCTGGCGTCGTCAGATGCCAGCGGCGCAACGCCTCGCTGTTCAGCAGGAACGCGAGCCCGAGCCCCAGCAGGATGCGCGCCGACACGCCGACAAACGTCAGCCAGATTACGGTGTTGAACAGGACCCGGCGGAAATCCGGGCTCGTCAGGAGTTCGGCGTAGTTCTCGAGCCCGATCCAGGAACCGCCGCGCCGAAGCGTGAAGATTCCGAGATCGGTAAGGCTAGTCTCGATGTTGAAGATCGTCGGATAGACGTAGAAGGCCGCAAGAAAGAAGAAGGCGGGGACCATCGCGAAAACGAGGAATGTCCGTGGTGCCGAGTTCATCGTCGTTTGCGCTCCGGTCCCCGTCGTTCGATCAGCGCTGATTCTTCGCGAGTTCGCGCGAGATCAGTTCGTGCAGTTCGCGTGCCGCGACCGCCGGGGTCTTCTCGCCGATGAAGACCGAGCCGGCGGCGCGCCCGACCGCGTTCCACATGAACGGGATCGGAACGGGGCCGGTGGCATAGGGCCCCCAGCTGCGCGAGTTTGCAAGCTGCTTGGGATATCCGGCCAGCTCCGGCGCCCAGGCACGGCTTTCGAGAGCCGAGCGCTGGGCCGGCGTGTAGTTGGTGTAGTGCTTCGTGAAAGTCGGATCCGGCGTGACCAGGAACTTGATCAGGCGCCACGCCTCCTCGACATTCTTGCAGTTCGGGCTGATCCCGAGCATGCGCCCGCCGAAATTCGTCACCGAACCGTTCTTGCCGCCCGGATGCGGGGCCGTCGCGAAGGGCGGCTTCTTGCCCGGATTGCGCTGGTCCCACTTGTTCAGGATTTCCATCGCAACCGTGTCGGGAACGCTGGAAATCGCGATGCTGCCGCTGAGCATGCCTTCGACCAGCTCCGGCGCACCCCACAGGCAGACCGACAGGCTGCTGCGTGGATTGTGGCCTTCGTCGAGATAGCTCTTGAAGTATTCGAGCGCTTCCTGCGCCTGCTCGGGCGACACGCCCACCACGTATTTCCCGTCGGCACCCTTGTCCATCCAGCCGGGGCCGTTCGACCAGAAGAAATAGTTCATGTAGAACCAGATCGAAGGGGTGGCGCAGCTTCCGGCCGGGAATCCCCAGCCCGCCTTCCCGGTCTTCTGCTGGATCGTGCGGCTCGCATCGCGCAGCCCGTTCCAGGTCGTCGGGAATTCGCGGATGCCCGCCTGCGCCACCAGATCGGTGTTGTACATCATCGTGAAAGTGTCGGTCGTCCACGGCACTGCGTAGACCTTTCCGTCCGGCCCTTCGGCCAGATCGCGCGCGAAGAAGTCGCCCCAGCCCTTGACGCCAAGCGTGGCGCCGTCGCGCTTGATGAGGTCGTCGAGTGGCCGGAGTGCGCCACCCGCGCCGAAGGATCGCGGCTGCACGAACGAAATGTGCACGGCGTCCGGTGCCGTTCCCGTCGCCGCTTCACGCAGATACTGCTGCTGCATGTCCGCCCAACTGACACGCTGCATGCTGACCTTGATCGCCGAATTGGCGCGCTCGAAGGCGTCCAGTGCGGCCCGCATCTGCGGCGCTTCCGGATCGTTGAAACGGAAGCTGATCGTCACCGGGCTCTGCGCCCTGAGTGCCGGAGCCGCCAGAAGCCCAGCAGCGGCACTGCCCACGACGAAGCTGCGGCGGGCGATTTTTCTGTTCATCGAATCCTCCCTGAATGATTTTTGATTGCCCGCAGTTTCAAGCCCGGTCCTTCCAGCGCGCCAGATCCCAGGCGGGTTTGCCGCGAAGATCGGCCGCGTCCGGCGCTTCGAAAACGACGGCTGGCGGTTTCGCCCCGCTCTTGTCGTAGGCCTCCTTGAGCAGTGCCTGGGTCGGCTCGAAAGCGCCCTTCACCTGGCTCCAGCCCAGCGGCTTCTCGATGATCTTGCCGGCGACCATGTATTTCGAGATTTCGAGGATTGCCGCCGCATCGCCTTCGGTCGGCCAGCACCAGCCGCGCTTGAATAGCACTTCGTCGTCCACGACCTTGGCCCCTTGAGCGGGCGGCAGATCCCAGAACGCCTTGACGAGATCCGAAACGGCCCCCTTGTCGAGCATGGAAAGCGCGTCGATCGCCTGCTGCTGGGCCATGACGAAGGCGACCGTGACCTCGCGGTTGCTGCGGACCACGTTCTGGCTCGTGATCCAGAACGAGCGATGGAGGTAATAGCCGTCCGGGTAAAATGGCGCCTTCTTGACGGATTCCAGAAGGTGCCCTGCCCCCTTGCCGGCAGGACCGTCGTAGTGCGGCTCGGTATAGCCGAAGGAATTGATGATTGCCGTCGTTCCGATGGCGGCATTCGCCTGCAGGTAGGCCGGATGGATCACGATGGCCGCATCCATGCCGGAGGGAATCGTCGCCGCCTGGGCCTGGGTCGGCGTATTGACCATCGTGATGCCGTGCGCCTTCGGGTCGCCATTGCCGAGTTCGAACTGGAGCATCTGCGTAAACGCGTTGTAGGGGTCGCCGCCGAGCAGGGCCCCGACCGTCTTGCCCTTGAGGTCGGCGAGGTTCCGGATCGGCGAATTCGGCCGCACGCCGACGACGAAGCGAAGGCGCCCTTCCCCGACATTCAGGAGCACGATCGGCTGCTGCTGGGCGATCATCCGGACGATCGGGGTATTGCCCCACATCCCGAAATCGAGATTACCCGAAACGAACGCCTCGACCATCGGGATCGCGGAAGGATAGTCGCGCCAGTCGACCGTCAGATCGATGCCGAACCCGGCTGCCGCCTTCTCGAACGTCTTGTTGTTGATCATGTACTGCGTGACGGGCGAATTGCCCGCCGCAAACGGCTGGCGTCCGACGGATACCTTCACGGTCTTTCGTGCCTGGGCTCGCACGACGGCCGGTGCGGCCAGCACGCCGGCAAGGCCGATCACGACGGACCGGCGACCCGGGTTCTTGATGTGCTTCTCCATGGTTTCCCCCTTTTTATCTTCTTTTCTGACGTCAGGTTGTCGCCGCGCGATAGGCCTCCGACTTGATCTGGTTCCATATCTGCAGCGATAGAGACTGGAAGCGCGGATCCGCGCGCGTCGCATCGCCGCGCGGGCGCGGCAGATCGATGGGTATGATCTCACGCACGTGCCCGGGGCTGTTGCCCATGACCACGACACGGTCGGCGAGGAAGACCGCCTCGTCGATCGCGTGCGTGATGAAGACGACGGTGCGGCGCTCGGACTGCGGCCGGTCCTGCCCCCAGACGCGGAGTAGTTCCTCCTGCAGGATCGTCCGTGTCTGCGCATCGAGAGCCGCCAGCGGTTCGTCCATCAGCAGAACCTTCGGCTCGTACGCGAAAAGGCGCGCAAGCGCCACGCGCTGGCGCATTCCGCCGGAAAGCTGGTGCGGGTATTTGTGCTCCGAACCGTTGAGGCCGACGAGTGCTATCGTCTCCGCCACGCGCCGGGCACGATCCGCATCGTTCATCCCGACGCCGGCGGGCCCGAATTTCAACGCGAACTCGACGTTCCCGACGACGGTCTGCCACGGGAACAGCGCGTAGTCCTGGAACATGATTCCGCGATCCACGCCCGGCCCCTCGACGCGATTGCCGTCAAGACGGATGGCGCCGGACGTCGACGAATTCAATCCCGCGATCATGTTGAGGATCGTCGTCTTGCCGCAGCCCGACGGCCCGACGATCACGACGAATTCACCGTCGGCGACCGAGAACGACGTATCCGAAATGGCGACCGTGGTGCCGCCGCCGGGGGCCGGAAACTCCTTGCAGACCTTGTCGATCTCGATGGTCATCGGCTTCTCCACGGCATCAGGCGCGCACTGCCCGTCCGGACGAGCCAATCGAGAAAAAGGGAAACGAACCCCACCCCGATCATGCACACGATGATCCGGTTGAGCTCGATCGAGTAGGCGTAGAACACGAACATCATCTGGCCGATCCCGCCCGATCCGCCGCCACCGGACTTGGCGCCCACCGCAAGCTCGGCCGCGACGATCGCCGTCCATGCCACACCCAGACCGATCCGCAGGCCGACGGCGATTTGGGGCATCGCTCCGGGAACGATCACCGTGCGCAGGATCGTCGCAGGCCGCACGCCCATCGTCGCGGCCGCGAGGACGAGGTGCGGGTCGACCTGCTTGGCGCCCGAAATCGTGTTGATCAGGATCGGGAAGAACGCCGCATAAGCGACGAGCATGACCGCCGCCGGCGTGCCGGTCCCGAACCACAGGATTGCCATCGGCAGAAGTGCGATCGCCGCAACCGGCCGGAAGCTTTCGACAAGCGGATCGAGATTCCGCTCGATGCCCCGCATCGTTCCCATCAGAAGCCCGAGAGGCACTGCAACAGCGATCGCGAGAACGAATCCGGCAAAAACGCGTCCGAGGCTCTGGACCATCGCCGACGGAAGCGCTCCGCTCGTCACGAGCGTCACCGCTTCGCCGACCACGCGGCTCGGCAGCGGCATGCGTACGCCGCCGAAGACCTGGCCGCTCGCCTGCCAGAGAGCAACCAGTGCTACGGGCAGCAGAAGCGACAGGATCGGTCGGGGAAGCGATCGGGTCATCGCGCCGTCGCTTCGGCCGGAGCCCAGGGCGTGAGCCGGCGCGCCGCGTGGCGAAGCAGCAGGTCGCAGACATAGCCTGACACGCCGACCATCGCGATGAACGCGATCACCTTGGGCGTGACGAGCATCTCGCGATACCACGAAATCGCATAACCAAGCCCGTTCGGCGCGCCGACCAGTTCGGCGGCGATCACCGCCGTCCATCCCGACGCAACACCGAGCCGGAGCGACACGAGGATCGACGGCAGTGCCGCCGGCACGACGACCCGGCGGATGATCGTCGCTCGGTCGAGACCCATCACGCGCGCCGCATCGACCAGCCTGCGATCGACGAACTTGGCGCCGGCTACCGTTCCGACCAGAATCGGGAATGCCGCCGTGTAGGCCATGATGAAGATCGGCAACCCGTGCCCGATGCCGAATATGAACAACGCCAACGGGATCCACGCGATGCCTGAGATCGGCCTCAGGATCTCGACGACAGGATCGACGATATGCTCAAGCATCTCGGATGTCCCCATCGCAAGGCCGAGGGGGACGGCGATGGCGGCGGCAATTGCAAGGCTCGCCGCAAGCCGCGTCAGGCTGATGGCGGCGTGCAGGAAGAGATCGCCATCCGCCGCGACGGCAATGATTGCCGTCGCCACGCGCTCCGGCCCCGGCAGCAGCATCGGGTTTCCCGTCCAGGCTGCGATCCCCCACCAGGCAAGCGAGAATACCACCATCGTCCGGACATAGACGCCGGCCGAGACAAGACGGGTGATCGCCAGGTGGTTCATCGCCTATCCGATCGGTGCGATCTGGTCGATCAGTCCGACCGACTTCATATCGGACCAGAAGCCGGCCGGGATGCGCGCGCGGCAGGCGGCAGCGGCAATGCGGACTTCCTCCGGTGCGCGATAACCGGCCGCGACACTGGCGAGTGCCGGATGCCCGAGCGGGAACTGTGTTGCAGCCGCCTGCAGCGAGATTCCATGCCGCGCACAGACCGCTTCGATTGCCCGCACGCGATCGAGGATTTCCGCCGGAGCATCGGCATACCAGTATTTGGCGCCCGGAACCGCACCGGTGGCCAGAATTCCGGAATTGTACGGTGCGGCCAGCAGGATCGAGATTCTCCTGCGCTCGCAGGTCGGCAGAAGATCCGGCAGCGCGCTCGTATCGAGCAACGTGTAGCGCCCGGCAAGCATGAAGCAGTCGAAGTCGCCGTCGCGCGCGAAGCGGCCGAGAATATCGACATCGTTGATGCCCACGCCGATCGCGCGGATGGCACCGGACGAACGGAGACGCTCCAGCGCCTTGTAAGCGCCATCCATCGCCTGGCGATAGCGCTCCTCCAGCAGGTCTCCCTGCCATTTCGGCGTCACGTCATGGATCAGCACGATGTCCACACGCGACATGCCAAGGCGCTGCAGGCTGTCCTCGAACGAGCGCATCGCGCCGTCGTAGGAATAGTCATAGACGGGATCAAACGGCAGCGTCGTGGCGAAGGGGCCGATGGAACGTTCCATCCCGTTCCTCGGCTTCAGAAGCCGGCCGACCTTGGTCGACACGACGAAGCTGTCGCGCGGCCGGCCGCGCAGCGCTTCGCCGAGACGGTGCTCCGACAGGCCATGCCCGTAGAACGGCGCCGTATCGAAATAGTTTATTCCCGCGTCGAACGCTGCGTCGACGGCGGCACGCGTCGCCGAGTCCGGCACGTCGGCGAGCAGGTTGCCGAACGGGGCCGCCCCGAAGCCGAGTTGCGATACGGCAAGCGCGGTCCGACCGATCGTTCGCCTTGCCGAAGGATCTCCGGTCATTGCCTGGCCTTCCGCGCGCGATTGCTCGTGACATTGTGGACATGGACATGCTGGCCGACACCGATATCGCGCGTCGCCGAGGCGATCGTCTCGCCGTATTTGAGGACAGGCGCTCCGGACTTCACGATCTGCCGGGAGATCTTGTGGCCGAGTGCTATGTCTTCGGCGGCCACGAGCGTCTCGATGCGCCCGTCGACGCGAATGGCAACCGCTTCGCCCTTCGCAATGTCGCGCAGGACGACCGCGACGGTATCGCGCGCGTCGATTGCAATCGCGTTCCAGGCAGAAGCTGCGTTCATTTCGCTGTCCGGATCGTCACGCCGGCCTTCTCTTCCCGCATCTTCACGAGCACGCCGACGTCGTTGGCGCCGAGCCCCTGGTCGAGCCCTTCCTGACACGCCTTGAGGGTCGCCTTGCCGATCGGCGCGTCGACGCCCATTGCGTCCATCATCTGGAGTGCGATTCGGCAGTCCTTATGTGCAAGACGCAGCATGAATCCGGGCGCAAAATCGCCCTTGAATGGTCGTACGGGCATCGCGATGGCAAGCTGGTTGTTCCAGGCCATCGTCTTCTGCATGACGCTGGTCATCGTCTCCAGCGTCAAACCCGCCTTGATGCCAGCCGCGAGGATCTCGGCGTTGAGCGCCACCAGCGTCGTGGCCAGCAGGTTGTTCGTGGCCTTCATCGCGTGCCCGTTGCCGAGCCCGCCGCAGTTGAAGAAGTCCGTCCCCATGCAGTCGAGCACCGGGCGCACCCGGGCGATCGCGTCCGGTGCGCCGCCGACCATCAGGGTCAGCGTGCCGGTCACCGCATGCTCGGCTGTCTTGCCGACGGGACTGTCGACCATGTGGCAGCCTTTCGCGGCGAGTGCGGCACCGATCTTGCGCGTGGTGTCGGGCGCACTCGTGCTCATGTCGATCATCGTCGAGCCCGGCCGGATCCCGGCGAGAATACCGGCCGGACCGAGCGCGGCACGATCCACGTCCGGCGCATCGGGAAGCATCGTGATGATGACGTCGCTCGCCGCAGCAACGGCCGCCGGCGTCGATGCCGCCTTTGCGCCCTGCTTCACCAGCCGATCGACCGCCTTGGCATCGATATCGAAGACGGTCAGCGCATTGCCCTTCTTCAGGACGTTGGCGGCCATCGGCCCGCCCATGATGCCCAACCCGATGAACCCGACATTCGCCATTCGTCTCTCCCGCTTACATTGACGCGCCGACGCGAACGAACGCCTCGGCGCCCTCGCCATGGATCTCGCCCCAGGTCGCCGCACCCGACGCGACTTCCAGCACCAGCCTGAAAAGCCGTTCACCGGCCTGTCCGATGTCTTCCCGCCCTTCGAAGACCGGGCTTGCGTCGAAATCGATCTGGTCCGTCAGGCGGCGCGCCGTATCGGGGCGCCCGGTGACCTTGATCGTTGGTGCTATCGAATTGCAGAAGCTGTTGCCGGCACCGGTGGTGAAGAGCATCACCTGCGCACCCGAAGCCGCAAATCCCGTCAGCGATTCCGGCGAGAAACTTGGCCCGTCCATCAGATGGAGGCCCGGCACCGTCGGCCGTTCGGCGACCTCGAGCACGCCGCGGATGGGGCGCGTGCCGGTCTTCGCGATGGCACCCAGCGATTTCTCCTCGATCGAGGAAAGTCCCCCCCGGATATTCTCGGTCCCGGGATTGTTGCCGGTGAGGTCGTGGCCGCTTGCGGCCAGTTCAGCCTCGCGCCGCAAGACGGCATCGACGATCGCTTTCGCCACTTTCGGATCGGACGCACGCCGGGCGACGATATGCTCGGCGCCAAGCCATTCGACGGTTTCGCCGACGACGGCCGTCCCGCCCGCATCGACCATCCGGTCCACGCAGTTGCCGGCAACCGGATTGGCGACCAGACCGGACGTCGCGTCGGAATGGCCGCACTCGACGCCGAGGAAAAGCCGTGCGGCGGGCTGCGCCGTACGCCGCAACCGGGAAGCCGAGTGGACGAGTTCGCCCGCCATGCGGATGCCGCGCGCACTGGATTCAAGCGCATCCTCGTGCGTGTCGTCGAGTGCCGCGACCGCGACCGGCTTTCCGCTCGTCGCGGCGATCGCCACGATCTCGTCGATCGCCTTGCGGTCGGCCCCGACGATCAGGACTGCGGCGACGTTCGGGTTTAGGCAAAGGCCGGCGAGCTGCCGGCGGTGGCTCATCTTGTCGTTGCCGTATTGCCCGCGGCCGTACGGCGTGGTGACGAGCAGCGTGCCGCGCACGCTCTGGACGATCCGCTCGGCGACGCGATTGACCAGCCCGAGGATCGAAATGACAAGCACACGGTTCCGCACGCCGACCGACCCGTCGGCACGCACATAGCCCATGAACATGGCCGAGCCATCCAAGAGCAACGTTTCCCCCAATCGAGTGCCACCCGCGACGCCGCCGATGTACACTTTTCTTGAAATTTCCCTTATGTTAACGCATACATTATCGCAGACAAGAAAAATATTCGGGGAACCGCAAACAGCCATGAATACGCGACGCAAAAGCTCGCCGAGACGCTCGCGGCTGGAGGACGTCGCCCAGCGTGCGGGCGTTTCCACGATGACGGTGGTGCGGGTCCTGCGGGAACCGCATAAGGTCGCACCTGCAACGCACGCACGCGTGACGGCAGCACTCGAAAAGGCGCAGTACACACCCGATCTCGTCGCGCGCTCCCTCGCCTCCCAGCGTACGGGCATGATCGCGGCGATCGTTCCCAACCTTACGAACTCGTTCATCGCCGATACGATCCAGGGCATGTCGGACGAATTGGCCCTGCACGACCGCCAGCTGATGCTCGGGGCATCCGGGTTTTCGTCCCGTCACGAGGAGAAACTCGTACGTAGCTTCCTGTCGCGGCGCGTCGATGCCCTCTATCTGACCGGCAGCAGCCACACGCCGGAGACCGTCCAGTTGCTGCGCACCGCCGGTCTTCCGGTCGTCGAGGGCGTGAACCTGCCAAAGGACCCGATCGATCTTGCCGTCGGCACCAGCTATGTCGAGGCAACGGAGGCGATCGTCGGTTTCCTTCTGAAGGACTACGGGCCCGAAATCGGGTTCATCGGTGGTTCGGCCGTCGATAACGACCGGATGCGCGACCGGCGCGCGGGCTTCGAACGCGCCATGCGCCGGGCGAAGGCACCTTTGGTTCCGGCACGGATGCGGGAAGTTCCGATCTCGATGCACGGCGGCCGGCAGGCGATCGCGGCCATGCTCGATCGGCCTTCCCCGCCCCGCGCCGTCTTCTGCGCCACCGACGTCATCGCGGCTGGCGTCGTTTTCGAATGCGTCCGGCGCGGAGTCGACATCCCCGGCCGGATCGCGATCGCCGGCTACGACGATCTGGAAATCGCCGTCGAGATCGTTCCGGCCCTGACGACCATCCGCGTTCCACGCTACGAGATCGGCCGGCAGGCCGCCCGGCTCATCCATCTCAGCCTGAGCGGCCAGCGTCCCGAGCAGGAAAAATACGATGTCGGTTTCGAACTGATCCGGCGCGCGAGCGCCTGAGAGAGGAGCTAGCCCCATGCAGAAATCCCTCGTCGTCACCGGTGCAAGCCGGGGAATCGGCGCTGCGACCGCCCTTCTCGCCGCGCGCGACGGCTGGCAGGTCTGCGTCAACTACCGCAGCCACGCCGACGAAGCCGAGGAGACACTCCGCGGTGTCCGCAAGGCCGGCGCCACCGGAATCGCCGTCAAGGCCGATGTCGGCGACGAAGCCGCACTCGTCGCGATGTTCGAGCGCTGCGACCGCGACCTGGCGCCGCTCGGCGGGCTCGTCAACAATGCGGGCTATCTCGGCGGGGAAAGCGACATCGAGGACTTCGATGCCGCCGACATGCGGAGGCTGTGGGACGTGAATGTCGTCGCCTACTTCATCTGCGCACGGGAAGCGGTCCGCCGGATGTCGACCAAGCGCGGCGGCAAAGGCGGCTCGATCGTGAATGTCTCGTCGATGTCGGCCGAAAGCGGCGGCATCGGGCCGCGCGTCCATTACGCGACGACGAACGGTGCGCGTCGCACATTCACGTTCGGTCTTGCCAAACAGTCCGGCGCCAAGGGGATCCGCGTGAACGGCGTCATGCCCGGCGTAATCGACACCAACTTCAACGACGATTTCGACAACGAAGGACGCAATGTCCGTCTCAAGCCGCTGATTCCCGTCGGCCGGGTCGGCACGGGCAGCGACGTCGCCGAAACGATCGTCTGGCTCCTGTCCGACAACGCGGCCTATGTCAGCGGCGCCGTCATTCCGGTGAATGGCGGGTTTTTCTGAGCTATCGACGGGGTCTTGCCTGACGGGCGAGGCTACTCCAGACTTGCGCCCAGCCGAAGGAAAGCCCGCATGCCGAACGAAGTCGCGTTCTCGAATTTCGCAGGGGTCGATCTCGCTGCGATGCCCTCCATCGCGCGCGGCGAGGCCCGTGTCGTCGAGGCCCCGTTCGTGCCGGCGACGGCGGAGAGCCTGGCCGGATACGGGCATCTCGTCGAGGATTTCAAAAAGAGCCGCGTGACGATCGTCACCTGGCCGCAACCCGGCTGGCGTCCCATCGTGGATGGGACCGGCAACGAGGGTGGTGTCGTCGAGGACACGTTCGAGATGGTCCGCCGCGGCCAGGTACAGCATGCCGTCAACCACGCCGTCGGGCGCGGCTACGTCACGGGCTGGTTCGACGATCCGGCGACGGCGCGCGAAGACGTGGCCCCAACCGATACGTCGCGGCTGTTCACGCATGAAGCGAATTACCACCCCGACGGCGGCCAGATCTTCTTCCCACGCAATGGCGCTTCCTTCGTCGCCCTGCTGGCGAAGCCGGGGGACGGCGTGAAGCCCGAAGATTTCGTGGCATTCAATTTCGACGGGCGCTTCGGCGTCCATATCGACCCGGGCGTCTGGCACCAGCCGGTCTTTCCGGTCGGCGAAACGGCAACCTTCGACGACCGTCAGGGCCGCGTCCACGCATGCGTGGCGTGCGATTTCGTCACCGAATTCGGCGCTTACGTCGCCGTTCCGTTGCGGAAGGTCCGCTAGGGACGCGACGTCAGGCCGGCTTCAGGCGCAACAATGCGGCGTCGAGGCCCTTGCGGAACTTCGACAGCATTTCGTCGATCTCGTTCGCCGTAATGATGAGCGGCGGCGTGAAGGCGATCCGGTCGCCGATCGCGCGCACGATCAGCCCGGCCTTGTGGCATTCCTCCTGGACGACGATCCCGGCCTTCGCCGCGACGGGAAACGCCGCGCGTTTTGCCTTGTCGGCCATGATCTCGACGCCGGCGATCAATCCGACGCCGCGCGCATTGCCGACGAGCGGGTGATTTTCGGTCGCCTTGAGACCGCCCTGGAAAAGCGGTTCCATCCGGCGGACGTGCCCGACGATGTCGCGCTCGTCGTAGATCTTCAGCGTCTCGAGCGCCACGGCGCACGCGACCGGGTGGCCGCCATAGGTGAAGCCGTGCCCGAAACTGCCGAGCTTCTCCGACTGCGCGACCAGCGCCTGGTTGACCTTCTCGGAGATCATCAGCGCCGAGATCGGCTGGTAGGCAGCCGACAGTGCCTTGGCGCAGGAGATCATGTCCGGCTCGAGCTTGTAGGTTTGCGAGCCCCACATGTTGCCGGTCCGCCCGAAACCGCAGATGACTTCGTCGGCGACGAACAGGATGTCGTGCTTCTTGAGGATCGGCTGGATCCGCTCGAAATAGCCGGCCGGTGGCGTGATCGCGCCGCCCCCGCCCTGCACAGGTTCGGCGAAGAAGGCGGCCACCGTCTCCGGGCCCTCTGCGAGAATCAGCTTCTCGAGACTCTCGGCCATGCGGATCGAGAATGCTTCCTCGCTCTCGCCGTCGCTATGGAAGCGGTAGTAGTGCGGATTGTCGGTGTGCCGGAACATCGACAGCGGTACGTCGAAGTCGCCCTGCATGTGCGGCTGGCCGGAAACGCTGACACTTGCGATCGTGTTGCCGTGATAGCCGCGCACGCGCCCGATGATTTTTTTCTTCTTCGGCCGGCCAAGGGCGTTGTTGTAGTACCAGACCAGCTTGATCGCCGTGTCGTTCGCCTCCGAGCCCGAGCACTGGAACAGCACCTTCGACATCCGAGCAGGCGCGATCGAAAGCAGGCGGTCGGCAAGTTCGACGCTCGGCACGTTGCTCTTCGCAAAAAACGTATGATAGTAGGGCAACTCGAGAAGCTGGCGGTACGCGGCATCGGCCAACCGCTTCTCGGAAAATCCAAGAGACGCGCACCATAGGCCAGCCATCGCCTCAAGGTATTTGTTGCCCGCCTCGTCGAACACGTAGACGCCGTCGCCGCGCGCCATGATCGTGCCGCCCGTCTCGAGGTAGGCCGCCAGATCGGTCTGCTGGTGGATCAGGCTGGCGCGATCAAGCAAGTCGTGGGAGTTCAGGGTCATTGCGGCTTCCTGGAATGCGGATATGAGGATTGCCTAGGCGTGCGCAGGCACGACCGCGGTTTCGGCGGCTTCGCTGCGTGCGGCAGCGGCGGCCCGGCGTTCGGCGACGGCCTGCTCGCGCCGTTTGACCAATTCGTAGGCGGCTGCACCGACCACCGTCACGGCGACGATCGTCACGGCGAGCGCACTCAGTGCCGGGGTCGTGCCGACCCGGATACGCCCGGCCAGAACGGTCGTCAGCGTCTTGTCGGCAAGAATGGCGAAGGTCGTCGTGTTGTAGTTCTCGAAGGAAGACAGGAATGCGATGACGATCGCGGATCCGATCGCCGGCGCCATGAACGGGATCAGGACGTGGAAGAAGACCTGCGTTCGCGACGCACCGAGATCGAGGGCGGCCTCTTCGAGCGAGCGGTCGAAGCGCGCGAGGCGGGCAAGGAAGATCAGCATCGCATAGGCGGCAATGAAGCTCGACTGCGCCAGCACGGTCAGCACCGTGCCGTCATAGATGAACTTGAGGCCGGTCGTATCGGTCAGATGGCGCCAGAACACGACCGTCGAAATGCCGATGATCACGCCGGGCGTGAGAACCGGCGAGACCACGACGAGATAGTAGAAGGACTGCGCCCGCGCATAGACCTGCGTGAGGACGATGGCACCCGCAAGGCCGACCGGAACGGATACCGAGACGACGAGAAATCCGATCCACACGCTGTTCTTGAGGCCATAGACGATATCCTTGTCGTTGGCGAGATTCTCGAACCACGACAGCGTAAATCCCTCGATCGGATAGAAGGTGGGATAGGCCGGCGTGTTGAAGGCGGTAACCCCCATCACGACCAGCGGACCGAACAGATAGGCGAAGAACAGGGCGATGTAGAAGGCGAGCATTGCCTTCTGGATCATGCGCGACGTCATCGGGCGATCTCCCCGAGGCGCAGCTTGAAGATCTTCAGCACCAGCAGGACGAACACGACGCACGCGAACAGCAGGATCAGCGCATAGGCGGCACCCTGCTGCCAGTTGAACGCCTGATAGAAGCGGTCGTAGACGATCGGCGTGAACCAGAGCGTTCGCGGGCCGCCGAGCACGAGCGGTGCGGCAAGCGCCCCCGCCGTCAGCATGAAAACGAGCGTGGCGCCCGATGCGATGCCCGGCTTTGCATGCGGCAGCACGATGAAGAGGTGGATGTGCCACCAGGGCGCGCCAAGATCGCGTGCCGCCTCGAGCTGGTTCTTGTCCAGCGTCTCGATCGCGTTGTAGAGCGCGAACATCATCATCAGCAGGTAGGCATAGGCGAGGCCCGAGTAGAGTGCGACGTCGGCGGCGATGAAATCGATGGGCTGGTCGGTAATGCCCGCCCCCATCAGCATCCTGTTGATCACGCCCTGGCTCGCGAACAGCAGCCGGAAGGCGAATGCGCGCAGGATTTCGTTCACCCAATAGGGCGCGATCAGCATCAGCATGAAAAGGCGCAGCCGTGCCGGCTTGGCGACCTGCGCCATGTAGAAGGCGACGGGATAGCAGATGACGAAGTCGAGGACCGTGATCAGGATCGAGACCCAGATCGTCAGCGCGAATGCCTTCAGGTGCGTCGTGTTCCACGAGTCGGTCGATGTCGTCGAACCGAACAGGAAGTAACGATAGTTCTCTAGCGTATAGATGTCGCGTTCGCTGCCCCAGAGCGGCGGCGGCAGCTTGGGGCGGAACGACAGGTCGATCATCGACAGCAGCGGCAGGACGATCATGAAGACCGTCCAGATCGCGACCGCCACGACAAGGAAAGTCGCGACCGGCCATCCGTTGATCGCAACGAAGCTCGGCCCGGCCGCCAAGCCCGCACGACGCCGGTCGTAGATCGCGAGCAGGACGAAAGCGCCGACGACGAGCACCGGCAAGGCGAAAATGACGATTTCGCCGACCGAGCTATGCATTGCCGGCAGTATCCGGGGGAAGGACCAGCGCGTCCTCAGCCTTGTAGGCAAGCCGGATCTCGGTCCCCTTGGAAGGGACGTCGCGCGCCGCGGAACCGGAGAGCAGCACTGTCATCGCGCGGCCGCCTGCCGCGACGAGCGACAGCTGCGTGCCGGTCCCCTCGAACGCCGCATCCGTGACATGCGCGGCGATCCCGTCGGTCGACGGCACGAGGAGCTCGGGCCGCAGGAACAGGAGAGCCGGCGATCCGGCACGCAGGTTGCGGATGTTCCGCCCCGGCAGGATTCCGATCGGGGTATCGACGCGCGCGATCCCGCCGGCACTGTCGACGATCTTGCCTTCCAGCACGTTGCTTTCACCGACGAACGAGGCGACGAAGGCGGTTTCCGGATTGCGGTAGAGCGTGCGGCCGTCGGAGACCTGTTCGATCACGCCGCGGTTCATGACCGCGATGCGGTCGGACATGGCCAGCGCCTCGCCCTGGTCGTGCGTGATGTAGATGAACGTGATGCCCACGCGACGCTGGATGGCGCGCAGCTCGTTGCGCATGTGCTGGCGCAGCTTGAGATCGAGGGCCGACAGCGGCTCGTCGAGCAGCAGAAGCTGCGGCTCGACCGCAAGTGCGCGCGCGATGGCCACGCGCTGCTTCTGGCCGCCGGAAAGCTCGTCGATGCGCTTGTGTCCCTGCCCGGTGAGCGCGATGAGATCCAAAAGCCGCTCGACCGTCTCGTTGCGCTTGCGGCGGGCCACACCCCGCACCCGCAAACCGTAGCCGATATTGTCGGAGACCGACATGTTCGGAAAGAGAGCCAGATTCTGGAAAATCAACGCGGTCGGCCGCGCATTGGGGCCGATCCCGCGCATGTCCTTCCCGTCGATGAGGACGCGGCCGGCGGAAGGCTCGATGAAGCCGGAGATGGTGCGCAGCAAGGTCGTCTTGCCGCACCCCGATGGACCGAGGAACGAAAAGAACTCGCCCGGTGCGATATCGAGCTTTGCGTCGTCGACGGCTGTGAAATCGCCAAAGCGTACGCTGACGCGGTCGAGCTGGACGGCGGCGGTCATGATCTGGAACCCGGAACGGACGGTCGATTGGAAGGGTCGGTGCCGATCTGCGGCACCGGTCCGCCGGCCGGGAATGTCCCGGCCGGCGGCGTCCGATGGTTCAAGCGGCCTTGAGCTTTTCGGCGTACTGCGTGCGCAGTTCGGCAAACCACGACGGCTCGGGCGGACGATGCCAGAGCTTCGAGGTCGCGTCGTCCGGGTAGGCTTCCGAGAAGTTCTTCTTTGCCTCGGCCGACAGGAGCGCGTCCGAGCCCTTGCAGACGGCGTTGTAGCCGGAACCGTCCGCGACCTTGGCCGAGACTTCCGGCGAATGGACGTAGTTGATCCACTCGTAAGCCTGCGCGACGTTCTTGGCACCCTTCGGGAGCGCCCAGCCATCGAGCCAGGTGATCGCACCTTCCTGCGGCGCCATGTACGAGACCGGCTTGCCCTGCTTCTTGAGCGAGAGCACCGGGCCGTCCCAGGTCTGGCCGATGACGCAGCCATTCTCGAGGAAGCCCGACTTCGTGTTGTCGGCCGAGTCCCAGAACTGCTTGATCCACGGCTTCTTCGTGACCGCGAACTTCAGCACTTCGTCGTAGATCTTCTTCATCGTCGCCTCGTCCTTGAAGGCGTCGAGGCCGCGGTTGGACGGCAGCTTGCCCGTGCGATCCCACCACAGGACGATACCCTGCAGGATCGAGTGCGGGCGGCCCTGCACCTTGCCGCGATATTCGTCGTTCCACATCGTGCCGAAGCTCAGCGTCTTGTAGTCGAGCTTCGTCAGGTCGGTACGCCAGGCGATGGCTTCCGAACCCCAGCAATGCGGCACGTGGAAGAGCTTGCCATCCCACGTCCACACGCTTGTCGAGCCTTCGAGCATCGAGGGAAGAAGGTTGCCGAGCTTCAGCTTGTTCGTGTCGAACGGTTGCAGCAGCGCCAGATCCTTGAACTGCGGCGAACGGTCGCGCGTCGGCTGGCAGAGGTCGAAGCCGACACCGCCGGTCGCCTGGAGCTTGTTGATCTGCTCTTCGTTCTGCGAGAACGGAACCTTGTTGACCTTGATGCCGGTCTTCTTCTCGAAATCCGGGATCACGGGATCGGGAAGTTCGTCGTCCCAGTGAAGGAGCGTGAGCTCGCCGGACGTCGACTGCGCATTGGCGGAGATCGCTGGACCGACAGCCGCGAAAGCCCCGACTGCAGCGGCAGTCTTGAACATCGTGCGACGGTTGAACGTACGCGCGGCAAGCAGCGTTTCGGTCGCGGAAATTTCCGATTTCGTTTTCTTTTTCATGTGAGTCGCCCCCATTCTTATGACTGCGCCGTTAGCTGCACGAAGCGGGCCAGCACCGGGCCCGCTGCGGGAAAGAAATCGGCGCATCTCCTGTTCAACTCTTGGCTCCATTGCCCTGTTTGCGGGCGGCCAATTGCCCAAGATCGTGCCGCTTTTCCCGGAGCGCCGCAAGCCCGCCGCACGCGACTACAGCTAGTCGCGTGTGTCGCGCGACGGTTTGGCTTCCGGCGGTTACGGCATTGTAGACTGGCCGTAAGTCAGCACCGCGCTTCGCGAAAAAAAGCCTAGGCAATCCAGCCGAAACACGATCGAGGAAAGCCGGATTGGTCCGCCGCATCGAAGGCCTTGCAGAAACAGCGGCCGAGTTTGACGGCTATATTCTCGACCAGTGGGGCGTGCTCCATGACGGCACGACCCTATACGACGGTGTCGTGGAGAGCCTTGCGCGGATGCACGCGGCAGGAAAGAAAGTCGTCATCCTGTCCAACTCCGGACGGCTTTCTGCCTACAACCGCGCGACGCTTGGCCGCATGGGTATACCGGCCAGCCTCTACAAAGACATCGTGACCGCTGGTGAAGTGGCGCATCAGGCGCTTCGGTCGCGGTCGGACCCCGCGCATCGGGCGCTCGGTCGGCGATGCTTTGCGTTCGCGCGCCCGCAGGATTCGGAATTCTTCGACGGCCTGGATCTCGATCTGGTTAAGAACCCGGCAGAGGCTGATTTCCTCTGCGTCGTGGGCTTCGAACCCGAGACCGGCCTCGTCGCGATGGCTCAGCCGGCGCTGGACGCGGCACTCGCGCGCAATCTTCCTATGGTCTGCGCAAATCCGGATTTCGCACGGCTGACCCCGTCCGGGCTCGTCGAGGCGCCTGGTGTCGTCGCGCGCGAATACCAACGGCGCGGCGGCGCCGTCCTGTGGCACGGCAAACCCCATGCGTCCGTCTATGCCGCCAGCCGCCGACTGATGACGGATATCCCGTCCGAACGGATCGTCGCCGTCGGCGATTCCATCGAGCACGATATCTGCGGCGCAAGGGATGCTGGCATCCGGAGCATCCTGGTTGCGGGCGGCATCCACTCGGCCGACTTGGGCGTGGCATTCGGCGCGCTTCCGCTGCCGGCGGTTTGGCGGAAATTCGCCGAAACAGCATCGGCCTCTCCCCAATTCTTGATTGCGAAGTTCCTCTGGTAATCGACTGATTATAAATGGATTTCCGATGTTTTCTTCGGAACGAAGAATTCCACAATGATGCGATTGCGAGTAGTTTGCATTATCATCGAGCGCATGCTACATCTCTTCCGGCAATCAACCGAGAGGACGACATGAAAGACGTTTGGTCTCGCATTTTTGCGGCAATGGCAATCGCGCTGGCGATCGGCGTGCCGACCGCCCAGGCGCAGACGGCAGGTGCCGATGGCATCCTCGTCTACAACGCGCAGCATGAGAGTCTGACCCGCGCCTGGGCCGAAGGCTTCACGCGCGACACCGGCATCAAGGTCACGCTGCGCAAGGGCAGCGACATGGAACTCGCCAACCAGATCGTCCAGGAAGGTGCCGCCTCCCCGGCCGACGTGTTCCTCACCGAGAATTCGCCGGCAATGTCGCTCGTCGAGACGTCCGGCCTTTTCGGCCCGCTCGCTCCCGATACGCTCGCACTCGTGCCGGAATCCTACCGTCCCGGCGACGGCCGCTGGATCGGTGTCGCATCCCGCTCGACCGTCTTTGCCTACAACACGACGAAGCTGAAGGCCGAACAGCTGCCCAAATCGCTGCTCGACCTTGCCGACGCAAGCTGGAAGGGCCGCTGGGCCGCTTCCCCGTCGGGTGCGGACTTCCAGGCGATCGTCAGCGCGCTGCTGGAACTGAAGGGCGAGGCCGCGACGTCGTCGTGGCTCAAGTCCATGAAGACGAATTCGGTCGCCTATCGCGGCAACGGCAACGCGATGAAAGCGGTCAATGCCGGTGAAGTCGAAGGTGCGGTGATCTATCACTACTACTATTTCGCCGACCGGGCGAAGACGGGCGAGAACAGCAACAACGTCGCCCTCCACTATTTCCGCAACAGCGATCCCGGCGCCTTCGTCAGCGTCTCGGGGGCGGGAATCCTCGCATCGAGCAAGAAGCAGGCGCAGGCGCAGGCCTTCGTGAAGTGGGTTGCCGGCAAGGGCGGTCAGGAAATCCTGCGCACCGGCGACTCCTTCGAGTACGCAGTCGGCGTCGGTGAGGCGTCCCATCCGAAGCTCGAGCCGCTGTCTGCACTCCAGGCGCCCCGCGTCGAACCGTCGCGCCTCAACAACAAGAAGGTCACCGACCTGATGACGGCAGCCGGGCTTCTCTGAGGCTCGAATATCGACAAGCTTTGCCGTTCATGCGATGCAGCGAGGCCGGGCATGGTTGCCCGGCCTCTTTTTCATGCTGGTGACCTTGTCCGCCCAGACCATCCAATCCATCGCGATCAGGCCGGCCAGCCGCATACCGGCATCGGTCTCGGCCAGCGCCGGTGCCGTTGCCGCGATCTCGCTGCTGCCGGTCGGTTTCGTCATGTGGATCGCGATCTCGACGGGCTGGGACACGATCGCCGCACTCGTCTTCCGCAGGCGCGTTTTCGACCTGCTCGTCAACACGCTGCTTCTCGAGGTCGCGACGATCCCGATCTGCGTCGTCCTGTCGGTGGCACTCGCGTGGCTCACCGAACGCAGCGACCTGCCCGGCGCACGCCTCTGGTCGTGGCTTGCGACCGCACCGCTTGCCGTACCCGCCTTCGTGCACAGCTACGGATGGGTCAGCGCGGTGCCGGGAATCAATGGCCTGCCGGCCGGCGTGCTCGTTTCGGTCGCGGCCTACTTCCCCTTCGTCTACCTGCCGGTCGCGGCGGCGATCCGGCGCATCGATCCGGCAATCGAGGATGTCGGCGCCTCACTCGGCCATTCGCCGTTCGTCGTGTTCTTCCGTGTCGTGTTGCCGCAGCTGCGCTTCGCGATCTGCGGCGGTTCGCTGCTCGTCGGCCTGCATCTGCTGGCCGAATACGGCCTCTACGCGATGATCCGGTTCGACACCTTCACGACCGCGATCGTCGACCAGTTCCAGTCCGCCTATAACGGACCGGCGGCCAACATGCTCGCCGGCGTTCTTGTCGTGTGCTGCCTTGGCCTGCTGCTGCTCGAGATTTCACTGCGCGGCGAAGAGCGCTATGCCCGCGTCGGCCCCGGTGCGGCGCGCACGCCGCCCAAACACCGTCTCGGGCGGCTTTCCATTCCATGTCTCCTCATCCCTGCCCTGACGGCGGCAATTTCACTTGGCGTTCCGCTCGCGACCCTCGCCCGCTGGCTTGCGATCGCCGGTGTACCGGCCTGGACATTCGATGGCGTGGGCGTGGCACTGCTCGAGACGGCTGTACTCGCGGTGGCTGGCGCTTTCCTGACGACGGCTGCGGCCGCACCGATGGCCTGGATGTCGGTACGCGCGCCCGGACGCATCCAGCGCATCCTTGAAGCGTGCCACTACTATGTCGGCGCGTTTCCCGGCGTCGTGGTCGCATTGGCGCTCGTCGCCATCACGGTGCGTGTCGCCCTTCCCCTCTATCAGACCGCCGCGACGCTCGTGCTCGCCTACCTGCTGCTTTTCCTGCCGCGTGCACTGGCCAGCCTGCGCGCGGCGATCGCGCAGGTTCCCGTCGATCTCGAATGGGCGGCGGCCGCGCTGGGGCGGACGCCGATGCAGGCCGTCCGCCAGATCACGCTGCGCCTTTCGGCCCCCGGTGCCGCGTCGGCACTGGCGCTTGTCGCGCTCGGGATCGCGAACGAGTTGACGGCGACGCTGCTGCTCGCCCCCAACGGTACACGCACGTTGGCGACGGAATTCTGGTCGCTGTCGGCCGAACTCGACTATGCGCGCGCCGCCCCGTACGCTCTGATGATGGTTCTTCTGTCGCTTCCGCTGACGGTAGCGCTTTACGTCCAATCCAAACGGATCGCCGGGCGATGACGTTTCTCGACATCCGGTCGGTCGGCAAACGCTATGGCGACGTGACGGCGCTCGAGAATGTCGGACTGTCCGTTCCGAAAGGCAGCCGGACCGCGATCGTCGGCCCGTCCGGTTCGGGAAAGACGACGCTGCTGCGGGTCATCGCCGGGTTCGAGAGCCAGGACACGGGCCGCATCGTGCTCGACGGCATCGAGCTTGCCGACGGGCCGCGTGCAATACCGGCGCACCGGCGCAGCATCGGGTTCGTGCCGCAGGACGGCGCCCTGTTCCCGCATCTCGACGTTGCCGCGAATATCGGTTTCGGTCTGGCGAAGGACGATCCTCACCGGGCCGCGCGCGTCGGCGAGCTGATGGCGCTTGTCGAGCTTCCCTCGGGGATGGCGGCACGCCGACCGCACGAACTTTCGGGCGGACAACAGCAGCGCGTGGCCCTTGCACGCGCGCTCGCCCGCGAGCCGAAACTCATGCTGCTTGACGAGCCGTTCTCGGCACTCGACACCGGATTGCGCGCGACGATGCGAAAAGCCGTGGCCTCCGTGCTCAGCGCCGTCGGAATTACGGCGATCCTCGTCACCCACGATCAGGCCGAAGCCCTCTCGTTCGCCAACCTGATCGCGGTCATGCGCGAGGGCCGGCTTATCCAGGCAGGATCGCCGCGCGACCTCTATAGCCACCCGGCCGACCGCCACGTCGCGACGTTCCTGGGCGATGCCATCGTCCTGCGTGCCCGGATCGACGGCATGTGGGCGTCGTGCGAACTCGGCCGTGTCCGCATCGAACAGGCCTGCGGATCCGGCGACGCCGAGATCATGGTCCGTCCCGAGCAGGTGCGGCTCGAAAGCACCGAACCGTCGGCAACAACCCTCGAGACCGGCTACGGGCATGTCGTCGATGTCGAGTTTGCCGGTGCCGGCTGCACCGTGTCGGTCCGGCTCGCCGGCGGCAGCGAGATACTGGTCCCCTGCCCCGGCAACGCACTGCCGGCGGTCGGCGCCACGGTCCGGATATCGGTCGCCGGGCCTGCGCATGTCTTCGGGCCGAAGCTGTAACCGGACGTAACCGGCGTCCTCGCGGAAGCCGCGGACCTGCCACGATTTGGGCACGATCGGCGCCCACCTTGCTGCCACATCCACAGCAAGGAGAAGCCATCATGAAGCGTTCCGTCCGTGCCGTCCTGCTCGGCGCCACCGCATTGTCGGCCTGGCTTGCCTTCGCCCCCGTGCCTTCGGGCACGCCGGCATTCGCCCAAAGCCCGGCACCCGTCCAGACGAACGCGCAATCCTTGCGCGCCTTGCCCGACTTCAGCGACCTCGCCGCGACGGTCACGCCGGCGGTGGTCCAGATCGCCGTCACGGCGACCGAGGTCGAGAACGACGCAGACGTCCCGCCGCAGTTCCGCGGCACGCCCTTCGCACAGTTCTTCAACCAGGGCCGCAGCGTCCCGCACAAGGTCCGTGGCCTCGGCTCCGGCTTCGTCGTCGATCCGCAGGGCTATATCGTCACGAACTACCACGTCGCCGGAACGGCCGACGAAATCCAGGTCGTGTTCGCCGACGGCAGCCGCCTTCCCGCCAGGCGGATCGGTGCCGACCAGCGCACCGACCTTGCCCTGCTGAAGGTCGATCCGCCCAAGCCGCTGGCATCCGTCGCGTTCGGCGATTCCGACGCCGTGCGCGTCGGCCAGTGGGTGCTGGCCGTGGGCAATCCGTTCGGCCTCGGCGGTACGGTGACGGCCGGCATCGTCTCCGCCCGCTCGCGCGACATCGGCTCGGGTCCCTACGACGATTTCCTGCAGATCGATGCCGCGATCAACCAGGGCAATTCCGGCGGCCCGACCTTCGACCGCGACGGCAACGTGGTCGGCATCAACACGGCGATCTATTCGCCCAACGGCGGTTCGGTCGGGCTCGGCTTCGCCATCCCCTCGAATGTCGCCAAGAAGGTCGTCGCCCAGCTGCGCGACCACGGGCGCATCGACCGCGCCTGGCTCGGCGTCCAGTCGCAGAAGATCGACAAGGCGCTGGCGGCGGCCCTGAAGCTGCCGGAGGCGAACGGCGCGCTGATCGGTGCGGTCGATCCCAACGGCCCGGCCGCGAAGGCAGGGCTGAAACGCGGCGACGTGATCCTGGCACTCGACGGGAAAGCCATCGTCGATCCGCGCGATCTTGCCCGCCGCGTGGGCGACATGGCCGCGGATACGCGTGCGGTGATCGGGATCTGGCGCGACGGCAAGCGCAATGAACTGAACGTATCGCTCGGACTGGTTCCGAAGGAGGATGCGGCCCAGGTCGCGTCGGCCGCCTCGCCGACTTCCGCCGGAGCTGGCCTCGGCATCCGCCTCGCGCGCACGCCCAAGGGCGAGGTGGTCGTGGCGGACCTGCTGGACGGCGGGCCCGGCGAGCAGGCGGGCCTGCGCCCCGGCGACCGGATCGTCGAGATCGACCGCAAGGTGATCCACGCGCCCGAGGAAGTCGTCGCGGCCCTGCACAAGGCCCGGACCGAGAACCGCGAGGCGATCGCGATGTACATCCAGCGCGAAGGAACGCCGCTTTATCTGGCCGTTCCGATTCAGACGGCACGCGGATAGGACGTCGCCCGCATCTGGGATAGAGTGTGACGGCCGTCGGCATTCCTGCCGGCGGCCGTCCGCTTTCCGGGGGACACAAAGACTTGGAGCTGGCCGTCTTCCTTCTCGTCCTGTGTTCGGCTGTCGTGCATGCGACGTGGAACGCCATGATCAAGGCAGCCACGGATCGTCAGGCGTCGTTCGAGACGATGTTCGTCGCGCAAGGCGTGACGTCGATCTGCCTCATCCCGTTCGTCGCGATCCCCGCACCCGAAAGCTGGCCCAATCTCGCCGCCAGTGCCGTGCTGAGCGTCGGCTACGTGTATTTCCTGCAGCGCGCCTATCGCGTCGGCGATTTCAGCCAGATCTATCCGCTGGCGCGCGGTGTCGCACCGCTGCTGGTGGCGATCGCCTCGGTCCTCATCCTGAAGGAGGAGATCGGGTTCACCGCACAAGCCGCCGTCTTCCTCATCTCGCTGGGCATCATCAGCCTGTCGCTGTCACGCGGTGCTGACGACCTGCGCAATCCCAAGCCCGTGCTGTGGGCGCTGGGAAGCAGCTGCTTCATCGCCTGCTATACGGTCGTCGACGGGAT
Source organism: uncultured Azospirillum sp. (assembly GCA_964416335.1). Taxonomy (GTDB): domain Bacteria; phylum Pseudomonadota; class Alphaproteobacteria; order CACIAM-22H2; family CACIAM-22H2; genus Tagaea. The sequence continues at coordinate 63,016 of CAYQDN010000021.1, forward strand.
CGGCGCACGTGTCTCCGGCTCGCCGCACGGTTATATCGTGTGGCTTTCGCTGCTCACCTCGATCCTTGTGCCCGGACTCATGCGCGCGGCATCGCCCGGCGCGCGCCCGCCGGTCTCGTGGCGGACGCGGCGGATCGGCATCGTTGCCGGCCTGATGAGCTATGCCGCCGGATGGATCGTGATCTGGGCGATGACGCAGGCCCCGCTGCCGCTGGTCTCGGCCCTGCGCGAAACCAGCGTCGTCTTCGCCGTCGTCATCGGCATCACGGTATTCAAGGAGCGCGTGCGCGTCTTCCGCATGGCCTCGATCGCGGTGACGCTCGCCGGCGCCGCCCTCCTGAAGATCGGACGCTAGGAAGTCGCGACGACGACCGTCCGGTCGTCGGCATGGACGGAACCGAGCGAACCCTTGGGTGCGGCATAGCGACCGAGCTTCTCGGGGTCCTCCCGCTCGACCTCGGCGAATGCCTCTTCCCAAGCCGCGAGCGAAGCCCCGGCGGGTATCTTGAAATAGCCGTCGGTGAACAGCTCAACCGATTTCACGCCGGCACTCGGCCGGTCCTCGCAATGGACGTGAACAGGCGGGATGTCGAAGCCGTCGAGGACGCCGTAGCCGAACGGCATTGAGTCGACATTCGCGAACTGCGCCTGCCCCTTGGACACGCCGCCGTCGATCAATGCCGCAAGGTCGTGCGCGGCGGCCTGCGGGAATATCTCTTTTGCCGCGTCATAGACCGTCGCGCGCATTGCCGCACAGGCTTGCGCATCGAGCCAGGGCCGCATGTCCGGATGCACGCTGCCGAGCCCGTTGATGACGCAGGCGCGGCCCACACGCGCTCGCATGGCGGCATCGGTACCGGCCAGATGCGCATAGACCGCCCGGCGGATCGCCGAAGTCACGCGGTCGACGCGGGTTTCGTCGATCAGGATATCGCGAGCGTCGATCCGGACGCCGCTGTCGCCGATCCGCACGAAGCGGAACGTGCCGGCGCATTCGATCGCGGCGGCGAGCGTGGCGCCGAAGCGGCGGCCCTTGTCCGCCCGTACGGCATCGAGGATCCCGAGCCGGCCATATTCTTCGCGAAGCCCGGCCGAGAGTGCGGCGACAAGACGCTGCGGATCGGCATCCGCCTCGGCGGGATCGGCGATGAAGGCCGCAAGCGACTTTGCGACGGCCCGGCTGGCGATGCGCCCGGACGTGACGCCGTCGAAGCGCGCACCGGTGCGGTCGGTCACGCCGTCGATCACCGCCAGGCACCGCCCGGGCACCACAAGAAGGGAGTCCTCGTTGGCGTCGGGCCTGTCGGGATCGCGGCTTTCGGAAAACGATTCGATCTTCATTGCGGACGGCATCGCGATAACATTACATTAATATTACAAACCGATCGAGCGGCCCCGGAACGCCTCGCGGAAAAAGGGAGACCATCGGCCATGTCCGACACATCCACGAAAATCCTGGCACTCGGTGCCGCTGCCCTGTTCGGCCTCGCGGCACCTGCGGCCGCCCAGCAGCGCGTCAGCGTCTACACGGCGCACACCGCCAACATCGTCGAGCGGATGATCCCGGATTTCGAGAAGGCGACCGGCATGAAGGCCGACGTCGTCAAGGCGGGTTCGGGCGACATCCTCAACCGCGTGCGCGCCGAGGCGGGCAATCCCAAGGCCGACGTGATCTGGAGCGTGGGTGCCGAACTCCTCGCGGCGAACACCGACCTGATCGTCGCGTACCGCCCGAAAGAGTACGACATGATCGCCGACGCGTTCCGCAACGACGCGCCCTGGCTTCCCTATGCCGGCATCATGAACGTGTTCGTCGTCAACACGAAGAAGCTGAAGCCCGAGGAATATCCGCGCACCTGGGCCGATCTCGCCCAACCGCGCTTCAAGAACCTCGTTTCCTATGCCGATGCCGAGAAATCCGGCTCGGCCTATATGCAGCTCAACACGTTCCTGACGATCTACGGCGACAACGCGGCGGGCTGGGCGAAGTTCAAGCAGCTCTTCGCCAACATGAACGTTTCGGCAAGCTCCGGCGCCGTCCCGCGCTTCGTCAATGACGGCGAGGCGGTCGTCGGCATCACGCTCGAGGACAACGCCTACCTGTTCCTCAAAAACGGCGGCCCGGTCGCGATCGTCTATCCCGAGGACGGCACCTCGGTGATCGCCGACGGCATGGCGGTCGTCAAGGGTGCGCCGAACCCGGCGGGTGCGCGCGCCTTCATCGACTGGGCGATGAGCGCACCCGTGCAGGAGATGGTCGTCCAGGAACTCGGCCGCCGGCCGATCCGCAAGGACGGCAAGCCGCTTGCGGCCCTCAAGGCCATCGAGCAGGTGAAGCTCGTCAACTACGACATCCAGCGCGCAGCCGACAAGCGCAAGGAATATATCGACAAGTGGCAGGAGCTCGTGCAGTCGCGCTAGGCCGCAGCGGGCGCACGATGCGGAAAGGTTGAGAGCGGCTTGGCACGCGTCGAAATCGAGAAGATCGTCAAGACGTACGGCAGCGTGCGGGCCCTCGACGGCGTCGACCTGACGATCGGATCGGGCGAGTTCTTCACGCTGCTCGGGCCCTCGGGCTGCGGCAAGACCACGCTCTTGCGCACCATCGCGGGTTTCAACGCGCACGACAGCGGACGCATCCTCGTCGACGGGACCCGCATCGACGACGTGGCCGCGCACAAGCGCGACATGGGCATGGTCTACCAGGACTATGCGATCTTCCCGCACATGACCGTCGCCGAGAATGTCGGCTTCGGCCTTGCCACGCGAAAGCGCCCGCAAGCCGAGATCGCCGAGCGCGTGGCCAAGGTGCTCGATCTCGTCCAGCTCGGCGCGCTTGCCGGGCGCCTGCCGCAGGCACTGTCGGGCGGCCAGCAGCAGCGCGTGGCGCTGGCGCGCGCGATGGTCATCAATCCGCGCATCCTGCTGATGGACGAGCCGCTCTCGAACCTCGACGCCAAGCTGCGCATCGAGCTGCGCGAGGACATCCGCGACCTGCAGCGTTCACTCGGCATAACCACCATCTACGTGACGCACGACCAGGAGGAAGCGCTCGTCGTCTCCGACCGCGTGTGCGTCATGTACGAGGGCCGCGTCCACCAGGTGGCGGCCCCGCCGGTCGTCTACGCCGAACCGGCAACGCTGTTCGTGGCCTCGTTCGTCGGTGCGATGAACCTCTTCGCCGATCTGCCGGTCGGTGCCGCGGGCGAAGTCTCGGTCGCGGGATCGGCCCTGCGCATACCGGCCCTTGCCGGGCGGCGCAGCGTCACGCTCGGCATCCGGCCCGAGGACGTGACGCTGGGCGGCTCCCCGTCGACGGCGCCTTCGTTCCGCGTGCAGGCGAGCGTCACGCGCGCCAGCTTCGCGGGCCGCGAACTGCTGCTGCGCCTCGCCGCCGCCGACGGCACGGCGCTCGCCGCCAACACCTATCGCCCCGATCCCGGCGACATGGTCGCCGCCGGCCACGCGACGATCGCGAACCTGCCGCTCGGCCGGCTGCATGCGTTCGATCCGGAAACGGGCGAGCGCATCGGGCTTGGTGCATGAACGCGCGGCGCTGGGATTTCTGGGCCTACGTGCTCGTCGCGGTCCTCGCGGTTCTGGCGATCCTGCTCGTCTGGCCGCTCGGCGGAATCTTCAAGGCGAGCATCACCGACAACCGCAGCGGCGAACTGACGCTTGCCAACTATGTGCGCGTCCTCACGCAGCCCTTCTTCCAGACCTCGCTCGTCAACACGCTGATCGTCGGGGTCGGCGGCATGGCGGGGGCCACGTTGCTGGGCGTGCCGCTCGCCGTGCTCGCGACGCGCCATGCGATCCGCGGGCGCGACGTGCTGTCGACGATCGCGGCCCTCACGCTCGTCTCGCCGCCCTTCATCGGCGCTTACGCCTGGATCATGATGCTGGGCCGCAACGGCTTCGTGCGCACGACGCTGGAGGAATACGGCGTCGAGATCCCGTCGATCTACGGCTTCTTCGGCATCATCCTCGTCTTCAGCTTCAAGTTCTATCCGTTCGTGTTCCTGATGACGTCGGCGAGCCTGCGCACGATCAACCCGACGCTGGAGGAAGCGGCCGTGGGCCTCGGGGCCGGCCCCTTGCGCCGGCTCTTCAAGGTGACGCTGCCGCTGGTCCTGCCCGCGATCACGTCGGGTGCACTATTGACGTTCGTGCTGTCGATCGCCGATTTCGGCACGCCCGCGATCGTCGGCGGGCGCGTGCGCGTGCTCGCCACCACGGCCTACAACCTCTTCACCAGCGAGATGGGCGGCAATCCCGGCCTTGCCTCCACGGTCAGTGCACTTCTGATCGCGGTTTCGGCCGCCGTCGTCGTGCTGCAGCGCTGGTGGGCGGGACGGCGCAATGTCGAGAACGCGATGGTCAAGCGCCCGGCACCGCGGCCCCTGTCCCTTTGGGCGTCGATCGCGGCGCACGCGGCCTGCTACGGGATCGTGCTGGCGGGCTTCCTGCCCTCGCTGGTGGTGATCTACACCTCGCTGCGCAAGACCAGCGGCCCCGTCTTCGTGCCCGGCTTCGGCTTCGAGAGCTACACCAAGATCCTGCGCGAGATCCCGCAGGTGATCGGCAACAGTGCTGTCTATTCGATCCTCGCGGTGATGCTGATCACGGTCGTGGGCACGCTGGTGGGCTACATCCTGGCGCGCCGCGAGACGAAGATGACCGGCGTGCTCGACGCGGCCCTGATGATCCCCTACCTCGTGCCCGGCGTCGTCCTCGGGCTTGCCTTCACGGTCGCGTTCAACGTATGGCCGCTGGAACTGACCGGCTCGGCGACGATCATCGTGCTGATGCTGTTCGTGCGCCGCCTGCCCTATGCGGTGCGCGCCAGCGCCACGATCCTGCGCCAGATCCGCGGCACGATCGAGGAAGCGGCCATATCGCTGGGCGCTTCGCCCGCCCGCGCCTTCGCCAAGGTGACGCTGCCGCTGATGCTGCCGGGCATCGTGTCGGGTGCGCTGATGAGCTTCATCACCGCGATCAACGAACTGTCGAGTTCGCTGATCCTCTATGTCGGCCGCACGATGACGATGCCGGTGCGCATCTATCTCTCGGTGCTCGACGGCGATTTCGGCACGGCGGCGGCCCTGTCGACGATCCTGCTGCTGGCGACGGGGGTGGCCGTCTATGCCGTGCTGTGGGTCTCCGGCCGGAACGAGAGCGCGCTGGCCTGAGCAGCACCCCGGCAATAGGCGACAATGCGTTACGGTAACGTATTTATCCCCTTGAAGTTGCAGCGATGTAACCGTTACCGAACTCGTGTTACCGGAACATGGACAGGAAATCTGCAAGAAATACGCCAATAATCGCGCCTTTCGGCACGGGATCGGGGTCGTCCTATTCACTTGTCAAACAGCACGTCGAACCGACCGCATTGTCGGAAATCTCGCCCCGGTTGTCAAGAAAATAGACCTATCCACGCGATGTGTCGGGCGCGCGAAGCGTGCGCAGGACTTCGGCGCGTGCACGACGCCCTTCCTCGCTCAGATCGGCAGGATCGATCGAGACGAGCATCGCGAGCCCGGCATCCGGCACCACTTTCCGGGGTGCAAGCATCCGCCGGAGATGCATGCGGAACCGTCCGAGCAGCCCGGGCGCCGCCCGTGCGTCGGGCGCGACGTCCGTTCCGGCGCACAGCGCGCGGGTTCTGGTCATTAGGAGAGCCATGCTTTATCCTCTTCCGAAGAACGCCCGATATGGGCATTTGCCCTCCTATTTCCTGGCATAACCGCCTTGATCTCAAAGCATCGTTTCTCGCCACATCATTACTCAAATTGATCAACTCTGGAGAAAACCCGGCATGCGCCGCAACCTGCCGCCCCTCAACGCGCTGAGAGCCTTCGAGGCCGCGGCCCGGCACGGAAGCTTCACGAACGCCGCGGCGGAGCTGTCGGTGACGCAAGGTGCGATCAGCCACCAGGTCAAGACGCTGGAGACGACGCTGCGCGTCCTGCTGTTCGACCGCGTGCGCCAGCGGCTCGTCATCACCGAAGCCGGGCGCACCTATCTTGAGGTCGTGCGTGACGCACTCGACCGGCTTGCCCTTGGAACCGAGAAGCTGCTGGACCGGCAGAACGCCGGCGCCCTCACCGTCTCGACGTCGCCGGATTTCGCGGCCAAGTGGTTGGTCCACCGGATCGGCCGCTTCGTCGAAGCGCATCCGAAGATCGACCTGCGCGTCAGCGCCTCGATGCACCATGTCGATTTCGCGCGCGAGGACATCGACCTTGCGATCCGCCACGGCGACGGGAGCTGGCCGGGCCTCGACGCCGTGCGCCTGCATGCCAGGGAACTGCTGTTCCCCGTCTGCAGTCCCGCACTGCTGCGCGGCCGCCATCCGTTGCGCGCACCCGGCGACCTCAGGCACCACAAGCTGCTGTGCGTGAACGACCGGAAGAACTGGACGCGCTGGCTGGAACTGGCGGACGCATCCGACGTGACGTCCGTCGGCCCGACCTTCAACCAGGCCAGCATGGCCATCGATGCCGCAATCGAAGGACAGGGTGTGGCACTGGCGCGGACCGCCATTGCGGCCTGGGATCTTGCGCGCGGCCACCTCGTCCGGCCCTTCGCCAAGCCGTCGCTCGGCGTTGCGAACGGCTATTGGATCGTCTGCCCGCAGGCAAAGGCGGATGTCCCGAAGATCCGGTCATTCCGCGAATGGCTGCTTGCCGAAGCGGCCGCGGAATTCGAGAAGTTCCGCCCCCCGCCCGGCAACGCCTGACGCGCATGCCCGGGTCACCCGGGAAGCGGCCCGAAAGGTCAGGAATCCTCTTGTGATTTCCCGCCCATCCGGCACAAAGGCGTCCGCGAACGCCTGCGGCAGCAAGGAATCGTCCGACCGTCACGATATGGTAACCTAATACGGGTAACGACCACGAACCGCGATCCACGCGGCGCTACATTATTTGCCTATGCTCTGGAGGAAGACATGCCCGCTCTGTCCATTCGCAACGCCGCACTTGCGCTCGCCGGCCTCGCCATCGGCCTTGGCGCCGGCCCGGCCTTTTCGCAGTCCGGCAAGCTCATCCTCTACACCTCGCAGCCCGACCGCGACGCGGCGGCGACGACGAACGCCTTCAAGGCGGCCCATCCGGACGTGACGATCGAGATCTTCCGCTCGGGCACGACCGAGGTCATGACGCGCCTGGCCGCCGAGGCGGCCGCAGGCCAGATCAATGCCGACCTGCTGCTGATCGCCGACAGCGTCAGTATGGAAACGCTGAAGAAGGCCGAGCGCCTCTACGCCTACAAGGACGCCAATGTCGCCGGCCTGCGTGCGGGAACCTTCGATGCCGACCGCACCTATTTCGGCACCAAGCTGATCACCACCGGGATCGCCGTCAACACGGCCGCCAAGACCCGGCCGGCCTCGTGGTCCGATCTCGCCAAGCCGGAGATGAAGGGCCAGGTCATCATGCCGAGCCCGCTCTATTCGGG
>CAYQDN010000022.1:0-70069 GCA_964416335.1 uncultured Azospirillum sp.
GGATCTCGGCCAGCAGCACCTCGCTGCGCGGCGGGCCCGACGGGGCCTTGGGCGCTTCGGGTTTCTTCAGGCGGTTGACCTGCTTGACCAGCATGAACACGGCGAACGCCACGATGATGAACTTGATGCAGGCATTGATGAACAGGCCGTAGTTGAGCGTGGCGACGCCCGCCTTCTGCGCCGCGTCGATGCTGGGGAACGGGCCGGCCGCACTCGTCGACAGCACGAGGAAGTAGTTCGAGAAATCGACGCCGCCGATCACCACGCCCAGCGGCGGCATCAGCACGTCGTTGACGAGCGACGACACGATGGTCGTGAAAGCCCCGCCGATGATCACGCCGACGGCAAGATCGACGACGTTGCCGCGCGAGGCGAAATCCTTGAATTCCTGCAGGATGCTCATGTGCCGATCTCCTTGCCGTCGATGCGTTCGATGGCGATCACCGCCGGGCGCGGCGGCATGTCGGGCCGGAAATCCGGCCAGCGCGTCTTGGGATCGGCGAAGGTCGAATCGCGTCCTTCGCCGGGATGCTGGATCGCCAGGAACAGCGTGCGCCCGTCGGGCGTGAAGCATGGCCCGCAGACCTCGGCCCCCCACGGGGCGCCGTAGAGCCGCTTGGTCGTACCCCGTCCCGGCCCTTCGGTGTCGGCGCCGAAGATGCCGTCGGCGCGCGAGGGATTGGCCTGCGTCGGCATGCCGTCGGTCGCGATCCAGATGCGGCCCTTGGCGTCGAAGGTGATGTTGTCGGGAGCCGCGATCCAGCCGTCGGCCGACATGCCGGGCCCGTATTTGGCGCCCGCCTTCGGATCGGCGGGATCGCCGCCCTGCACGAAGATATCCCAGCGGAACATTTCGGCGGCGTGATCGGCTTTCGCCCCGCGCCCGCCGGGCGGGATCAGTTCGACGAGATGGCCCGTACGGTTCTCGACGCGCGGGTTGGCCGGGTTGACGCGCGTGCGCGCGTCGGCCGCATCGGCCGCCGCCCGCCGCTCGTTGTAGGTGCACACGATATAGGTGCGCCCCGTCAACGGATTGGTCTCGACGTCCTCGGGCCGGTCCATCGGCGTGGCGCCGAGCAGGTCGGCCGCGCGCCGCGCCTCGATCAGCACGTCGGCCTGGCCAGCGAAGCCGTTGGCCGGCGTCAGCGGGCCCGCCCCGTGCACCAGCGGCAACCAGCGCATCGTGCCGTCGGCCTCGAACTTCGCGACCGACAGCGTGCCCTCGTCGAGCAGGTTGCGGTTGGCGGCGCGGTTCTTCGGGTCGTACTTCCCGGCCGTGACGAAGCGGTAGACATATTCGAAACGCTCGTCGTCGCCGGTATAGACCGCCACGCGCCCGTCCGGGCACACCACGCAGGTCGCACCCTCATGCTTGAGGCGGCCCAGTGCGGTGCGCTTCACCGGCGAGGAGTTCGGCTCGTAGGGATCGTACTCGCACACCCAGCCGAAGCGGTTGGGCTCGTTCCAGCTCCGCTCGATCTGGAAACGTTCGAAATACTTGGACCAGGGTGCGCCCATCCAGGGCGACACGCCGTAGCGCTTGTGGTTGGCGGCTTCCGGCGTCTTGGCGGCGTCGCCGCCGAAATAGCCGTTGAAGTTCTCCTCGCCCGTCAGCACGGTGCCCCACGGCGTGAAGCCGCCCGAGCAGTTGTTGAGCGTGCCGATCACCAGCGTGCCGGTCGGGTCCTCCTTGGTGCGCAGGCGCGGATGGCCGGCCGCCGGTCCCGACACGCGGAAGCCCATGCCCGATCCGCTGAGGCGGCGGTTGTAGCGACCCTGGACGACCTTCCAGGCGCCGTTCTCCTTGGCGAGTTCGACGACCGACAGGCCGTGTGCGGCCATCTCGACCTCGCACTGCTCCTTGTTCTGCTCGCCGCGCGTGCCGACGTTCGGGAACATCAGCTCGCCGTTCGTGTATTCGTGGTTGACGCACAGCAGCCCGCGCGTCGAGCTCTTCGAGCCGTAGGGAAGCGGCTGGAAGATCATGAAGTCGTTGTTGTAGCCGAACTGCCTTTCCTGCGAAGCGCCGGTCTGGCGCGCCGGATCGAAGGCCGGTGCATCGGCGAACAGCGGATCGCCCCAGCGCACGACGACCTGCCGGCGATAGCCTTCGGCGAGACGGTCGTTCGCGTCGTAGGTGCTGGGCGCGTCCTTGAAGGTGAGGCTCGTCCCCTTGCGCGCCTGGGCGAGTGCGGGCGTCGCGGCGATCGCACCGGCGGCGGCAGCCCCCATCAGGGCCGCGCGGCGCGAAAGCCGTGTTTCGGCGATCGCCGAGAACGTCTGCGCCATCGGCCGGTCGATGCCGAGATCTTCGGGATCGAATTCGCCGTCGTGATGCATGTGTGCCTCCCCGTTCTTGTGACGGAAAGGTTACATGCACCCTGCGTCGTGCGGAAGCGCCAAGCGTCAGCCCGGCCAGGGCAGCGAATACGTCTTCACGTTGGTGAACGACTTCATCGCCTCGGACACGCCTTCCTTGTGGCCGTTGCCCGAATCCTTGATGCCGCCGAACGGAGACATCTCGATGCGGTATCCGGGGACTTCCCAGATATTCACGGTGCCGACATTGAGCTCGTGGATGAAGCGGTTGATGTGGTCGAGCCGCCACGTGCACACGCCCGACGACAGGCCGTAGCGCGTCGAATTCGACACGCGGATCGCGTCGTCCACGTCCTTGACGCGCACGACCGGGATGACCGGTCCGAACGTTTCCTCGTGCACGAGTTCGCAATCGTACGGCACGTGGTCGACGACGGTCGGCGGATAGAGGGCGCCGCGCCGGTCGTTGCCGTGCAGCAGCTTCGCCCCCTTCGAGACGGCGTCGAGGACGCGCTTCTCGAAGGTCGCGGCCGCCCGCTCGTGGATCACGGTGCCGATGTCGGTGGTCGGATCCATCGGGTCGCCGCACTTCAGCTTCTTCGCATGCACGAGGATGCGCTCGACGAGCGCGTCGGCGATGCTCTCGACCGCGAGGATGCGCTTGACCGCCGTGCAGCGCTGGCCGGAATTCTTGGTCGCACCCGCCACCGCAAGCTCGGCCGCCTTGTCGGGATCGGCGTCGGCCAGCACGATCAGCGGATCGTTGCCGCCCAGCTCCAGCACCACGCGGCGGTAGCCCGCCTTCTGCGCGATCATCTTGCCCACCGGCACCGAGCCGGTGAACGTGACGAGGTCGATGTTGGGGTCGGTGATCATCGCATCGCCCAGATCGGCGGGCGTACCGGTCACGACCGACAGCATCTCCGGCGGCAGGCCCGCCTCGTAGAGGATGTCGGCAAGGGCCAGCGCCGTGAGCGGCGTGAGTTCCGTCGGCTTCAGCACGATGCGGTTGTTGGTCGCGATCGCCGGGGCGATCTTGTGCGACACCATGTTGAGCGGATGGTTGAACGGCGTGATCGCCGAGATCGCCCCCTGCAAGGGCTCGCGCAGCGTGTGGATGCGCCGCGCCTTGCCGTGCGGGGTGATGTCGCAGGCGAACGTGTCGGCGTCCTCGCGGATCGCGAGCTGGCCCGACAGCGAATAGACGTCGTAGGCGCGGCCCACCTCGTAATAGCTGTCTTTCAGCGACAGGCCGCTTTCCGCGGTGATCAGGCGGGCGAGCGGCTCCTTGCGGCTGGCGATGAGCTCGGCCGCGCGCATCAGGATCTTCTGCCGGTCGTAGCGCGTCAGCTTCGAGCGGTACGCGGCCGCGATGCGGAAGGCTTCGGCAGCCTGTGCCGCCGAAGCGCGCGCGGCCGTCCCGACCAGCGCGCCGTTATAGGGGTGGAACACCTCGAACGAGCCGTTGTCGCCGGCGACCTTCCGGCCGGCGATGCGCAGGCTCTCGTGACGGACCTCAATGGGGGAAATCGCGTTCATGCGGGCACCTCCGCCGCGACCCGGTTCAGCGCCAGGTCGAAGGCATCGAAATTGCGATGGCGGTGCGAAGCCTCGACCGCGCAGCGCTTGTTGGAAATGAGCGGGACCTTCTGCTCGGACACGCCGCCGTGCGAACGCAACGGCTCGGTGAGGCCCGAAAGATCGTGGCGCGCGACCGAGGTGCCGATCGTCTTGTGGCGCGTCGAGACGACGACGATCTGGCCCAGACGGTCGGGCGGCAGCTCGAAGCGACTGGCCGCCTCGTCCTTCGACAGGGCGGATTCCACACCCGGCATCGCGGCGATGCGCTTGCGCACCGCTTCGGAGTCCTGCCCGACGGGCAGATAGACGACCGCGAACGAGCCGAGCGCGCCGTGGTGCACGACGTACGGGTCCGTGATCGGCAGGATGACGCGCGCCACGTCCTTGCCGAGCAGCCCGTCGAGCGCGTCCTGCAGGTAGAGAACGTCGGGCTTGCCCGCCGCATCGTGCTTGGCGTTCATGCCGTGATCGGCGGTCAGCACGATGGTGGCGCCCATCGCGTCGAGACGCGCGAGATAGGAATCCATCATCGCGTAGAAATCGTCGGCGATCGGCGTGCCGGGCGCGTGCTTGTGCTGGATGTAATCCGTCGTCGACAGGTACATCACGTCCGGGCGCATGGTCTCCATGAGCTTGACGCCGGCGGCGAAGACGAATTCCGAGAGCCCCGCGCTGTAGACGTCAGGCACGGCCATGCCGACGAGCGCGTTGACGCCCTCGATGCCGTTGTCGGCGAGCGTCGTCTTGTCCGACTTCTCGGACGAGAAGCACACGGCCCTGCCGGGCGCCATCGCAACACCGTGGCCGAGCAGGGCGCGCAGCTTGTCCTTCGCCGTGACGATGGCCAGCGTCTTGCCCTGCTGCTGGAACGCCTGGAACAGCGTGGGGGCGCGCAGGAACTTCGGGTCGTTCATCATCACTTCCTTGCCCGTATCCGGGTCGAGGAAGTAGTTGCCCGAAATGCCGTGCACCGAGGGCGGCGCCCCGGTGACGATCGAAAGGTTGTTGGGATTGGTGAAGCTCGGCACGACGCACTCGGCGAGCAGGTTGGTACCTTCCGCCATGCAGCGCTTGAAGAAGGGGGCGCGGCCCTTGGCGACGGCCGCTTCGATATAGCCGGGTTCCGAACCGTCGACGCACACGACGACGACCGGACGGGACGGCAGCGCGTAGCTGCGGCCGTTGAGATCGATCCTGCCCATGGTCAGGCCGCCTTCCGCGCCGGAGCGCCCGATGAAACACCCATTTCGGCCATCACGGAAGCGATGGCGGCAAGCGCCCCCTTCATGTGGCCTTCGTCGAGACGGCCGATGCAGCCGATGCGGAAGGAGTCCGCGACCGTCAGCTTGCCCGGATAGATCACGTAGCCGAGTTCCTTGAGCCGGTCGTAGAATTTCTGGAACACGAACTTCGGATCGGACGGCATGTGGATCGTGACGATGATCGGCGCCTGGAGCGCGTCGGGCAGCAGCGTGACGAAGCCCATCTTGCGCATGCCGTCGACCAAGACCTTGCAGTTGCGCCTGTAGCGCCCGCCGCGGCCGGCAACACCGCCTTCGGCCTGATGCTCGTCGAGGGCCTGCGAGAACGCCATGATCGCGTGCACCGGCGGAGTGAAGCGCCACTGGCCGGTCTTCTCGAAATTGGCCCACTGGTCGTGCAGGTCGAGCGTCAGCGTCGTGGCGTTGCCCTTGGCGGCGGCGATGGCGGCCTTGTCGCACACGACGAAGCCGAGGCCGGGCACGCCTTCGATGCACTTGTTCGACGAGGCGGCGAGCGCGTCGTACTTGATGTCCGTGCCGAGGTCGAGGGCGCCGAAGGCGCTCATCGCGTCGACGAGCAGCTTGCGGCCGCGCGACGCAACGACCCGGGCGACGGCGTCAACCGGGTTGAGCACGCCCGACGTGGTCTCGCAGTGGACGACGAAGACGTGGGTGATGGCGGCATCGGCCGCGAGGGCGGCATCGACCGCGGCGGGATCGACCGGACGGTCTTCCGCGAACTCGACGGCGGCCGTGGCGCGGCCGGCGATGTCGGCGATCTTGCGCGCGCGCACGCCGTAGGCGCCGTTGATGGCGAGCAGCAGCTTGCCGCCGCGCGGCACCATGCTGGTGATCATCGCCTCGACCGCGAAGGTGCCCGAGCCTTGTACAGGGACCGTCACGTGGCTGTCGGCCCGCCCGGCCATCGCGGCGATGCGCTTGAGCATCGAGGCGTTGGCGGCAAGGAACGTCGCGTCGCGCGAACCCCAGTCGTGGACCATCGCCTGCTTGGTCGTCTTCGACGTGGTCAGCGGGCCCGGCGTCAGCAGCAGCGGGTCGCCGGTTTCGGACTTGCCGGTGGGTGCGATCGACATGGCGGGCGTTCCTCGGATTGGAAAATGATGCCGAAGCATCGCGCTTGCCCTATCCATAGGTCCAATACATAATGACTATGTTTCAAATCAGGTTTATCTATAGATGAATCTCGTCCAGCTACGCGCCTTCCGCCTTGTCGCCCGTGCCGGCGGGTTCAGCCGGGCTGCGGAGGCCGCGCGCGTCAGCCAGCCCACGCTTTCGGCCCAGGTGAAGGCGCTGGAACGCAGCTACGGCGTGACCCTGTTCGACCGGCGCGGCCGGCAGGTGCGGCTCACCCGGCTCGGCCGGCGCCTGCTCGACGTGGCCGACCGGCTGTTCGACCTCGCCGAGGAGGCCAAGGCCGTCGTCGCGGGCACCGACGCGCCTTCGCAGGCCTTCCTGAGCGTGGCGGCCGACGGGCCGGCGCATGCCCTGTCCGTGCTGGGGGCGCTGGAAAAGCGCATCCCCGGGCTCGATTTCGCGCTCGCCATCGGCAATTCGGACGAGGTCGTGCGCAGCCTGCTCGCCTACGAGGCCGATATCGGCATCATGGGGCGTGCCGTCGCCGACCCGCGACTGGCCGTCACGCGCCTGCGGAGCGACCGGCTGGTCGCGTTCGCCCCGGCCGACGCGAAGCGCCGGCGGGCCCCCACGCTGGCCGAAATCGCGACCGAGCGGCTGGTTTTGCGCGAGCGCGGCTCGGCGACGCGCGAGCGCTTCGAGGCGGCCCTTGCCCAGGCCGGCCTGTCGCCCGCCCGCATCGTCGAGGTTGCCACACGCGAGGGCGTGCGCGAGGCGGTCGCCGCGGGCTTCGGTATCGGCATCGTGTTCGAGACGGAGCTTGGCCCCGATCCGCGCTTCCGCGCCCTGCCCTTCGCCGACGCCACGCTCGAAGTCGCCGAGTATGCCTGTTGCCTTGCCGAGCGGCGCGAACAACCGCTTTTGCGGGCTTTCGTGGAATGCGCGCTGGCGGGCTAGCTTGATCTAGATCAGCGCGCCGGATCGCCGCCGGGTCCAGTCTGGATCCCATGCTGACACAGGAAACCCTGACCCGCGCCGAAGCCCGGGTCCCGCGCTACACGAGCTATCCCACGGCCCCGCACTTCACCAATGCGGTGCGTCCGCGCGACGTCGAGGCGTGGCTTGCCGCCGTGCCGGACGACGCACCGCTCTCGCTCTATGTCCACGTGCCGTTCTGCACGAAGCTGTGCTGGTACTGCGGCTGCAACACGACGATCGCGTCGAAATACGCGCCCGTGCACAACTATCTCGAGACGCTGCTGCACGAGATCGCGCATGCAAGGCGCACGCTGGGACGCAAGCTGCCCGTCGGCCAGATCCATTTCGGCGGCGGCACGCCCAACGCGCTGTCGCCGGCGGATTTCGCACGGCTTGCCGACGCGCTGCACGAGGCGTTCGACGTCGGCGTCGACACGCGCTTCGACATCGAACTCGATCCGCGCACGCTCGATGCGAAGATGGCGTGGACACTGGTCGCTTCCGGTGTGACGCGCGTCAATCTCGGCATCCAGGATTTCGATGCCAAGGTGCAGGAAGCGATCAACCGGATCCAGACGGTCGACGAGGTGAAGGCGCGCATCGCCGACCTGCGGCTGGCCGGGATCCCCGAATTCGGCGTCGATCTCCTTTATGGCTTGCCGCACCAGACGCCGGCGACCATCGCCCAGACCGTCGATACGGTCGCCGACATGGGCGCTTCGCGCGTGGCGCTGTTCGGCTACGCCCATGTGCCGTGGATGAAGCCGCACCAGAAGCTGCTCGAACCTGCTGGCCTGCCCGACAGTGCCGCCCGGCTGAAGCTGATGGCGGTCGCGCATGCGCGGCTGGCCGCGCGCGGCTACGAGCGGATCGGCATCGACCATTTCGCCCTGCCCGGCGACGAGATCGCGGCCGCCCGCCGCGAAGGGCGGCTGGCGCGCAACTTCCAGGGCTACACGACCGACAATTCGCAGACGCTGCTCGGCTTCGGGCCGTCGGCCATCTCCGCCTTCCGCCAGGGCTATGCCCAGAACCACGCGCGGCTCGACGAATGGCGCGCCGCCGTCGAAGGCAAGGCACTGCCGGTGGCGCGCGGCTGCGCGCTTTCGCCCGACGACCGGCTGCGGCGCAACGTGATCGAGCGGCTGATGTGCGACATGGTCGTCGATCTTGGCGAAATTTCCGGCGCGCACGGCGTCGAACGCCCGCCGCTCGACCATTTCGCGCCCGAAATCGGGCGCATCGACCGCTTCTGTGCCGAAGGATTGTGCGTCCGAAGGGGTGCGCGCATCGAGATCCCGCCGGGTGCCGCGAGCTTCGCGCGCATCGTCGCATCTGCCTTCGACGCCTATCTCGACGGCGGCGAGGCGCGCCACTCCGTCGCGGTCTAGGCACAACTTGACTCGCCGGGGGCCCGGCACGCACCATCGGCCGGTCCTACGGAGGTACCGTCATGCCGATGACCCGCATTGCCGCTCTCGCATTCGCCCTGCTCGCGTTCGCCGACCCCGCTGACGCCGCCAAGCGCGACAACACGCTGCGCTTCGCCTACGACCAGGTGCCCGAGAACGTCGATCCCTACTACAACAACGTGCGCATCGGCGTGATCATCGGCCAGCATGTCTGGGACACGCTGATCTACCGCGATCCGAAGACCAACGAATACAAGGGCCAGCTCGCCACCGCCTGGCGCTGGGTCGACGACAAGACGCTGGATTTCGACCTGCGCGCCGGCATCAAATTCCACAACGGCGAGGAATTCGACGCCGACGATGTGGTGTACACGCTGAACTTCGTCTCGAACCCGGCCAACAAGTCGACCACGCAGCAGAACGTCAATTGGATCGACAAGGCCGAGAAGCTCGACAAGCTCAAGGTCCGCATCCGCCTCAAGCGCACCTTCCCGGCGGCGATCGAGTATCTCGCCGGCCCGATCGTCATCCATCCCGACCAGTACTACGCCAAGGTCGGCCCGCAGGGCATGAACGAGAAGCCCGTGGGGACCGGCCCCTATCGCGTCGTCGAGCATTCGCAGGGCAAGGTGCTGCGCCTCGAGCGCAACCCCGACTATTTCAAGGACAGCCCCAAGCCGCAGCCGACCGTCGAAAAGATCGACATCCGCTTCATCCCCGACCGCCAGACGCAGGTCGCCGAGATGCTGTCGGGCGGCCTCGAGTTCATCATGAACGTCGCCCCCGACCAGGCGGCACAGATGAAGACGGTCCCCACCCTCGCCGTGGAAAGCGGCGAGACGATGCGCATCGTCTTCCTGCAGATGGGATCCATCGAGAAGACGACGGTGCCGCAGTTCCGCGATCCGCGCGTGCGCATGGCGATCAACCACGCGATCGACCGCGCGGCGATCGTCAAGAATCTCGTCGGCGCGGGTGCCCGCGTCCTCAACACGATCTGCTTCCCCAGCCAGTTCGGCTGCACCGACGAGGGTGCCACGGTCTATGCCTACGACCCGGCCAAGGCCAAGGCGCTGCTCGCCGAGGCGGGCTTCCCCAACGGCTTCGACGTCGATCTCTATTCGTACCGCGACCGCGAGCAGGCCGAGGCGATGATCGGCTACCTGCGCGCGGCCGGCATCCGCGCCAACCTGCGTTTCCTGCAATACGCCGCGTTCCGCGAGCAGCTGCGCGCGGGCACCGCCATGTTCGCGCACCAGACCTGGGGCTCGTTCTCGGTCAACGACGTGTCGGCCAACACGCCGGTCTTCTTCAAGTTCGAGGACGACGACGTCACGCGCGACCCGGACGTGCGCGACCTGCTCGAGAAGGGCGACGGCTCGGTCGATCCCGCCGCGCGCAAGGTCGCCTATCGCGACGCGCTGGCGATGATCGCCCGGAAGGCCTATGCCGTGCCGCTCTATTCGCTGACGACCTTCTATGTCTATTCGAAGGACCTCGCCTTCACGCCGTATCCGGACGAGCTGCCACGATTCTGGGAATCGCGCTGGAAGTAGCGCCGAGCCGCACGTGCTCGGCTTCGCCGCACGGCGCCTCCTCGTCGCGATCGCGGTCGCGTTCGCGGTCTCGGCGATCAGTTTTGCGCTGCTGCGCCTGTCGGGCGACGCGGCGATCGCCCTCGCCGGCGACGGTGCGCGCGCCGAAGACATCGAGATGGTGCGCAAGACCTATGGCCTCGACCGGCCGCTCGCCGTCCAGTATCTCGAATGGCTCGGCCAGATGCTGCGCGGCGATTTCGGCAAGTCGCTCTATTTCAAGACGAGCGTCGTCGCCCTCGTCGCGGCCAAGCTGCCGACCACGCTGATCCTCGGCATCCTGTCGATCGCCTTCGCGCTTGTCGTCTCGCTGCCGCTCGGAATCCTCGCGGCCCTGTTCCCGAACAGCTGGATCGACCGGCTCTGCCTTGCGGTCGCGGTCGTCGGGCAGGCGCTGCCGAATTTCTTTTTCGCACTCTGCCTGATCCTGCTCTTCTCGATCACGCTGCGCTGGCTGCCGGTCTCGGGCTCGGACAGCTGGGCGCATTTCGTGATGCCGACGGTGGCGCTGGGCTACTACGCGGCTCCCGCCTTCATGCGGCTGGTGCGCGCGGGCATGATCGAGACGCTGACGGCCGACTACGTGCGCACGGCGCGCGCCAAGGGCCTGTCGCCGGCAAGCGTGGTGATCAAGCACGCGCTTCGCAACGCGCTGATACCGGTCGTCGCACTGGCGGCCGTACAGCTCGGCTTCCTGCTCGGCGGCTCGATCATCATCGAGACGATCTTCGCGCTCGACGGGCTCGGCTATCTCGCCTACCAGAGCATCACCTACAAGGATTTCCCGACCACGCAGGCGGTCGTCCTGCTGCTGTCGGTCGTCTATATCCTGCTGACCTTCGTGGCCGATCTCGTCAATGCCTGGCTCGATCCGCGCCTGAGGGTCGCCTGACATGGCCGACATTCCCGCGATCGCCGCCTTCGTCCAGCCCACGCACGGCCAGATCCTGCGCAAGCGCGTCTTCGGCCATGCCGGGCTCATGCTGGGGCTTTTCCTGCTGCTCGCCGCGTTCGCCTGCGCGTTCCTCGCACCCTGGCTTGCCCCGCACGATCCCTATTTCCAGGACCTGTCGGCCCGCCTGATCCCGCCGGTCTGGTACGAGCGCGGCAGCTGGCTGCACCCGCTGGGCACCGACAATCTCGGGCGCGACTATCTCTCGCGCACGATCTATGGCGCGCGCGTGTCGTTGCTGATCGGTTTCTCGGTGATGCTCGTCTCGGGCGTGATCGGCACGACGATGGGCCTGATCGCCGGCTATTTCGGCGGCAGGGCGGACATGGCCGTCAGCTTCCTCGTGACGACGCGCCTGGCCATGCCGGTGGTGCTGTGCGCTCTCGCGGTCGTCGCCCTCGTCGGCGGATCGCTGGGCGTGGTCATTATCGTGCTCGGCCTGCTCAAATGGGACCGCTTCGCGGTCGTCATGCGCGCGGCCACGCAGCAGGCGCGCGTGCAGGACTATGTCGCCGCCGCGAAGTCCGCCGGGGCGGGCACGCTACGCATCGTGCTCGGCGAGATCCTGCCCAACGTCCTGCCGCAGCTCGTCGTCGTCGCCACGCTGGAAATGGCCAGCGCCATCCTGCTGGAAGCCGCCCTGTCGTTCCTCGGTCTCGGCGTGCAGCCGCCGCTGCCGAGCTGGGGGCTGATGGTCTCCGAGGCCAAGGCCTACATGTTCTTCAGTTTCTGGATGATCGCGATCCCCGGTACCGCACTCGGCCTGCTCGTGCTCGCGATCAATCTGGTGGGCGACGGGATCCGCGACGTCGCGGCCCCCGAGGGGCGCGCATGAGCGCCCTGCTGGAGATCGAGAACCTGTCGGTCGATCTCGCCGTCCCGGCCGGCACGCTGCATGCGGTGCGCGGCATCTCGTTCTCGGTCGCCAAGGGCGAGACGCTGTGCATCGTGGGCGAATCCGGCTGCGGCAAGTCGATGACGGCACTTGCCCTGATGGGTCTCCTGCCGCGCAACGCGAAACGGCGTGCGGCCCGGCTCGAATTCGCGGGCATCGATCTCGCCAAGGTGGGTGCGAAGGCGGTCAACGGCCTGCGCGGTGCGCACATGGCGATGATCTTCCAGGAGCCGATGACGGCCCTCAACCCGGCCTACACGATCGGCAACCAGCTGGAAGAAGTCTATCGCCGCCACAAGGGCGCCACGCAGGCCGAGGCGCGCGCGCGCGCCATCCATCTCCTCGGCAAGGCCGGCATCGCTTCGGCCGGCGACCGCTTGGGCCAGTATCCCCACCAGCTGTCGGGCGGCCTGCGCCAGCGCGTGATGATCGCGATGGCGCTGATGTGCGGCCCCGCCCTGATCGTCGCCGACGAACCGACGACGGCGCTGGACGTGACGATCCAGGCGCAGATCCTGCTGCTGCTCAAGGACCTGCAGCGCGAGTTCGGCATGGCGCTGGTGCTGATCACGCACGACCTCGGCGTCGTGGCGCGCATCGCCGACCGCGTGGCCGTGATGTACGCCGGTGCGATCGTCGAACAGGGCCGCACCGAAGACGTCTTCGCCGCCCCGCAACATCCCTATACGCAAGGGCTGATGGACTGCATCCCGATCCCCGGCCGCACGCAGCCGGGCGCACGGCTGGGTGCCATCCCCGGTACGGTGCCCGCCCTGATCGGCACCGTGACCGGTTGCGCCTTCCGCGACCGCTGCGCATACGCCGTCGCCGACTGCGCCGGCGAGCCGCCGGTGCGGATGGCGGGCGATCATGGCTGGGCCTGCGTGCGGGGGGCGGCATGAGCGCGCTGATGCAGCTCGACGGCGTGCATCGCAGCTTTGCCGTACGCCAGGGCCTTTTCGGCAGGCCGCGCACGCTGCACGCGGTCAACGGCGTCGACCTGACGCTCGAGAAGGGCGAGGTGCTGGGAATCGTGGGCGAGTCCGGCTGCGGCAAGTCCACACTTGCCCGCATGCTGCTGGGCCTGATGCCGCCGACATCGGGGCGCATCCTGCTCGACGGGGCCGACATCGCCACGCTCGACAGGCGCAAGACGGCCGCACGCATCCAGCCGGTATTCCAGGACCCGTACGGCTCGCTCAACCCGCGCAAGCGCATCGCCTCGATCGTGGCGCTGCCGCTGGCCGTGCACGGGCTTGGCGACAGCACCTACCGGCGCAAGCGCGCGATCGACATGCTCGAACGCGTCGGCCTGCCCGCGCGCATGGCCGACAGCTATCCGGGCCAGCTTTCCGGCGGCCAGCGCCAGCGCGTGGCGATCGCGCGCGCCCTCGTCATGCGGCCGGAGATCGTCGTGTGCGACGAGCCGACCTCCGCCCTCGACGTATCGGTGCAAAGCCAGATCCTGAACCTGCTGATGGACCTGCGTACCGAATTCGGCCTCACCTACGTGTTCATCAGCCACAATCTGGCGGTCGTCGAGCACATTGCCACGCGCGTGGCGGTCATGTATCTGGGCCGCGTGGTCGAGCTTGCAGACACGGCCGAGATCTTCGCGCGCGCGCGCCATCCCTACAGCCAGGCGCTGCTGGCCTCCGTCCTCACGCCCGAGCCCGGCAAGGGCCTGCCCGATACGGGGCTGGGCCTCGCCTTTCCCGATCCGCTGGACCCGCCGGCCGGATGCGGCTTCAATCCGCGCTGCCTTTACGCGCGACCGGTCTGCCGCACGTCCGTCCCGTGGACGGTCGCCGACGGCGAGGCGCGCGTCGCCTGCCACGCCTACGTCCCTGCCACCCGAGAGGAATTCGCATGAGCCGCGAGACCGCAATCGCCAATGCCGAGCGCTATTTCGACGAGGGCGGCTACAAGGCCGACCTCGCGCGCCGCGTGGCGATGAAGACCGAAAGCCAGAACCCCGACCGCGGCCCCGAGCTTGCCGAGTACCTGACTGGCGAGATGGTGCCCACGCTCGAGAAGCTCGGCTTCACCTGCCGCATCCTCCACCATCCGCGCGCCAAGGGTCCGTTCCTGATCGCCGAGCGCATCGAGGACCCGAAGGCGACGACCGTGTTCGGCTACGGCCACGGCGACGTCATCCGCGGACTCGAGCCGCAATGGCGCGACGGCCTGTCGCCCTGGATCCTCGCGGACGAGGGCGAGCGCTGGTATGGCCGCGGGACGGCCGACAACAAGGGCCAGCATTCGATCAATATCGGGGCGCTTGCCGCCGTGCTGAAGGCGCGCGGCAAGCTCGGCTTCAACGCGAAATACCTGATCGAGATGGGCGAGGAAACCGGCTCGCCGGGCCTTCGCGAGGTGTGCGAGGCGAACAAGGCGCTCTTCAAGGCCGATGTGCTGATCGCGTCGGACGGGCCGCGCCTCAGCGCCGGACGCCCGACTCTGTTCCTGGGCTCGCGCGGCGCGTTCAATTTCGATCTGGAAATCGACGCGCGTCCGGGCGGGCATCATTCGGGCAACTGGGGCGGGCTCATCTCCAATCCCGGCCTGCAGCTTGCCCATGCGCTTGCCTGCATCGCCGGCCCCACGGGCCAGATCCGCGTGCCCGAGTGGGTCCCGGCGGAACTGCCCGCGAGCGTGCGTCGCGCCCTTGCCGACTGCGAGGTCGATGGCGGCTCGGACGGCCCGCAGATCGAGCCCGAATGGGGCGAACCGGGCCTGACCCCGTCCGAGCGCGTCTTCGGCTGGAGCTCGTTCGAGGTCCTCGCCTATCGCACGGGCAACCCCGACAACCCGGTCAACGCGATCCCGCCCAAGGCGTGGGCGCGCTGCCAGCTGCGCTTCGTCGTCGGCGTCGACCCCGTCGGCATCCTGCCGGCCTTGCGCAAGCATCTCGACCGGCACGGCTTCCCGATGGTGAAGCTTGCCCCCGCGCGCGAGGAGATCTTCCACGCCACGCGCCTGGATCCCGAGCACCCGTGGGTCAATTTCGCGGTCGACAGCCTGAAACGCACGACCAACGCCAAGCCGGCCGTGCTGCCCAATCTCGGCGGCTCGCTGCCCAACGACATCTTCGCCGACGTGCTGGGCCTGCCCACGGTGTGGGTGCCGCACTCGTACCCGTCCTGCTCGCAGCATGCGCCCAACGAGCACATCCTGCCCGCGGTCGCGCGCGAGGGCCTGCGGCTGATGGCCGGGCTCTACTGGGACATCGGCGAAAAGGGCGCGCCGCCGTCTTGAGCATTGCTAACCCGGTCGATAGCTAATCTCGTTTGGCAAGTGCCCGCGCGGCAGCCATCTTCTCCTTCGCAACAAGGAGAACGACCATGCCGCTCGTCCGCATCGATGTCCCCGAATCGCTTTCCCCCGCCGCCCGCCGCGCCGTCGGCGACGGCGTGCACGCCGCCCTCGTCGAGACCATCAAGATCCCGGCCGACGACCGCTTCCAGGTGATCGCGGCCCATCCAGCCGGCGGCCTGATCGCCGACCCGAACTACATGGGCATCGCGCGCAGTGCGGGCTTCCTGTCGGTGCAGGTGTTCCTGCGGCGCGGGCGCAGCGACGATCTCAAGCGCAGCCTCTATGCCGCCATCGCGCGCAACCTTTCGCGCGACGCCGGCGTGCGGCCCGAGGACATCCTGATCGCGCTGACCGAGAACGACCTGCCCGACTGGTCCTTCGGCAACGGCATCGCGCAGTACGCGCCGGGCTGACCGGCGCGATTGACAGGCCGGGGGCACGCATGGCGTTATATCCGTCCGGATATAACGCTCTGACGGAGTTTCCATGCGCCGCCCCCTGCTTGTCCTCGCCGCCGTCCTGGCACTGGCCGGTACGCGCCCGGCCGCCGCACAGGATCTGCTCGTCTATGCGGCCGCATCGCTGACCGACGCGTTGCAGGCCGCGGCCAAGGCGGCCGGAACGCCGGCCCGCTTTTCCTTCGCGGCCTCTTCCACGCTCGCCCGCCAGATCGAGAACGGTGCACCTGCCGACATCTTCGCCTCGGCGGACGAGGAGTGGGCCGACTACCTCGCCGCGCGCAGCCTGCTCGTCGGCGACAGCCGCGCGTCGTTCCTGTCGAACCGTCTGGTGCTGATCGTCCCGGCCGACCGCCCGCGCACCGTCGATCTGCACCGCGGCATGGATTTCGGCACGCTGCTGGGCAACGAACGGCTCGCCACCGGCGACCCGGCGCACGTACCGGTCGGCCGCTATGCCCAGCAGGCGTTCGAGTGGCTGGGGATCTGGCCCGCCATCGAACCCCGGCTCGCGCGTGCCGATTCCGTGCGCGCGGCCATGGCGCTGGTCGAGCGCGGCGAAGCGCCGTTCGGCGTCGTCTATGCGACCGACGCGGCCGTCAGCCCGCGCGTCGAAGTGGCTGCGACCTTCCCCGGCGAAAGCCATCCCCAGATCACCTACCCCTTTGCGCTGGTCGCCGGACACGACAAGCCGGCCGCTCGCGCCTTCCTCGCCGCGATGCGGGGATCCGCCGCAACGGCGGTCTTCCGCAAATTCGGATTCGCGGTCGAATAGACGATGGATTTCCTCAGCGAGGCCGAGCTCGCCGCCCTCCGCCTCAGCCTGCGCATCGCACTCGTCGCCGTCGCGGGCGCATTGCCCCCGGCGACACTGGTCGCCTGGGTGCTGGCGCGATGCAGCTTTCCCGGCAAGGCGCTGCTCGACGGGATCGTCCATCTGCCGCTCGTCCTGCCGCCGGTCGTGGTCGGCTATGTCCTGCTGCTCGCCTTCGGCGTGCGCGGACCGATCGGCGCCTGGCTCCACTCGGCGTTCGGCATCCGCCTGGTCTTCACCGCGGAGGGGGCGGCCCTCGCCACCGCCGTGATGGTCTTCCCGCTGATGGTCCGGGCGATCCGCCTGTCGGTCGAAGCGCTCGATCCGGGCCTCGACGAGGCGGCGCGTACGCTTGGCGCCGGCACATTCGACCGGTTCGCGACGATTTCGCTGCCGCTGATGATGCCGGGGGTCCTCGCCGGTGCCGTGATCGCCTTCGCCGCCAGCCTCGGCGAATTCGGTGCCGTGATCACTTTCGCGTCGAACGTTCCGGGCGAGACGCAGACATTGCCGCTGGCGATCTACGCCGCCACGCAGACGCCGGGTGGCGACGCGGCTGCCGCACGACTTGCCGGCATATCCGTGGCACTGGCGCTGGCGGGCCTGCTGCTTGCCGAATTCCTCGGCCGGCGCGTCAAACGCATGCTGGGCCGCTGATGCTTGCGTTCGATTTCCGCATGCGTCTCGGCGATTTCGCGCTGGACGTGAAGCTTGCCGCACCTGCAGGCGTACTCGCCCTGTTCGGGAAATCCGGTGCCGGCAAGACGTCGATCATCCGCGCGGTTGCCGGCCTCGCCCGACCCGACGGAGGGCGCATCGCCGTCGGCGACAGCGTGCTGTTCGATGCCGCCGCCGGGATCGATATTCCGCCCGAGAAGCGCCGCGTGGGCTACGTCTTCCAGGACGCACGGCTCTTCCCGCATCTGAGCGTGGCCGACAACCTGCGCTACGGCCTGCGCCGGGCCGGGCCGGTGGCACCGGAAATCCGCTTCGATGCGGTCGTGGAACTGCTGGGCATCGCGGGCTTCGTCGATCGCCGGCCCGCCACGCTGTCGGGCGGCGAGCGCCAGCGCGTGGCGATCGGCCGCGCCCTGCTCGCCCAGCCGCGCCTCCTGCTGATGGACGAGCCGCTCGCCTCGCTCGATGCCGCGCGCAAGGCCGAAGTGCTGCCCTATCTCGACCGGCTGCACCGCGCCCTCGGCGTGCCGATCCTCTATGTCAGCCACGCGCTCGACGAGGTGGTCCGGCTCGCCGACACGCTGGCCCTGGTCGATGCCGGTCGCATCGCGGCCTGCGGCCCGGTCGGCGAGATCACCTCGCGGATCGACCTCGATCCGCTCGCCGGCCGCTTCGAGGCCGGCACCGTCCTCGACACGACGGTCCGGTCGCACGACCCGCAATTCGACCTCAGCCGGCTCGCCTTCGACGGCGGCATCCTGACGGTCCCGCGCCTGCCGGCCGAGCCGGGCACGGTCGTCCGCATCCAGATCCGGGCGCGCGACGTCATGCTGGCCACACGGTTCCCCGAAGGGATTTCGGCCCGGAACATCCTCGCCGGCCGGATCGCGGCGCTCGATCCCGAGCGGGGTGCCTACGCCGAAATCGCGGTCGCGGTCGGCTCGGTCAGGCTGCGCGCGCGGGTGACGCGGGCGGCGGTGGCCGATCTGGGGCTGACCGTGGGGTTGCCGGTCCATGCGATCATCAAGTCGGTGGCGATCAGTCGGCCGGGTGCCGCGCGAAATTCGAGTGGACGGACCCCGGCCTGACCCCTAAACAAAGCCGGAAGCCGCATTCGAGGATGACGCATGGACCTGAAAAACTACATTCGCGACGTCGCCGATTTCCCCAAGCCCGGCATCCTGTTCCGGGACATCTCGCCCCTGCTCGCCGACGCAAGCGCCTGGAAGGCCGCCATCGACCGCCTCGCCGAGGTCGTCGCCCCGCACAAGCCGACCCTGCTGGCCGGCATCGAAAGCCGCGGCTTCCTTGTCACCGCACCGCTCGCCCTGCATATGGGCTGCGGCTTCATGATGGTGCGCAAGCGCGGCAAGCTTCCCGGCAAGACGATCCCGCACACCTACGCGCTCGAATACGGTGAAGACACGATCGAGATCCAGGACAACGCGGTGAAGTCCGGTACCCGGGTCGTCGTGCTCGACGACGTGCTGGCGACCGGCGGAACGCTCAACGCGGCGATATCGCTGCTGCAGAAGACCGGTGCCGACGTGCGCGCGGCCGCCTGCATCATCGAGTTGACGTTCCTTGAGGGGCGCAAGCGCCTGCCGATCCCCTTCGAGAGCCTCGTCCGGTACTGAGGCGAAGGGCGGTGCCCGCATGACGCTCGACACCCTCGGCCTGCTGGGCGCGGCGCTCGCCGTCGGTGCCGGCGCGGCGTGGTGGGGCATGCGCCGGCGCAACGTCGCCGTTGCCGACAGCGAAGCGCATCTGCGCGATTTCGCCGAAGCCAACGCCGACTGGTTCTGGGAGCGCGACGCCGAACTGCGCTTCACCGGCTTCTCGCCGGGCTTCGCCACCGCGGGGTTCGATCCGGCCGAATATATCGGCAAGACGCGCCTCGATTCCTGTCCGGACGGGACGGATCCCGTCGTCTGGGCGCGGCATCAGGCCGACGTGCACGAGCGGCGCCCCTTCCGCGATCTCGTGATCAGCCGCCAACTCGACAACGGATCGCGCATCTGGTTCTCGGTCTCGGGCCGGCCCGTGTTCGACCGGCAGGGTGCCTTTGCCGGCTATCGCGGCACCGCGCGGATCGTCACCGAAGCGATCGAGCGGGACTCCGAGCTTGCGGAAAAATCCCGCGAACTCGAAACGGCACGCGAGCGCCTGCTCGATTTCGCCGCGGCGACGTCCGACTGGCTATGGGAGCAGGACGCCGGCCTCAGCTTCACGTATTTCTCCAAACCGTTCGTGGCAAGATCCGGCGCCGAGCCGGTGCAGGATATCGGCCGCCGCCTCTGGGAACTGCCAGGTCATTCAGCAGACGAGTCCGACATCGCCGCACAGAAAGCGCTGATGGAAGCAAGGATGCCCTTCCGCGACTTCCACGTCCGGCGGACCGGCGACGACCGACAGGTCCGCACGATCTCGTTCTCCGGCCGGCCAATCGTCGGATCGGACGGAACGTTCCGCGGCTATCGCGGGACGGCACACGACATCACCGGCGAGATCGCCGCAGCCGAGCGCGCCCACGCGGCCGAGCGGCAGCTCTATCTGGCACTCGACGGGCTGGGGGCCACCCTCGCGATCTTCGACGCGGACGACGTGCTGACGTTCCGCAACCGCGCCTTCGCGGCTTCGGCCAGCCGGCATGCGGACGTCAACCCCGGTACGACGTTTAGCGAGATCATCGACGGGCTGTTCGCCGCTGGCCTGGTCGATACCGAGGGCGTGCCCGACGACGAATGGCGCCGCTGGCGCATGGCCCGCCACCAGTCGCCGGGCGACGCGATCGAGATCCGGTTCACCACCGGCCGGATACTGCAGGTCCTCGAGCAGCGCACGCCCGAAGGCGGCATAGCACTGATCGGAACGGACGTCACGCAAGTGCGCCTGCGCCAGCGCGAGATCGAGCAGCAGTCGCAGATCCTGACGCGCATCTTCGAAAGCATCGACGAGGGCATCCTCGTCTACGACAAGGATGCCAGGCTTCTGGCTTGGAACGACCGCGCCATCGGCATCGTCGGGATCCCGCCTGAAATGCTGCGCGTCGGCGTGCCCTTCACCGAATCGATCGAGTACCAGCTGGCGCGCGGCGATTTCGGCAAGGTCGACGACATCCAGGCCGAAATCGCGCGGCGCCTCGAGATCAACCGCACGCAGGGCTCGACGTCGGAAGGCTGGCGCCCGAACGGCCGCTACATCCAGACCCGCCGGACGATCATGCGCGACGGCGGCTGGGTCACGCTGTTCATGGATCTGACCGAGCGGCGGCGGTTCGAGGACGCGCTGCGCGAGG
Organism: uncultured Azospirillum sp.; assembly: GCA_964416335.1. Taxonomy (GTDB): domain Bacteria; phylum Pseudomonadota; class Alphaproteobacteria; order CACIAM-22H2; family CACIAM-22H2; genus Tagaea. The sequence continues at coordinate 20,656 of CAYQDN010000022.1, forward strand.
CCAAGGAGACCGCCGAGACGGCCAACCGCTCGAAGTCCGACTTCCTCGCGCACATGAGCCACGAACTGCGCACGCCGCTCAACGCCGTCATCGGCTTCTCCGAGCTCATCTACCGCGAGATGTTCGGACCCGTCGGCGAGCCGCGTTATGTCGACTATGCGCGCGACATCCATGCGAGCGGTACGCATCTACTCAACGTCATCGGCGACATCCTCGACATCGCCAAGGCCGAATCGGGCAATGCCGAGCTCGACGAACAGCCGGTCGATCTCGGCGAGATCGCGACGGCGAGCGTGCGCCTCATCGATCCGCGCGCACACGCCGGCCATATCCGCGTCGAAACCCGCATCGCCGAGAACCTGCCCAAGATCGACGCGGACGCGCGCCGCCTGAAGCAGGTGCTGATCAACCTGCTGGCGAACGCGGTCAAGTTCACCCCGCCGGGCGGGCGCGTATCGGTCGAGGCCGGCCTTGCTCCCGACGGCGGGGCACGCCTCGTCGTGCGCGATACCGGCATCGGCATGCGACCGGAGGATATCCCGCGGGCATTCGAGCCCTTCTCGCAGGTCGACAACGCGCTTTCGCGCCGCTTCGAAGGGACGGGGCTGGGCCTGCCGCTGTCGCGCAAGCTCGTCGAACTGCATGGCGGGACCCTCGCCATCGAAAGTCTCGTCGACCACGGCACGACGGTCACCGTCACGCTGCCGCCGTCGCGCACGCTCAGGGTCTGACCGGTCAGGCCTTCGCGCGCGCGGCAGCCCAGGCGGTCACCGCACCCATCGTGCGGCGCAGGCGCGCGACCATCGCGGCGGCACGGTCCGGCTCCCACCGGTAGGGCGGGGCTTCGTCCATGTAGGCGATCATCGCCTTTTCGAGCTGCAGCGCGTGGATGTTCGCCGCCGGCTTGCCGTAGAGGCGCGTGATGTAGCCGCCCTTGAAACGGCCGTCGAGCACGAGGCTCATGCCCGGCCCTTCCAGCGCCGTCCGCGCGCAGGCCGCGAGATCGGGATCGGCCGAAACCCCGCCGGCCGAACCGAGATTGAGATCGGGCAGCCGTCCTTCGAAGAAACGCGGCACCTGCGAGGGGATCGAATGGCCGTCCCACAGAACGGCGATGCCGTGCCGCGCCACGATCGCGTCCAGTGCTGCGGCAAGGGCGGCGTGGTAGGGGCGCCAGTAGCGCTCCACCCGCTCGGCGATTTCGGCCACGTCCGGCGCCTGGCCTGTCCGGTAGACGGGCTGGCGCGCGAAGGTGCCGAGTGGAACCAGCTCGGTATTGTCGGCCCCCGGATAGAGCGGCGTGCCGGACGGATCGCGGTTGAGATCGACCGCATAGCGCGAATGGGTGGAAACGATGAGGCCTGCGCCGAGTTCGCCGGCGAAGGAATAGAGCTTCTCGACATGCCAGTCGGTGTCGGGCATTGCGGCCGCTTCCGGCGTCAGGCGGGCGGCGATCGCGTCGGGAACGTAGGTGCCGGCATGCGGCACGCTGATCAGCAGCGGCGTCGTTCCCGGCGTGAATTCGAAAATCGGTTTCAAGAGGCTTCCTTTCCGGCGTCGTCCGCCCCAAGAATAGGCCCTTCGTTCAAGGATGCCAGCCCCATGCCAGCTTTTTTCACTTCCCACGCGCTGCTGCCGACCGGTTGGGCGCGCGACGTGCGTTTCGCCGTCGACGCACGCGGCGACATCGCCTCGGTGAATGCCGGTGCCACCGCCGACGCGGCGATATACCTGCCCGGTCCCGTCGTGCCCGGCCTTGCCGATCTGCACAGCCATGCTTTCCAGCGCGCGATGGCGGGCCTCGCCGAACGGGCGGGCCCGCAGGGCGACAGCTTCTGGAGCTGGCGCGATGTCATGTACCGGTTCGTCCGGCGGCTGGGTCCGCGCGATGTCGAGGCGGTGGCGGCCCAGCTCTATGTCGAACTCGTCTGCCACGGCTTCACGAGCGTGTGCGAGTTCCACTACCTGCACAACGACGTCGACGGCGAAACCTACGAGCAACCGACCGAGCTTGCCGACCGCATCGTCGCCGCCGCCGCCGCTGCGGGCATCGGCCTCACGCTGCTGCCGGTTCTCTACCAGGCCAGCGGCTTCGGCGGGGCGCCACCGAACGAGGGACAGCGGCGCTTCGTGCTCGACGATACGGCCTATGCCGATCTGGTCGAGCGGCTGGTGCGCCGCCACCGCGGCGATCCGCAGGTCCGCGTGGGGATCGCGCCGCATTCGTTGCGCGCGGTCACGCCGGCCGCCCTGAATTCGGCAGTCGGCATGCTGCGCAAGCTCGACCCGTCGGCCCCCATCCACATCCATATCGCCGAGCAGCCCAAGGAAGTGGCCGACTGCCGCGCCTGGTCGGGGACCACGCCGATCGACTGGCTGCTCGCCAATGCGGCCGTCGACGAGCGCTGGTGCCTTGTCCACGCCACGCACGCCACGCCGGCCGAGATCACCGCGATGACCAAGCGCCGCGCCGTCGCGGGCATCTGCCCGACGACCGAAGCCAATCTCGGCGACGGGCTGTTCGCACTCGCGCCCTTCCTGGCCGACGGCGGGATTTTCGGCGTGGGAACCGACTCGAACGTATCGACCAGCCCGGTCGAGGAGCTGCGCTGGCTCGAATACGGGCAGCGCCTCGTCCATCAGGCACGCAACGTCGCCCAGACGCGCGAGGGTGCGTCCACGGGAGGCTTCCTGTTCGAGCGCGCGCGCGCGGGCGGTGCCCAGGCCTCGGGCCGGCGCACGGGCGAACTCACGCCCGGCTACCGCGCGGATTTCGTCGTGCTCGACGGCGAGCATCCCTCGCTGGTCGGTCGCGCGCCCGAATCCCTGGTCGACGCGTGGCTCTTCTGCGGCAACGCGAATCCGGTGCGCGATGTCGTCATCGGCGGCGAATGGGTCGTGCGCGAAGGCCGCCACCGGCATGCCGAGCAGGCAGCCAGCGACTTCGCCCGCACCGCGCGCAAGCTGATGGCCCAGTGAGCGACGTCCGCCGCGTATCGCCATCCACGGCGCGCAACCGCGCACCGATCCTGTCGGTGCTGCAGGCGAACCTACCGGCAACCGGGGCGGTGCTGGAACTGGCGTCGGGGACCGGCGAGCATGCGCTTGCCTTCGCCGCCGCCCTGCCCGGCCTCGTCTGGCAGCCCAGCGATCCGGATCCGGCAAACCGCGATTCCATCGCCGCGTGGATCGCCGCCGAAGGGACGGCGAACCTGCGGTTACCCGTCGATCTCGACGCGACGGCGATGCACTGGCCGGTCGCGGCGGCCGACGCCGTCGTATGCATCAACATGATCCATATATCCCCCTGGGAAGCATGCCTCGGCCTGCTGCGCGGAACGGCACGCACGCTGGCGAAGGGCGGGATTCTCTATCTCTACGGGCCTTACATGCGGGATGGCGCGCACACTGCGCCGTCCAACGCCGAGTTCGACTTGAGCCTGCGCAGCCGCAATCCCGAATGGGGCGTGCGCGATCTGGCCGATGTGTCGGCAGCGGCTTCGGCGGCGGGATTCTCAGGACCGGACATCGTCGAGATGCCGGCCAACAACCTATCCGTCCTGTTCCGACGCATATGAGACGTCGAGCGGGCGCAGATCGACCGACACGTCGAGCCGGTGCGTGCCACCGCCGAGAATGACCCCGCGGATCGGCGCGATATCGCCATAGTCGCGGCCCCAGCCGAGAACGACGTGCTCGTCGTGCACGATCAGGTCGTTCGTCGGGTCGAAATCGATCCAGCCGAATCCCGGCACGAAGGCGCCGACCCAGGCGTGGCTCGCATCGCCGCCCACGCGCCGCGGCTGGCCGGCGGGCGCATGCGTGCGGATGTAGCCCGACACGTAGCGCGCCGCGAGACCCATCGCGCGGATGCCGCCGATCATCACGTGCGCGAAATCCTGGCACACGCCGCGTCGCAGCTGCATGACCTCGCGCACGGCGGTGGCCACACCCGTGGCGCGCGGATCGAACGTGAACTCGGCCTTGATGCGCCGGTTGAGGTCGGCAAAGCACGCGAGGATCGGCCGGCCGCGCACGAAGGACGGTGCCGCGAACTCGCGCACCGCATCGTCGATCGCCACCAGCGGGGATTCGCGCATGAACTCGACCGCCGTCGTCTCGACCGGCAGGCCGCCGCCGTCGAGCAGGTCGCGCACGCTTTCCCACGGCGGCGTGGCGGCCGCGTCGGGCGGTGGCGGGAACTGGACGTCGACGGCGCAGCGTGCGTCGACGACGAGTTCGGCGTGCGGCTCCTCGAGCGACATGTAGGTCGCGATGTTGCCGAAATAATCGGTCGTGTCGTGCACGCGTACCGGGGCCGGCGTGGCGATCACGGCCGTGCGCAGCACGCGCTGGTGGGGCAACGCGCGCGGTGTGAGGCGCATCACGTGATAGGAAAGGTCGACCGGCTCGGCATAGCGATAGGTCGTGCGGTGGACGACGTCGTAGATCACGTCCCCTCCTCGCCGACCGAAGCAATCTCGTAGCCGATCGACTGGACGGTCTCGACGTGGCTGAAATAGGCGCGCGTGATCGCCTCGGAGAGGTCTGACAGGCGGCCGAGCGTACCGCCGAGCAAGTCGTCGAGCAGCGCCATCGCGTCGCGGTCGATCGTCGAGCCCACTCGCTCGACGTCGAACAGCTCGACGGACGTCAGGGCCGCGCGCGCGATCTTCTGCTCGGGCTGCGAGAGCGGCCGCACGTCGCGGCGGGCAAGCTTGTCGAGATGGTCGGCGATGAGCTGGAGCTGGAAGGCGACCGAACGCGGATTGGTGTCGTCGCATAGCAACAGGTCGAGCACGGGTGCAGGCTGGACGGCTGCCATGTAGCGGGTACGGTAGGTGATCGAGCTGTCGCAAAGCTCGAGCAGCAGGCGCAGCCACGGCTCGGCCCCGTGGCCGGACGCCGCGAAGATGTCGCGCACGACTGCCGTGCCGTGGGCGGCACGTTCGATGCGCCGGCCGAGATCGAGGAACCGCCAGCCCGAGCCGCGCGTCATGTTCTCCGACGCCATTCCGTGGAAGGCGGCGCATACGCCGATGGCGTGGTCCATGCCTTCGAGCAGGCGATCGGCGTCGCCGGGCTGGCCTTCGAGCCGCAGGCGCGCGTCGCGCAGCAGGTCGTTGACGACGTTCCACATGTCGGCCGACAGGCGGTCGCGCACGGTGGGGGCGATGCGCTGGATCGCCTGGAACAGGTGCGAAAGCCCCTGGTCGGAGCCGCAGGCATGGCCGAGCGCTTCCATCATCGAGCGCCCGTCGGGCAGGCCGCCCATCGTGCGCTCGACGAGACCGCGGTCGCCGAGCATGCGCGCAAGCGCTTGGAACTCCGCCAATTCGCGCGCCGAGGCCCCGCCGGCGGGCACGCGCATCAGGCTCGCACGCATCAGCCGCGCCGCATTGTCCAGCCGCTCGGCATAGCGGCCGAGCCAGAAGAGATTGTCGGCAACCCGGCTCTGCAGTTCGCCGGCCGACCGTTGCAGCGGCTCGCGCGTGGCGTGTGCACGCGTGCTCACGACGACAGGGGCGTGCTCGCGCTCGATCACCCAGGTGTCCTTGGCCGCCCCGCCGCGCTGCATCGACACGTCGAGCCCGGTATCGTCGGCCGAGACGCGCGTCATGCCGCCGGGCATCGGCACATAGGTTCCCTCGTGGCGGACGAGGAAGCAGCGCACCATCAACGGGCGCGGGATGAGCCCGGTCGGCGACCAGACCGGCATCGCCGATTTCGGCATCGGCACCTGGGCGACGTAGCGGTGCGGACTGGCGCGCAGGCGTTCGATGAAGGCCTTGCGGCGGGTCGGCTCGACATCCGCGCCCACGACCGCCGGCTCGAACCCGTCGCCTGCGAAGCACGGACGGAAGACATAGTCCTCGACACGCTCGATCACCTGGTCGAACACGGCACGCTGGCCGAGCCACCAGGTCTCGATCGACGGCATGCCGAGATCCTCGCCGAGCAGGCGGTGTGCTAGTCCGGGAAGGAAAGGCAGGATCGCCGGCGTTTCGACCACGCCGGCTCCCAGCGCGTTGGCAAGCGTCACGCTGCCCGCGCGCACGGCATCGACGAGACCGGCGATGCCGATCGCGGATTCCGGCCGCAGTTCGACCGGATCGCAATAGTCGTCGTCGAGGCGGCGCAGAATCACATCGACCTGCTGGAGCCCGCCGAGCGTCTTGAGGAACACCTTGGCGTCGCGCACCGTGAGGTCGGCGCCTTCGGCAAGCGTGAGGCCCAGTTGGCGGGCGAGATAGACATGCTCGAAATAGGTCTCGCTGTAGGGGCCGGGCGTGAGCAGGACGATGCGCGGATTCTCGCGATGCCGCGGGGCGAGCTGCGCAAGGGCCGCCTGCCAGAGCTCGAAGAACGGACCCAGCCGGCGCACGCTCGACGACTGGAACAGCTCCGGCAGCGTGCGCATCAGCACGTTGCGGTTCTCGAGTGCGTAGCCGGCACCGGAAGGCGCATTGACGCGGTCGGCGAAGACGCGCCAGCGCCCGTCGAGGCCGCGCGCGATGTCGGCGGCATAGAAATGCAGGTGCGGCGCCCCGTTGGCCGGCGCAATACCGTGGCAGGGCCGCAGGAAGGCGGGATTCGTGTGCACGAGGGCCGGCGGCAGCAGCCGGTCGCGGATCAGGCTCTGCGGCCCGTAGATGTCGGCGACGATCTTGTCGAGGAGCGTAGCGCGCTTCACCAGGGCCGACTCGATCCCTGCCCATTCCTCGGACGGGATCGGCAGCGGCAGCAGGTCGAACTGCCAGGGTCGCTGGGGGCCGCGCGTCTCGGCAAAGACGTTGTACGTGACGCCGTTCTCGTCGTACTGGCGGCGCGCACGGTCCATCCGCTCGGCCAAAGCGCCCTGCGGCAGCGTGCGCAGGGCTCCCATCAGCGGCTGCCAGTGGGGACGGATCTGCCCCACGCCCGTGACCATCTCGTCGAAGGGCGGCGGCTTGTCGGCCGCCGGTGCAGTACCGGCGGCGGCGGTCAGGCGCGCTTCCTCCATCGACTCCTCGGGTTGGTCAGGGCAATCGCGAAGCTTGCGGGCTAGCTACGGCGCAGGTCAAGGGTCAGCGGGAAATCGGGGTTGGTCGGGGGCACGCGCGGCGTCATCTGGCCCGGCGTGTGGCCGATGTCGAAGAACCGGGCCCGGCGCCGTGCCTCGGCCTCGTAGGCATTGACCGGGAACTTGTCGTAGTTGCGTCCGCCCGGATGCGTCACGTGATAGGTGCAGCCGCCGACCGAGCGGCCGCTCCACCCGTCGATCAGATCGAACACGAGCGGGGCATGCACGCCGACGGTCGGATGCAGCGCCGAGGACGGATCCCACGCGCGGAAGCGCACGCCCGCGACGTACTCGCCGGCAACGCCGGTGGGATGCATCGGCACGGCAACGCCGTTGCACACGATGGTGTGGCGCGAATCGACGAGGTTGCGCACGCGCACCTGCAGCCGTTCGAGCGAGCTGTCGACATAGCGCACGGTTCCGCCTGCGCCCGCCTCCTCGCCCAGCACGTGCCACGGCTCGAGCGCATGGCGCAGCTCGATGTCCACGCCGCGATAGGCGACGGAACCGAGCTTGGGAAAGCGGAACTCGCAGTGCGGATCGAACCACGAATCCTCGAACCCGTAGCCGGCGTCGCGCAGCATCTCGAGCACGTCGGTCAGATCCTCGCGCACGAAGTGCGGCAGCATGAAACGGTCGTGGACGCGGTTGCCCCAGCGCACCAGCCGGTGCGTGTAGGGCTCTTCCCAGAAATGCGAAACGAGGCTGCGCAGCAGAAGTTGCTGGACGAGGCTCATGCGCGCATGCGGCGGCATCTCGAAGGCCCGCAGCTCGACGAGACCGCGCCGCCCGCCCGAATGGTCGGGCGAATAGAGCTTGTCGACGCAGAATTCGGTGCGGTGCGTGTTGCCGGTGAGATCGACAAGGATGTTGCGCAGCACGCGGTCGACCGTCCACGGCGGGATCCCGGCCGTGTCCTTGGCCGGAAGCCGGGAAAGTGCGAGCTCGAGCTCGTGTACCTGGTCCTCGCGCGCCTCGTCGACGCGCGGGTGCTGCGACGTGGGGCCGATGAAAAGACCCGAGAAGAGATACGAAAGGCTCGGATGGTTGTTCCAGAAGCGCAGCATCGAGCCGAGCAGGTCCGGACGGCGCAGCCACGGCGATTCCGCCGGCGTGGCACCGCCGAGCACGAAATGGTTGCCGCCGCCCGTTCCCACATGGCGGCCGTCGACCATGAACTTCTCGGTGCCGAGCCGCGTCTGGCGCGCTTCCTCGTACAGCGCCGTCGTGCGGCTGACGATCTCGCTCCACGTCGCGGCGGGATGCACGTTGACCTCGATCACGCCGGGATCGGGCGTAACCGAGAAGTTCTCGATGCGCGGATCGGACGGCGGGGCATAGCCTTCGATCAGCACCGGCTGGCCGAGATCGGCGGCGGTGTCCTCGATATGGGTCACCAATTCGAGATAGTCCTCGATCGTCGGAATCGGCGGCATGAAGACATGCAGAAGGCCGTCGCGCGGCTCGATGCACATCGCCGTGCGCACGACCCACGAGGCCGAGCTCTGCGGCTTGACCGCGTTGCGCTCGCGCCGGCGCAGCTCGTCGACGAGCTTGCGGTCCGGCATCGGCCTTCCGTCGGGGCCGGCCGCCATGCCGCCCTGGTGTGCAAAGCCGGTGCGCGGTGCATTGCCCGACACCGCCAACGAACGCTCGCGTTTGTCGCGCGTGGGCAGCGGCGACAGCGGATCGAACGGATCGCGCTCCCAGTGATAGGGATAGTCCGCCGCTGCGACCCACGGCACGCTGTCCAGCGGCAGGCGGTAGCCCATCGGCGAATCGCCGGGAATCAGGAACATGTGCTGCGGCCGCACGAACCAGAACCCGCTGGACCATTTGCGCGCCCCGCCCTGCCAGCCACGCTGGATGGGCAGCGCCACGCCGACCGGCTCGTCGAGGCCCTTCTCGAAGATTCGCGACAGGCGCGCGCGCTCCTCGGGATCCTTGAGGTTGGATTTCAGCGGATCGACATTCACCGGCAGGCGCTGCTCGCGCCACAGATAGTACCAGGAGTCCTCGTAGGCGCGCTGTGCGAACTGTTCGGGAATGCCGAGGCGCTCGCACAGGCGGTGGGCGAAACGCTCGGCATGCTCGTAGTTGACGTTCGACTTCAGCGTGTCGTCGGCAATGAGGGCCGGATCGCGCCAGATCGGCTCGCCGTCCTTGCGCCAGAAGCAGCCCAGCGCCCAGCGCGGCAACTGCTCGCCCGGATACCATTTGCCCTGGCCGTAATGCAGCAGCGCCCCCGGCGACCAAAGCTTCTGCAGGCGCTTCAAGAGGTTGCCCGCGAGCCGGCGCTTTGTCGGCCCGAGAGCGGCCGTGTTCCATTCCGCCCCTTCCATGTCGTCGATCGACACGAAGGTAGGCTCGCCGCCCATCGTCAGGCGCACGTCGCCCTTTTCCAGGTGACCGTCGACCGTGTGGCCGAGCGCCTCGATGCGCGCCCACGCATCTTCCGTATAGGGCTTGGTGACGCGCGCACTCTCGGCGATGCGCGTGACCTTCATCTCGTGGACGAAGGTCACTTCGCACTTTTCGATGAGGCCCTCGACCGGGGCGGCGGAAGACGGGGCAGGCGTTGCCGCGAGCGGGATATGCCCCTCGCCCGTCATCAGCCCGGAGGTCGGATCGAAGCCGATCCAGCCCGCACCCGGCAGGTACACTTCCGTCCACGCGTGCAGGTCGGTGAAGTCGATCTCGGTGCCCGATGGACCGTCGAGAGCCTTCTGGTCGGCAACGAGCTGGACGAGATAGCCCGATACGAAACGGGCGGCGAAACCGAGATGACGGAGGATCTGGACGAACAGCCAACCTGAGTCGCGGCACGAACCCTTGGCCAGCGACAGCGTCTGCTCGAAGGTCTGCACACCGGGCTCGAGCCGGATGATGTAGCCGATGTCCTTCTGAAGGCGCTGGTTCAGGCCCACGAGAAAATCGATCGTGCGCTCGGCTTCCTTGGGAACCTTCGCGAGCCACTTGGCGAGCAGCGGCCCCGCCTTCTCGGGCTTCATGAAGGGTGCGAGATCCTCGAGCAGCCCTTCTTCGTACTTGAACGGGAATTTCTCGGCGTAAGGTTCGAGGAAGAAATCGAACGGATTGACGATCGCCATGTCGGCGACGAGATCGACGTCGACCGTGAAATGGTCGGTCCGCTCGGGGAACACGAGCCGGGCGAGCCAGTTGCCCTGCGGGTCCTGCTGCCAGTTCAGGAAATGGGGTTCGGGCTCGATCTTCAGGGAATAGGACAGGACCGGGGTGCGCGAATGCGGCGCCGGACGCAGCCTGACGACCTGGGGTCCGAGATTGATCAGCCGGTCGTATTTGTAGGCCGTCCGGTGGTGCAGAGCCACGTGCAGGGTCATGGGCGTGCCGACTGTCGCAAAAGAGGAAGAATTCGGCGCAAGGTGCGCCGGATCGCCATGCGTTGCAAGAGTACCGGCCCCGCCGGCAACGGGCATGCGGGGCCGTCGCTAGACCGTGCAATGGGCGCGCCAGCCCGCTAGATTGGGCCGACCGTGTCCGAAACGCCACCCCAGCTTGCGCGCCCGCCCCTCTGGCTGCTTGTCGGCATCAGCAGCTGCGGCCCGTTCGCGCTCAACGTCTTCATCCCGTCCCTGCCGCGGCTGGCCGACGCGTTCGGGGCGAGTTACGGCACCGCCCAGCTGGCATTCACACTGTTTCTGGTCGGAGTGGCGGTCGGCCAGCTCGTCTATGGGCCATTCTCCGACCGCTACGGGCGGCGCGTCGTCCTGCTGGTCGGCCTGGCGCTCGGAGTGGCAGGCAGCCTCGCCTGCCTGTTCGCCCCGACGATGGAGGCCCTGCTCGCCGGGCGCTTCGTCCAGGCCTTCGGAACGTGTGCGGGGATGGTGCTCGCCCGCGCGATCGTGCGCGACGTCAACACGCGCGATACGGCGGCAAGCGCCCTTGCCTATGTCACGATGGGCATGTCGCTGATGCCGATGGTCGCCCCGTCGATCGGCGGCCTGCTCGACGAACATTTCGGCTGGCAGGCGAGTTTCGTTGTGATCCTCGCCTTCGTCGCGAGTGTCGCGGCGGCAGCGGCCCTGCGCTGCCCGGAAACCAACCACCACCGAATCGCGGCCGTCGATGTCGGCCATCTCGTGCGCGGCTGGACGTCGCTTGCCCGCAGCCAGGCCTATCTCGGCTACACGCTGGCGATGACGTTCAACACCGTGTCGTTCTTCGCCTTCCTCGTCACGGCGCCCTATCTGATGATCAGCGTGATGGAGCGGCCGCCTTCCGAATACGGATTCTGGTTCGTCGGCTGCGCGCTCGGCTATCTGTTCGGGAATTTCCTGGCCGGGCGCTGGTCCCAGCGCCTCGGGCTCGACCGCATGGCGCGGATCGGCAACATCCTGACCTTTCCACTGATGGTCTTCTGGATGATCTGGGCGCATTTCTACGAGATCCAGATCTGGGCGCTTTTCATCCCGATGTTCGTCAACGCGTTCGCCAACGGCATCGCCCAGCCCAACCTGATCGCCGGAGCCGTGAGCGTCAATCCGCGGCTTGCCGGATCGGCGTCGGGCCTGCTCGGATGCGTCCAGATGTCGTGCGGCGCCGTCGCGACCATCATCATGGGCCATGTCCAGGACGGCACGATGCGACCTTTCGCCATGATGATGCTGTTCTGCAGCCTCGCCTCGATGGCCTGCCATGCCGTGGCGGTACGGGCGATGAAGGCTGCCGCCCCCCATGGCGACTGACGCTGGGCGGTTATGTGTTGCGGGATCGCGCGCGCGCGCCTAAATACATTGTATGGCCGGACCGATTGACGAAAAGCGCAAGCTCGAACTGCAGCACACGCTGAACCGCATCAGCGTCATCACGGGCATTTTCGACACCCGGATGGACTCGGTGAACTGCAAGGCGTTCCACGCCATCCGCGAGATCATGGACATCTACATCGCCGCGGCGATCCGCCAGATCAGCGGGAACGTCGATTATATCGACGAAGGCATAAAGCTGAAGGACGAGGAAAAGAAGAGCCTCGAGGAGATCGTCACCAAGATCTTCGGCGACCTTCACGCCAAGCCGCCGCCGGCAACCGCACCCGAAGCCTAATTCGCAGCACGCAGCGCCGCCGGCTTGACGCGCCAGACGCGGCAGGCCGTCATGCCCTGGTTCTCGAACACATAGACAGTCGACGGCTTCGCCACGCCCGGATGGTCGGCCAGCAGGTCGCTGCCCGCAGCGGCGGCACCATAGGTGCGTCCGGCCAGCACCGCACGGCCGCGGTGCTGCTCGAACTGGCCGAAATCGTGGATGCGACACGCCGCCGACGCCTTGGCGTCGAACACGGCGACCTCGTTCAGGGGCTTTGCCGTCCGCACATAGACCGGCCGTTCGCGCGGCGTTTCGGGCAGCGGCGGGGCGACAGCAGGCGTGGGGCCGACGGCGTCGAACTTGCGGGTGAGATGGCGGTCGTTCGTGCGCGCGGGCTCCTGTGCCGCCGCACCGGCAGCCGACAGGACGAGAAGCAGAATGCTGGCGAGGACCCGTTGCATCCCGCCATCATAATCGCAGGCCGGAATTCGCGCCACCGCAGCACCCCCGCACTTGGCGCAAACCACTGTTCCGGCGTAGATTCAGAGAATGGAACTCAATGCCGACACGATCCGCCCAGGGCAGCGCTTCGTCAGCCAGGAGCGCTATGGCTGGGAAGTCGAGGCCGTGCTTCAGGACGGCTATTCCGTGCCGCATGCCCGGCTTCGGGCGCTTTACGACCCGGAAATCGTCCGGATCGTCGCCTGTCCGGTCCTGCTGAACCCGGCCCGTTTCCGGCCCGACACGAACTAGGGCGCCTTCCCCAGGACCGCTATTGACTTAGTATTTATCTTGTATTTTAATAAATTACATTTTGTATTGGTGAGAAACATGTTTCCGGGCGCATATGCCGAACCAGGCGAGTTGAAGGAGCGTCGCTATCTCGTTGCGACGCTGCTTTACGATGCTTGGCTACCGCGCGCCCTCGAAAGCCAGCTCCCCGACGCCGAGCGCAAGGCCTTCTACTGGAGCGGCATCTACGGCCCGTCCCGTACGCGCATCACCGAAGTGTGGACGCACCCGCGTCCGCAATGGCGCGCGACGCCCCGCGAACCGCACCGCGCGGTATCCGCACCCGAACGGCCGACGATCAGCGTGACCGTTGCGCCGATGGAAGGCCGCTTCGCACGCTTTCTCGGCGGGATCGCGCGGCTCGATGTCGCTGTCGATCCGGCCTACGCCAAGGCGATGGCGGATGCGTTCCTGCTTTACGTCGGCGCGCAGCTCACACTGCGCATGCTCGACAACCTCAAATTTGCGGTCTCGTTCGCATGAATTGCGGAATCAGGAATGTATATTAAAAGTTGATTTAGTTATTTATTTTTATGTACGTTCCGGTGTGTTTTTCCAACCCCGAACCGCTTCGACATGAGCATGCGTCTGCGCACGCCCGCCCCCGTCGTCATCGACGGGCGCGGCCTCGCCTCGATGCGCCTGGCGGCTTGGATTCCCGAAGGCCCGATTCCGTCGGTGTTCGAGTTCGCCCGCGCCTGCGGTCTGGCCGCATGGCTCGTCGCGGCGGACGGCCGCCGGCACGCGATCCGGATCGTCGCGATCCTTTATCTAGGTGGCCGGATCTTCGCCGAACCCGGCCGCGGTGCCTCGCGCTTCGGCGTGCTGCTTCGCGCGCGCGGCCGCGTGGCGCCCGGCCGCCACGGTCTTTTCGTCGCGGGTGCCGGGTTTGCGCCGTTGCACGACGTGCCGATTCACGCGATACCGGCTGCGCGCGTGCGCGCCCTCGGCGGCAATCTGTTTTTCGTGGTTGGCTGAACCCCCGCTTGTTGCACGCGCGCCACCCTGTGGTAACGTAACTGTAACATTCTCAAGGGGGTCGAAATGGACGGAGCCGGGCACGAAACGCGAGGCGGGCTGGCACCCGCAGCGGCAAGTGCGGTCGCAAATCACGTATCGGGCCGATCGCTTTCGCGCGAGTTCTATGTCGACGACGCGCTCTTCGCGGCCGACGTCGCGCGCATCCACCATCGCCACTGGCTGTTCGTCGGCTATTCCTTCGAGGTTGCCAATCCGGGCGACTACCTGACCTATTCGGTCGCCGGCGCCGAGATCGTCGTCGTGCGCGGCCAGGATGGCGCCATCCGCGCCTTCCACAATGTCTGCCGCCACCGCGGCTCGAAGGTGTGCCTGACCGAGCACGGCCACGCCAGCGTGCTCGCCTGCCCCTACCACAAATGGACCTACAAGCTCGACGGAAGCCTGATGCTCGACACCAAGAAGGAGTTCGGCATCGACCGCTCGGAACTGGGCCTGCGCCCGGTGAAGCTGGTCGATGCGGGCGGCCTGCTGTTCTTCTCGCTCGCCGACAACCCGCCCGACTTCAAGGATGCGGCCGACACGATCCGGCGCAAGTTGAAGCCGCACGCCATCGAGCGCACCAAGATCGCGCACAAGATCGAATACGTGGTCAAGGCGAACTGGAAGGTCGTCTTCCAGAACAACCGCGAGTGCTACCACTGCCCGGCCAACCACAAGGAATACAATACCGCCGCCTACGACGTACAGCGCGACATGGCGATCGTCGATCCCACGCTGCTGCCCGGCATGGAAGCGATCATCGAGAAGGCCAACGCGCGCTTCGCGGCGCTCGGCCTCGATACCGGCGATGCCAGTTCGAACATGACAGGTGTGAACTGGCGCTGCCACCGCACGCCGGTGCGCGACGGCTTCGTCACGCAGAGCATGGACGGCAAGATGGTCTCCAAGCTGATGGGCGACATCAAGGAGCCCGACAGCGGCACGCTGCGCACGACCGTGTTCCCGAATTTCTGGCAGCACACCAACTGCGATTTCGCGGCGGCCGCGCGCCTGACGCCGATCGGTCCGGGCGAAACGCATGTGCGCGGCTACTGGCTGGTCGACGGCTCGGCGGTCGAGGGCAAGGACTACACGCTCGAGAAGCTCCTGCCGATCTGGGACATCACCAACAAACAGGACTGGAAGATCTGCACCGACCAGCAGGCGGGCGTCAGCACGCCCGGCTACGTGCCCGGCCCCTACTCCACCCTGCGTGAGCGCAACGTGACGCATTTCGACGACTGGTACATCGGAGAGCTGCGTGGCTGATCTTCCCGGCCACGCGCGGATCGTGGTCATCGGCGGCGGGGCGATCGGTTGCTCCATCGCGTATCACCTGGCAAAGCTCGGACAGCGCGACGTCGTCGTCCTCGAAAAAGCCGCCCTCACGCACGGGTCGACCTGGCACGCCGCCGGCCTCGTGGGCCAGCTGCGCTCCAAGCGCAACCTCACCCGCCTCATGCAGTACTCGGCCCAACTCTACGCGACGCTGGAAGCCGAGACGGGCCAGGCGGTAGAATGGAAGCCGGTCGGCAGCCTCCGCCTGGCCTCCTCACAGGAGCGCTGGAGCGAGATCAAGCGCATGGCAACGACCGCGCGCAGTTTCGATTTCGAGATGCACACGCTCTCGCCCAAGGAAGCCCAGGAGAAGTTCCCGCTCATTTCGCTCGACGACATCGTGGGCGCCGTGTTCGTGCCCAACGACGGCTCGGTCGATCCGTCGAGCCTTACGCACGCCTATGCCAAGGGCGCGCGTGCGAACGGCGTGAAGTTCGTCGAGGGCGTTCTCGTCAAGGGCTTCGGGACGACGGGCAACCGCATCACCAGTGTGCGTGCCGACAAGGGCGAAGTGACCTGCGAGATCGTCGTCAACGCCGCGGGCATCTGGGCGCGCGACGTGGCCGCGATGGCGGGCGTGCGGGTGCCGGCGGGTGCCGTCGAGCACCAGTACCTGATCACCGAGAAACGCAACGACATTCCCAAGGGTCTGCCGACGCTGCGCGATCCGGACAAGATCTTCTACCTGAAGCCCGAACCGGGTGCGCTCGCCATCGGCGGCTGGGAACAGGGCACACCGACCTTCGGCGCCAAGGGCGTTCCGTTCGAATTCGGCCGCGAGCTGTTTCCGCCCAACCAGGACCGTCTCGAGGCCTTCCTGCTGCCCGCGGCCGAGCGCCTGCCGATCCTCAACGAGATCGGCATCCGCACCGTCATCAACGGACCGATTCCGATCTCGCCCGACGGCGAGCCGATCATGGGTCTGGCTCCCGAACGCGACAATTTCTACGTGGCGTGCGGCTTCACGTCGGGCATTGCCGCCTCGGGCGGTGCCGGCAAGGCGATGGCCGAATGGATCGTCGCCGGCGAGCCGTCGATGGATCTGTGGGCCTTCGACGTGCGCCGCTTCGGTGCGCACCACATGTCGGCCAAGTATCTGGCCGAGCGCAGCGTGGACAGCTACTGGCGTTACTACCAGATCCATTATCCGATCGAGGAGCTGGAGAGTGCCCGCGGCGGCCGTCGCAGTCCGCTCTACGGACCGCTCAAGGAAAAGCGCGCGGTCTACGGCTCGCGCTTCGGCTGGGAACGGCCCAACTGGTTTGCACCCGCGGGTGTCGAAGCGGTCGACAAGCCTTCGTTCGAATCGCGGCCCAACTGGTTCGCGCACGTGGCCGGCGAGTGCAAGGCCGCGCGCGAACGTGCCGTTCTGATCGACCAGAGCTCGTTCTCGAAGTTCGAGTTCACCGGCCCCGGCACCTTCGCAGCCCTGCAGCGCATCGCCGCCAACGATCTCGACAAGCCGGCCGGCAGCCTCGTCTATACGCAGCTGTGCAACGCGCGCGGCGGCATCGAGGCGGACCTGACCTTCGTGCGTCTCGACGAGAACCGCTTCTACATGGTGACGGGCAGCGCTTTCGGCGTGCGCGACATCGCGTGGATCCGCAGCCATCTGCCGGCCGACAGCTCGGTCTCCATCGCCGACGTCACGTCGGCCCGCGCCACGATCAATCTCGCCGGCCCGCGTTCGCGCGACATCCTGGCGGCGGTCGCCGACGGCGACGTGTCGAATGCGGCCTTCCCGTACATGACGGCGAAGGAAATCCGCATCGGCTTCGCGCCGGTCCTCGCCATGCGCGTGACCTATGTGGGCGAACTCGGCTGGGAACTGCACATGCCGGTCGAGTACGCGCAGCACGTCTACGAACTGCTCGCCGAAACCGGCAAGGCGCACGGGCTGGCGGATGCCGGCTATCGCGCCATCGACTCGCTGCGGCTGGAGAAACGCTACCTCTACTGGGGTGCCGACATCACGCCGGACTACACGCCCTACGAGGCGGGCCTCGGCTTTGCCGTGTCGCTCGCCAAGAAATCCGACTTCGTGGGTCGTGCGGCACTGGAAAAGGCCAAGGCCGAAGGTCCGAAGCGCAAACTGATCGTGCTGACGGTCGATGCACCCGTGCAGCTCTATGGCGGCGAGTCCATCGTGCGGGCCGGCAAGGTCGTGGGCGTCACGTCCTCGGCCGGTTGGGGCCACACGGTCGGCAAGGCGATCGCGTTCGGCTACGTGCCCGCCGACGCAGCCGGCGACGCGGACTACGAGATCGAGGCCTTCACCAAGCGCTGGCCTGCCAGGCGGATCGACGGCTGCGCCGTCGATCCCAAGCGGACGAAGATCCTGGCCTAAAGCGCCTCGATTCCGTCGATCACCATGTCGGCATAAGGCTCCAGGACCGCGCGGTGCGCCGACTCGCGCGCGATCGCGACCGAATATGCGCCCGAGGCCCCCGCGAGATGAAGGTCGTTGAGCGAATCGCCGACGACCGCGACCTCGGACGGCACGAGTGCTGCGGCAGCGGCGAAATCGAACACCGCCGAAGGATGGGGTTTGGGCGCGCTTGGGCCGTCATAACCGGTGACGAAGGCGAAGGCCCCCGCCACACCCAATGCCGCGAGCTGCTCGAGCGCGGAGGCACGGCTGTCGTTGGTCGCCACGCCGAGGACCAGCCCCCGCGCGCGCAGCCGTGCGACCGTCCCGGCGAGATCGCCGAGCGGCGTCACGTTGGCCAGGATGGCGCGCGCGAACAGGGCGTCCAGACGGCCGGCGTCGCCGTCCGCAAACGGCAGGCCGCATAGCTCGCGCCAGCGCCGGGCGATTTCCGCGTTCGGATTGTTGGCGAAGAACGCGTCGGCGGTGAAGGTGCCCCGCATCTCGCTCCAGCCGACCGCCTCGCACAGGCTGATCGCTAGCTGCGCGTCGCCACTGGCGAAATCGAGCGCTCCGACCTTCATCGTACGCGACCAGGTCCGGTCGAAATCGACGAGCGTGCCGTCCTTGTCGAACAGCACGCCCCGGATATGTCCGGGCAGCGCGCTCACCGCGCGCGCCAGGCCTGCGTGCGTCGCGCGAGCCAGTTGGCCAGCAATGAATGCAGGAACTTGGCGGCGGCCGACGTCGCCACGATCGTGCAGCCCATCGCGGCGGCCGCCGCGGTGAATCCGGCCTCGTCCATGTTGATGATCGAGACCGATGCAAGCTTGGTGTAGGGGCCATAAAGGAAGACGACGGCCGAGACCGTCGTCATCGCGTTGACGAACATATAGAACCACACGTCGAGCAGCGCCGGCGACGTGACCGGAAGCGTGACCTGCCAGGCCGTGCGCCACACCGAGACCTTCAGCGAGGCCGAGACGCTCTCGAACTCCGGGTCGAGCTGCTTGAGCGCCTGCAGCGTCGTCAGGTGCGCCACCGTGTAGTAGTGCGCGATCGTGTTCATCGCCAGGAAGGCGATCGAGCCGTACATGAATCCGAGCGGGTTCTTCGGCGAATTGAAGAAGAAGATGTAGGAAAGACCGAGGACGAGTCCCGGAACGGCCAGCGGGATCATCGCCAGGAGGTGGACGAATCCGCGCAGGAGTTCGGCCCCGCGGGTCTTGTCGACGAGCCAGGCCCCCACCGAGATGACCGAGGCGCCGAAGGTCGCGACGATCGCGGCCATCATCAGCGAGTTGAAATACGAGCTCCAGCCCGACGCGTCGGCGTTCGCGAAGGAATAGTTACGCATCGAGAGCGATAGGTTGTAGGGCCAGTACTGGATCAGACTCGCCCAGATCGAGATGCCGAGCACGACGAGGATGCAGACTGCGATAAAGCTGCAGAATGCGAACAGCAGGATATCGCGACCCCGCCGTTTTTGCGGCTCGAACGGGACGGCCCGCGCGCTGAGGAGCGCCACCTGCCGGCTTGCAACCCACCGGTCGGCGGCGAAAGCGATCGCGGCCGGGATCAGCAGCACCATGCCGACGACCGCCCCCATCTCGAAATTCTGCTGACCGATCACCTGCTTGTAGACATCGGTTGCCAGCACGTTGAAGCGACCGCCGATAACCTTCGGAATGCCGAAATCGGTCGCGACCATCGTGAAGACGACGAAGAAGGCGCTGACGACCCCGTACTTGACGCCGGGCAACGTGACCGTGAAGAAGACGCGGATACGCCCTGCACCCAGCACCTCGGCCGCCTCGTAGTGGCGCCGGTCGGCGATCGCCAACGCGGTCGACAGGATCAGGAAGGCGTGCGGGAAGCAGTAGAAGACCTGCGCGATTACGATGCCGATCGGGCCGTACACCGTCTCGCCCATCAGCATCCAGCGGACGAGCCCCTGGTTGCCGAACAGGTAGATGAGCGCGATCGCCGGCAGCAGCGAAGGTGCCAGGATGGGGATCAACCCGATCGCCCGGAACAGTTCCTTGCCCGGCATCGTCGTGCGGCGGATCGCATAGGCGAAAACGAAAGCGAGCGGCACGACGATGCAAGTCGCCAGAACCGAAACCCAGATCGTGTTCCACATCGACGCGACCAGCGACGGCGTGCCGAAATAGCGCGTGAAATTGTCGATGCCGACGAACAGGCCGTCGCGGTTGCGGAAGCTCTTCTCGAACAGCGTGGCCAGCGGCATGACCAGCACGACGAGGAGGAATCCCGCCGCGACGAGCAGGGCTGCCCGCTGGCCGATGGCGTCGGTGTCGAGCCTTGTGCGCAAGACCGGTCTCAGCCAGGGAAGACGCGCAGGCGATCGGCCGGCAACGCGATCCTAATGCGCGCACCCGCCACCAGCGCATGGTCGCGCAGAAGATTGGCGGAAAAATCGGCGCTGATCGACATGCCGTTCGGGCCGGAAAGCCGCGCGCGGCTGAAGGCCCCCATGAAGACGAGTTCGTCGACCGTCACCTCGACCCGGTTCGGCGTGGCGTCGCTGACGCCGCGGACCATCACGTCTTCCGGCCGCACGCACACGCGCAGGTCTGCTCCGGGATTGAGATGGCCGGGCGTGGCTGCCGTGATCTCGACGCCGCCCGAGACGATTTTGCCCGGCAGCAGGAGCTTGGCACGCAGGAAATTCGTCGTGCCGACAAAATCGGCGACGAATGGCGTTGCCGGCACGGCATAGACTGCACCGGGCGCATCGAATTGCTCGACATGGCCGGCGTTCATGACCGCGATCCGGTCGGCCATCGTCAGCGCTTCCTCCTGGTCGTGCGTCACCATGATCGTGGTCACGCCGAGGCGATGCTGGAGTGCGCGGATTTCCTGGCGCAGATAGACACGTACACGCGCGTCGAGGGCGGAAAGCGGCTCGTCGAGAAGAAGCAGTCCGGGCGAGATGGCGAGTGCGCGGGCAAGCGCCACGCGCTGCTGCTGCCCGCCGGAAATCTGCGAGGGATACTTCTTCGCTTCGCCCGGCAAACCGACGAGGGTGAGGAGCTCGTCCACGCGCCCGGCGATCTCGGCGGCAGACTTGCCGCGGCCACGCAGCCCGTAGGCGACGTTGTCAAAGACGGTCAGGTTCGGAAACAGCGCGTAGGACTGGAAGACGATGCCGAAATCGCGCTGCGAGGGCGGCAGGTAAGAGATGTCGCGCCCGTCCTGCACGATCCGGCCGCCGCTCATCGTCTCGAGCCCAGCGATCATGCGCAGCAGCGTGGTCTTGCCGCATCCCGACGGCCCCAGGAAACAGACGAACTCGCCGCGGTTCACGGTGAAGCTCGCCTCGCGCACGGCCTGGAACTGGCCGTAACTCTTGGTGACCTTGTCGACAACGAGATAGGGCTTGTCTGCCATTTTTAGCGCAATGCCGGGATCCCCCGCGCCGGTCGGCGCGGGGGACAGCCGGATTCCCGTTTTCAGGTTTACTTGGGGGCCGACTTGCCGTCGTAACGCTTCGTCCATTCGGCGAGCGTCTTGTCGCGGTTGGCCGCGATCGCCGCAAAATCGGCCTTGATCAGGCGCGATTCCGTTTCCACCGGATAGTTGGGCGCGTTGCCCTTCACGCCGGTGTTGCCGACGATGTTGTAGTACTTTGCGTAGATTTCATTGCCGGCAACCGACGCCGAGAAATCCATTAGCTTCTGGGCCGCCGCCATGTTCTTCGTCGCCTTAACGATGGCCGAACCTTCCATTTCCCAGCCGATGCCTTCCGTCGGCACGACGATCTCGACCGGCGCACCCTTGGTCTTCTCGGAGGCGGCGCGCATGTCGAAGCTGATGCCGATTGCGAACTCGCCGCGGGCGGCCTGCACGCACGGGGCGGAACCCGAATGCGTGTAGACTCCGACATTGTCATGCAGCTTGTCCATGTAGGCCCAGGCCGGGCCGTCACCCATGATCTGCTGCCAAGCGGCCACGGTCAGATAGCCGGTCCCCGACGAAGCCGGGTTCGGCATCACGATCTTGCCCTTGTATGCCGGGTTCAGCAGGTCGGCCCATGTCTTCGGCGTCGGCAGGTTGGCGGCCTTGGCAACCGCCGTATTGAAGCAGATGGCGGCCGCGAACGCGTCCATGCCGTGCCAGGTGAAGGGCGCGCTCTCGTCGCGGAACAGCGGCTTCAACTGGCCGTAATCCTTCGGCTTGTAGTCCGCGAGGAGCCCGTCCTTCTCGAAGGCCAGTAGCGAGGTGACCGCGAGGCCCCAGATCGCGTCGGCGCGGGGATTGTCTTTTTCGGCAAGGAAGCGCGCCGTGAGCGTGCCCGTCGAATCGCGGACCCAGGCGATCTCGACATCGGGCGCCGCCTTCTCGAAAGCTTCCTTGAACGGCTGGAGCTGCTCGTTCTCGATGGCGGTGTAGACCGTCAGGCGCGTCTTCTGCTGCGCATCGGCGGTACCCGCCACGAGCGCCACGGCCGCGGCGGCGATCGCCAGCGTCTTGCCGCTTTTCACTAGGGTCTTGCTCATCTTTGCCTCGCCTATTTTGGGTGGAATCATTCTTGGTTGGATCAGCCGAGCGTCTGGCACCGGGCGGATCTTGTCGGAATTCGAGGTCCGATCTGTTGCAATTATATGACCATCCTTGGACCAAACCAGAGGCCCATCGACGCCCCGACCCCGCCCGCTTCGGGCAAGCCGGTCGACCGGACAGCGCCGATCGGGAGGCAGGATAGCCGCCTCGCGCATCGGATGGAAACTAGATTTATCGTTTTTTTCCAGATTGCTAGCGGTAGACTGCCCCGCCTCTAACCGCAGGACCTGCCGATGTCGACCTTGTCGCTTGCCGATGCCACGCGGATCGTCGACGTGGCCCTCGCCGAAGCCCGGCGCATGACGCTTGCCCCGCTGACGGCGGTCGTCCTCGATGCGGGCGGCCACGTCGTCGTCGCAAAACGCGAAGACGGCTCCGGAATACTGCGCTTCGAGATTGCCTTCGGAAAGGCCTGGGGATCGCTCGGCATGGGCTTCGGGACGCGCGAACTCGCCGAGCGGACCGCAAAAGCACCGGCATTCCTGACCGCGATATCTGCCGCGAGCGGCGGCCGGGCGATCCCGTCGCCGGGCGGCGTGCTGATCCTCACCACGGGCGGTGCCGTGCTCGGGGCGATCGGCATCTCGGGCGATACCGGGGATCGCGACGAGGCCTGCGCCTTGGCCGGCATTGCCGCCGCAGGCCTTTCGGCAGCGCCGGGCATACCCGCCCGCTGAAGGCGATTTACCGCAGCACCTATGGTGGTCGGGAAAATATTGTCGTATTTTCGGAACGCCAGCGAAACCCTGGAGCCGAAAACCGACGATGAAACCCCGGATCAGCGATCTGTTTTTCCAGGCGGTGGCGCGGCGCAATCTCCCGCTGAAGACGATCGCGCGTATCGGGAACTGCAGCACGATCTCGATCGAACGGCTCAAGGCAGGCGATACCCGCAAGCTCGACATCGAACTCGTCTACAAAGTCGCCTGCACGCTGCCGGATCCGGCCGAGTTCCTCCAGGAAGTTCTGCCCGGCCTGTCGCGAACCAAGCCGTCGGCCGAGCTTGTCGACATCCGGGAGAGAATCGGCGAGATCAAGCACCTGATCGACACGAAGATCGCGGCCCCGGCACCGTTCCGGCCGGCCTGGTGCCTCGACGACGGGACGAGCATTCCCGTCGTGGACGATTTCGCCACGACGGCTCGGCGCATCGCCGGGATCCCCGAAAACGATCCGGGCGATGTCATCGACTATGTCTGCCGCGGTTTCGGCTGGGTGGCCATCGGCGAGGGCGACGGCTTCGGCCTGCTGATCTTCGACCGGACGCATGTCGACGCACGCGCCTGCCTGAAGGCGCTGGCCATCCTGCACGACCTTCCCTACGACCGGGTGCGGGTGCCGGCCGGCGACGACCATCCCACGCTCGAATGGACGTCCGATGCCCAGCGCATACTCGAGCGGCGCGTGCGCGCCTCGCAGCGCACGCCGAACGACTGGGTCGATGTCGAAGTCCCCGTCGGCGAGGCGGACGCCGGCCTGCGCGGCATCCTTGAAACGCGCTTCTACGACGATCCGCTCACCAATCTCGTGAAGATGCTCGGCCACGGGGAAAGCTCGTTGTTCGCCGTCAAGTCCGGTGAGGCGTTCTGCTATCACATCGGTTCAAAATTCAACGCGCCGACACAGGCCGAGATCGGCATGCGCGTGCTCGACCGCAGCCATCACATCCAGTATTCCGCGATGATCGACCGGCACATCGTGAAGGCCGCGCGCGACGACCGGCCGACCGTATCGCGCATCGGCGTCGATTTCGGGTTCCGGAAGATTCTCTACGAGAGGCTCGCTCTGCCGTTCCGCCTCGACGGCCGCCACTTCGTGCTGACGACGTCCAAGATTCTGCAAGACTCGGTGTCGCCGAACTTCAGTTGATCCGGGTCGTGTAACGCGCCTGCTGCCCGCCGCTGACTGGTCTTCAACCGGAAAGGACGGCTACTTGGAATTCCTCGACGCATTCGAGCCCGACAAATCGGCCTGCGACCGCAAGTTCGCATTCCGCAGTTGGGCGAAGATCAACGGCAGCTTCGGGGCTCTGGGCTTCCACGTCGCGGTCACGCACGACATGGCCGACATAAGGCGATTCTGGGAACAGCTTCCCGACGCAAAGCGCGCGACAATCCGGATGCCGCCGGTGCAGGACGTTGCATTCCATCCGGATGTCGGCCGCGAAGATTTCGTCGCCTTCATCGCGACGCGGATGGACGATTCCGCACCCAGCGCCATGGTCGGCGCACGCCGGATCTGGCTCGACCGGTCGCTGCGCGAGGAGATGGAGGACCTGACCTTCTGGTATGGCGAGCGCGCCGCCGAAATGCGCGACCAGGGCCGGCGCTGCGAGGTTACGGCACCCACCGCCGACCAACTCGAATCCGACCACATCGCCTGGATGGGCGGCGGCATGAACGTGTCGGGCGATCCGCTGATCTACCGCGCGATCGTGCGTGCCTCGCTCTTCTTCGTCGCCACGCACTGGCGATACAAGGCCACGGTAGCCATCGTCGAGCGCTCGACCTTCCGCGTACACGGCTTCGACTGGTACGGATTCCGGCGCAACGAGCTTGCCGTCTGGCGCGACGACAACGAATTCCTGCTTGCGACGATGCCGCGCCGGGAACTCCTCGCCGAGGTGCACGAAAACACGTTCGCCGATGTCGGCAAGCCGCTGCTCGGCCGCCGGACGCGGTCGAGCCGCCTCGCCGCCGCCGCCCAGCCGCAAGCGCCTGCTGCCGCCGGGCGGACCCAGGTCTCGCCGGCTACCGCCTGACGACCGGACGGACCTTGTCGCCCTCGGCCACGCCGGCCGGCACATGGATCGCGACCCGGTCGCCGACCGCGATCCCTTCCGAAACGTTGAGGAAGCTGCCGTCGGTCGACGCGACCTTGACCGGCCGGAATTTGATCTGGCCGGCATCGGTCGTGACGCCCACCACCTGCGCGCCGTTGCGCTGCAGGAGTGACGTTGCCGGAATCTGTGTATAGGGCTGCAGCGGCACCTTGAGCGTCACGTAGGCGAAGCTGCCCGGCAGCAGGAAGCCGTCCCGGTTGTCGACGTCCACCTCGATGAACAGCGTGCGCGTGCGCGGATCGAGCGTGCCCGCGGTCCGGCTGATTTTGGCGTTGACGCGCCGCGCGGAATTCGAGGAGTCGACGATTTCCGCCGGGCCACCGACCTGGATCGCCGCGACATCGCGCTGCTCGACATAGGCACCGACCCGCAGGCGGCTGTTGTCCGAGATCGTCAACAGCGGCAGCGAGCTTGTCTGGTTCGTGGTCGCCGCCTGCATCAGGGCGCCGGGATCGGCGAAGCGCGCGGTGACCGTGCCGTCGAACGGTGCGCGCATGATCTGGTAGGCGCGCATCGCCTCGAAATTCTTCACAAGCTCCTGCGACTGGCGCAGGTTCGTCTCGGCAAGATCGGCCGCCTGCTGGGCGGCGATGCCGCGCTGCAGGAGTTCGCGCGCGCGGTCCACCATGCGCTGCTTGTACTCACGATCGGCGACGGCGCTGAGATACTGGCTTTCGATCTCGGCCGAATCGATCTCGGCGAGCACCTGTCCGGCGCGCACCTGGTCGCCCTTGTCGACATGGATGGCTTTGACGTAGCCGCTGACCTTGGCAAACATCGTCGTGGTGGTGAAGGGCTTTGCGTCGCCCAGCAGCGTCACTTCGCGGAATGCCGGCCCTTGCCTGGCTGCCACAACCTCGATCCGCGGCCCGAGCGAGGCTTCCGCCTCGACGGCCTCGCGCGCCTGCGCCAGATGTGCGGCCTGGTTGCCTGTGAAATAGAACACAGCCACCGCGGCACTTGCCACGCCGATCAATCCGAGCACGTAGAGCCCAGGTCCCGCTTTCTTGCGATCATCCGTCATCGTCGCGTCATCCCTCATTCGGCCGGCTTGGCGCGCGGCTGCGCGGCTTCGGCGGCAAAGGCCTCGTCGAGCTGGTGAAGCCGCGGCGCTTTCTGACGCAGCAGCGTGTAGAAAATCGGCACGATGAATAGCGTGGCGACAGTTGCGGCCATCAAGCCACCGATCACCGCGCGGCCGAGCGGCGCGTTCTGTTCGCCCGCCTCACCTGTGCCCAAGGCCATCGGGATCATGCCGAGGACCATCGCCAACGCCGTCATCAAGATCGGCCGCAGGCGCGTGCGCGCCGCGGCGATCGCCGCATCGAACGGCGTGATCTCCTGGCGCGAACGGATGTCGTTGGCGAAACTAACCACGAGGATCGAGTTCGACACCGAGATGCCGACGGTCATGATGGCGCCCATGAGCGAGACGACATTGATCGTGGTTCCGGTGAGGAAGAGCATCCAGATTATGCCGACGAGCGCGCCCGGCAGAGACATCATGATGATGAAAGGATCGATCCACGACTGGAACAGGACGACCAGCAGGGCGTAGACCAGCACGATCGCGAGCACGAGACCGAGCGAGAGATTGCCGAACGAGGTTTCCATCACTTCGGGTTGGCCACGCAGGTTGATGTGGGTCGTGATCGGCAGACCCTTGCTGACCTCGGCGATCGCCGCCTTGATTTCCTTGGTCACGCTGCCGAGATCGCGCCCGTCGACATTCGCGGTCACGTCGACGACGCGCTGGACCGAATAGTGGCTGATCGACTGCATGGTGCTGCCGGCCCGGATCGACGCGACGTCCGACAGCCGGGAGACCGGCGCATTGGGCTGAGTGGCGAGCGAGCTTGTCGTCACCGGCGCATTGCTGCCTGCCGTCGAGGGGATCGGCGGCGCGCTGATCGAAATGCCCATCAGGTCATCGACCGATGTGATCTGTTCGACCGGCAGGCGCACCGCGACGAAGTAGTTCACATTGTTGGCTGGATTGAGAAAATAGGACGGCGACACAAGCGAGCTCGACGACAGCGAGACGAGCAGGTTATTCGACACGTCGCGTTGGCTGATGCCCAGCTGCGCAGCGCGCAGCCGGTCGACATCGATGCGCAGCGCCGGATAGTCCAGCGTCTGTTTGATGTTCGCGTCCGCCACGCCGGGGATCTTCTTGAGCCTTGCCTGCAAATCCTGCGCGATGCCGTAGGCGCGGTTGAGATCGCGGTCCTCGACTTGGATGTCGATTGGCGCCGAAAGTCCGAAATTGAGTACCTGACTGACGATGTCCGCGGTCTGGAAATAGAACTTGCCGCTCGGGAAAGCGGCCGGCAGTTCCTCGCGGATCTTGCGGATGTACTCGATACTCGGCCGGTGGCCCCTGGTGAGCTGGATCAGGATGTCGGCGTCGGCACTACTGACGCTGTCCGAGCCGACAAGCGCCAGGTTGTACGAGAACGGCACGCCGAGCACATCGTTGATCGTCGACAGCTCTTCGGGCGGGATGATCTCGCGGATCTTGTTCTGGACTTCCAGCACCAGCCGCTCGGTCTCCTCAAGCCGCGTGCCGACCGGTGCGGTGTAGTGCAGCTTGATGAGGCCGACATCCGCCGTCGGGAAGAAGTCGGTGCCGACCGCGGTCGCAAGCACGCCGCTCAGGCCCACCAGGGCCGCGAAGCAGGCGAGCACGAACATGCGTGCGCGCAACACACTCGCCAGAATCCGGGCATAGCCGTCCGCAAACCAGTCGAATCCCCGTTCAAACGCCCGCGCGAAGGGATTCGATGGGCCATGGTGGGCGTTCGCCAGCAGCATCCGCGTCAGTGTCGGTACGACCGAGAAAGACAGGAAATACGAAGCGAGCATCGCCAACACGACGGTGAAGGCGAGCGGGATGAACAGGAACCGCGACGGTCCGGTCAGCAGCGCCACGGGGAAGAAGACGATGCAGATCGCGAGCGTGGCCACGGTGAGCGGCATCACCACTTCAGAACTGCCGTCGAGGATGGCGAGTGTCAGTGGTTTGCCAAGCGCCTGGTTGCGGTGAATGTTCTCAATCGTCACCGTCGCGTTGTCGACCAGCAGGCCGATCGCC
The DNA here is from genome assembly GCA_964416335.1 of uncultured Azospirillum sp. Classification (GTDB taxonomy): domain Bacteria; phylum Pseudomonadota; class Alphaproteobacteria; order CACIAM-22H2; family CACIAM-22H2; genus Tagaea. The sequence goes on from CAYQDN010000022.1 coordinate 48,827, forward strand.
AGCGCCAACCCGCCAAGCGTCATCAGGTTGATCGTGAATCCCAGCGCGTAGAGCCCCGCGATCGCCGCAAAGATCGACAGCGGTATCGACAGCGACACGATCAGCATGTTCCGCCAGCTGCCGAGAAAGACGAGGATCATCAGCGAAACGAGGATCGATGAGACGACCGCCTCGTGCACGACGTTCTCGATCGCCGAACGCACGAAGACCGACTGGTCGAAATCGAGACTGAGATCGAAGCCCTCGGGCGCCGCCGCCTTCAATTCAGGCATCATGTCGCGGGTCGCTTCGACGACCGCGAGGGTCGAGGCGGTGCTGTGCCGCAGGATTGTGACGTAGGTGGCGCGCTTGCCGTTCACGTGCACCATGCTGCTCTGCGTGGCAAAACTGTCGCTGATCTTGGCGACGTCGCCGAGCAGCACGGGCACGCCGGCCCGCGTATTGAGCGGCAATTGCGAGAACTGATCGACCGCCGATGGACTCGAATTCATCATCACGTTGTATTCGCGCGAGCCGATGCGAGCCACGCCAGCCGGAACGATGACGTTCGACGCCTGCAGCGCCTGCACGACCTCGTTGGGCGCCACGCCCTTGGCACTCAGGCGCATCGGATCGATCTCGACGATGATCTGCCGCTGCTTGCCGCCATAGGGTGCGGTAAGCGAGATGCCCTGGATCGTGAAAAGCTTGAGGCGGATGAAATTCGTGCTGTAGTCGACGAGTTGCTGCTCGGTAAGCGAGTCGCTCGACGCAGTCATCTGGACGACGCCGACATTCGAGGCGTTGAACGGCACGATCGTCGGCGGCGTCATGCCAGGCGGCACGATGCGCAGCACGGTGTTGTTGACGGCGTTGATCTGCGCGATCGCCGAGCCCATCTCGGCGTCCTGTTTGAAATAGATCTTGATGAGGCCCACACCGGGCAGCGACGTGGATTCGATATGGTCGATGCCGTCCACGTTCTGCGAATAGGCGCGCTCGCTGACGAGCACGACCCGCCGCTCCATCTCTTCGGCAGGCAGGCCGTTGTAGTTCCAGGCCACCATGACCACCGGGATGTCGATCGGCGGGAAGATGTCTACCGACATCCGCCCGAGCGACATGATCCCTGCCAGCATGATGATCAGCGATGCGATCGCCGACGTATAGGGCCGACGCAGCGCCAGACGGACCAGCCCCATCATGATTGGCAAACTCCCTTTCGTATTGTTTCTAGGTCAATTCTAACCACGATTCCGGCAGGGCCACCAATCGCCTTCGGGTGACGTTCTGTGACAGGCCGGAGCAATGTAAAACGCGATCTGGACTGCATCAATTCTCGGCAGTTCCTCCGCGGAACGGATCGCGCGCCTGCCGGGTCTGGTTGCATTCGAAAATCGCCCGGACGACCGGCAACTTTCGATTTTGGCTTTTCAATCAAAGTGTTGGTGAATGCTCAGCGGGATCGGCGGTCAAAGCCGCTGGCCTTTACCTTTGAGCTACGGCTCGGCAAACCAGACGCCGACCAGCACCATGTCCACCTGCCGCCCGTCGGCCGCCAGCGGCAGCAGGACGACTTCGTAGAACCGGGACCGGTTGTCGATAATCGCCGACTGGCGGAGTGCGATGGGCCCGGCAGTCTCGACGATGCGGCTATAGACGCGCTGCGCGAAAGCCCGGAAATTCGGGTCCGGATGCTCAGCGAGCGTCCGGCCGGTCATCTCGATTGCAGTCGGTCCACCAGATTCGAGCCGATCAGCCGGTAGCGGAAATCCGTGACCTGCCCGGCCGGTGCACGCTCGACATCGACCAGAATCAGGTTTCCGAGCATGAACTTCATTTCAATCGGATCGATGTCGCGTCGCCCAGGCAGGGCGCCCGGCCGCTCGCGGGCCCGCCAGTAGTCGTAGAGGCTGCGTAGGCTCGGGTACGAGATCGCCGGCGCGATCTCGCCCTCCGTCCATTCGCCGTTCGCCGTTCGCCGTTCGGTCGGCCATCCGACATCTTCCGACATCTGTTGCACGTTCTCCCTCGCCGGGGTCCGGCGCGGGACATTGAGCCGAAAATTGATTAACAACATATATCGTATTTATACGGAACTGAATACCGCGTTCCCGGCATCGACTATTTCCGGCGGCCGCGCTCTCCCGCCGGAGCTGCGACAGACCGCCTGACCAGCATCGTCGGCGTGAACCGGAACTCGGCGGGTGCCGTTTCGGGCTGCCGGAGACGCAGCATGATCCGGTCGACCATCGTCCGGGCGAGCGCACGCAGCGGCAGCATCACCGTCGTCAGCGGCGGCGCCACGAATGCACCAAGCGGGATCCCGTCCATTCCGACGATCGACATGTCCTTCGGCAGCGCCAGCCCGAGATCCCGCAGTCCGGCGATCAAGCCGATCGCCATCATGTCGTTGATCGCGATGGCGGCGGTCGGGCGGTCCGTATGGCGGACGAGCGGACCCGCCAGACCTTGCCCGAGTTCGGCCATTTCCTCGTCCGCATAGCTCGATGCCACGCCGCCTTCGATGACGACACCGCGCACACCCGCGGCACGGATCGCCGTTAGGAACCCCTTGCGTTTCTCCGCCCGGCTGAACGTCCAGATTTTGGGCGTCAGGAACGCGATCGTGCGGTGCCCGTTCGCGACGAGATGCTCGACCGCCATCGCGGCTCCGGCCGCGTTGTCGGCCGACACGTAATCGAGGATCGGCTGCACGTCGCGCCGCGCGTGGCTGTCGTAGCTGACGGCGACGAGTCCGCGCTTGACCGGCGCATCGAGATGCCCTTCGTCGGCGAGCGACGAAATGATGATGGCGCCGCGGACGTTCTGCGAAGCCATGTCATCGAGAAACGCGCTTTCGCGCCGCGGATCGCGGTACGTGTTGCCGACAATGATCCGATAGCCGAAGCGCCGCCAGGAATCGGCCTCGATCTCGCGCGCGATCATCCCGTAGCTCGGATTTCCCAACGACGGAACCAACAGGCCGATCATCATCGCTTCGCCGGTCTTCAGCTGGCGCGCCGCGCGGTTCGGCCGGTATCCGAGGGTCGCCATCGCCCGTTGCACACGCGCCAGTGTCTTCGGGCTCATCTGGCCCGAACGGCCGTTGAGCACGTTCGATACGGTTGAGATCGAGACTTTCGCAAGCAGCGCGACGTCGCTGATCGTTGTCTTTTGCATGTGCCACGTTCAGGCCAAGCGACGCCGGCCGTTCGATTTCGTCTCAGAATAACCCAACAATATACCGATTTAGGCGCGTGGCCGAGGGGTATTTGCCGGCAGGACGCGCGGCGGTGGCGATCAGGCCCGCGACGCGGCTTGTGCGGCGGCGGCGCGGCCGGCGAGCGCGCCAAGACCGATCGCCGCAAGCAGGCCGTTTCCAGAGAGATAGCCCCACACCGAGGGCCCCGAGACACCGCATGCGGTCCCCCCAGCAGCATAAACGTTCGGCAGCGCACCACCCCGCGTGCGCTGCACGCGCGCATGTCTGTCGACGACAAGGCCGCCTTGCGTGTGGAACAGCGCACCCGTCACACGCGCGCCGAAATAAGGCGGAACAAGCGAGGGCTTTCCGGCAAACGAGCGGCCGAACGGATCGCGCGCCCGGCCGGCCGCGAAGCGCTGGCATTCGGCAAGCGTGGCCGCCAGTGCGGATTCCGGCAGATCGAGATCACGCGCGAGGGTACGTGCATCGGGTGCCTTGCGCACCGCTCCCAGCGCCACGGCATTCCGGTAATCCTCGAACTGCATCGCGACGTCGTGGCAGCGCCGGTCGTAGATATCGAAGGCGATGCCGCCGGGCTGGCGCAGCACGGCGACCGACTGCTCGGAATAGCCCTGATGTTCGTCCGAGAAGCGCAGCCCCTCCGCGTTCACCTGGATGCCACCTTCCATCATCGTCGCCCAGGTCAGCAGGACGCCGTGCGGGTGCGCTACCGACCCGTGCCCCTGATAGGCCCCCATGTGGCGCAAGGCGGCCCCTAGCTCCTCGCCCCAGCGGATGCCCTCGCCGGTGTTGCCTGCATGGCCGAAGAAGAGTGCATCTGCCATCTCCGGGATGAACTTGCGTACCATCGCTGGCTCGCCGCCGAAGCCGTTGCAGGCAAGAACAAGCACGTTACAGCCGATATCTTCCGTCGTCCCGTCGGGTCGCGCAATGCGAACGCCTGCCACGCAACCTTCGCCATCGGAAATCAAGGCCGTTGCATGCGCTTCGGTCAGAGTTTCGGCGCCCGCACGTGCTGCGGCCGCGACAAGGAAGTCCATCAGTTCACTGCCCGTGCGCTTGGGTGTGCCGTGCATGCGAAGCACGCTATGGCCTGGATAGAGAAAGCCTTCCACCAAACCGAATGGGATTCCGTGTGCCGCGGCGAGCCAGTCGACCGTCGGACCGATCCCTTCGGCAAGGGCTGCGACGAGTTCCGAGTCCGCTTCGCCGTGCGCCTTCTTCTGGATATCGGCGGAGAAGCGCGCGGGGTCGTCGGCGATCGCGTGCGCGCGCTGCATCGACGTCCCGGCCGCGGGCACGAGCCCCGAGGACAGGGCGGTCGAGCCGCGCGGTAGCGCATCGCGTTCGAGCATCACGCAGTCGATTCCGGCATCCCGGCAGGCAAGGGCCGCAACATGGCCGGCGGCACCCGCGCCGACGATCAGCACCGGCAGATGCGCGCCGAACGCAGCGCTTGCAGCGGGTAAAATGCTCACAGCCCGTCCGCAAAGACCGAACAGGTCGTCACGGTCGAGATCGCCGCGAGCGAAGCGATCGTCGTGTCGTGGACCTCGCGCCGGAATGCCGCACAGCCGTCCGACAGCAGAATCGTGTGGAAATCACGCACATGAGCGTCGCGCAGCGTGCTGGCAACACCGCCGTTGGTGACGATGCCGCAGATCGCCAGCGTCTCGATGCCCGCCTTGCGCAAAAGCCATTCGAGCCGCGTCATGTAGAACGCCGAATAGGCGACTTTCTCGACCGATAGGTCGGCGGGTCTCAGCAAATCGATCAGGTCGTGCCCCCAGCTTCCCGGCGCGAAATCTCCCTTGGCGAGGAACGGTCGCAGCTTCTTCAGATGCGGGCTGATGAGCGGTTCGCCGCCCTTGCCCGGCACAAGCGTGAAATGCGTCGATACGATCCAGCCGCCCTTGGCGCGCAGCGCGTCGGCCGCCCTCTTCACGCGCAGCGGTACCGCGGCGACGTCCGCACTCGTCTGGCCAGCACGCCCGTAGGCACCCTTGGGGTCGAGGAAGTCGTTCTGCAGGTCGCAGATCAGCAGGGCCGTCTTGGCAGGATCTGTCATTTGCGGCTCACGATCAGGTTACCGAAACGGTCGACGCGACCGGCAAGATCGGGTTCGATCACGGTCGTCGCGTCGGGCTGTTCGAGGATCGCCGGGCCCTCGACCCGCGCATCGACGGGCAACGCCAGCCGGTCGTAGATCGCCGTCTCGTGCCAACCGCCGTCGAACCAAACTCGTCTTGTCCCAGTGCGCGCCTTGTCGAGGCTACCACCGGCCGGCGCAAGCTTTGCTAAATCGATCTTCGGCCGCCGCCCGACGACGGCGACGCGCAAGGTCAGCACGCGCGCCGGGATACCGTCGAGCAGACGCCCGAACGCGGCAAGATACGCCTTCTCGAACGCAGCCCGGATCGCCGCCGCATTGGGTGCGATCGTGGCAAGCGGAACGGCGATCGTATGTGTCTGGCCGACATAACTCATGTCGAGCTCGACGGTCGCCGCGACACCTTCAAGCTTCACGCCGGCCTGCGCCACCAGCTTGCCGCCCTCCGCCGCACTCGCCGCAATGGAAGCGCACAGGGCATCCGTGTCGAGGCCATCGAGCGGACGGTTCACGGTGCGTACGAAATCGTGGCGCATATCGGCGATGATGCAGCCAAGTGCGGACGTCACGCCCGGGTAGCGCGGCACGAGCGTCGAGCCAAGACCTGTCTCCTTCATCAGAGCGCCCGCATGCAGCGCCCCGGCCCCACCGAACGGCATCAGCGCAAAGCGCCTGGGCTCGTGCCCGCGCTCGATCGAGACGAGACGCAAGGCGCCCGCCATGCGGCCGTTGGCCACACGCACGATGGCTTCGGCCGCCGCCAGCGTATCGAGGGCCAATGGCTTGCCCACGTGCAGGTCGATCGCCATTTTCGCAGCATCGACATCGAGGGCAGCGATCTTGCCGCCGATGGGCCTGGCCGCGTTGATCCGGCCCATGACCACGTTGGCGTCGGTCACGGTCGGGCGTGTCGCCCCCCGGCCGTAGCAGGCAGGGCCCGGATCGGAACCCGCACTCTCCGGCCCGATCTGGAGGAGCCCGCCGCGATCAACCCAGGCGATCGAACCGCCGCCTGCACCGATGGTCGTGATCTCGATCATCGGCGTGCGCACGACCATGCCGAACTCGATGGTGGTCTGTGCTGCCAGCGCCGCAGTGCCACCAGCGATCAGCGCCACGTCGAACGACGTCCCGCCCATGTCGCCGGTGAGCACGTCGGGATAGCCCGCACTCGCTGCGATATGTGCGGCCGCAATCACGCCGGCGGCCGGGCCCGACAGGGCCGTGCGCACCGGCAGGCGCGCCGCCGTCTCGACCGACATGACGCCGCCGTTGGACTGCACGATCAGCAACTCTCCGTCGGCTCCCGCGTTGCGCAGCCTTTCGTCGAGGCGCCCGAGATACGAAGCGACGACCGGCTGAAGATAGGCGTTGAGTGAGGCGGTCGAAGCGCGTTCGAATTCGCGGATCTCCGGCAGGATCTCGTGACTCGCCGTCACGTAAGGGTTCGGCCATTCGGCTTGCAGGGCGCCGAGCGCTTCGCGTTCATTTGCGTCGTTCGCATAGGCATTGATGAAGACAATGGCAACTGCTTCGGCGCCACGGTCCCGCAGTTCGGCCACCGCCCGTCTGACAGCCGCGAGATCGACTTTCGTATGGACCGTACCGTCAGCAAGCGTACGCTCAGGCACCTCTAGACGCAGATCGCGCGGGATCACCGGCACGAATTCGCCCCACAGTCCCCAGGTTTGGCGCCGATCCCGCCGGCGCATCTCCAGTACGTCGCGGAAGCCTGCCGTCATGATCACGCCAGTCCGTGCACCCTTTCGTTCAAGCAGGGCGTTGGTGCCCACGGTCGTGCCGTGAACGACGGCGGCAAGCTTCGAGAAATCCGCCTCGCCCGCAGCGATCCCGTCGACGAAGCCGATCGACTGGTCGCCCTTCGTGGACGGCACCTTGCGCGTGCGCGCCTCGCCAGTCGCCTCGTCGTAGAAGAAAAGATCTGTGAATGTGCCGCCGACATCAACGCCAACGACGGTACTGCGGCCGCTCATCTCGCACCGCCCTTCGTCGTGTAGCCGAGTGCCAGGTCGCGCTCGACCAGCGCTGGCGAACGCTCCGCAGCGGGCCCATAGCCTCCGCCGCCCGGCGTTTCAAGGCGCAGGCGCTCGCCGCGCGTGATCTTCAGCCCCACCATCTTCGACGCCATCGGCGGCTCGCTGCCGTCCGGGCAAACGAAACGATTGCGTGCCGCCGGCCCGCCGCCGACCACGCCCGGCGGTGCATAGCGTCCGCGCTCGCCGAACAGGAACACGTCGGCTGACTCCTCAAGCAGTTCGAGCTCGTAGATCGCTCCCAGTCCGCCGCGATGCCTGCCCGCACCGCCGCTGTCCGGGCGCAGCGCCCACTGCGTGAACATCACGGGATAGGCAGCTTCGAGGATTTCTGCCGGCGGAATCGTCGCGGTCGAGATGGGTGCGTTGCCGTGATTGAGGCCATCGCTCTCGGGACTTCCGCCAAGTCCGCCGCCGAAAAACGAGAACATCACCCAACGTCGCCCGTCCTTGCGATATCCCGCAAGCGACAGCGCGTTGATCGTGCCGTAAGCGCAGCCGTTGACGAGTTGCGGGGCCGCCTTCGCGACGGCCGCGAACACCACGTCGATGACGCGCAGGATCGTCTCGGTATAGCCGCCGACGGGCTTGGGCGCCCTCGCGGCCAGCAGCGACGGATCGGGAATCACGAACGTGATCGGCTCGAGGCACCCATTGTTCGCCGGCACGTCGCGGAAAACGTGCTTGAGGGCGACGTAGCAGGACGCGATCGCCGTCGAGCGTGCGATGTTGACGGGGCCCGCACACGGTGTCGACGTGCGCGAGAAATCGAGCGTCATCGTCTCGCCATTCACGGTCAGGTCGAGTGCTATCTTCAGCGGCTCGTCGACGATTCCGTCGTTGTCCAACCAGTCTTCGGCCGAATATGTGCCGTCCGGAAGCTCCGCGATGCAGGCGCGCATCAGCTTAGCCGCGCGGGCGGTCAACTCGCGCAGCGCCTCGCCGACCGTCGCCGCACCGTATTCGCCCAACAGGTCGTCCATGCGCTTCACGCCGAGCGCAAGCGCGTTGATCTGGCCGTTGAGATCGCCATAGAGCGACATCGGCAGGCGGCTGTTGCATTTGAGGATGTCGACAATGTCGGCGTTCAGCTTACCAGCGGCCACGAGCTTGACCGGTGGGATATGCATGCCCTCCTGGAAGCTCTCGGTCGCGACCGGGTTGTAGTTTCCCGGCACATTGCCGCCCACGTCGTGCCAATGGCCGACCGAAGCGAGCCAGCAGAACAGTGCGCCGTCGCGGAAATAGGGCCGCACGAGCTTGAAGTCCGACAGATGCGTGCCGCCGTCGTAGGGATCGTTGAACAGGAACACGTCGCCGTCTGCAAGCCCGCCGTCGCTCGCGACCTTGCCGATGACGGCGCGCACGGCGAACGCCATCACGCCAGCGAAAATGGGCAGGCCCGATTTGCCCTGCACGAGCGTGTCGCCAGTCGTCGCGTCATAGAGCCCGTGCGAGGCGTCGTGCGCCTCGGCGATGATCGGATTGAATGCCGTGCGAAAGAGCGTCGCGTCCATCTCATCGGCGATCTGCTCGAGGCGCCCCTTCAGCACGGCCAGCGTTACGGTATCGATGGGCATGCGCGCGTCTTTCTCATTCGTCGTAGCGTTTGGCGTCGGCAAGAATGGCGTCCGTCCCCAGCACCGCGTTGATGCCGGCGAAATCCAGCATCCGGTCGCGCATGCCGCTCGTAGTCCCCTCAGCCCTGAGTCTGCGGAAATAGCCATCGAGCGCATGGCCGACCGCACGCGCCGTCCCGCCCGGAAAGATTGCGATGCGAAATCCAAGCCGTTCGAGATCGCCCGCCGGCAGCAGCGGCGTTCGCCCACCCTCGACCATGTTGGCAAGGACCGGGACGCGTCCGCCGAAGCGCCTCCCGACCTCGGCAAGGCCGGCAGCATCGGGCAGCGCTTCGACAAACAGGATGTCGGCGCCCGCAGCCAGATAGGCTTCCGCCCGGTCGAGCGCCTTGGAAAAGCCTTCGACCGCGATCGCGTCGGTGCGCGCGACGATCAGCGTGTCCGAAGACCGGCGTGTATCGAGAGCCGCCTTGATTTTTCCGACCATCTCGCCCACCGCGATCACTGTCTTGTCTTTCAGGTGTCCGCAGCGCTTGGGCGTGGCCTGATCCTCGATCTGCAGGGCATTGGCCCCGTTGCGCTCGAATTGGCGCACCGTGCGCTTGACGTTCACGGCATTGCCGAAGCCCGTGTCGATGTCCACGATCAGCGGGATCGTCGCGCGTTCGCGGATCGCGGCAAGCGTATCGGCTGCTTCCGTCGCCGTGACGAGGCCGATATCGGGCAACGCGAAGCGCGCATAGGCGATCGAGGCACCCGACAGATATGCCGCCTCGAACCCGGCGCGTTCGGCGAACAGCGCCGTGAAACCGTCATACACACCGGGTGCGACGAGGATGCGGTTTTCCTTCAGGCGTTCGCGCAGGTTCACGATGCCCTCGCTTTCAGCTTCTTTTCCAGATGCGGAATCAGGCCGCCGTCGCGCAGCATGGCCATCAGATGCGCCGGGATCGGCTCGCACGCGAGCGTCGTGCCTTTCGTCCGGTTCTCGACGACCCCCTTCTCCGGGTCGGCCGCAAGGACGTCGCCTGCCGCGATGCTTCCGACCGCCGGGCAGACGAGCGGCGCAAGCCCGAGATTGACCGCGTTGCGGAAAAACAGGCCTGCGAAGGACTTCGCGATTACGACCGAAACGCCGTGGTGGCGCAGTGCCATCACGGCCTGCTCGCGCGACGATCCCATCCCGAAATTCTCACCGCCGACGACGATATCCCCGGATCGCACGTCCTTCGCGAATTTCGGATCTACTGCCTCAAGGCAGTGGCACGCCAGTTCTTCGATCGCGAACTTCATGAACATGCCCGGGGCAAGCATGTCGGTATCGACATTGTCGCCGTAGACGAAAGCGCGGCCGGTCATGCCAGCATCTCCCGCGGATCGACGATCTCGCCCGCCACCGCGGCGGCCGCGACCGAATAGGGCGAACCAAGATAGACATGCGAGCCCGCATGGCCCATTCGGCCCTTGAAGTTGCGCGCCGTCGAGGAAAGGCAGACTTCCTTATCGGCCAGCACGCCCGCACCGTAGCCCGCACACGCCCCGCATCCGGTGGGCAGCAGGATGGCACCTGCGTCCAGCAGGCGAGCAAGCGTGCCATCGGCGGCGGCGGCGGCCGTCATGCGCTGCGAGGCCGGGGCGACGAGTAGGCGCGTCGTGCCTGCAACCTTCCGCCCGCGCAGGATCTCGGCCGCCATGTGCAGGTCTTCGAGCTTGGCACCCGTGCAGGCCCCGATATAGCACTGGTCGATCTTCGTCCCCTTGTGCGCGCCGACCGCGTCGGAATTGTCGGGCGAATGCGGGGCGGCGATCTGCGGCGCAAGCGTACTTGCATCGAAATCCCAGACCTTGGCGTAGTCCGCATCATCGTCCGAGCGCCAGCGGATCGCGTCTTCGTCCGGCAGGTCGACGCCGGCCGACTTGAGGAACACCTGCGTGGTCGCGTCGGGCGCAATCACGCCGGTCTGGGCGCCTAGTTCGGCCGACATGTTGGCAAGTACCATGCGCTCGACCATCGGCAGGGCCGCGACCGCATCACCCGAGTACTCGACGACGTCGTAGCGCACGGTGCCCAGCCCCATCACGCGGCACAGACGCAGCATGATGTCCTTGGCCGACAAGCCGCGGCCAAGCCGACCGGCCAAGCGGACCAGATGGGTGCGCGGCGTACGCACCCAGATCTCGCCCGTCGCCAGCACGCCGGCCATTTCGGTCGCCCCGATGCCAAACATGAACGTGCCGAAGGCACCGCCGGTAGGCGAATGCGAGTCGCCACCCACGCAGAACATGCCGGGGCGCAGATAGCCGCGCTCAGGCAGGATCACGTGGCAGATGCCCTGCATGTCGTGGAACCGCTCCACACCGTTGTCCTTCGCCCATTTGCGCGTCGCGTCGAGGATCGCTGCACTTTCGGCATCCACCGCTGGGACATAGTGATCCGACACCAGCACGATGCGCGACGGGTCCCACACGCCCACACCGAGCCGCTCCAGCATCGGCTTCACGCGGCGCGGGCCGCCGGAATCGTGCATCATCGCGAGGTCGACGCGGCACGTGACGATGTCGCCCGGCACGGCGCACGCGACCCCGGCCGCTTTCGCGATGATCTTTTCCGCCAATGTCGATCCGGCCATGGCTCACATCCCCAGATAGGCTTTGCGCAGCTTGGGATCGGCGGCGAGCAGTTTTGCCTTGCCCGCCAGCACGATCCGGCCGTTCTCCATCACATAGGCCCGGCGCGCGAGTGCCAGCGACTGCACGACATTCTGCTCGACCAGCAGGATCGCGAGTCCCTCTTGGTTCAAGCGGCGGATCAACGTGAACATTTCCTCGACCAACAACGGCGACAGGCCCAGCGACGGCTCGTCGAGCACGAGCAGGCGCGGTTCGGCCATCATGCCGCGGCCGATTGCCAGCATCTGCTGTTCTCCGCCCGACAGCGTGCCCGCCGCCTGCGCGAAGCGTTCGCCAAGGCGCGGAAACACGCCGACGACCCGGTCGAGATTGCGCGCGCGGTTGGCTCGCCCGCGGCGATAGGCGCCAAGCAGCAGGTTTTCGTGCACGGACAGGTTCGGGAAGACGCGCCTTCCCTCAGGCACCTGCACCAGGCCACGCTCGACGATGCGCGCCGCATCCACTCCGGTGATCGGCGCGCCATCAAACGCGATGGCGCCACCCCACGGCCGGTACAGGCCCGAGACGTTGTTGTTGAAGGTCGACTTGCCGGCCCCGTTCGAACCGAGCAGCGCTACGATCTCGCCTTCGTCGACCTCGAGATCCACGCCATGCAGCACGGGAACGGACCCGTAGCCAGCGGCAAGATCCGTGACGGAAAGGAGCGCGGTCATGCGCCCGTTCCCGCCAGCGACGCGCCGTGACCGAGATAGGCCTCGATCACGTCCGGGCGCACCGCCACGTCCTGCGGATCGCCTTCGGCGATCATGCGGCCTTGGTTGAGCACGTAAACGCGCTCGGACAGGCGCATCACCGCGCGCATCACGTGCTCGATCAAAAGCACGGTCGTGCCAGCGTCGCGCACGGCGCGGATCATCGGGACGATCTCGTCGATCTCGGTCGGGTTCAGCCCGGCCATCACCTCATCGAGCAGAACGAGCTTCGGCCGCGTGGCAAGCGCGCGCGCCACTTCAAGTCGCTTGCGCCCGGCGACGGTCAGCGAAGCGGCCGGCTTGTCGAGCATGGCGCCCATGCCAAGACGTGTCGCCACATCGCCGGCGAGCGCGAGCGCTTCCTTCCGGCTTTGAACGCGTAGATGCGCACCGACCGCGACGTTTTCGCGCACCGTCAAAGCACCGAACGGCTGGACAATCTGGAACGTGCGCACCAGTCCGCGGCATGCCACGGCATGCGATGGCAGGCCGGTGATGTCCGCGCCGTCGAATAAGACACGGCCGGCATCCGGCTTGTGGAAACCCGAAAGCATCGCAAACAAAGTCGTCTTGCCCGCCCCGTTGGGCCCGATCAGCGCCACGATGCTGCCCTCGCCGACCCGCAACGTCGCTTCCGAAACGGCAAGCAGCCCACCGAAGCGCTTGGTGAGGCCGGTCGCTTCAAGCATCACGCGCGCTCCAGCGCTTGAGCAGTCCGATGAGGCCGTCTGGCAAGAAGCGCACCATCGTCACAAGCAGCACGCCATAGAAGACAAGATGGATGCCCGGTGCGTCACCCATCGTGCGGCGCGCGAGTTCGGACGCCGCATGCAGCACGGCCGAGCCGAGAAGCGGGCCAAACACCGTACCAAGGCCGCCGATGATGGGAACAAGCAGGATCTCGACCGACACGCCCGGCCCATAGGCGACCGCCGGATCGACATAGAGATAGGATTGCGCATAGAAGACGCCGCCGATCCCGGTCATGGCGCCCGAGATCATGATCGCCTTGAGCTTGACTGCGAATGCATCGACGCCGAGAGCAGCGGCCGCCGACTCGTTCTCGCGGATCGCCATCAACTGCGCCCCGAGGCGCGAATTCTCGAGCCGCCAGACGAGTATTTGCGAAGCAAGCACCAGCCCGAGCAACAGATAATAGAAGCCGACATAGTCCGGCTGGAACCGCGCCCAGCCCGGCGCGAGTGGGACAAAGGTGCCCACGCCGCCACCTGTGAAATCGGCGGCGTTGGCGAGGATCCGAAACACCTCGGCAAACGCGAGCGTGACGAGCGCGAAATACGATCCGCGCAACCCGTAGCGGAACGAAAGGAAACCTGCGAAGCCGCCCACGGCCGCACCGGCAAGCGCCCCGACGGGAATCGCGAGCCACGGATTGAACCCCAGCGCCGTCTGCGCCAGGCACGCGGCGTAGGCGCCCGTACCGAAGAACAGGGCGTGGCCGAACGAGAATTGCCCGCCATAGCCGCCAAGCACGTTCCACGCCTGCCCCATGAAGGCGAACAGGAACACCGTGAAGGCGAACTTAATCCAGAAGCCGCTGTCGGTCAGAAGCGGAAAGACGATGGCGAGCAGCAGCAGCCCGACCAGCGCAACGTTGCGTATGGATATATTCATGCGAGACGGCTCCCGAACAGGCCGGTCGGCTTGAACATCAGCAACGCGATGAAGATCACGAAGATGCCGAGCTGACCGTATTCCTGGCCGAGAAACAGGCCGCTCAGCGACTCGGTGACGCCGATGGCAAGCCCGCCGACGAGAGCGCCCGCGAACGAACCCATCCCGCCGAGCACCACGACGGTGAAGGCGACGAGCACGAAGACGTTGCCCACGCCGGGACTCACGTAGAACGACGGCAGCAGCAGGCAGGCCGCTGCACCCAGCACCGCCGTGCCGATCCCGAAGCTCATCGCGAAAATGTGATCTACATCGATGCCGACGAGACGTGCCCCCTGTCGCTCGCGCGCCACGGCGCGGATCGCGCGGCCGAGATCCGTGCGCCCGATCAGCCACCACAAAGCCGTGGCGACTGCGAGTGCAGCGACGAAGCCGATCGCCCGGGGATACGGCACCAGTGCGATGCCGATATCGAGCATCTCGTACGTGATCGGTGTCTCGATCGTGCGTGTGTCAGCACGGAAGAAATAGAGTGCCAGGTTCTCGACCACGATGGCGATGCCTAGCGTGACGAGCAGCACGTTCTGGTCCTTGCCGTGGCTCGCCCGGCCGATCACATGGCGCTGCAGCAGGTAACCGACCGCAAAGAAGACCGGCACGAGCACCGGAATCGCCAGATAGGGATCGAGCCCGAGCGAATCCTTCAGGAAGAAAGCGCCGTAGAGGGCCACCATCAGCAGGCTGCCATGCGCAAAATTGATGATGTGCAATACGCCGTAGATGAGCGTCAGTCCGAGCGCCACGAGCGCATAGACGGCTCCCAGAGTCAGCCCGTTCACGACGGACGGCAGCAGGATTGAGAGTTCGAGCATCGGAATTGACCGGGACGGCCGTCGCCGGCCGCCCCGGTCTCGTCTCAGGTCCGGCGCGCCGGGATCGGATAGACGACGTTGCCGGCAGCGAACTCCAGCGGATAGATCAGCTTAATGTCCTTCTGCAGCACCTGCGTGACGACCGGACGCGCACCCTGGTTCTGGCCGTTGACGAACTTCGTCGGGCCGTAGGGCATGATGTGGTCGGCGAAGGTCGATGCGGCAAGCGCCGCGTTGATCGCGTCGCGGTTCGTGCTGCCGGCCTTCTCGAGCGCATCGGCAAGCAGCAGCACGCACGAATAGGCGAGGAAGACCTCGTAGGTGAAATAGAGGTTCATCTTCTCGACGCGGTCCTTGAGCGTCCAGGAGGCTTCCTTGCGCGGGTCGAACCAGTGATTGCAATCCATCACGAATTCGGCGGCCTGCGGAAACTCCTTGACGAAACGGTACGACGAGGCGCCGCCGCCGAGGATCGAGTAGATGCCCTTGGCCTGGATCTTGTTCTGCTGCAGGGCGCGCGCGAACAGCACATACTCGTCGTAGTAGTTCGACGGGATTATCAGGTCCGGCTTGCGGGCCTGCACGCGCAGCACGATGTTCGAGAAATCGCGTGTCGGGTTGGCGTGGCGAATCGTCTCGACGACCTCGAAACCCAGCCCCGGTAGGCGTTGGTTCAGCGCAGTGGCCATGCCCGAACCGAACGCCGATTCCTCATGGATGATCATCACCGTCTTGGCGGGCTTGCCCGCCGCATCGTTGATGCGCACGAGATTGTCGAGCGCCACGTCGACGATCGTTCCCAGACCCGGCCCGAAGCGGAATGTGTTGGTGAGACCGCGCTGGACGATCTGGTCGACGACGCCGACATCGACGATGTGCGGCAGGTTGTGACGTGCGGCGGCCTGCGTGGTGGCGAGTGCAATACCCGAGGCGAACGGACCGACGATGGCGGCGGCGCCAGCTTCGTTCAGCTTGTCGACCTCTGCGGCCCCTACGTCGGGGCGCGACTGCGCATCGGCGAGAAGCGCTTCGAGTTTTGCCCCACCCATCGACTTGATTCCACCGCGACGGTTGATGTCCTCGATCGCCAGTAGGGCGCCCTGACGGCCCTGGTTGCCGGAGAACGCGATGGCGCCAGTGACCGGATGGAGGACCCCGACCTTCACGGCGGCAGCCTGGGCCCTGAGGATCGACGGCGCCCCGAACGCGACGAGGGCGGTGCCGGCAGCCGCGGCGGAAAGTACCGTTCGGCGGCCAAGATGATTTGTGCGCTTTTGCATCGTGTCTTCTCCCTGTTCGACGGACGGTTCAGGCATGCGACCACATGCGCGTGGCCGGCCCGCGCACTCGCGCGAGCTTGGTTCTGTACTGGTAGCGGTCGGGACGATAGAGGATGGCGATATGTTCCACGGCCCTGCCGCGCTGGTCGAAGACCGTGCGTAGGACGGACAGCAGCGGCGAGCCGACGGGCACGTCGAGCGCACGAGCCACACCGGGTTCGGCGAGGACGGCCGAAACCGTCTGGTCTGCCGAGCCGATCAGGCAGCCGGCCTTCTCAAGAAGGGCAAGCAGCGGCTTGCGTGCAAGATCTCGCGCCGTATAGGCACGGCCAAGATCGTCCGGCACCCAGCTTGTCGAATAGGAGAGCGGCACGCCGCGATAGCGGCGCACGCGGACGGCGCGCTGCACCTGCGCGCCGGCGGAAAGCTTCAGCGCGGCACGTACCGGCGGCGGGGCCGCGATGTAGCCAAAATCGAGGATATCGACCTTCGTCTCGAGCCCGACGACAAGCAGGTTCTCGATCAGGCCCGAGAGGTTCGCCTCGACCGGTTCGGCCGCGACGCGGTCGACGATCGAGGTGCCGCGGCCGCGCCGACGCACGACGAGGCCGTCGGCGGCAAGCTCATCGAGTGCGCGCTTGGCGGTGATCCGGCTGACCGAATAGTCGCGTACGAGTTCGAATTCGGTCGGCAGGCGTGTGGCCGAATCATAGGCGCCCGACACGATCCGTTCGCGCAGGATGAGATAGATCTGGTGATAGAGCGGGGTCGGAATGCCGGGATCGACGCCGGTATTCTGCGGGGGCTGCGTTCCGTTATTGCGGGCGCGGGCGTTTCCGACCATAGGCGCACCGAATACCATGCCCCCTTTCCTATTGCTATATGATTATGTCATTTGCCGCCGAAAGCCGGCGCATGAGACGGTCCGGGAGAATCCTATGCCGCCACGTCGGCCTTTGCGCTGCCCGAGAATTTTCGGTAGCGCACCGCTGCCCGCGTCAGGTGTTCGCGCATCGCGTTGCGCGCAGCCTGCGGATCTCGCGCTGCGACCGCTTCGACAATTCGCGCATGCTCGTCGCGGATGCCGGCGAGATACTCAGCCTGCCGATCGCCGGTCATCGTCCACACGCGTTTGTCCTGCCGCGGGATGACGTAGGTGCCGAGGAAGCGCAGGAATTCAGGAAACTGCTGGTTACCGGTCGCGGCAGCGACCGCGAGATGGAAAGCCGCATCTTCGGCCACCGCCGATTCGTTTCGCGCTATGGCGCGCACGAACGCCGCGTGCGCCGCCTGGATTGCGCGTAGTCCGGCGGAAGTAGCGCGCTCGCAGGCTAGCTCGGCAGCCGCAGTCTCGACCGCCTGACGCAGTTCGAGCACGTCGATGACCGAATCGAGCGACCGCAGCAGGTCAGGATCCAACTTGAATGATCTCTGATTCGGCGCGGCGCTGACGAATGCGCCCGACCCCTGGCGCGTGGTGACCAGACCTTGCGCCTTCAATGCCGAGACCGCCTCACGCACGACGGTGCGGCTGACCTTCATGGCTGCGACCATTTCCTGCTCGGTCGGCAGGCGTTCGCCCGCGGCGTAGCGTCCGCTTGCGATTTCCTTGCGCAGGCGCGAAACGACTTCCGCCGTGAGATTCTGCGTCGGGCGGACGGGCGCCAAAACAGATGCCCTGCCGCGCGAAGATTCCGATCTGGATTTTTGTTGTCGGGTCATCGTACAACTTTGTAGCACGCTGAAGGACCTGCACGCAATCGCGCGACAGGCCCCAGCGAAAGATCCTGGCCCGCAAAGGGCTGCTTTGCAGGATCACCCCCCTGTGCCGGAAAACGGGGGACATGGAGCCATGAAGCGTCGTCAATTCCTCGAACTCGGTGTCGTTACTGCCGCGACAGCGACCGTCGGAGCGTCGCCGATATGTTCGTGTCGAGCTCAAGCGACAAGTACACGTTCCTGTTCTATGTGAACGTGCTGCTTCTGGTGCTCGGCACGTTCATGATCCTTGCGCCCATGCTTCTGATCTGCACGCCGATCTTCATGCCAATCATCGGCAAATTCGGTGTCGATCCGGTACATTTCGGGATCATCATGATCTTCAATCTCGGAATCGGCCTGCCGACCCCACCGGTCGGCCCGACGCTGGCCGTCGGCAAGGTCAAGATGGAGCAGATGTCGAATTCGCTCATGATCTTCTACATCCCCATGCTGATCGTGCCGGCGCTGGTAACCTACATTCCGGCCTTACGCTCTGGCTGCCCAAGCTGATTCTGGGCTGACCCGCCTGCCGGGAACCTCAAGACAGCCCCTCCTGCGGTGACCTTCCTCCGGTCCAGGCCGTTTTCATTCAGGCAATCTCGGGAAACAGCCGACCCCATCCCTCGATGTAATCCAGGCCCTCGCCGAGCGGCCGCATGCCGACCCAAACACATGTCACGATCGTGTCAGAAATCCGGATTCCGATCTCGCGCGCGCCACATCTCAGTTTTCCGGAGATCATCGCCAGCACGAAGGCGGAGAACGGACTAAAGGGTTGAGGATTTGGTGCCGCCGCCGAAGCGCCGCCGATAGCTCTCCATGTAGGCATCCTTCGACGGAATGATGTGGTCGACGACCATTCGCACGAACCGCTTGCGATCGCCCGCTTCCATCAGCAGGAGTATCTGGGCGTGCTCGTCGACTGCGCGCCGGAGCAGGACCGGGTCGCTGATCGTCAACGAGCGGGCGATATGGGCCTTCAGGGCGAAATGCTGGATTGCTTCGGCAAGATGCGGGTTTCCGCAAGCGGCGAAGAATGTCTTGTGGAACAGTATGTTGAGCCGGAAGACTTCGGTGAAGCTGCCGTTCTTCGCAGCTTCGGAATGCCGGCGCTGGATGTCCTTGAGTTCCGCCAGCACGGCCCGATCGGGTGGAAGCTTGATCAATTCAGCCGCTTTGCCTTCGAGAATTTCCCGCACGGCATAGATATTCTCGACATCGGCCAGCGTAAGGTCTCGGACGGTTGCCCCCTTGTTGCGCTGTCGGACAATGATGCCGATCGACTCAAGATCCGAGAGGACCTGGCGGATCACGTGCCGGTTCACCTTGAAGCGAACGGCGAGTTCTTCCTCGATCAGCCGTTCGCGCGGGAGGATGCGACCAAGCGCGATATCCTCCTCGAGCCGCCTGGCGATATGCTCCGCCTCGCTCGTCGCCGACAAACTGGGTTTCGCTAGCGTCATCTGCAAATAGCCTACAATATCATTGTCTATCTTGTTGACAATTTTGTTGAGTGAAATTAAGGCATATACGATGCTGAATCAACAGATTAATCCGTCGCTCGACGGCACCCGATATCCAAGCCTACGCGACCGTGTAGCAATCATTACGGGCGGGGCCTCCGGGATCGGCGAGGCGATCGTGCGCGGCTTCGCCGCGAATTTGGCCCGCGTCGCGCTCTTCGATATTCAGGATGGGCCCGCCGAAAAGCTTGTGCGGGACATTGCCGATGCCGGACATCCGGCACCGACTTACATGCACTGCGACCTCACTGACATCACCGCCTTCCAGGCAGCCATCCGTAGGGTCGGGGAAAGACTCGGAAACACGACGATCTTCGTCAACAACGCAGCCAACGATTCACGTCAGGCTTTCGCCGACGTCACGCCCGAAAGCTTCGACCGCTCCATCGATATCAACCTGCGCCCTCACTTTTTCGCAGCACAGGCGGTCGCCCCACAGATGCGCGCTGCGGGCGGCGGCTCTATCGTCAACGTGAGCTCCGGCGCCTGGGTCGGTGGGATCGCAGACCTGCAGGCCTACAGTGCCGCAAAGGCGGGAATCGTCGGCTTGACAAATTCCCTGGCCCGGCAACTCGGACCCGATCGCATCCGCGTCAACGCGCTGGCGCCCGGTGCCGTCATGACCGAGCGCCAACTGCGCTTGTGGCATACCCCGGAATCGACGAACAACATCCTTGCCCAACAATGCATTCCCGGACTCGTCCTTGAGCGGGATGTCGCGAATGCGGCGCTGTTTCTAGCGGCAGACGAAAGCCGGATGATCACCAAGCAGCTTTTATATGTGAACGCCGGGCTGCGTTGAGAGAGGCCAGATGACCACTCCTGCCCTGGAAAAGCTCGGCCGTCGCCTGCGTCTGGGTCTCGTCGGCGGTGGCGGTGCGGCGCTGATCGGCCCCGTCCACCGCATTGCCGCGCGCCTCGACGACTGCTTCGAGCTCGTCGCCGGCGTATTGTCGTCCAATCGTGAGAAGGCCCTTGCCGAAGCGGCGCGCCTCGGCCTGCCGCGCGGCTACGCCGACGTGCCTGCAATGCTAGCGGCCGAAGCGGCGCGACCCGACGGCATCGACGCCGTCGCGATCATGACCCCGAACGACGACCATCATGCGAGCGCTGCGGCTGCACTCGATGCCGGGCTCGACGTCATCTGCGACAAACCTCTCACCAACGACCTCGCGTCGTCGCTTGATCTCGTCGCGCGCGCAAAGACACGGGCGCGCCTGCTGTGCGTCACACACAACTACTCGGGCTATCCGATGGTCCGCGAGGCACGGGCCGCCATCGCGGCATCCGAGCTGGGACCGCTGCGTGTCGTGCATGCCGCATATGTACAAGGCTCGCTCGGAACACGTGTCGAGCAGAATCCCGAGAAGATCGCCGACAGGCTCAAATGGCGGCTCGACCCGGCGCGCGGCGGCCTCAGTCATGTGCTTGGTGATATCGGAACGCATGTCCATCAGCTCGCCACCTACGTCTGCGGCCGCCGGATCGAAGCGGTTCTTGCGGATGTTGGCGCGGTCATACCCGGTCGGCTCGCGCACGACACCGCGTCGGTCATCGTGCGTTTGGAAGGCGGCGTGCGTGGCGTGTTCTTCGTCACCAAGGCAGCGACCGGTGCTGAAAACTCGATGTCGATCGAAGCTTATGGCGAGGTCGGCGGCGTCTCCTGGAACCAAGCCGCAGCAAACGAGCTGCGTGTGATGCGGAATGCCAGTCCTGCCGAGATTCGCACGCGCGGTCTGCCGACACTGCATCCTCTCGCGCGGGCGGCGGCGCGCCTGCCGGCAGGCCATCCGGAGGCGTTCTTCGAAGCATTCGCGAATCTCTATCGCGACTTCGC
>CAYQDN010000023.1:0-68563 GCA_964416335.1 uncultured Azospirillum sp.
CCGAAGCGCTGGAATACGGCATGGTCGGCATCAACACGGGCCTGATCACGACCGAAGTCGCACCCTTCGGCGGCGTCAAGGAGTCGGGCATCGGCCGCGAGGGCTCGAAGTACGGCCTCGACGAGTTCATGGAGGTCAAATACCTCTGCATGGGCGGGATCTGATTTCTAACCCTTGAGCTGTTCTCTCTCAGCTAAGGGCTAAACTGACCCGGCGCTGTGCGCCGGGTCTTTTTTATTACATCGCAGGTGGTTGTCGGTTCCCAAGTCTAATAGACGAGATTCTAAAATTCTCTAGTATCGACATACCGAACCAAGGGGGTCCTATTCCATTGGCCAGCAACCCTTCGGCAACCGCTTGATCCGGAAAACAAAATGGTCTCGGTGAATGACTGTGTAAGCCAAATCCCTCCGGTGATTTGGACCACCAGGACGTTCGCGGAGCCAAATGTGGAGTGGGACTTTAAGTGGGACTTCACAGCCCGTCTGTGACCGTCCCAGACGGTTACAATGCGCGGCAGCATAAGCAGATCAATGCATTACGACCCGAGCAATGCCTTACAAAACCGCTGCTCTACCGCTGAGCTAACCCGGCAATCGGCCGGTCGTTCTTATTTATTCCGGATCGCGCTGTCCATCGCGGTTTTGCGCGGCGGGATTTCGCCGGCACGGGATCAATGGCTTAGGGGCCTGGCGGTGCGGATTCAAAACCGCCGCGCTGGCGCCCGGAGTCCGGGAATCAGCCGGGCCTTCCGGTCTCCGCCGTCGATGCGCGCCGCCTATCGAAACAATAGGCAGGCGATATTTCCGCCGGCCGGCGCCCCGTCGCATCGTGCGCTGTCTTCGGATTCAACCCCCGGACAGGACGGGCGCCCAAAATGGCCGACGAACGACTGGACATTCGCAACCGCAACAGCGATCGCTGGCCGGCACTGCTGGCTGCCGGACAGGCCGGCGATGCGCGCGCATACCGGCTCTTTCTCGCCGAGGCGAGCGGCTTCCTGCGCAGCATCGTTTTGCGGACCGGAATCCTGCCGCATTCGGTGGACGATGTCGTCCAGGAAGCCCTGATCACGATCCACGCGATCCGCCACACCTACGATCCGCAGCGGCCGATCAAGCCTTGGCTGACCGCGATCGCACGCCGTCGGGCGGTCGACTGGCGCCGCAAGTCCAATTCGGCTGCGGCGCGCGAGATCGCGTTCGATCCGGAAATCGTCGCCGCAGCGCCCGACCCGCATTCCGGTGCCGCAATCGCCCGGATCGACGCGCGCGCGATCGTCGCTCGCGCGCTCGAATCGCTCTCGCCGGTCCAGCGGCGCGCGATCGAACTGCTGAAGCTCAGGGAAATGGCGCTGAAGGAAGCGTCCCGGGCGACCGGACAGTCGACCGGGGCCCTCAAGATCGCCGTCCATCGGGCGATCCGAAGCATGCGCGCCCAGTTCGCAGCCGCCTAGCCCGAAGGATGATCGAGATGACCGTCGAGAAACCAGCCCACCGTCGTCCGCGCGTGGTGATCGTCGGCGGCGGTTTCGCCGGCCTTTCGGCCGCGCGCGAACTTGCTGCCAGTCCCGTCGAAATCGTGCTGATCGACAAGCGCAACTATCACCTGTTCCAGCCGCTGCTCTATCAGGTCGCGACCGCCGGGCTGTCGCCGGCCGAGATCGCAGCGCCGATCCGCGCGATCCTGTCGCGCCAGCCGAACGTGACGGTGCTGATGTCCAAAGTTGCCGGCGTGGACACCGTCGCACGCGAGGTCCTTACCGACACCGGCCGCGTCGGCTACGACCATCTCGTGCTGGCGACGGGTGCGCGCCACGCCTATTTCGGGCGCGACGACTGGGCGCCGTATGCGCCCGGCCTCAAGAAGATCGAGGACGCGACGGCAATCCGCCGGCGCGTGCTGCTCGCATTCGAGCGCGCGGAGGCAAGCGACGACCCCGTCGAACGTCAGGCCCTGCTGACCTTCGTCGTGATCGGTGGCGGACCGACAGGCGTCGAAATGGCCGGTGCGATCGCGGAACTGGCGCGCACGGCCCTGGCGGCCGATTTCCGCCGGATCGAACCCGGCACGGCGCGCGTGATCCTTGTCGAGGCCGGTGCTCGCGTACTGGCGACCTTTCCCGAACGACTGTCGCAAAAGGCGCAGCAGTCGCTCGAGAAGCTCGGCGTCACCGTCCTGACGGGCAAGCCGGTCGAGGTCTGCGATTCCGAAGGCGTCGTGATCGCCGGGACGCGCATCCGTGCATCGACGCTGGTCTGGGCCGCCGGCGTCGCCGCCTCGCCGGCCGCCAAGTGGGTCAGCGCCGAGAAAGACAGGGCCGGCCGCGCGGTCGTCGGGCCCGACCTGACGGTTCCGGGGCATCCCGAGATCTTCGCCATCGGCGATACGGCCATGGTGCGCGACGCCGACGGCAAGATCGTGCCGGGGATCGCCCCGGCCGCCAAGCAGCAGGGGGTCTATGCCGCACGCGCGATCGCGGCGAAGGTCGCCGGCCGGCCGATGCCGCCCGCGTTCCGCTATCGCCATCTCGGCAGCATGGCGACGATCGGGCGCAAATCGGCGGTCGTCGATTTCGGCCGGGTGCGGCTGTCGGGCTTCCTGGCGTGGCTGCTCTGGGGGCTCGCCCACGTCTATTTCCTGATCGGCTTCCGCAGCCGCGTCGTCGTGGCGCTCAACTGGATATGGGCCTACGCGACGTTCCAGCGCGGGGCCCGCCTGATCACCGGCGGCGAGGGTGGCTAGGCCATCCAGTCGAAGCCGACCGCTTCCCGTACGAAGGCGCCGACCGCCGGCGAATGCGGACGGCCGCGGACCGTGACCAGATTGATCGTCCGGGAGATCTGCGGCTCGATCAGTTCGCGCGTCACCAGGCCGTCGACGCTGACGGCGAATTCCGGAATCGACGTCACGCCCAGGCCGGCCTTGACCATCGACTGGATCCAGTCGTCGCGCTCGCTCCGATAGGGCCGCTCGATCTTGACGTCGTTCGACCGGTAGAGCTCGCGGATATGGTCGCCATACTCGCAGTTGGCGCGGAAGAGATAGCGCTCCCCGTCCATGTCGCTGAGGCGGATCTTGCGCTTCCCTTCGAACCGGTGGCCCGGCGCGCAGGCGATCAGGAACCGCTCGTCGAACAGGCGCATGACGTGGAAGCGCTCGTCGGTGATGCCGCCGGGCAGGCCGTAGATCGCCACGTCGAGTTCGCCGGCGGCGAGCATCTCCTCGAGAAGCTGGCCCTTGGCGTCCCGGAGATTGATCTCGATCCCCGGGTACCGCTCGCGGAAGCCCTTCATCAGCCCCAGCAGCTTCGCCGGGCCGAGCGTGCACATGATCCCGACGCTGAGCGGCCCGCCGCCGAGCTTGCCGAATTCCCGGGCGCGGACCTTGGCGGCTTCGGACTGGGCGAGCACCTCGGTGAGGTGCGGCTGCATCATCCGCCCGAGCTCCGTGAGGTGCGTATTGGTCCGTTCGCGATGGAACAGCGGCCCGCCGAGCTCATCCTCGAGGTTCTTGATGGCGCGCGTCAGGGCCGGCTGCGACACGTTGCAGCGCTCGGCAGCGCGCGTGAAGTTCAGCAACTCGCCGACGGCGAGAAAATAGCGGACCTGATGCATTTCCATGGCCGACCCCAATACACCCGAACGCCATAGTCTTCGCGCATCGTTTCGATAGGCAGTCGGCATTTCCGCGAGAAGACCGGCGCTGTCACATTCCCGCCATCCCAACCGAAGGAGGGAACGGTGAATCAGATGGCATCCAACAGCGCGGGGCGCAAGACCATTTCCAGGCTCGTCTCGTTCGGCCTGGCCGGCTGGATCGCGTACGTGTTCGTCTGGTACCTGCAGTACAAGTTCGGCGGTGCGGAAGGCAGCGTCTGGCTGTTCACGGTCCTGACCGACTGGCTCGGGCTTTCGGGCCACGAGATGGCGATGCGCATCGGCACGGGGATCGCCGAGCTTGCCGCCGCCCTGCTGGTGCTTGCCGGTGTGACCCGTGTCGTCGGCGCCGCGATGTCTCTCGGCATCATGTCGGGCGCCATCTTCTTCCACCTCGCCTCGCCGCTCGGCATCGACCCCTATCACGACGGCGGCGTGCTCTTCGCCGAGGCCTGCCTGACCTGGCTTGCCGCCGCGGCGATCCTGTGGATCGAGCGCGACGCCGCCTTGAGCCTGGCTTCGCGCCTGCCTGTCGTCGGCCCCATCGCGCAGCAGCTGCAGCGCGCCTGAATCCCATAACCCAACCCAACGGACGGAGAACACGAATGAACCAGATGGCCCCCAAGACCGACGGGCGCGCGCCGATGTCGCGCCCGCTACAGGATCGCCATGCGATCGTCACAGGCTCGACGAGCGGGATCGGGCTCGGCATCGCCCGGGCGCTTGCCGGTGCGGGCGCCAAGGTGGTGCTGAACGGCTTCGGCGACCCGCAGCAGATCGACCGGATCCGCGCCGGCATGGCTGCCGAGTTCGGCGTCGAGGTCGACTACTCGGGCGCCGACATGAGCAAGGGCGGGGCGATCCGCGCGATGGTCGACGAGGCGGTCCTGCGCAACGGCCCGGTCGACATCCTGGTCAACAACGCCGGCATCCAGTACGTGGCGCCGATCGAGAATTTCCCGGCCGAAAAATGGGATGCGGTCATCGCCATCAACCTCTCGGCGGCCTTCCATGCGATCCAGTCGGTCTTCGCGTCGATGAAGGAGCGGAATTTCGGGCGCATCGTCAATGTCGCGTCGGCGCACGGGCTCGTCGCGTCGCCGTTCAAGTCGGCCTATGTCGCGGCCAAGCACGGGATCGTCGGTCTCACGAAGACCGTGGCGATGGAAGGGGCCGAGTTCGGCATCACCTGCAACGCGATCTGCCCGGGCTATGTCTGGACGCCGCTCGTCGAGAAGCAGATCGAGGATCAGGCCAAGGCGCACGGCATTCCGCGCGAGGACGTGGTGCGCAACATCCTGCTTGCCCAGCAGCCGAACAAGCGGTTCGCGACGGTCGAGGAGCTCGGCGAGCTTGCGGTGTTCCTGTGCGGCAACGGCGGCACCTCGATCACCGGGACGGCACTTCCCGTCGACGGCGGCTGGACGGCGCACTGAACGCGGGCGAGGGGGAGAACGACGATGGACGACGGAATCGCGACGCGCGGCCGCCCGATGGCGGCCTCGATGCAGGAAACCAAGACGATCAATCTCGCCCTCCAGGGCGGCGGCGCGCACGGCGCGTTCGCCTGGGGCGTGCTCGACCGCCTGCTCGAGGACGAGCGGATCGTCTTCGAGGGGATCAGCGCCACCAGTGCCGGGGCGATGAACGCCACGGTGCTGGCTTCGGGCCTCGCGTCCGGCGGCCGCGACGGCGCACGGGCGGCCCTGGCGACGTTCTGGCGCAAGATCAGCGAAGCGGCGGCGCTGGGCCCGCTGCAACCGACCTGGTACGACCGGATGACGGGCAACCGGTCGATGGATTCGAATCCGGCCTTCGTCCTGTTCGACATGATGAGCCGGCTTCTTTCGCCCTACCAGTTCAACCCGCTCAACAACAACCCGCTGCGCGACGTGCTGGAATCGGTGGTCGATTTCGATCTCGTGCGCCAGCAGACCGCCATCAAGCTTTTCCTGTGCGCCACGAACGTGCGCACCGGCAAGGTGAAGATCTTCGAGAACCGCGAGATCACGTCTTCCGCCGTGCTCGCCTCGGGCTGCCTGCCTTTCATGTTCCAGGCCGTCGAGGTCGACGGCGAGGCCTATTGGGACGGCGGCTACATGGGAAATCCGGCGATCTTTCCGCTGATCTACGGATGCAAGTCGACCGACGTCGCGATCGTCCATCTCAATCCGATCGAACGCAGCGAGGTGCCGAAGACGGCGGGCGACATCCTCAACCGCCTCAACGAGATCAGCTTCAACTCCTCGCTGATGCGCGAAATGCGGGCGATCGCGTTCGTCACGAAGCTGATCGAGACCGACCAGCTCAAGAACGGCAATCTCCGCCAGGTCCTGATCCACGGCATCGAGGCCGAGGAGCGCATGAAGGGCTTCGGCGTCGCAAGCAAGCTCAACGCCGACTGGGAGTTCCTCCAGGAACTCCAGGCGCTCGGTCGCCGGGTCGCGCAGACCTGGGTCGAGGACAAGTTCGACGCAATCGGTCGCCGCTCGACGGTCGACATCCACCAGAAATATCTCTGAATCCGGAGCCCGACATGAACCGCATGCAGATCCTTCGCCTTCCGTCGATGCCGGCCGCTTCGCCGAGCTATCCGCACGGTCCCTATCGCTTCACGAACCGGGAATATTTCATCGTCGCCTACAAGAGCGATCCTGCTTCCGTTCGCGCGGCCGTGCCCGAGCCGCTGGTGCCGGACGCGGAAGCGATCGTCTACTACGAGTGGATCCGCATGCCCGACAGCTCGGGCTTCGGCGACTATACCGAGAGCGGCGTGGTGATCCCGTGCACCTGGCAGGGAACGCCGTGCAATTTCGTGTCGCAGATGTATCTCGACGACGACCCGCCGATCGCGGCAGGGCGCGAGATCTGGGGATTCCCGAAGAAATACGCGCACCCCAAGCTCGAGATCGCGACCGACACGCTGACCGGCACGCTCGACTATGCAGGCCAGCGCGTCGCGATGGGCACGATGGCGTACAAGCACGACGGCTTCGCCCGCGACCACGAGCGGACGTCGGCCGCACTGGCCAAGATGCAGGTCAATCTCAAGATCATCCCGCATGTCGACGGTACGCCGGCGATCGCGCAGCTCGTCGCGTACAACCTGACCGACGTGACGGTGAAAGGGTCGTGGACGGGACCGGCCCGGCTCCATCTGGTGCCGCATGTGAACGCGCCGGTCGCCGACCTTCCGGTGCGCGAGGTCGTCGGCGGCCGGCATTTCGTCGCCGATCTCACGCTGCCCTACGGCCGCGTCATCCACGACTATCTTGCCGAGAACGCCATGGCCGTCGCCGCCCAATGAGCATTTCGTCCGCCGTTTCGCTGCTGACGCATCTCCTTCCGGTCCGGATCGAGGATCGGGCCCTGCCCGAACGCGTCCGGAAGGAGATCGTCGCCGAGCAGCATCGCGGCGACATCCTCGTCAGCATCGTCCAGCTCGGGCTCTGCGCGGTCTTCCTGACGCTCTATGCGGTTTCCCGCAAGACGCATCCAGCAGACGCGCCGTTCATGCCCGTGCCGTGGGCGCTGGGTCTCTATACGGCATTCGCGCTCGCCAAGTTCGCGCTCGCCTGGCGCGCGCGGCTTTCCGATGCGGTGCAGGTCGCGTCCATCGTCATCGATATGGCGCTCCTGCTCGGGCTCATCTGGAGCTTCCATATCCAGTACGCCCAGGTCGCGGCCTTCTACCTGAAGGCGCCGACCCTGCTGTACGTCTTCATTTTCATCGCCTTGCGTGCGCTGCGCTTCGATGCCCGCTTCGTCCTGCTGGCGGGCGGCGTGGCCGCACTTGGATGGCTGGGGCTCGTCGTCTATGCCGTCGCGAGCAATCCCGACGGCATGCCGGTCACGCACGACTTCGTCGTCTACATGACGTCCGCGACGATCCTGTGGGGTGCCGAGATCGACAAGATGGTTTCCATCCTGCTGGTCACCGGACTCATCGCCGTCGCCATCACGCGCGCCCGGCGGATGCTGATGCGCGCGGTGGCCGAGGACGTCGCCGCACGCGACCTCAAGCGTTTCTTCGCGCCGGAAATCGCCAACCGCATCACGATGGCGGAGCATGGATTGCGCCCGGGAGAAGGGGAGATCCGCATGGCGGCGACCCTTTTCGTCGATCTGCGCGGTTTTACCGACCTGTCGCGCAAGCTCGACGCCAGTGCACTGATCCGGCTGCTGGCGGACTACCAGGGCCTGCTCGTCCCGATCATCCAGGCCCATGGCGGCAGCATCGACAAGTTCATGGGGGACGGAATCATGGCGAGCTTCGGCGCCGCACGGCCGTCGCCGACCTTCGCCGCCGATGCGGTCCGTGCGGTCGACGAATTGATGGCAGCCGCCGCGGTGTGGATCGCCGACCTGCGCGCGCGGGGGCTTCCGGCAACGGGGGTCGGCGCTGCACTCGCAAGCGGCGATGTCCTTTTCGGCTGCGTGGGTGACGAATCGCGCCTCGAATATACGGTCATCGGCGAGGCGGTAAATCTTGCGGCAAAACTCGAGAAACACACCAAGGCCGAACGCGTCCGCGCACTTGCAACGGGTGAACTGATGGATCTGGCGCTTGCGCAAGGCTATGTGCGCCCCGGTCCGCCTGCCGAACGGCGGAATTCGAGCGTGGCCGGCGTCGAGGGCAAGCTTGAGATTGCCGTTCTCGCGTAACCTCCGGCGGTGCCCGGGCGAATTTGACAGAGGGTTCTTCCCACGGAGATGTACAATGCCGCGCTTCGCAAATATGTCGATTTCCCGGAAGATTCTGCTGGCCGTGCTCGTGCCGGGGGCGCTTGCCACGGCAATGGCGGCATGGGCGGCGAACGGGCTCGTCGAGGCCGTCTCGGCGGCGCGTCTGATCAATCGGGCCGCCCTGAATGTCGAGAGCACCGGCTATATCGGAGCGAGCACGATCAGTCTTGCCCGCAATGTCGAGGCGCTGGGGCTCGACCTGCCGGACGGCCGGCGCGGCGAACTGGCGGGTGCGGCGGCGAAGGATCTCGACGTGATCCGGGAAAACCTTTCCGAGCTCGAGCCGCATCTGGCGGATCAGGGTGCACGCCAGGCCATGGCGGCGGCCCGACGCGCGCTCGATGCCTATCGCCCGATCGCGGAAAATGTCGTCCGGCTGTCGAACGGGGGAAATCGCGTTGACGCCGGACACGCGGCCATCGATGGCGCGCCGCTGGTACTGGAAGCGATCCTTGCCTTGACGGATCTCTACGATCGCAATGCCCGCCAGGCGGATCGGGCGACCGCCGAGGTCGTCGCGATACTCGACCGATTGGTGATCTGGCTTCCTCTTGTGGCGATCGCGGCGGGCCTTGTCGGCATCGGTCTCGGGCTGGGCATCGGCAGGTGGGGAATCGTGCGCCCTCTGGATCGGGTCGTCGCAAGCATGCGCCGGATCCAGAAGGGCGATTTCGACGAAGAAGTTCCGCTCGTGGGCCGCCGCGACGAAATCGGCGTCGTGGCGACTGCCCTGTCGGCGTTTCGCGTCGAGCTGATTGAAGCGGACCGGGCTCGCTCCGCCCAGCAAGCCGAACGGATTGCTGCGGAGAATGCGCGCCGTCAGGCGCTGGCCTCGATGGCGAACGCGGTGTCGGTTGCCACGGCGGATGCCACCCGGCAGGCGTCGACGCGCACGTCCGTGATGGTCGATCTTGCGGACGAGATGGGCCGAGACGCAACGACGACGGCGAGCAATTCGACGGCGGTCGCGGAGGCGGCGGAAAACGCGCTGCGGAACACCGAAACCGTTGCGGCGGCAACGCATGAGCTGTCGGCGTCGATCGACGAGATCAACCAGCAGGTCGCGCGTACGGCGGACGTCACGCGCAGTGCCGTGCGGAATGGCGAGGCGACCCGCCGGACGGTCGAGAAGCTCGCGCAGTCCGTCGCGGAAATCCGCACATTCACCAAGCTGATCGCCGACATTGCCGGCCAGACGAACCTGCTGGCGCTCAACGCGACGATCGAAGCCGCCCGCGCCGGAGAGGCGGGGAAGGGCTTCGCGGTCGTTGCCGGCGAGGTCAAGAGCCTCGCCAACCAGACCGCACGCGCGACCGACGACATCGCCCGCCAGATCGGCGCGGTCGAGGCGGCGACATCCGAGGCCATGGTCGCAATACGCACGATCGAGACGACGATCGGCAACATCGACCAAATCACCGGCGAGATCGTCGATTCCCTCAACTCCCAAGGCGCCGCGACCCGCGAGATATCGCAGAACGTGGAAGAGGTCGCGGCCGCGGCACGGGATGTAACCCGGAGAATTGCGGATGTCGCGCAGACCGCCACGCGCGTCGGTGCGGCGACTGGCAAGCTGGGAACGACCGCGCGCGAAGTCGCCGAGAGGACGGCCTCGCTCGAATTGTCGGTGACGGACGCGCTTCGGGTCGCGGCGTAACCGCAGGGTCGGTCGGCTATCGGCTGACGCCGTCGTCTCTGGTCAATGCGTGCGAGATTTTTCGAATCGCGGGTGCTGCGAGAACGACGACGGGGAGCATCACGAGCCAAGATATCGCCCAGGCACGCAGCCAGTTCGGCACAAACTCCGGGGTTCCAAGGAGCGGCAGGCTGCCGAAGCCGCTGGCAATCAGGCTTGTCAGGCCGGATTGCAGAATGCCGAAGATGAAGTGCGCGTGCCGACGATGCGGTTTATGCATGCTGCCCCGCCCTGAAGTTGGCCTCCCCTGCAGATGCAAGCGGGATGCCTATGCGCAAATCGCCGGGGAATATGCTGTGCCGGCCCACGCGGAGCGGCTTCAGCCACGTCGATGAGTCCGAGCGCTCCGCATTGCCGATCTGGCGCGTATCCCGCATCCGGCCTGCATCCGCATAACTTAAATTAGCCTGCCGACTGGCCAATCATGCCGCAGCGGATGCATTGCCGGCAGCGACGAGATATTTCGACGCACGCGACTGGCGCGTTGTGGGACCTTCCGCGAACCACAGGGAAAATACGCTGCGCTGCGCTGCACTGCCGCCGATCTCACCGGCGCGGTCGAGCAAAGCTTGAATCTCCGCTCGATCTACGCGGTGCAATCCCGTGCGTGCGATTGCCGTGGCCAATTCCAGCCCCACCCGGGCAGCAACACGACCCTGATCGTTCGCTTCCTCGGCAAGCAGCCGCATCGAATTGAGCAGGCAATCAACGGCATCCTGATCGCCGACGCGAACAAGAGCGAGCAGATAGTGAAGCATCGCGAATACGAGCGTTGAATCGGACGCTCGTCGCTTCGAGATTTCCGCCAGTTCGCCCCAGCGATTGCCGACATTCACGCCGAGCCGCTCCAGGCGAGCGAGCATCGAAACGGCATTCGAAATATCCCGATAGTCGTCGGTCGGAACGGTGCGAATGGATTGATCATAGGTATTCAATACCTCGCCGATCATGCCCAGCTCCAGCTGGAAGAGTCCTCGGTGCCATGCCATGTGATATGCGAAATTATTGCACTTTGCCCATTGCATCTGCGTGGATTCGAGCCAAGACAGGCCGCGGTTGGACTGGTTCGTCATCTCGAAAACATGCGTAACCGCGTGCATTGCCCAGGCGTCCGCCGGTTCAAGTTCGATCGCCTGGCGGCCGAACGATTCGGCAACAGCGAATTCCCCCAGTTCCTCGAGGGCAAAAGCGTGACAACCCAAGACAAACCCGTATCCGAAGTCGCTCGTTGCCAGTCGGCGAAGCGTGGGGAGCGTGATTCGGGTGATTGCGCGCATATCGCCGAGCATGAATCGTATCGCGGTACAGATCTTCAGGCCGAGAACATCCTCGGGATGTTCGTCCACCCAATCGTTCAAAATGTCGGCCGAGCGCGACATCATCCCGTCGCACCAGACCTGTGCCGCACGAAGATAGACGAGTGCGCGCCGGTTCCTTCTCGGGTCCGGCAGGAGGGTCTGGGCCGCACCAATGCACGCCAGTGCCCCAATTCGGCATTCGCGGCGGCCGCCGATAAGGCTGCAGAGCGCTTTGACCGCGAAATAAAGCGGTTCTTCCGGATTGCGTTCGATCAGTCTGTCGATGAGCGCCGCCGCGTTCGGACGATGGGAAAGGATTTCGATTTCCAGCGATCGAAACTGGTTATGCGACCATTCGTCAGGGCTTGGCCAAATCGGCATCGTGCGCACAAGCATCGGACTTGCCTGTTTCCGTGGATGAATGGAGGTACCCATGATTCGTCGCCCGGCACGGCCGAGTTACGGCGAGGCAGAAATTGATTGCCTCCGAGGCTTAGCGGTGCCGCCGTACGGCTTGGTGTGCACGGCAATGCGAGGCTTCCGCCTCCCAGCCAGGCGCCTTGCGGCAAATGGGCAATATCTTGCGTCGAGCCGCGTATCCTCGACGACCCCACCTGCGAACCGGGAAGCGACATGCGCCTCCAATCGACGTTACTTGCTTCCGTCGCCGCCCTAGCGATCCCGATGGGGGCGGCCGCGCAGACGCATGCGACCCTGGATTCGAGAGAGTCGGCCTACGATTTCGAGACGAGCGTTTCCCGGCTCGAGGCGGCCATTTCAGAGAAGGGTATGTTTCTTGTCGCGACGGCCAGCGCATCGCGCGCGGCAAGAGGGCAGGGAATCGAGATACCTGGAAATGCGGTTCTTCTCGTCTTCCGGAATGACTATGCAAGACGGATGCTGGCTGCGAGCGTCGATGCCGGAATAGAAGCGCCACTACGCATCTACGTGACTCAGGTTCCGGGAAAGGGCGTTAAGATTGCGTGGCAGGTGCCATCGGCCGTATTCGCGCCCTACGCAAATGCCGACCTCACTGCGATGGCGCGCGAGCTCGATCCGATTTTCGCATCGATCGTCGCCGCTGCGATATCGGCGAAATAGGCCATGGCGATCCTGTTCTTCCTCCTTCTTCTTGGCGCCGGCCTCGGATACTGCCTGGTCGGTGGAGGCATCAGCTTTGCCGGTGCCTATAGGTCCTGGCTGAGCCGCGGCGATACGCAGGGTGTCCGGGTTCAACTCGTGTTCCTGGCGGCCGGCATAACCCTGCACGCCGTCTATTTTGGGTTTGCCGGATCTAGCGGAGGATTCGTGGCGCCGACCGGCGTTGCAGTCGCCACCGGCGCGTTCGTGTTCGGGATCGGGATGCAGTTCGCTCGCGGCTGCGGATCCGGCGCGCTGGCGGCACTCGGTGCCGGCAGCTTGCGTATGCGACTTGTTCTTCCAGCTTTTATCGCGGGTTCTTTCTGGGGGTCGCTGGACGCCGGATTCTGGGATCGATTGCCGGCGTTCCCCGCCGTGTCTTTGGGTGAAATCTGGGGCTGGCCGATGGCTGCGAGCTTGCAGATCGCCGTGATCGGACTGATATGGATCCTTCTGCCAGGCGATACTCGGCTGACCGGACGGCAGGTCGGGACAGCATTCATTCTCGCTGTGCTC
This sequence comes from uncultured Azospirillum sp., assembly GCA_964416335.1. Lineage (GTDB taxonomy): Bacteria > Pseudomonadota > Alphaproteobacteria > CACIAM-22H2 > CACIAM-22H2 > Tagaea. Next base: position 13,056 of record CAYQDN010000023.1, read on the forward strand.
GCAGTGCTGTGTCTGCCGCTGGCGGGCCATCCGTGGGGCATTACCTGGGGGTTCGCCTTGGTTGGCGCAAAAGCTGCGGCTGCACTTGGCTGGATGCCGGGCCCTGGCACGACATGGTCGCAAGGCTGGATGGCGCAGGCACTCCTGGACCCGGTATGGACCGATTCAACAGTGCTAATGGATGTTGGACTTGTTTCGGGCGCGTTCGCGGCCGCTCAATCGCAATCGACAAAGAGCGCGTTCGTGCGACCGGATCGGGCCGGATGGATACTGGCCGCGACCGGCGGACTGGCAATGGGCTATGGCGCCCGCATTTCAAGCGGGTGCAATATCGGTGCGTTCGTCGGCGGGATCGTGTCCGGGAGTCCGCATGGATGGCTATGGATCATGGCTGCGTTGGCGGGCAGTCGTCTTGGAATTGCTCTTGGCGAACGCTGGCAGGAGCCCGCGGCCCGGATAAGCGGCTCACCCATAGGTTCGCCCGGCACATAGTCACTGCTTTCGCCTGATATACCGAAAACCGGAATTCGTCCAACCAACCAACCGACTGAGGGGAACTGCCCGTGCTAAAATTTTATTTCAATGGCTCGCCCAATCCTTCGAAGGTTGCGTTGTTTCTCGAAGAGGCGGCGATCCCATACGAACCGAAGCCGGTTGATACGCGCAAGGGCGAGCAATTCGGCGCTGCGTTTCTCGCCGTGAACCCAAATGGCAAGGTTCCCGCGATCGATGACGATGGCGTGATCGTCTTCGATAGCAATGCAATCCTTCTTTATCTGGCCGAAAAGACGGGAAAGTTCCTTCCGCCGGCGTCTCCAGCCAATCGAGGCCAGCTCCTGTCATGGCTGATGTTCGTCGCCACCGGCGTCGGTCCATTTTCGGGCCAGGCGGTCCATTTCAAGCATTTCGCGCCGGAAAAGGTGCCTTATGCCCACAATCGCTACCAGTTCGAGGCGATGCGGCACTTCTCGGTACTCGATGCGCATCTCGCGAATCGGCGCTACATGGTTGGCGATACGTATACGATCGTCGATATGGATATTTGGGGATGGGCCCGGATGGTGCCCTTTATCCTCGGTGATGAGGCATGGGCAAAGCTTCCGAATCTCAAGCGACTGTTCGACGAGATATCTGCAAGACCGACCGCTGCGCGCGCGCTGGCATTGAAGGATAGATTCACCTTCAAGGCGGAAATGGATGAGGAGGCTCGCCGTCACATGTTCCGCCATCTGGCGAAAGCCGCCTCCTAGGCGATCGGCCGCTTGAGGGGGCTTCCATTCGTTGGTCCTGACTGCAGGACTTCTCTGCAATCGAATTCTGCTAAGCTCGACCAACAACTAGACTGGAGAATCGCGGTGCGCCGGTTGACTCTAGGTGCTCTGGTAGTGGTTCTTTCAAGCAGCTTCTCTGCGAATGCGTCGGGCGAAGGTTCCGGCGCATTCGCGGACGGGACGCTGCAGTCTTTGCAGATCAGGTTTGGCCTGCTGCGTCGGAGCATTGTCGATATTGCAGGTGCATTTCCGGATCTGCCCGTCGCGATCGTCGGGGCGGTTCAAGCGCTGGTCGATCCGCAGGTGGGCCAGGGCCTTGCTTCTTTGGCAGCCACGATATTCGTCATATTCCTGGTCGCTCTTGCATCTGCTCGCATCACGCGGGCCTTGCTTGCGGGGCTGCGCGCGGATCTCGTCGGATCCAACGACAGCAGCCTTGGGCCGGTTTCGGCTGTCGCCGTTGTTGGTCTCGATCTTGCGGAACGCATCGTGGTCGCCGTCGTTGCCGGGATTGGCGCCGACATTCTGCTGACGTCATCGGACGCGTTGTCGCGGTTTGGCTTCGCAGTCGTGTTTGCTGGCGCGATCTGGTGGACGGTCATGCTCTTGATCGAGGTGCTCCTGCGACCGCAAATGCCGCAGCTGCGCCTCGTTTCGATCGACGATCGCGCCGCGACTTTCGTGTGGTGGCTGGCCGGGGCCGTCACGGCGATCCTTCTGGCGGTCAACAAGCTCCTGCCGTTGCTGATTGGCTCTGGCTTGCCTGTGGTGCACGCGCAGGCAACGGCTCTGGCGGCAGGGACAATGGTCGTCGTTTGCATTGGATCGTCCCTTGGACGCATGGGCGTTACCGGCCTTGCAGCGATGCGTGCGGCGCGCCTTGCTCTGGCTGCGTTCTGGCTGGCCATGGCGATTGGCGTTCTGCGCATCGACCTTGCGATCGTTGACTCGCTTGTGATGACGATTCTGGTCGTCGCCGTTGCCATCGCAATCGACAGGCTGATCGGACTTGGCAATGGCGCCGAAAGCGACGGACGCCTTCAGCAAGTCATCCGGCGATGCAGCCGGGTCGCGGCAACCGCGATCGTTCTTGCATTGCTTCTTGAGACTTGGCTCGTCGGTCAGTTCGAAATCTTCAGCGCTGCGCAATGGCACGAAGCGAGTCGGGCATCATTCACGAGCATAGCCGCCCTGTTCATCGGGTATATGGCCTGGGAAGCGATGCGGCACTGGATTGACCGAAAGATAGCAGGCTCGACCCCGGTCGTTGGACCTGGCGGCGATGGCGGTGAAATCTCGGCGGCATCGCGGTTCACAACCCTGCTTCCGCTGTTCCGCACGTTCGGGGCGATCACGATCTTTGTCCTGACGATGCTGGTGGCCTTGTCCGAATGGGGCGTCAACATCGTGCCGCTGCTCGCCGGTGCCAGTATCTTCGGATTGGCGATCAGCTTCGGGTCCCAATCTCTGGTGCGTGACATCGTTTCGGGAATCTTCTTCATCGCCGACGACGCGTTTCGCGTCGGCGAGTACGTTGACACCGGCAAGCTCAAAGGTACGGTCGAGGCAATCACCGTTCGATCGGTGAAGCTGCGTCACCAGAACGGGCAGGTGCACACAATCCCGTTCGGCCAGCTCCAGCATGTCACGAACTTCAGCCGCGATTGGGCAACGGTGAAATTCAATCTGCGCCTGGCCCGCGACAGCGACATCGAGAAGATACGCAAGACGATAAAGCGCATTGGCGGCGAAATGCAGGAGGATGACGAACTTGGGCCGGAGATGATCGAGCCGCTAAAGCTGCAGGGTGTTGCGGACATCGTCGACAATGCACTGATTGTTCGCCTGAAATTTACGGCGCGCCCGGTCAAGCCAAGTTGGGTGCAGCGCGAAGCCCTGAAGCGCATACACAATCGGTTCAGGGAGGTCGGCATCGAATTCGCGAGCAACGCGGTTACGGTTCAGACGGCCGACTTGGCCGTCGGCGGAGCTGCGGCTGCAGCTACCGCACGCCCGCAGGCATCGGCGACAGAATAGGCATGCATCGGAGATGCGTTCCGTCGCCGGAAATTCACTGCATTCGATGCATTCGCATCGATGCGCAAGCGCCATAGGGATGACGTGCACATGAGTGTCGACCCAAAAAGAATCAAGCGGATCGGAATGCTGACTCCTTCGTCGAACACCGTCCTGGAGCCTGTAACGGCGGCAATCCTGGCCGATTTGGCGGATGTGACGGCGCATTTCGGGCGGTTTCGCGTGACGGAAATTTCCCTGAGCACTCAGGCGCTTGCGCAATTCGATTTGGCGCCAATCCTTGCCGCTTCGGGGCTTCTCGCGGATGCGCGCGTCAATGCGATCGTATGGAATGGAACGTCGGCTGGCTGGCTCGGGCTTGAGGCGGACCGGCAGCTTTGCGAAGCGATCAAGACGAGCACCGGAATCGACGCCGACACGTCCGTGCTGGCGATGGTCGATATGTTCCGGAAAGCAGGAGTGCGGCGTCTGGGTCTCGTCTCCCCCTATCTCGATGACATTCAGGCGAAGATCGTCTCGAACTTCGCACGCGAAGGGTTCGATTGTGTCGCGGAGCGTCACTTGCGGGATCGGGGAAATTTCTCTTTTGCGGAAGTGACGGAGGAAACGATCGCCGAAATGATCCGGGACGTCGCAAAATCGAGGCCGGATGCGATTTCGGTCTTCTGCACGAACATGCGCGGCGCTCCGATTGCAGCGGTACTCGAACGCGAGACCGGCATTCCGGTTTTCGACACGGTTGCGACGGGGGTTTGGGCCGGCATGCGGCTCGTGGGCGAACGCCCGGACCGCATCAAAGGGTGGGGCCGCGTATTTTCTGGTATCCGTTGAAGGCGACGATATTCGGGTGAGCCGGGAAACAACGGTCTCGACGTATGGCTGCGCAAGCCAACGGGGTGCTTGCCGACGGATCATCCCGGAAATTCAATGTGGATCGACTGCGACGAAAACGATGGCGCCGGCGGCAAGCAGCAGCATCGGATGCAGCTTTGGCCTTAAGGCAAAGATCGCGGCCGAACCGAATGCGACGACGTAGGTCAGCGCGCCGGATCCGCTGATGCGGAATATCGATATCATGCCGGCCAGGATCAGCGCGCTGGCGACGGGCGCAAGGCCGTTCTCGATCGCACGATGCCAGTCCTTGCCGCGGTGCTTGTGCCAGACGCGAACGACCGCATAGCAGAGCACCGAAGAGGGGACGAACAGCGCGAGCGTCGCCACGATGGCGCCCGGCCATCCGTCGACATGCCATCCCACGAGCGTGGCGAGCATGCTGCCGGGGCCGGGGGCGGCGCGCGCGATCGCGAAGAGATTGACGAATTCGCGTGCCAGCAGCCAGTGACGTTCGTCGACCGTCTCGTGCTGGATCCCCGCGAAGATGCTCGGACCGCCGCCGATGGAAACGAGCGAGAACGGAACGAAAACCGCCAGCAGTTCCAGGAGCGGATTGTCGTCACGCATCGGAGCCCGTACCTCTCGGCCATGCGACGAAAACCGAGGCCGCACCCACGCAGACCACGACCGGAATGAACGGGAGCCGGAGAATCGCGACGCACAGGAACGTCGCGAGGAACGCGACGATCGACGGAAGCCGCCGGGTCGTGCGCCGCACGCTCTTGTAGCAGACGAGAATCAGCAGGCCGAGTGCGGCGGCCGTCACGCCATCGAGCACGCTCTCGACCCACGGCACGACCTTGAGCGCGCCGTAGACGCTGGCCAGGCCGACGACGGCGAAGAACGGGCCCACGAGAAGGCCGAACACGGCGGTGACGGCGCCCGCACCGCCGCGGAGCTTCTGTCCGATATAGACGGACAGGTTCGAAACATTCGTGCCTGGAAGTATCTGGCTGATCGAGAGTCCGGAGAGGAATTCCTCCTCCGACAGCCATCCACGGGCCTGCACGATTTCCCGATACACCCAGCCCGACATCCCGCCGCCGAAACTGAGCAGCCCGATGCGCGCAAACACGAGGAAAATGGCGAAGATCGAAACCGGGGGCGGCGCGTTCATGGCGATTATGTCGCTGTGCAGGCTGGAGGAACGGGCAGCTGGCGCGATCGGAGCGGACTTGGCGTGAGGCACCCTATCGCATCGGGTTCCAGTGCGGAATTGCGAATCGCGCGGTCTGTCGCGAGGCAAACGGACGGGCACGAGCCGAATGTTCAAACCAGTGCGCCGGCGCCATCGGCAAGCCCCGTTCCGCCATAGAGCCACTGCAGCCGGTCGTAATAGTCGTCCGGCGTCATCGCGCGCATCATCGCGTTGCGCAGGGCCGCACTTCCGCCAGCCGGATGGTAGATGTGGTCCCCGATCAGGCGCGACTGGATCTGGATGCGTGCCGTGCGATGGACGCGTTTCGCGCGATAGGCTTCGAACGCACGCGCATAGTCCCGGTCGGCGTTGCCGACCTCGTGGCTGAGGCAGACGGCATCCTCCATCGCCATGCACGCACCTTGAGCCATGTACTGCAATGTCGGGTGAGCGGCGTCGCCGAGCAGGGCTACGCGGCCATCGACCCAGTTGAGGACCGGATCGCGATCGCACAGAACCCATTTCTTCCAATCGCTGCCGTGTTCGATGATCTTGCGCGCCCGCGCGCAGACATGACGGAAGCCCTGCAGGACCTCGCCTTGCGTCACGGGTTGGCCCGACACGGGTTCCGGCGCGTCGTTGTGATAGGTGACGACGAGATTGAACGACTTCCAGTCGGATAGCGGGTAGTGGACGATGTGGCATTTCGGACCCGCCCAGAGCGTCGCGGCATTCCAGCGCAGCTCTTCGGGCATGTCCCGGGTCGGTATGACGGAACGATAGGTCGTGTGGCCGGTCACCCGCGGCGCGCCGTCGCCGACGAGCTGGGCGCGGATCCGCGAGAAAAGCCCGTCGGCGCCGATCAATGCGCAGCCGTCGACCGCTTCGCCGGATTTCATCACGGCGGTCGCGCCGTCGCCGGATTGCCTGTATCCGGTCACTTCGGATGCCGTCCGAAGTTCGACGAGCGGGCTTTCGCGGCAGGCATTCAGGAAGACGGCGTGCAAGTCGCCGCGATGGACGACCGCATACGGATTCTTGAAGCGTTTCCGGAAGGCCTCGTCGACCGGGATGCTGGCGATTTCGTCGTCGCTCATCGCATCCATCAGGCAGAGCTTGTCGATATAGACCGCCATCCGGCGCGCGGCATCGCCGATGCCGAGATAGTCGAATGCATGGAATGCGTTCGGGCCAAGCTGGATTCCCGCACCGATCTCGCCGAACCTGTGGGCCCGCTCGAGCACGCACGATGCGATCCCCTTGCGTGCGAGACCAAGGGCGGTCGCGAGCCCGCCGATGCCGCCGCCGGCGATCAGGACTGGCCCGGGTTCCGCCTTGGGGAATTCAGCCACGACATTTCATATGACTGCTGCCTGCATTGGGTGCGGCGTTGGTCGCGACGGCCTAGAGCTGCACGCCGATGCGACGGTCGAGCGAATATGCGCCGCCGCCGCGCAGTGCGATGGCCAGCATGATCAGGCCCCACATCAGCGGGTACTCGTATCCCGGGATCGTCCATCCGAATCCGCTGTGGAGGTAGTGGTAGGCGATCACCGCCATCTCGATCGCGATGGCCGCCGCCCAGAAGCGCGTGAACAGCCCCAACGCCACGCACAGGCCGCCGACGGTCTCGAGCGTGATGATCCCGATGGCAAACGGGTATGCCGGCTCGATGCCCCGGCGCACCAGCGCCATCTGTGCGGTCGCTTCCACGCCCGCGATCAGCTTCGGGATGCCGTGCGGCAGGATCATCAGGCCGACCGTGGCGCGCACGAGCGGCCAAGCGAGGGGATCAAGGCGCTCGTAGAGAGGCCGGAGCTGCGGAAAAAGGAGACGCGGCTCGTTCGCGGACTCGGACATGTTCCCCCCTTTTCGTTCCTTCGGCATCGTTCGCGCCGATCGAACCGACTATAGCGTCACGAAGACGGTGCGGGAACTCTTGATGAGGGGAAACCGGAGAAAGTGCGTGCGTGCCGCGGACGTCACGCGAGTTGGCCGTTCGCGCGCATGCGCCATAGATCCCAGGCCCGGTTGATCTGGCCGTCATTGGTCGCACTGGCCGCCGCCGCCTCCGCCGGCGTGAGGTAGACCGGTGCGCCAAGCCGCATGGCCTCGCCTTGTATCCGGGCGTTGAGTTCGGTGTAGATCGCCCGGAATACCGCCTGGCGGAGGCTCGTGCCGATCACGGTGGATCCGTGACCGCGCATCAGGACGACGGCATTCGCGCCGAGCTTCGCGGCAAGTGCGGCGCCCAGCTTGGGGTCGCGTATGAGCATGTCGCTTCCGTCGCCGGCGACCTCGCGGATCTCGAAGATCGGGGTGCTGGCGCCGAGGAATCCGCACATGTGGCAGACGGGACGAAGCGGTGCACCGGGAACGACGCTGAACGGCACGACGGCCGGCGAATGCGAGTGCACCACGGCCACGGCATCGGCGCGTGCCCGGTAGATTTCGCCGTGGATGAAGCGTTCGAGATAGACCGGACGTCCGCCCGCATCGACGGCTTTCCCGTCGAGATCGAACGTCACGATGTCTTCCGGCGCGACCAGTGCGGGCGCCATGCTCCTTGCGAGAAGGAAATACCCGGGATCGTCCGGGTGCCGCATGCTGACATGGCCGAATCCGTCGACGACGCCCTGCCTGAAGAGGATGTGGTTCGCGTCGACGATATCCGACAGCAGTGCGGGATCGAGCGAGGAACGCGTCGGGGGGTGGCTGCCGTTTCCCATCCGTTTTCTCCGGAAATTCCGGCCGCTTGGCCTCGTTCCTAGTTCGCACAAGTCGGCTGCGGGTTGCAACTTCGCTGACGGGGCCGGCGGCTCGGCTCTGGACGCAAGGCTCCGATTGGGGTACATTTATACTTAGTATCCTAAGGGATTATCCGTCTCATCCTTGGACCGGGCGGCGCGCGTGTTGGAGAACGACCATGCTTACTGCTAGCGAGAACGACCTGCTGTGCCGCGTCGAGGGCGATGCCCCGATGGGGCAGCTGATGCGCCGCCATTGGATACCGGCGCTTCTGTCGGAGCAGGTCGCAAGGCCGGATGGAGCACCGGTCCGCGTCCAGCTTTTCGGAGAGAAGCTGGTGGCGTTCCGCGACTCGGAGGGCAAACTCGGCCTCATCGGCGAGTTCTGCGCGCACCGGAAGGTGTCGCTGGTCTTCGGGCGGAACGAACAATGTGGTCTTCGCTGCCTCTATCACGGCTGGAAGTTCGACACGTCGGGCAATGTCGTCGACATGCCCTCGGAGCCGAAAGAGAGCGGCTTTTCGCAGAAGGTGAAGCACATCGCCTATCCCACGCGCGAGATGGGCGGCTTCGTGTGGACATATATGGGGCCGCCGGAACTGATGCCCGAATTCCAGCCGCCGCCGTGGATGCCGCATCCGGATACGCGCATCGCGATCGCGAAGGTCGAGGTGTCGTGCAACTGGGCGCAGGTCATGGAAGGCCAGATCGACTCCGCGCATTCGTCGACCTTGCATTCCTCCGACATGCGGCCGGCGAAGGGCGATGCCGCCGCGAAGGGCGACCACTGGGTCCGCCCGTCGACCGACAAGAACCCGCGCATCGTGGTGCAGCCGACCGCCTACGGCATGCGCTATGCCGCTATCCGCCGTCCGATCACCAACGCGAACACGCACGACTATGTCCGAATCACGACCCTGGTCGCCCCGTTCATCGCGCTCATCCCGCCCAACATCACCTACAACCTGACGAGCGTCATCGTTCCGCGTGGCGATACGAGCTGCAATTTCCATTTCATCGCCTGGGCCGAGGGCGAGCAGGCCGGGATCGAGACGGATGCGTGGCGGAAGTTCTGCATGCTCTCGGTCGGCGAGGATGTCGATGCCGAGTTCAGGCCGATCAAGCGTACGGCCGCAAACAACTACCTCCAGGATCGCGACCTGATGGCCGCCGGCAATTTCACCGGCATCACCGGGATTCCCAACCAGGACATCGCGATGTGGGAGTCGATGGGCCTGCTTGCCGACCGGAGCCGGGAGAGACTCGGTGCCAGCGACATCGCGATCGTCCACTTCCGGCGGGTCATGCTGGATGCGGTCGGCAAATTCGGCACGGACGGCGGCGTCATCGGCCAGATCGAGCCGCGGTTGCCGCAGGCGAAGCTCCGCTCCTATCAAGGCGTGGTGGAGAAATCCGTGCCATGGCGCACACTGGGGGCGTCGGAGGCGGAGGCCGAGGTGATGGCCGTTCTCGAACGCGGATCCGTCAAGCCGGGCATGACAGGCGACGCCGCCTGACCCGGGCCGGCCGGCCGGCTCAGGCCAGGCTCGCGAGCGTGATCTCGCTGCCGGTCCGCGCCGACTGCAAGATCGCCAGACACGCCTCGAGTGTCGCCAGACCCCATTCGCCGGAATGAAGCGGTTCGTGGCCGAGAATTGCGGCCGCGTAGAGTTCGTCGGCGACCTCGGCCCGCGGAACCGCTGGTGCCGGGATATCCACGGTATAGCGCCGGTCGTCGGCATGGACGACGACACCGTGCGGCATCGGGCGGAGATCGGCGCGCTCGCAGCTTGCGATGACCAGGCCGAAATGGTTGTGCGACATGTCGGCCCCCGCTTCGAAGGCTTCGGCTCCTGCCGGGCCGTAGGCGCGGCGCTGCTTCAGTGCGGCTTCTTCCGCAGGCGACGCGACTCCGCCCAGTGCCGCGCGTGCCGCACCGTAGCCGTCAGGATTGCGCCTCTGCCCGAGCTCGCCGCGCCAGCCATTGAATTCGTCCGTGTCGAAGTGGGCGTAGCCGCTGTAGGTCAGGGACGCGAAGGCGCCGTTCGCGAAAGAAAGCTGCGCGCTGTAGGCGCCCTCGGTGTTGCGGTTCCGATCCCAGTTTCCGGTGAAGGCGCGGACGGTCCGGATCTCGGACCCGGCGAGCAACCGGACGATGTCGACCTGATGGGCGGCCTGGCTGAAGACGACGCCGCCGCCCGCACGGGTGTCGAGTTCCTCGGGCCGGCGCGGGCGATAGAGGAAATCGGTGAAGTTCAGTGCGTTGATCATCCGGACCGGGCCGAACTTGCCGGACCGGATCAACTCGCGGGTCTGAAGGTAGGGACGATCGTAGCTGTGGCTGTGGCCGACCAATAGCTTCACGCCTGCCTGTCGTGCGGCCAGAATCATCGCGCGGCAGCCGTCCGCGTCGAGCGCCATCGGTTTCTCGACAAGTACGTGCTTGCCGTGTGCCGCGGCAAGCTTCGCGTGCGCGACATGATGCTGATGCGGCGATGCGACATAGACCGCCTGGACGGTCGGATCGGCGCAGACGCCTTCAACCGTGCCATAGCCGGGGCAGCGGAATTCGGTGGCGAAACGCGCCACGGCATCGGGCCGCGGATCGAATGCGGCGACGAGTTCGATCCGCGGGTGGCGGATGAAGGTCGGGAGCATCAGGGTAAAGGCGCGCCCCAGTCCGATAACGCCCAGTCGCAGCGGAGCTTCCATCGCAGCCTGCCGTCAGATGTCGAGCGTGAGGGATGCGGACCTGGCCCGCGACACGCAGATCATGATGTCCGTCGTCTTTTCGTCCGGCATGAGCACGAAATCGCGGTGGTCCGGCTCGCCGGCAGTGAAGCGTGTCCGGCAGGTGCCGCATGTGCCGCTCTCGCAGGAACTTGGCAGCACGTGCCCGTGCCGGCGCAGCGTATCGAGGATCGAGGTGCCGGCTGGCACGACATAGTTTTGTCCGGACCGGCCAAGGCGGATCTCGAAAGGCGTATCGTCGGAATGCCGGGCCGTCGCTGCGGCGAAATCCTCGAAATGCACCGAGGAATCCGACCAGTGCCCCGTCATGTCCCGGACGGCATCCATCAGGCCGCGCGGACCGCAGCAATAGAGATGGGCGCCGTCCTGTTCCTCGAGGACCGGCCACAGGTCGTAGGCCCGGTCGGGGTCGCCATTGTCGTGATGGAGCACGGCCTTGCCGGCAAACCGGGGAGCCGCGAATTCGTCGCGAAACGCCATTGCCGCCGGCGTGCGCGTGAAATAGTAGAGCTTGAATTCCGTGAAGCCCCGATCCAGGCAATCCAGAATCATCGAGCGGATCGGCGTGATGCCGATTCCGCCGGCGATGAAGACGATCCGCCGAGGCGCCGTGCGCGACATCTCGAATTCGTTTGCCGGCGGTTCGGCCTCGATGCTGTCGCCGACATTGACGTCGCGCGTGAAGCTCAGCGAGCCGCCGCGTCCGCCCGTCTCCTGCTTGACCGCAATCAGGTATCGGCTGCGCTCCGTGCGGCTGTTGCACAACGAGTAACGGCGCTTCTGCCCGGACGGAGCGGTCACCGTAACATGTGCGCCGGGCGTGAAGGCCGGAAGGTCGGCGCCGTCGGCGGCGGCCAACTCGTACATGAAGATTCCTTCGGCGATTTCCGCCTTGCTGCGAACCTTCAGCTTCAACGCAGTCGGGGTGGTTGCGGTAGCCATCTTTCTCCGAGACGTGTCCGATCGGTCATGCCGGCACATGGGTAACACGAATCGCGATGCGGGGAAAACCGGGCAACACTTAGGTCCCTAATATGTTTGCGCGCGTCCAACCGGCATGCGATATTTTCCGCGGAATTGGACAAAAAGCGGCCCGAAGCCGTGAAATTCTGGATGGAGGAAACATGCGACTGAGAAATCTCTGGGTCGTTGCGACCACCATGTTCGCCGTCGTGCAGGGCGGAGCGAGTCCTGTTTCAGCGCAGGACATGATCAAGCTGGCCGTAGGCCAACGCGGAAACTGGGACACATCCGTCTCCGAAATCGGACAGCGGCTGGGCATTTTCAAGAAGCATAACCTTCAACTCGAACTTCTCTATACACAGGGCGGTGGCGAGACGCAGCAGGCAGTAATTTCCGGCAGCGTAGATATCGGTGTCGGAGCGGGAACAATGGGTGCGCTCTCCGCTTTCTCGAAGGGCGCGCCGGTTCGTATCCTGGGCGCAGAAACGACCGGTGCATCGGATCTCTACTGGTACGTCCGGACAGATTCGCCGATCAAGACGCTCAAGGATGCCGACGGCAAGACCTTGGCCTACTCCACGAACGGCTCGTCGACTCACGGCATCGTTACGGCGCTCATCCAGCAGGACAAGCTCACCGCCAAGCCTACGTCCACCGGCGGTCCGCCGGCGACGCTGGCGCAGGTGATGTCCGGCCAGATCGATGTCGGCTGGGCGGCACCGCCTTTCGGGCTCGACCAGCTCGACCAGAACCAGATCCGGATCATCGCCAGCGGGAACGATGCGAAGGTTTTCAAGGGGCAGACGGTTCGCCTCCTGATCACAAACATCCAGACGATTCAGCGCCGGCAGGCTGTCCTGGACAGATACATGAAGGCGTATCGCGAGACGATCGACGCGATGTACGTGTCAGATGGGCCTGCGATCAAGACCTATGCAGCCTGGCTTGAAATATCCGAGGCCAAGGCGAAGCGAACGCGCGACGGTTTCTTTCCGCGAGAGTCGGTCGATCCCGACAAGGTCGTGGGCCTCGACATGATCGTCGAGGACGCGGTCACGCTGAAATACACGACGAGCGTGCTGACGAAAGAGCAGATCACCGAGCTGATCCGGATTCCACCCAGAAACTGACCGTCCACCGGATCCGAGCCGGACGAGGGGCGCTTCCCGATGGAGGCGCTCCTTCGTCTTCGGATGGAAGTGCGAGCGCAATTGCCGTGAAGAAGACTCGAGCATCGAAGGCATCGACTGTGCGACGGACGGGCGTGGACCTGCCATTCGCCAAAAGCGTCGGCTACCAGATCCGCACGACGCATCGCCTGCTGCAGCGCTTCCTGCAGCTCAAGATCGGCCCCCATGGTGTTACGCTGGGAATGTGGTATTTCCTGCGCGCGCTGTGGAACGAAGACGGCCTGACCCAGCGCGAGTTGTCCGGCCGCGTCGGCACGATGGAGCCGACGACGCTGAGCGCAATCCTGATTCTCGAGAAGAAGGGCATCGTGCGCCGCGTGCGCAGCGAAACCGACGGGCGCAAGCTCCATGTCCATTTGACTGCAAAAGGACATGCATTGCGCGAGGAACTCATCCCGCTCGCCAGATCGGTCGTGAAGACGGCAACGCAGAGCTTGCATGCTGCCGACGTCGCGCAGCTCCTTGCAGTCCTGGCGGAGATCCAACGCAACCTGCTCGCCGGCATCCTGCAGGTGGAAAGCGAGGCCCGCAAATCCGCGATTGGCCGTCCCGGACGAAGGGCATCGCGATAGAGCCCCGATCCGATGCGGTCCTTTGGACTGTCCAACCCAGATTGTTTTTGACAATCGATGGGGTGGCGGGCTCACTGATCTGAAAGCTGACCCCGGAGCGACAGATAAATATCTGAAGTTCCAGAGGGTTAATATGTGCGACCGGCCGGAGCGAACGCCCAATGCAGCCTGATACGGCGCTCGAGATCGACAATGTGACGATGCGGTTCGGGCATCCGTCCGCCGCCTTGACCGCCGTCGACGGGATGAGCTTCGGCGTCCGGGAAGGCGAGTTTGTCTCGATCATCGGACCGTCCGGCTGCGGGAAATCGACCCTCTTCAACATCGTCGGCGGCCTGACCGGCGGGCACGAAGGAACAGTCCGCGTCGGCAAGGATGTGGTGCGCGGTCCGCATCCGGCCATCGGCATGGTCTTCCAGGAAGAGTCGACCTTCCCATGGCGGACCGTGCTCGACAACGTCGCCTTCCCGCTCGAGATAAAAGGAACGCCGAAGGCGGAGAGATACGAGCGCGCCCGATATTTCATCGAGCTTGTCGGGCTCAAGGGCTTCGAGGCGCGTCTGCCCGCGCAGCTTTCCGGCGGCATGCGCCAGCGCGTGTCGATCGCGCGTACGCTCGCCTTCGAGCCGCGTATCCTGTTGATGGATGAGCCGTTCGGCGCGCTCGACGAGCAGACGCGGCTTCTGCTTGGCGACAAAGTGCTGCAGATCCAGCAGGCGCTGAAGCAGACGACGCTGCTGATCACCCACAGCATCACCGAAGCTGTCCAGCTGTCGGATCGCGTCGTCGTCATGACCTATCGGCCCGGCCGCGTGAAGCGGATCGTCGACATCGACCTGCCGCGCCCGCGCTCGTCGCAGATCGTCAGCAGCGACGCCTTCGGGCGTTACGTCGCGCAGATCTGGGGAGATCTGCGCGAAGAGGCGAGCCGCGGCATGCTCGAATCCGAAGCGATACGTCCCTAGGGAGACAGGCGATGCGCTCGGCGTTCATGCGGATTCTCGGCCCGGAGCTTGCGGGACTTGCTGTGCTGGCCGCGATGCTTGCCGTCGTCGAAATCCTGATTGGTGCCGGAGCGATCAACGGTTACGTCGTCCCGGCGCCCTCGAAGGTACTGGAAAGTTTCGCACGCGTCATTGCCGAGGAAGCGCTGCCTCACCGGTTCTTTCTGACGTCGATGGAGGCGCTTGTCGCTGGCCTCGCCGTGGCACTCGTCGGAATTCCGATCGGCGTGCTCCTTTCGCGTTCGCCCTTGCTGCGTGCCGCAACCGAAACCTGGATTGCAGCTTTTTCGGCAGCACCGCTGGTGCTCGCCTATCCGCTGTTCTTGGTCATCTTTGGGCGCAACATGATTACGATTTCAGCGATGGGCTTCGTCTCCGCTCTGGCACCCGTCATCCTCAAGACGCTGGAAGGTCTCGTCGGTGTCCGACGTGTGCTCGTCGATGTCGGGCGAAGCTTCAGTCTGACGCCCGTACAGCTGTTCTGGAAGGTTGAATTCCCGGCCGCGGTGCCATCGATTTTCGTGGGCCTCCGGCTCGGACTCATTCTCGCGCTCATCAATGTCGTTGGCCTGGAATTCCTCATCAATTTGGGCGGTCTTGGCCAGCTGATCAACGATCTCGCCGAACGCTACGATCTGCCGGCGACATATGCGGCGATCTTTTTTGTTGTCCTTGTCAGCGTATTTTTCTTCGTCGCCCTTGAGAGGATCGAGCGATGGCTGCGACCGGCACCATGAACCCGCCGCGCCCGCGATCCGTCCTGACCGCCCGCCTTGCGATTGCGCTGGGCATCCTCGGCCTCTGGGAGGCGATGGCGCGTTCCGGTCTGCTCTATCAGGATGTCGTCCCGCCGCTGGCGCGGATCGTGCGCGCGATTGCCGCATTGGCGACGGCACCGGTCTTCTACGAGAATCTCGGCGTCACGGCGGTCGAGGTCGCTGGTGCGATGGCGATCGGCAGCGTCTCCGGCGTGGCGGTCGGGATCGCCATCGGCGGAAGCCGGTTCCTGACCCGTGCCTTCGAGCCTTATCTCTATTATCTCGGGCCGACGCCGAAAATCATCTTCTTCCCGGTCATGATCATGTGGTTCGGAGTCGGCTTGGGCTCGAAAGTGGCGTTGGGTGCGTTGTCCTGCTTCTTCCCGATCGCGCTTTCTGTCGCCGCGGGCATGCGCCAGATCGATACCGTCCTGATCCGCGTCGGCCGTAGCTTCGGCGTGACGACGATGCAGATGGTCACGAAGATATACCTCCCGGCAATGCGCGCGCCGGTCCTAAACGGGCTGCGCCTCGGGTTCGGCATCGCGATCATCGGTACGATGCTTGCCGAGACCAAGCTGTCGAACAAGGGACTCGGCTATCTCATCATCCAGAGCTATGTAAGCTTCGACATGCCGCGCATGTACGCGATCCTGATCGCGGTTTTCACATTTGCAATTCTGGCGAACTCTCTGCTGACGTACCTTGCTTCGATTGATGCCCGTACCGGAGTTCGCAAGACGACCTGATGACCCTCTCATTGGCCCAACAAGAGAACGCGTGACAATGAACCAAACTGATCCTCTGCCACGCCATCGTGATCTCTACTACGGCGGTGCTTGGCATTCGGCCGCTGGCGGCCGCAGCTTCGAGATCACGAGCCCGGGCAGCGGACGCTCCCTCGGGCGCGTGGCCGATGCCGCCGCGTCCGACGTCGACGCGGCCGTGCAAACCGCACATCGGGCGTATCTGGGCTGGCGGGACGTGCCGCCGCTGGAGCGGGCAAAGGCATTGCGACGGATCGCCGCGATCGTCCGAGAGAATGCCCGCGAACTTGCTCTCCTCGACGCGCTTGATTGCGGAAATCCGGTCTCCGCGATGCTCGCCGACGCGGAGATCGCGGCATCGCAGATCGATTTCTTCGCTGGTCTCGTCACCGAAATGAAGGGGGCCTCGATCCCGATGGGCCCGGACCGGCTCAACGTCTCGATCCGCGTGCCGATGGGTGTCGTCGGGCGGATCATCCCGTTCAATCATCCGTTCATGTTTGCCACCGGAAAGTCGGCAGCACCGATCGCTTCGGGAAATACGGTCGTCGTGAAGCCGCCCGAACAGGCGCCGTTGTCGGCGTTGCGTCTGGCCGAACTGATCGACGGAATTTTGCCTCCCGGCGTTTTCAATGTCGTGACCGGCTCGACGAGCGATACGGGGGCCGCACTTGTCGCGCATCCGCTGGTCGCGAAAGTGGCGCTGATCGGCAGTGTCGCCGCCGGAAAGGCCGTGATGCGCAGTGCCGCCGACGGGATGAAGCCCGTACTGCTCGAACTCGGCGGCAAGAACGCGCTGATCGCGTTCGCCGATGCCGACCCCGGCGAAGTGGCGCAGGCGATGATCGCCGGCATGAACTTCGCGTGGTGCGGACAGTCCTGCGGCTCGACGAGCCGGGCCTTCCTGCACGAGGCGATCCACGATCGGGTCCTTGCCGAACTGCGCAAGCGGATCACCGCTTTCCGGCCCGGCTTGCCGGAATATCCTGCGACGACGATGGGAGCCATCGTCAGCCAGGCGCAGTTCGATCGGGTGATGCGTTATATCGAGATCGGGCGTGCGGAGGGTGCGCGTGTCGTATGCGGCGGCGGTCGCCCGGCCGATCCGGCGCTTGCCGGCGGGTTGTTCGTCGAGCCGACGGTGTTCGAGGGCGTCACGCCGGCAATGACGATCGCGCGCGAGGAGATATTCGGACCGGTCCTGTCGGTGCTGAGGTGGCAGGACGAAGCCCGGATGCTGGCCGACGTGAACGCGACGGAGGTCGGACTGACATGTTCGATCTGGACGCGCAACATCGATGCCGCCCTGCGCACGGCGACGCGCGTGGAAGCCGGATTCATCTGGGTCAACGAGGTGGGCAAGCATTTCCTCGGCGCCCCGTTCGGCGGCGTGAAGCAATCGGGCGTCGGGCGGGAGGAATGCATCGAGGAGATGATGTCCTTTACCCAGGAACGGAACATCCATATCCGCTTCGCGACCGCTTCCGGTGCTTGAATTGGCGGATGCCCGCACGTAGCCTTGCCGCGTGCTTCCGTACCGCAGGGGATCGCCATCAATCTTCGCCAGCTCCGCTACTTCGCCAAGATCGTCGAGGCCGGCAACATCACCCGTGCGGCGGAGCAGCTCTATGTGGCGCAGCCGGCACTCGGCCTTCAGATCCGCACGTTGGAACAGGATCTCGGCGTTCCGCTTCTCATACGGCATTCGCGCGGCGTGACGCCGACGAAGGCTGGCCAACTCCTGTACGAGCGCGCCTGCGAGATTCTCCGCGCGGTTGAAGATACCCGCAAGGCCGTGTCGGGCTTCTCGAGCCCGGGACAGGAGAGCGTGGCCGTCGGGCTGACGCCGAGCATCATGCATCTCGTCGGACAGTCGATGCTGGTCGGCGCACGCGAAGCGACGCCCGACGTGCAGATGAGCCTTGTCGAGGAAATGAGCCATGTTCTTGTCGACGCGCTGGAGCGCGAGGAAATCGACATGGCGTTCGCCTATTCGGTCCCCGAGCGTTCCGGGCTTGTCCGCCTGCCGATTCTCGAAGAAGAGCTGCTTTTTGTGAGTGCGCCGGAATCCGACGCGCCGAAGCGGACGATCGAGTTCGAGGAAGCGCTGCGCCACCCGCTTGCACTCGCACGTGACCGCGACGTGTTGCGCACGGCCATCGTCTCGGCCGCCGAAGAGCGTGCGCTGGTGCCGGATATCGCCTACGAGGCGTCGTCGATCGCGGCCATGAAGAAGCTGGTCGCCAGCGGTGCAGCCGCCAGCATCATGCCTTTCGGCAGCGCCTCCGACGAAGTGGATCGCGGCGTGCTGCAGTCGCGGCGCATCGTGAATCCATCCTTGCACCGGACGCTGTATCTCGTCCGGTCGTCCCGCCGCGGCCGCCTCAAGAGCGAAAGGGCGTTCCTCGACTTCGTTCGCGCCGCCATGCTGCGGATGGTCACGGCACTTGGCCCGCTCGCCCGGAAACTGCCCGGGATAGAGGCCGAATTTCCGGCAATGCCCTGAAGGGCGGATTCAGAGCTTGTAGGATTCCCGCGTACCGGGATGGAAAAGTTCGTCGGGTGAAACCAGACGCGCGGACAGGCCCTGATCGTGGTGATAGCGCGCAAACGTCTCCAGAGCGTGCCGGTTCGGCTCAAGCCCGTAGGCCCAGTAATCGCGGCCCATCAGACGGTGCGTCTCGGCCAGATGCTCTTCGACGAAGGGCATCGTCACCTTGGTCGCCGACGTATCGTTGAGATGGGCGACGGCGGCGGCCTTCGAACGGTCGAACGCCTTGAGGATCGCCATCGGCAGCCATGGGTGTGTTTCGGCGATCGTCCGGCGCACGCCGATGAGATGCATGATCGGGAAGATCTTCGTCTTCGCGAAGTACGCCTTGGCTTCTGCCGCGGGATCGGGGAACAGCCAGGTCAGGTCGGGGTGCCCGTTGGTGAATGCGCGCGGCGGGCGCGGGCCGATAAAACCGTCGATCTTTCCAGCAAGCAGCAGGCCGCTCAGCGTCTCGTCGGGGCCGGCGTCCGCGATCTTCACGCCCGCAGGCGGATCGAACTGGACCTTTTCGTGCCGGCCCGGCTCCTCGATGCCGCCGCGAACCCAGGCGATGTCGCGTGGCCGCACGCCATAGAAGTCATCGAGCAGGCCGCGTGCCCAGACATTCGCCGTGAGTTGCCATTCGGGCGTTCCGATGCGACGCCCTTTCAGATCCTGCGGCGCGCGGATTCCCGCGCTTTTCCGCACGATGATCGACGTGTGCCGGAAGGCACGCGACACGAAGGCGGGAACGCCGACATAGGCGGAGTCGCCGCGCGCCATGCGCAGGAAGAACGAGGAGAGAGACAGTTCGCAGACGTCGAACGCCTCGTGCCGCATGGCGCGGAAAAAGATCTCTTCCGGCGAAAGCGTCATGATCGCCGGATCGACCGCATCGATCTGGACGGAACCGTCGATCAAGGGACGGTTGCGGTCGTAGTCGCCGATCGCGATCGAGAGCTTGAGCTTGGCCATCACGATTTCTCCGGTGTGGCGTGTCGCGTCAGCGAGGCGGTCATGGATGGTGTGTAGCCGGGCTCGGTGCGCACGTCCACGACGGCCACCTTCCCCGCGTCCACGGCGGCGAGCGCTTCGCGAAAGACGTCTGCCAGATCGGCGGCCCGCTTGACGGGGCCGAACCCGGCAGCACCCTGCGCGCGCGCAAGCCCGGCGAGATCGATCTCGGGATCGGTCATGCGCTGGCCGATCCACTTGTTCTCGACGGGCCGATCGCGCATACGCGCCATGCGTTCCTGATGGACTTCGTCGTTGTAGAAGGACTGGTTGTTGGCGACGACATAGAGGAGCGGGATGCGGTAGTGGACCGCGGTCCAGATCGCCGTCGCCCCCATCAGGAAGTCACCGTCGCCACCAATGCAGACCGGCAAACGGCCGGAACCGCGCATCGCCAGGGCAGCGCCGACTGCGATGCCGGGGCCGCCGCCGATGCCGCCGCCGCCATCGGATCCCAGGAAATCCAGCGGGCCCCGGAAATGCCAGAACGCGCCGTCCCAGCCGAGCGGCAGGTGGACGAAAGAGATGTCGCGGTCGCCGAGTGCCGCTCGCAGGCCGGCGGCGAGATCAGCCATGCCGATCGGCGAGTCTTCGAGCCGACGTGGCGCCGGATCGGGCCGTCTTGCGAAAACCATGTCGTTCGTTCGGCTGGGCCGGGCGCTGAGTGCGGTGACAAGGGCCCCGACAAGATTGTCGGGGTCGGCCGGGACGAGCAGGTCCACCGGTGGCAACCCCTGATGATCCATGCTCCATCCGTTATGGACGGTATGGTCGAGGGAAGACTGGATGATCGTCGCACCGGGCGGGCGCGGGCCGAATGCCGCATTGAGCGTTCCTGCAAGATCGACCCAGTCGAGGCTCAGGATCACGTCGGCCTTCGCCAGAATCCCGACCGCCTCCGGCACCGCGTAGATCCCGGGGGCGCCGGCGTGAAGGGGATGGTCGGTCGGGAAGGCGGCGCCGACCTTGAGGTCCGTCAGGACGCGCGCACCAAGCGTCTCGGCGAGAAGTACACGCGCGTCCCAGGCTTCGCGGCTTCGCGACACACGGCCGGCAAGAATGACCGGTCGTTCGGCGCCAAGCAGGATGTCCCGGATCTCCGCGATCTGTTCGGGCGACACCGACGGCGAGACCGCGGGCTGGAAGCGGGCTGCATCTATTGCCGGAAGTCGCGCGTCGATCTCGGCTTCCTGCATGCCGGCATCGAGATTGATGTAGACCGGCCCTTTCGGTGCGGTGTTGGTAAGCCAGTTTGCCCGCAGCAGCGACTCGCGTGCGGCGGCCGGCGAGGCCGGCTGATCGTCCCATTTCACGTAGGGCCGCACGACGGCACCTTGGTCGCGTGCCGTATGGATCCAGTCGATCCAGGGTCGTCGCTTGGAAGCATCAACAGGCCCCGTCGCTCCGATCACCACGACCGGCATCCGGTCGCACCATGCATTGAAGATGGCCATCGTCGCATGGAACAGGCCGACATTCGAATGGACGGCGGCCGCCATCGCGCGACCGGTCACCTTGGCATAGCCCTGGGCGATCGAGACGGCATGCTCCTCGTGAAGACAAAGCAGAATCTGCGGACGCTCGTTGCCCAGATAATTGACGAGACTGTCATGGAAACCGCGGAAGCTGGCTCCCGGATTGAGCGCGATATACGGGATATCGAGTGCTCGCAGCGTTTCGGCAACGATGTCGCTGCCGAACAGCCGTCCCGAGCTTGACGCCGACGGTCTTTCGATCGCCGCGTCCGGTGTTTGAGTTCGTTTCACCATGATCGGCAAATCCCCCACGCATCGCCATGTTGCGATGGCTGACAAGCCATATCAGCCATTTGCCGGGCCCATATCAAAGACTGAAAAATTCTGGCTACCCAAACCCCGGACGGATCGGGAGGTTGCGGTGTATCCGCTAACAAATTGAAATAGCGTATATTTCCGTGCCTTTCCGGGGCCGCATTCGGTCGTTCAATTTCACTCTCGGCTCGCGACGTCAGATCACGCGCGCGAGAAATGCGCGGGTACGCGGATGCTTCGGATCGACGAGTACGTCTTCCGGCGGTCCCTGTTCGACGACGACGCCCCCATCCATGAAGACGACGCGGTCGGCGGCTTCTTTCGCAAAGCCGATCTCGTGCGTGACGACGATCATCGTCAGGCCCTGGTCCGCAAGGCCGCGCATCGTCTCGAGCACCTCGCCGACGAGTTCCGGGTCGAGTGCAGATGTCGGCTCGTCGAACAGGATAAGAGTCGGGCGGATCGCCAGCGCGCGAGCGATGGCGACGCGCTGCTGTTGCCCGCCGGAAAGCTGCCGGGGATAGGCATGCGCCTTTTCCGGAAGCCCGACCCGCACGAGCAGATCCATCGCGTGGGCTTCCGCCTCTTGCCGGGACCGGCCGTGGATCCCGATCGGCGCTTCCACGACATTCTGAAGCACGGTCATATGCGGGTAGAGATTGAACTGCTGGAACACCATGCCGATCCGGCTGCGCTGCCGGGCGACGGCGCGCGGCGACAGCGCATAAAGGCGCCCGCCGCGCAGCTGGTAGCCGATCTGCTCGTCGCCGATCTCGATCGAGCCGCGATCCATCCGCTCAAGCTGGTTGATGCATCGCAGGAATGTCGACTTTCCCGAACCCGATGGGCCGAGGATCACGACGACCTCGCCCTGTCCGACATCGAGATCGATGCCCTTGAGCACCTCGAGATCGCCGAAGGATTTGTGGACGTTGCGTGCCCGGACGAGAGCCTGGGGTGCTGCCGTCGCCATGGATGAATTCATCGAGCTCACCCGGCCTGACCGGCTGGTGCAGCCTTCGCGGGAGTTCCGGATGAACCCCGTTCGCCTCTGGCGTAATAGCGCTCGACGGCCGACTGGCCCACATTGAGGATCGACGTGATGAGCAGATACCAGAGAACCGCCACCATCAGCATCGGGATGACCTCGAAGGTGCGGTTGTAGACGGCCTGCGCGGAATAGAGCAGATCGCCCATCGCGATTACGCTGACCAGGGATGTCGCCTTGATCATCGAAATGAGCTGGTTGCCCGACGGCGGCACGATCGAGCGCATCGCCTGCGGGATGATGATGCGGCGCAGCGCACGCGCTTTCGTCATGCCAAAGGCGTCGGCGGTTTCATACTGGCCACGTTCGACCGAGAGCAGGCCGCCGCGGATGATTTCCGCCATGTAGGCGGCCTCGTTGAGCGAAAGGCCGGCAATGGCCGCCGTCAGCGGCGTTATGACGTCGTTGGTCGGCCATTCGCCGAAAGTCGGGCCAAAGGGAATGCCGATCGAGATCGTCGGGAACAGCGTCGACATGTTGTACCAGAACAGCAGCTGGACCAGCAGCGGCGTGCCGCGGAAGATCCATATGTAGAGCCCGGCAAGGCCGCCCAGCAGTCTGTCGTTGGAGAGGCGCGCGATCGCCAGCAGGAGGCCGATGACGGTTCCGATGATCATCGCGACGACCGTCAGGCCCAGCGTGATTCCCAGTCCGCGCAGGATCGAGTCGGCCGTGAACCACTGCGCCACGACATGCCATTCGAAGTTCTTGTTGTGCGCGACGGCCCAGCTTGCCTGCGCCATCAAGACGATCACGACCGCCCAGGAGACGACCCGGGCAACCGGGAACGGTGCGTGCGCCTTCGCGACGTCGCGCAAGGCCGAATTCCGGTCGCCTTCCGAAGCCGTACCTGCGGTCATGGCTTCGGCTTGGAGAGATTGATCCCGGGTGCGGGAATCATGTTCCCTTCGAGGCCCCACTTTTTCATGATGGCCGCATAGGTTCCGTTCTCGAACAGCTTCGCGTAGGCATCTGCGACGACTTTCGCGAGGACCGAGTCCTTCGGGAGCACGGAGCCCTGGTACAGGTCCTGGAAGCCGTTCGGCTGACCGGTTGCCGCTAGTTCAAGCTGCCCATTCGCCTGCTGGACGAAGTAGGTCAACGGAGCCTGCGAGGAGAAGAACGCGTCCGCACGGCTCGAACGCACCGACAGGATCGAGGTCGGCTGGTCGGGATAGGATTGGACCTCGAGCTTCGGCTTGCCATCCTTTTCGCAGGCCTCGGCCTGGGCCTTGATGACACGCTCCGCAGAGCCCGCAGCCATCACGGCGACCTTCGTTCCGCATGTGTCGGTGAGTTGGCCGATCTTCTTGGGGTTGCCTTTCTGGACCGCGAAAACCACGTACTCCTTCACGAAATCGACGAAATCGTTTGCCTGCTGGCGATCCGGAAAGTCCCCGATCGGGCCGACCGCAAGCTGGTATCGGCCTGACTTGATGCCCGCGAGGATGCCGGCAAGCCCGTTGACGCTCTCGTGATGGATCTTGATGCCGAGAATCCCGCCGAGTGCCGCCGCGAGGTCGGCGCTGGCACCGCTCATCGAGCGGGTGTCGGAGACGATCTCGTAGGGCGGAAAGGAACCGGAATTGACGGATGTCATCTCGCCGGCCTTCACGATCGCCTCGGGGAGGCGTGCCCGCAGCCCTTCGTCGACCTTCTGCGTCGGGATGATGATCTGGGCCTGTTGGCCTAGTGCCGAGCCGGAGATCGACAGGGCCGCGACGAGCGGCAATACCATTGCTATGCGGCGCATGGAACGTTTCCTTTCTTCACTCGGCAGCGCTGAGGGATTTCCGGGCCTTGGCGGCTCCGGCAAGTTCGGGGCGAGCGAACCGGCGGTTCGCAAGGGCGGGAAGGACCTTTCGCGCATGCGCGACGCGCGCGGGGTCGAGGTCGGCAAAGACCAGTGCCGGCGCTTCGGCGGCCCGGGCGACGACGACACCGAGCGGATCGACGACCATGCTGTTCCCGATGTTGCGCACGCCGCACTCGCCGGTGGCGACGATATAAGCCGTGTTCTCGAGTGCTCGCGCGGTGACCAGGACTTCCCAATGATGTTCTTTCAGCGGCCCTTTGACCCAGGCGGCCGGGAGCACGAACGCGTCGGCACCGTCGTCGGCCAGCCGGCGCGCGAGTTCCGGGAAGCGGATGTCGTAGCAGGTCATCAGGCCGAATTTCAGTCCTGCCACTTCGACGAGCGGGGGCACGACGTCGCCGGGCGTGACGTTCGTCGATTCCTGCATGGAGAAGGCATCGTAGAGATGCAGCTTGCGATATGTCGCGATGACGGCACCGTCGCGCAGAACGGCCAGTACGTTGAAGACGCGCCCGTCGCCCGTCGGCGTATGGATCGTCAG
Source organism: uncultured Azospirillum sp. (assembly GCA_964416335.1). Classification (GTDB taxonomy): domain Bacteria; phylum Pseudomonadota; class Alphaproteobacteria; order CACIAM-22H2; family CACIAM-22H2; genus Tagaea. Next base: position 37,890 of record CAYQDN010000023.1, read on the forward strand.
CATAACGGTGATGCGCTGGCCCTTTGTGGCGGCCAGCAGCTGCGTCATGAACGGTCCGTCGAGTTCCTGGGTCGACTTAAGGACGATATCCGGATCGGCGATGTCCCGCGCAAGGATCCCCTCCGGAAGCACGAGCAGATCCGCGCCACCCCCGACCGATTTCCGGATCAGATCGACGCAGGTCGCTGCGTTCTCCGTCCAGACCTTGCTGACGGCGAATTGACCGAGCGCGACCTTGACGCTCGACCGCTTGCTATGCGCGATCATGTTTTCATCTCCTCGGCGCAATTCGGGAAAAGCAGGGACGGCGACAACGCGATATCCGTTAGGTTCTGTGCCTTCAGTTCGGTGCAGAAATCGGCAAGCATGCGCTCGTTGGCGCGCAACCCGTTCCGATCCCAGCCTTCGGGCAGATCCTGCGCTACCTGTCGGAGTTCGTCGAGAAGCCATGGAGTGGTCTCGGCGTAGCGCAGGCGCTTTTCGGCCCAGAGGCGATAGGACGAATCCAGTGCGGCACCGATCGAACGCGATGCGTCCGGATGGCGGTCCGCGATTTCCGATTTGAGGCCGATGAGATGGATTCCCGGTACATAACCGACGTCCTTGAAGTATTCGACCTCCGCGCGCCGGAAGTCGGGCAGGAGGGGGCGCAGCGGGCTTGCAGCGCCGAAGAAGCCGGGCGGCATGAAGGGCATGAAGACCGCATCGAGGACGCCGTCCTCAAGCAGCGGCAGTAGCGGCAGGTCTCCCTCGACGGGCTCGACAAGCCCCGGACGCCGATAGCCCGCGAGCCTGTCGATGATCGGATGGCTGGCGAGGAGCCGGCTGATTTTCCATTGGGCATCCTCGATCCCGATCCCCTCCCGCCGCAAGATGGCCCTTGTCCAGGTGTTGCCGGAATCCTGCCAACCGGCCAGACCGATTTTGCTGCCTTTCAGGTCGGCGATCTTGGTCAGCCGACTCCTTTTCGATGTGACGATGCACCGGTGGCGGAATGCCCGCATGACAAAATAGGGCAGGCCGGTGATCCGCGTTTCGCCGCGCGTCTTCGCAAGACAGTAGCGGCTCAACGACATTTCCGAGCCGTCGTAGCGTGGGTCTTCGGCCGGATCTTCCGGCAGTGCTGCGACGCGTTCGAGAACGAGATCGAATCCGTCCGCCCGGATGTCGCCGAGCAGGATCGGCGTCAGGAAATCCCAGTCTCGAACCGCAAGTGTGATCTTCATGATCTTCCCGGACGACGGCTTCCAGATCTCGACTGGACAGGGAGCCTAATGTTCAGTTTAAACTGTGCAATATGAATTACGTTACTGAACAAAAAAGCCTCGTTCGACCCGGAATCGGCTGGTTTGTCGCCCGCCTGACCGATCGTACGATGCGCGGTATCGCCATCGGCATAAGTGCAATGATCCGGTCCGGCGAATTGCCGGTCGGAACGCCGCTCCCGCCGGTCCGAGAACTGGCTTGGGCACTCGGCGTCAGTCCGGCGACCGTTTCGACGGCCTGGAAGGAGCTTCGCCAATATCGCGTGATCAGCGGTCGCGGGCGGACCGGCATGTGGGTCAGCGGCGACCAGATGACGCTGCGCCCGATGCGCTTCACGCAGACGGGCAATCTCGGCGCCGGTGCGATGGACCTGACAATGGCCGTTCCGGATCCGGCCCTTCTGCCGCCGTTGGTCGAGGCGCTGACGATCGGCGCGCAGGCGGAGCATCTGAACAGCTACCAGCGCACGCCGATCCTGCGCAGCCTCGAAGAAGCGGTACGGCCGGACTGGCCGTACGACGCGGAGGCATTCATCGCCACGAACGGCGGCTATGAAGCCATTCACGCGGTTCTTCAGGCGCTGGTGATGCCCGGATCGGTGCTCGCCGTCGAGGATCCGACGGCGCTCCGGCTTCTCGACATCGTCGACCATGCCAAGGCACATGTCATTCCTATCCGCTCGGATGCCGAAGGGCCCGTCGCGAGCGATCTTGCGGCAGCATTGGAAAAGAAGCCGAGTGCGTTTCTCTATCAACCGCGCACACATGCTGTGACCGGAATTGGGACAAGCATGCAGCGCATGCGCGATCTTGCCCAGTTGCTGCGCAATTGCGACGTGCTGATCATTGAGGACGACGGCGTGGGCGACATTTCGTCCCGACCGGCGGTCAGCCTCGGCAAGAAGCTGCCCCTCCAGACGATCCATATTCGTTCCTATTCCAAGTCGCTCGGGCCGGATATGCGATTGGGCGTGCTCTCCGGTTCACAGAAGAACGTCGAGCGGATCCAGGCCTATCGGAGCTTCGGCGCCGGTTGGACAAGTCGAATCCTCCAAGCCGCAGCCGCCTGGCTCATCCTCGACCCCGCGACGGGCACTGCAATCGATCGGGCGCGCACGACCTATTCGTCCCGTCGCCGCAGCCTGATCGAGGCGGCTCGAAAGCGGGGACTGAAGCTGGCGGACGAGGACGGATTGAGCGTCTGGGTTCCCGTGAATTCCGAGCAGTACGCGCAACTCACGCTCGCTGCGCGGCGCATCGCAGTGCTTCCCGGGCGAATGTTCTCGGCAGCGCCGGGCGAGCATATCCGCATTGCAACCAGCCTGCTTTCGCACGACGTCGATATCCTGGCCGATGCGCTGGCACTCGTTATGCCCGACGGCCGGCCATCAGCCTCGAATGGCGGCAAATTCGAATACTAGGTGCAACCCAATCTTTGGGAGCGGAAGCGCGGCCTGCCGCACAGCGATCAGAACAGGCCGTGATGATCGGCGGCTTTGCCGATCGTGGCTCGGCCGGCCTTTAGTGCGGTCGAGGATCGCTGGATCGGGAAGCGTTCGGCGCAGACTTTCTGCAATTCGCCGATCAGCCGCCGGCAGGCCGGCGAGAGGACACCGCTGCGTCGGAGGGTCAATCCGACCGGTCGGTCCCAGTCGAGCCAGCGGATCCCGGCCGGTACTACGCCGGCGCATTCGCGGCCCGGCGCCATCGTTACCGAGGGCAGGAAACCGAGACAGTCCGTCTCCAGGATCATCGCGCGCATGAACGACAGCGCGTTCGTCTCGATCGCGAGCTTGGGTGCCTGCAGCCCGTGCGACTTCAGAGCGATCTCGAGATGCTGGCGGGTGACGATCGTGGTTGCGGGCAGGATCCAGCGGTAGTGCTCGAGTTCCTTCTTCGCCGGGTTGCGCTTTTCAAGAAGCGGATGGCCCGGCCGGCATGCGACGACGACGCGGTCGACGAAGAGCGTTTCCTGAACGAGGTCGGAATCGTCCGGCTGGTCGACCAGATTGGAAATCACGACGTCGATCTCGCCGGCGCGCAGCCATTCGAACAGCCTGTCGTGCAGACCGCCGATTACCGTCAGTTTCAGGTCGTTGCGGCCCTTGAGCAGGCGGGCCGTCGCGATCGGCAGCACGCTGGCGATGACGCTGGGGGCCGAGCCGATGACGATGCGGCCCTCGCGCCCGTCGCGGATGGCGCCGACGGCGCGTTCAGCCTCGCTGACCTCTATCGCGATGGCGCGCGCATGCTGGGCGAATTCGCGGCCGAATTCCGTGGCCAACACGCCGCGTGGCGTGCGCTCGAACAGCTTGACGCCCAGATACGCCTCGAGCCGCCGCAGGCTCTTGCTGAGTGCAGGCTGGGAGATGCCGAGCGCCTTCGCGGCCCGGACGAGACTGCGGTGATCGATCAGCGCCACGACGTGGCGCATCTGCTGGAGCTGCATGGCTATATCCGATGGTTATGGATCCGGGCCCAGATGGTAGTTGTTCCAACTTCGAGGAAGTGTCAAGTTTTTGGGGAAGTCGGACCGCGCGCGACGGAATGCGTGCGGCCGAAGGAGGAGACGAAACCGTGACAGATCAGGCATCTGCGCGCATCTTGGCAACCCGGACATGAGTGCGCCCGACGACACTTCCGGATTCGCGAAATCGGATGCCTTCTTTGCTCTTTCGATGATTGCTGTCTCCCTGCTGACGATGTGGGGCCTGCGCAACCAGCCCAAGGCGCCGTATGACCCCGTCGGCGCCGCGGCCATCCCGTTTTGGACGGCCGTGATCGTGTTGGCACTGGCCGTTGTGCTGCTCGCGCGGGTTTGGTTGCGCAAAGCAACACGAGGCGATGCGATGTCCTTGTTCACTGCATCGGAAGCTGTCGACGATACCTATACGGTCGCACCTCGCCTTTCGGTCTACGCGATCGGTTTGTCTTTCCTATATGCGGCGGCCATCCCGCTTGCGGGATTCATGGTCGCGTCCGTGGCCTATATGACCGTGCTCGGCTGGACGCTTGGCGACCGATCGCCGCGATCACTGGCGATTGTGATTGCCGTCGCCTTGATCGGCGGCGCCGGGCTCGATCTCGGTTTCCGCGCACTTCTCATCGATCTTCCGTAGGGCGCATCGCATGGATCTAGTCCAAGGGTTTCTCCATCTCCTGACGCCCGGTCCATTCGCCCTGTTGATGATCGGGACGCTGCTCGGCATCATCGTCGGCGCGCTGCCGGGCCTTACGGGCGGCGCGTTGCTGGCGCTGTCGTTGCCATTCACATACCGGATGAGCAGCGTCGATGGCGTCATCCTGATGACGTCGATGTATGTCGGCGGGATATCCGGTGGCCTGATCACCGCCACGCTCATGCGCATCCCGGGCGAACCGTCGTCGGTGGTGACGACGCTCGACGGATTTCCGATGGCGCGCGGCGGCCGGCCGGGGCGCGCGCTCGGGCTCGGCATCTCCGCATCGCTGATTGGCGGTGCTCTGTCGTGGGTAGCACTTGTCACGTTGTCTCCGATGATGGCGCGGCTGGCGCTGGTATTCGGGCCGTTCGAGAATTTCTCGCTGGTCCTGATGGCGCTGGTCCTGATAGCGGCACTCAGTCAGGGCTCGGTCATCAAGGGACTGCTGTCGGGCCTGTTCGGCATGCTGGTGTCGTATCCCGGCATCGATGAGACGTCGGGACAGAAACGCCTGACGTTCGGCTTCGACGGCCTCGATGCCGGTTTCAGCAATCTTGCCGTGATCCTTGGGGTTTTTGCGATAAGCCAGGTCTTGGCCGACGCGATGCACGCGCGCCAGCGCTTCGAACGTCTGGATCCAAACGTAAAGGGGATATTCCTGTCCCCGGCCGATTATGTCCGGCAGTCGTGGAACATCTTGCGTTCCGCCATTATCGGCATCTGGATCGGCATTCTTCCGGGGGTGGGGGCCAGCATCAGTTCGATCGTCGCGTATTCGACGGCGAAGAACATGTCGAAGACACCCGAGAAATTCGGGACCGGCTTCGAGGACGGCATCGTGGCATCGGAAACCGCGAACAACGCCAACACCGGCGGCGCGCTGATCCCGATGATTACGCTCGGCATTCCGGGAAGTCCGGCGGCGTCGATCCTGCTTGCGGGCTTGTTGATGCACAACATTCAGCCGGGCCCGACGCTGTTCACGAATTCGCCGGAAGTTGTCAACGCACTGATGGCTACGCACCTCGCCGCGCACATCGCCATGTTCGTCATGATGGTTGCCGGCTGCATGCTGATCGCGCGGTTGATGTATGTACAGCGTGCCTACGTGCTGCCGATCATCTTCGTGCTGTGCGTTATCGGCGGACTCGCCGAGAATGGCCGCATGTTCGACGTGTGGACGATGATCGTGTTTGGCGTCGTCGGTTTCGGACTCGAGATGGCGGGCGTGCCGCTCGGTCCGTTCGTCATCGGACTTATCCTGGCGCCGCTTGCCGAAGGTCAGTTGCGCGCCGGCTTGATGGCTTCTGACGGTTCACTGCTGCCACTATTCGAGCGGCCGATCACGCTGTTCTTCCTTATCGTTTCCGCCCTGATGTTCGTCTGGCCGATCTGGCGCGACTGGCGCCGCAGGCGGCATTTTGCCGTCGCCTGAACCCCCTTCGACACGGAGGATTCCCCCAATGCGCCGTAGAGAATTCGTCGCCGGTTCACTTGCCGCCACGCTTGCCGCACCGGCGTTTGCCCAGTCCTATCCCGAAAAGCCGATCCGCATAATCGTCCCGAACCCGCCGGGCGGCAGCGCCGACTACATCGCACGATTTTTTCAGGCCCCGTTGCAGCGCGTTCTTGGCCAGCCGCTTGCCGTATCGAACGTGGTCGGCGCCGGCACGGCGGTCGGCAACCGGCAGGTCCGAGATTCGGCACCCGACGGCCACACCGTCCTAGCGGTCCATCAGGCGCTGCTGACGGCGGCAACATTGAAAGTAATGGATTTCGGCCCCGAAGCTTTCGCGCCGGTGGCTCAGGTCGCCACCGAATACGTCACGGTCGTCGTCAACCGCAAATCGCCGTACCAGGACCTGCCGTCCTTCATCGCCGCGGCGAAGGCTGGCGACCTGAAGGCCGGCGTGCAGATCGGGGCCATCAACCATTTCCTGTTTCTCTCGCTCGGCGATGCGACGGGGACCAAGTTCCGCTACGTCAACACGGGCGGCGGTGGACCGACGCGGACCGCGCTGGCCGGCGGACACGTCGATTGCGCATTCCTGACGGTCAACGAGGCGAAGCCCCTGGTCGATTCCGGCGACCTGACAATCGCGGGCATCTTTGCGCCCCAACGCCTTCCCGGGTGGCCCGATCTGCGCACGTCGCGCGAGCAGGGCATAAACCTTTTGCTCAACCTGAACTACTGGTGGTGGATGCCGAAAGCGACACCGCGCGACCGGGTTGACCGCTTCGCCGAGGCGCTGCGCGCATCGATGTCCGATCCGGAGGTCGTGCAGAAGTTCACCGAGTTCAACATGACGCCGGCCTTCATGAAGGGGCCCGAGCTCGAGGTTGAAATCGCCCGTCAATACGAGGAAATGAAAAAGCTGGCCGAACGCAACAACGTCACTGCCGGATAACCGGAACAGGGGAGGGGAACATGACAGCAGGAACAGGTCGCCGCGAGGTGCTTGCCGGTGCGGCCGCATTGGGGACGCTTGCCTGGACGCCGCGCGCGCGCGCCCAGACGCCCAAGGTCGAGCCCTTCACGATCGTCATCAACAATTCGCCGTGGTTCGACGGATTCCGCGGCGCGGTCGAGGCGTACGAGAAGGAGAGCGGCAACAAGGTCAATCTCGACGTCAATCCGTTCGGCGGCAGCCTCGAGAAGCAGCGCGCGTCGGTGCGCGCGAAGGACGGGCTGTTCGATCTCCTGATCATGAACGGCCTCTATTATCAGGAGATGTACCACGGCGGCTTCCTGACGCCGATCAACGAGATCGATCCGGCATTCAAGCTTGATCCCCAGATGATCCGCTACGACAACACGGTCTTCTGGAACGAGACGAGCAAGACCCACGATCCCAACGGCAAGCTGATGTCCGTGCCGGTCAACGGCAACATCCCGCTGCTGCTCTACCGCGCGGACCTCTACGAGCAGAACAAGTTGAAGGTTCCCGAGACCTGGGACGAGCTTCTCTCCAATGCCAAGAAGCTGCACAATCCGCCGCGCATCTACGGCATCGTCCAACGCGGAGCGCGCGGTTCCCCGAACGACATTTCGTACGACTGGTGGCCGTATCTCTACAGCTTCGGCGGCAAGCTGTTCCGCGACGAGCCGAAGGGCGACTACACGATCACGATCAACAGTCCCGAAGCGAAGAAGGCGCTGGATTTCTATATCCAGATGGCCAAGGAGGCCGGGCATCCGCAGACCGGTGGCCTTGCGCAGGCGCAGATCATCCAGAACCTCGCGACCGGACGTGCGGCGCATGCGCTTCTCGTGATCGCCGCATGGTCCCAGATGGACGACCCGAGCAAGTCGGCCGTCGTCGGCAAGCTCAATGCCGCACGCGTGCCGGGGTCGGCGAACGGCAAGCCTGCACCCGTTCTGGGGCACTGGCTGGCGGGCGTTCCAAAGAACGTGCCGAAAGGACGGCAAGTCGCAGCACTGGCGTTCCTCAACTGGTTCCAGACGCGCGATGCGCAGATGAAATACCTGGCCGCTGGCGCACCGCCGGTGCGCCAGGACGTCCTTTCCGATCAGAATCTCTGGAAGGACCCGAAGAACCGCTGGATGCCGGCAATGGCGCAGAGCTCCGAATACGTCCAGCTGATGTGGAGCGTGCCGGAAGGCTCGCAGATCGGCGACGTGCTCGAACTGCGGCTCAACCAGGCGGTCATCGGCGAGCTTGCGACCGACAAGGCGCTCAACATGATCGCGGAAGAGACGCTCGCGATCATGCAACGTGCCGGCTACAAGACCGGCAAGATCGCCGCACTCTGACCTGAAGCACGAAGCGGCGAGGGGGCGACGACGCCCTCTCGCCGCAACCATCGGGAAGCGAAATGGCGAGCCGGAACGTGAAGGTCGATACGAAATGGCGCGCGATCGCTTTGTCGCCCGCCGTCGCGATCTTCCTGCTGATGTCGGTGCTGCCGGTGCTGAACCTGCTGGCGATGGGCGTCAATGAGATCAGCTGGTCGGGCGGCCATTCGGTGTGGACCTATGTGGGCGGTGCGCATTACGGCCGGTTGGCCGGCGATACGCTGCTACGGACGGGGGCCTTCAACACGATGCTGTTCGCCGTCGGCGGCGTTTCGGCAGAAGTCATCCTCGGTTTTCTCCTGGCATGGATCGTCAGCCGGATGGACCGCTCGCGCCTCGTCTACCGCACGATCTTCATCCTGCCGATCCTAGTGCCCGGAATTCTGATCGGTGCCATCTGGAAGCTGATGCTCAATTACGATTTCGGGCTCGTCAACGGCGCGCTCGAGCTGTTCGGCATCGTTCCGCTCGACTGGCTTGGAACGCCTGCACTGGCGCTGCCATCTGTCATCGTCGTCGATATCTGGCACTGGACCCCGTTCTGTTTCCTGCTGCTGCTCGCCGGTTTCGAGTCGCTGCCGCAGGACGTGCAGGAGGCCGCGCGCGTCGATGGGGCGGGCACGTGGAACGAGCTGCGCTTCGTCCTGATTCCGATGATGATGCCGGTCATCGTTGTCACGTTCCTGTTCCGCTTCGTGACCTCGTTGAAGGTGTTCGACGAGATCTACCTCCTGACCGCCGGCGGGCCCGGATCGGCGACCGAAGTCATCAGTTACACGATCTATCGCACCTTCTTCGCGCAGGACCGGATGGGTTATGGCTCGGCGATGTCGGTCGCAGTCTTGTTCGGCATAGCAATCCTAATTGTCGGGGCGCTGTCTGCAGCTCGGCGGCAGGGAGGTCGGGCATGATGCCCCTTTCCCGCAACGCGATGCTTGCATTCCATCTGTTCCTGATCGGCGTCGCGCTTTTCGTTCTGGTGCCATTCGTCTGGATCGTCGCGGCCGGGTTCAAGACGCAGATCTCGCTGTTGCAGGGAGAGATATTCTTCACGCCGACCCTGACCAGCTTTCGCGAGGTGTTGTTTTCGAAGACGACCGAGTTCCTCGCCAACACCACGAACAGTTTCATTGTCGCGACGGCGAGCACGCTGATCATCCTCGTCGCGGCCACGCTTGGCGGCTACGCGATCGAGCGGATGTCCGTGCCGCGTTGGCTCGTGCACACGCTGCTCGGTTGGGCGGTCGTGTTCCACATGGTCCCACCGATCACGCTGGTGGCAGCATGGTTTCCGATCTATCGCGAGCTCGGTCTTGACAACACGTATCTCGGTCTGACACTCGGCCATGTCGCCGTACACCTGCCGATGGCGCTGTGGCTGATGACCAATTTCGTGCGCGACGTGCCGATCGAACTGGAGGAGGCCGCCCGTATCGATGGCTGCTCCACGCCGTTCCTGATCTGGCGGATCATCGTGCCACTAGTTGCTCCGGGCCTCGCTGCCACAGCGATCCTGATGTTCATCTTCAGCTGGAACGAGTTCGCGGTCGCACTGAACCTGACGGCCAAGCAGACCGCGACGATTCCCGTCGCGATCGCCAAGTTCGCGCAAGGTTACGAGATCAAATACGGCGAGATGGCGGCTACGGCCGCACTCGCATTGGTGCCCGCACTCGCGTTTCTGCTGTTCGGGCAGCGCTACATCGTGAAGGGACTGACGACGGGGGCCGTGAAATAGAGATGCCGACGATCTACGGACAGAAACTGACGCGCCGCGAATTCGCGCGCCGCGTGGGCGCCACGCGGCAGATCGCGGGGGTCGAGCTGGTCGAGCACGGTGACGGCCCGGTGCGCGGCGTGCGTACGCTCGTCTTTCGCACCGGTGCCGGACTCGACTTCTCCGTGCTCGTCGACCGCACGATGGATATCGGCCGCTTCGATTACCGCGGCGTGCCGTTCGCGTGGCAGTCGGACACCGGCTTCCGAAATCCGGCTTTCATGGATCCGATGGGCGATGGCGGCAACGGCTTCATGCGCGGTTTTTCAGGTCTCCTATGCACCTGCGGGTTCGACCATATCCGGCAGCCCGACAAGGGCCCGGCGGACCATTTCGACCTGCCGCTGCGTCGGGAAATCGCCTATCCGATGCATGGGCGGGGGGCCTTTCAGCCCGCCACACTCGGCGGCTACGGCGAGATCTGGGACGGCGACGAGTGCACGCTATGGTGCGAAGGCACGGTCGGGCAGGTCCAGGTGATGGGCGAGAACCTGTCCTTCACGCGGCGCATCGAGGCGAAGCTGGGCGGTTCGGACGTGCGCATCGTCGATACCGTAACCAACCGCGGCTTCTCGCGCACGCCGCACATGCTGCTCTACCATATCAATGTGGGCTGGCCGATTCTGGAAGCCGGCGCTCGGTTCGTCGCCCCCGTGCGCGGCACCTTCGCCTCGAACGTACCGCGCGAGAGCCAGCAGGCCGGCTGGCGCCGGCAGGTCGAGCCGTTGGCACGCTTCGTCCAGCAGGTTTTCGACCACGATGCCGTCGCCGACGCGAACGGCCGGGTGCCTGCCGCTCTGGTTAACGACCGTATCGGCCTCGGCTTTGTGGTCGAGTATGATGCGAAGCGCTTCATGTGCCTGCAGCAGTGGCAAGCCTTTGCCGACGGCGTTTACGGGTTCGGCATCGAGCCGGCGACGACGCGTTGGGGCAACCGGGCCGACGCCGAGCGGCGCGGCGAGCTCGACTGGCTCGAGCATGGTGAACAACGGACCTATTCCACGACACTGTCGGTGCTGCACGGTGCCGCCGATATCGCCGCCCTCGATGCACGGGTCGAGGCGATCCAGCCCCCATCGACCGACGAATATCCGGTGCGGACCGACCAGGCGCCCGGCGGTCCGTTCGTCGCAACGCTTCCGAGGGTCCGATGAGCAAGAAGCCGTCCAACGTCCTCTTCATCCTGTCGGACGAGCATACGCGCGACGTCACGGGCTGCTACGGCCACCAAATCATCAAGACACCTAATCTTGATGCACTTGCCGCGCGCGGCACGAAGTTCTCGGCCGCCTACACGAACTGCCCGATCTGCGTGCCGGCGCGCGCCAGCCTGCAGACCGGAACCTACGTCGCCGAGAATGCGTGCTGGGACAACGCGCATCCCTACGATGGCTCGATCCGCAGCTGGGCGCACCGGATGAAGGCGGCCGGCCATTTCACGATGTCGATCGGCAAGCTGCATTTCCGCTCGACGGAGGACGACAACGGCTTCTGCGAGGAAGTGATCCCGCTGCATGTCGTCGATGGACAGGGCGATCTGCTCGGCCTGATCCGGCGGCCCAAGTCCGCGACACGCGGCGGCATGCCCGATCTTGCCAAGGCCGCGGGGCCGGGCGAGTCCACCTATGCCAGGTATGATCGAAACATCCGCGACGGTGCGGTTGAATGGCTGACCAAGCACGCCAAGGCACAGGACAAGCCTTGGTGCCTGTTCGTGTCGTTCGTGAAGCCGCACTTCCCGCTGATCGCTCCGCCTGAGTTCTATGCAATGTATCCGCCCGAGAGTTTGCCGATGCCGCGCCTCTACGGGCCCGACGACTACCCCAAGCATCCGTCGGTCGCCGCCCTGCGCAGTTGCATGAGTTACGACGATTTCTTCACGCCCGAGAAGGTGCGCGTCGCGCTCGCTGCCTATTACGGTATGGTCAGCTTCCTCGACGACAATATCGGAAGGGTACTGAAGGCACTTTCGAAGACTGGCCTTGCCGACACGACGCGCGTGATCTATTCGACCGACCATGGCGACAATCTCGGCACGCGTCACATGTGGGGCAAGTCGATCCACTACGAGGAATCGGCTGCGGTCCCGCTGATCGTCGCAGGGCCGGGCGTGCCGGCCGGCAAAACCTGTGCGACGCCGGTAACGCTGGTCGATATCTATCCGACGATCCTGGAGAGCGTCGGAATCGAACTTGATGCGGTCGAGAAGAAGCTCCCCGGTCGCTCGCTGGTCGAGCTTGCCAACTCACTGCCGGTCGATCGCGTCGCGTTCGGCGAATACCACGCCGCCGGCTCGATCACGGCGATGTACATGGTCCGCAAAGGGCGCTGGAAATACATCCATCATGTCGGGTTCCAGGCGGAGCTGTTCGACCTCGAGACCGATCCCGGCGAAACGAAGGATCTGGGCGAGAGCCCGACGCATCTCGACACGCTGAAGATGATGGAAGGCGAGCTACGCAAGATCGTCGATCCGGACGCCGTCAATGCACGCGCGTTCGCCGATCAGGAGGCGAAGATCGCGAAGTTCGGCGGCGTTGAAGCGCTGATCAAGCGCGGCGATTTCGGCTATTCGCCGGCTCCCGGCGAGAAGCCCACCTTTGCAACCCGCATCGAGGCTTGAGTCCCGATGATCCGCAAGCCGAACATTCTGCTCATTACTTCCGACCAGCAGCGGGGCGATTGCTACGGCTTCGAGGGCCGCAAGGTCCGTACGCCGCATCTCGACGCGATGGCGGGCGAAGGAACCCGCTTTTCCGCCTGCATCACGCCCAATGTCGTGTGCCAGCCGTCGCGTGCATCGATCCTGACCGGCCTGCTGCCGCGCACGCACGGCGTGTGGGATAACGGCATCGATCTCGATACGGATATCGGCGAAGCCGGGTTCGCCGGTACCTTCGCAAAGGCGGGCTATCGCACCGGCTTCATCGGCAAGGCGCATTTCTCGACGTTCCACACTTTCAAGCCGTCGGGCCGGCCGGAATGCCGGTCGAGCTCGCAGGATTACGGCCCGGACTGGTCCGGTCCCTACATGGGCTTCCAGCATGTCGACATGATGATCGCTGGCCACAATATGTTCCTGCCGCAGAAGCCGCCGCAAGGTCTGCAGTACGAGGCCTGGTACCATAAGGGCGGGCGTGGCGAGATGCTGAACAAGCTGTTCTCGACCAAGTTGGCACCCGATGTGGGCGCGGCGCAGACTTGGAACTCGGCGCTGCCGCCGGCTTTCCACAATTCGACATGGATCGGCGACCGCACGATCGACTTCGTGCGCGAGAACAAGGATCGGCCATGGATCGCATGGGCGTCATTCCCGGATCCCCACCACCCGTTCGATGCGCCAGCACCTTGGTGCTACCTGCACAATCCCGATGATGTCGATCTGCCGGCCCACCGAACGCTCGATCTCGACCGTCGGCCGTGGTGGCACAAGGCGAGCCTCGAAGGCGTGCCCAAGCTCGACGATCCGGAACTGCAGGCATTCCGCGCCAGGCAATCGCGTACGCCCGCACAGAGCGATCTTCAGCTGCGGCACCTGATCGCGAACTATTACGGCATGATCTCGCTGATCGACCACAATGTCGGACGCATCATGTTGGCGCTCGAGCAATATGGAATCGATCGCGATACGCTGGTCGTCTACACGACCGATCACGGCGACTGGCTGGGCGACCACGGTCTCCTGCTGAAGGGGCCGATCCACTACGAGGGGCTGCTGCGCGTCGGTTTCATCGTGCGCGGTCCGGGTGTGCCCAAGGGCAAGATCGTGCCGCACCCGATCTCGACACTCGACCTTTCCTCGACCTTCTATGACTACGCGGCACTGTCGCCGAACCGCGATATCCATTCGCACAGCCTGCGCCCGCTAATCGAGGGCGAGGGGACGCGCGACTTCGCCTACAACGAATGGGATCTGCATCCGTCGCGCTGCGGCGTCGCGCTGAAGCTACGCACGGTGCGAACGCGCACGCACAAGCTGACGCTCGAGCTCGATTCCGGCGCCGGCGAGCTCTACGACCTCGCCAACGATCCGACCGAGATGGATAATCGTTTCGGCGATCCGGCCGTCGCTCGAACCCAGCGCGAGCTGACCGACATGATTCGCAGCCGGCCGGCGGACGTGCGTGAGCCACCGCCGCAACCGATCGGTATGGCTTGAAAACGGTGTGCCGGAAAAGATTTGACGATCCTGTATAAATGTTTATACATTTGAACAAACGACAATGGATAATCCGATGAGCGATGCGGCAAGCGCACTGCGGCAGATCGAGACGGCGAGGCCCGCCGCAGGACCCTCCGGGCCGGGCTCCGTCGTTCTGGCGCCATTCGTGCGCGTCGCACGCATCCCGCTGCATCACCAGATCCGCGAGGATCTGGTGCTCAATCTAAATTCCGGCCACTTCCAGCCGGGGGCAGAGCTGCCCGGTGAGGCGGCGCTTTGCGAGCATTTCGGCGCCAGCCGCGGAACGATCCGGCACGCGCTCGCCGATCTCGCGCGCGACGGCCTGATCGACCGGCAGGCCGGGCGGGGTTCGTTCCTGCGCCACCCGAAGATCGAGGGCAGTGTCGTCGGCTCCTACCGTCAGTTCCGCGTCGAGGGGCCGCCGCTCGATGCCGGCGGCAGCGTGCTGTCGCTGACGCGCCGCAAGGCGGACGCGAACGTGGCCGAACTCCTGGGGCTTTCGGGCGGCGACCGGTCGATCCATTTCCTGCGCCGCCTGCGCTTCGCGGCCGGCGTGCCGGTCACGCTGCAGGCGAGCTATCTTCCTGTGGCGCTGTGCCCCGATCTGCAGAAGCACAATCTCGATGAACGCCACCTGATCGACATCCTGCTTGAGGAATACGGTGTGGCGATGACGCGCGCCGAAGAGCTGATCGAACCGGCGATCGCCGACGAGCATGACGCACGGCATCTGGGCATCAAGGCGGGGTCGCCGGTCTTCCAGATCGAACGGCGGACCTATCTCGCGGACGGCCGAATCGGCGAGTTCCGGCGCGCCGTGATGCGCGGCGACGTCTACCGCTATCGCCTCGACCTCCGATGAGCGGGCTTGCGATCGGCATCGACTCGAGCGGGAAGGCGGGGTCCGCGTCTCTCGACGGCCCAAACCCTGTCGTCGCGGGCATGCGGGGGACCTGGACCGCGACGTTCAGAACCGGACCCGCAGGGTTACCGGCCGGCAGCGCCGTCGCGTTCGTGCGCCGCTGGCCCAGCGACTGGGACATCTTGCAGTGCCACTCCCTCGATCAGCCCGGCTATACGGTTCTCTCATTCAGCCATCCCATCCGATACCGTTGGCGCACCCGCCGCTCGATCGAATGGCATCCGTTCGACCACGTGGTCGAGATCGAGCTGCTTGACGCGCTGCCGCCGCAAGCCAAGGCGACGATGCGCTTCGCTTCGCGGGCGCAGACCTTCATCGAGGAAGCTTCGCCGATGGCCGTGCGCGTGCGCGCAGGTTCGGGCGCATGGACGGAGATCGGGCAGCTTGTGGTCGAGGTGATGGGAGCGGCTGCACATCGCGGCGTGCTGGTCGCCCCCAGCGACGTCGCGCGTGGCGAAACGTTCGAACTTGCCTACCGCGTCGAGGACGAATGGGGGAATCCCGCTTCACTACCCGCGCGCCCCGTCATCGAGGGTGCGGCCGTCGAACCGTTGCCCGACCTCCCCGGCGTGCTGCGCTGGAACGCGCGCATCGACCGGGAAGGGATCGCGCGGCTTGCCGCAACCGGTGCGTTGCCGGCAACGCGGTCGAATCCGATCCGCGTCCATGCAACCATGCCTGCGTGGCGCATCCGCTGGGGCGACATCCACGCGCAGTGCCTGATCGGTTGCGGTGCGCGGACCATCGACGCGTTCTTCCGCCATGCGCGCGATTTCGCGCGACTGGATTTCGCAAGCCATCAGGCGAACTGCTTCCTTGTCTCAGGTCCCGAATGGCAGGAGACCGAGGCAGTGACGGCGTGCCACGATCAACCGGGACGGTTCACGGCCCTGCTCGGGCTCGAATGGTCGGCCGACACGACCAAGGGTGGTGATCGAAACCTCTATTTCCCCGGTGATACGACACCAATCACGCGGTGCAGCCACGAATATGTCGACGACAAATCGGACCTGTCCTCCGACTTGCCGCAGGCCGAGGACTTGCACGCAAAATACCGCGGCACGAAGACACTGATCGGCCTGCATGTCGGCGGGCGTACGACCGACCTGCGCCGCCATGATCCTTCGCTCGAACGCCTGATCGAGGTTCATTCGACGCACGCGACGTCGGAATGGTTCCTGTTCGAGGCGTTGGACCGCGGCTATCGGATGGGCGTCACGGCCGGCAGCGACGGTGTGGACGGCCGGCCGGGGACAAGCCACCCGGGCCATCAGGCGGTGCGCAACGTGCGTGGCGGGCTGGTCGCCGCGCCGTTGACGACGCTGACCCGCGAGGGTTTGTGGGAAGCACTGATGGCGCGCAACTGCTATGCCACGAACGGTGATCGGATTCGTCTGGAATTCTCGGCCGAAGGGCGGCCGATGGGCAGCGAGTTCAACGCGGACGCCCCGCCAATGCTGGCGATAGCAATCGAAGGCACGGGACCGCTCGAGAGCGTCGAGGTCTTCCGCGGCTCAAAGTCGATCCATTCGGTATCGCTTCTGCCGGCCAATCCGCCGTTGTCCGATCGCGTGCGCATCGCCTGGCGCGGCGCCACGGCACCCGGAAATTTCGCGCGCGCCCGCATGCGCTGGGATGGCAGTGCCACGCTGTCGGCCGGTTCCTTCGCCGACCCGGAGGGTTACGCTTTCGATACGCCGGATGAAGGACTTACGCTGATCGGACAGCGCCGGCTCGAATGGCGCTCGATGACTGGCGGCGATTGGGACGGAATTGTCGTGCGAATCGAAGCGCCCGACGATGCGGTCCTGACGGTGCAGACCGTGCAGATATCCGCAACCCTGCCGGTCGGCACGCTTGCGGTTGGGTCGACCCGGCTCGCCGACGACGTACCGCTGCGCGAACTCGAAATCCGTCGTCTGCCGATTGATCCGGGCCCATCGTCCTGGGCCGGCCAGTTCCGCGACCCGCAGGGTCTGCCCGGCTGGAACGCCTATTGGGTGCGCGTGCGTCAGTGGGACGGCGGCTATGCCTGGTCGAGCCCGATCTTCGTGCGTCTGCCGGGGGAGGCGAAGCGGTGATCGAGAAGAACATCAATCTCATAACGCCCGATGGCCGGATGCCGGTCTTCGTGGCGCACCCGGACGAGGACGGTCCGCATCCCGTCGTGCTTTTCTATATGGACGCGCTCGGCCTCCGCGAGGAACTGCGCGATATGGCACGACGCATCGCGTCGGCCGGTTACTACGCGATGCTGCCCAACTTGTTCTACCGTTGGGGCGGGCCCAGCTTCGATCCGCGACCGTTGGCTCAGGGGATTCTCGATCCGAAGATGATCGAGCTCAACGGCGTGCTGAACATGGCGATGACCGCACGCGACACGGCAGCCCTGCTGGCGCACTCGGCGATGGATCCGGCGGCGCGGCGCCCTGCTGCTGCGGTCGGCTACTGCATGGGCGGGCGCCACGCGCTCGGTGCCGCGGCGACCCATGCGGGACAGGTCGTGGCCTTCGCATCGCTACATGGCGGGCGGCTCGTCAATGGCACGCCGGATTCCCCGCATCTGCAACTTGCGAAGACGGTGGCGGCGGAAGCCTATTTCGGCTGGGCCGACAACGATCCGACGGCACCGGCCGAGCACATGCACGCGATCGAGACCGCCCTTGCCGCCCGCGGCGGACGTCATCGCCTCGAACTCCACAAGGGTGCGGAACACGGGTTCACGTTTCCGGAACGTCATTGCTACCGCAAGGAAGCAGCCGAACGCGTCTGGGCGCGCCTGTTCGCGCTGTTCCGCCGCAACCTCAACAAGACCGACGTCTAGGGAAGGACGCACGAGGATGACGACACGTTTCGCGATGATCGGATGCGGTGGGTTTTCGCGCCGGTACCATGTACCGACGCTGCTCGCCGATGCCGGCGTGAAGCTGGTCGGCATCTTCGACCCGTTCCCGGCACCGGCGGTAACCGACCTTGCGGGAAGGGCGGGCGCCAAGATCGTGAAGAAGGTCGACGACCTGCCCGACGCAGACGCGGTCCTTGTCACCACGCCGCATACGCTGCATGCCGAGCACGGCGACCATGCGCTGGCGCGCGGCTGGGCCACACTCGTCGACAAGCCGTTCGTGATGAAGGCCGTGGACGCGCGCCGCCTGATCGCCGCCGCTTCGGCGAAGAAGCTTCTCAACGCCGTCGCCTTCAACCGCCGGCTCGATGCCGGCTGCAAGCGCGCGCGCGAGATCATCCGCAGCGGAGGCGTCGGCGCCGTGCGCTTCGTGCAGAGCATCCAGCTCGGTTACGAGAAGGCCGGCTGGTTCCTCGATCCCGCACTCGGCGGTGGCGGGGCCTATACCGGGCGCGGCACGCATATGGCCGATATCGTGCCATGGCTGATCGACAGCAGGCCCCTACAGGTGCGCAGCCGCCTTCGCGCGGGCCCTGCGGGGCGTACCGATCTCGGCGGCTTCATCGAGATCACGTTCCCCGGCATCGAATGCCAGCTCTCCTGTATCGAGGAAGGCTGGCACATGTGGGACGAGGTCCGCATTTTTGGCGAGGACGGCATGATCGAGCTGCGCCGACCGCTCAACATGCCGACCGGTTGGCATATGGTCTGGCAGAGCAGACGCGGGGCTGTCCGCGAAGAACTCGCCGCCGCCCCCAACGAAGGCATGGTAACGGCCGAGTTCCTCGCCGCACTTCGCACCGGTTCGCCCGTTTCGTGCAGCTTTGCCGATGCGCTGCTGTCGGTGCAGATCGTCGAGGCGGCGTTTGAATCCGCGGCGTCCGGTTCCAAGACCATATCCATCACCTGACTAGGCGGGACATGACGGCTGCGATCCAAATCGGCGGACTGGCGAAGAGCTTCGCGAACGATTCGGGCCCGCCGGTGCTCGGTGCGGTGGACCTGTCGATTGCCGAGAACGAGTTCGTCGTGCTGCTTGGCCGCAGCGGCTGTGGCAAGACGACGTTGCTCAACATCGTTGCCGGTCTCGAGCGGCCGAGTGCCGGCAGCGTACGCGTCGACGGTGTCCCCGTGACCGGGCCGGGTGCTGGCAAGGGGATGGTCTTCCAGCAAGGTGCCCTGTTCCCGTGGCTGACCGCGCGGCGTAACATCGAGTTCGCGGCACTCAACCGTGGCGTAGCGGCCGATGCGGCGGCGAGCCTTGCCGACGAGTTGCTGGCGCTGGTCGGGCTTGCTGGCTCGGCGCACAAATACCCCTTCGAGCTTTCCGGTGGCATGCAGCAGCGCGTGGCGATCGCGCGGGCTCTGGCACTCGATCCCAAGATCCTGCTGATGGACGAACCGTTCGGAGCACTCGACGAGATCACGCGCAACGAGATGCAGGACGAGCTGCTGCGCGTCTGGCAGCAGCGGCGCAAAACCGTGGTCTTCGTCACGCATTCGATTTGGGAAGGGCTGATCCTCGCCGATCGCGTACTCGTCATGGCACCGCGCCCCGGCCGCTTCGTATTGGAGCGGCGTATCGGCCTTCCGCGCCCGCGTCGGCGCAGCGACCCCACGCTCGTCGCTCTCTACGACGAGATATGGGCCTGCCTGCGAGGCGCGCCGTGAGACGTCGGCAGGCCGAATGGCTTGTCCCGCTCGGCGTGCTGGCGCTTTTCCTGGCGCTTTGGGAATTCGCCGTGCTGGCCGGCTGGCTGCGGCCGATCCAGTTCCCGCCGCCGACCAAGCTCGCGCGCACAGCGTTCGATCTCGCCTTCGACGGATTTCCGGAAGGCATCACACTGTGGGTCCATGCCGGTATCACGATCCAGCGCATCCTTGCGGGCCACACCCTTGCCGTGGCGCTTGCCGTGCCGCTCGGCCTTCTGATCGCCACTCGGCCGCTTCTCGACCGGATGACGGCCCCGGTCGTTGCCTTCTGCCGCTCGGTCGCCACGCTGAGCCTGCTGCCGCTCGCCATCGTCTGGTTCGGGACGGGCGAAGGCGCCAAGATATTCCTGATCGGCTATGGCTGCTTCTGGGTCATGCTGTCGGCGACGATCGCGGCGGTGAAGCTTGTCGACCCCGTCCTTGTCCGCGCGGCACGCACGATGGATGCCGACGCGTCGACGATTTTTCGCAAAGTGATCCTGCCGGCGTCGTTGCCGCGCCTGCTTTCGGGTGCGCGCGTGGCACTGGGCGTGGGTTTCATGGTCATCGTCGGCGCCGAGATGATCGGCACGATCCGAGGTCTCGGCTCGCTGATCATGGAGGCGCGCACGTTCTATCGCACCGACATCACCATGGTCGGGATGCTGTGCATCGGCGCCTTTGGCCTCGGCGTAACCTTCGTGCTGGTACGCATCGAGGCATGGCTCGTGCCGTGGCAGGCGAAGCAGGAGGCCCAGCAGCAATGAAGCTTGTCGAGCGCTTCGCCGGCCTGTTCGGCGTCGTCCTGTTCCTCGGCCTGTGGGAGCTTGCTGCGCGTTTCGGCTGGCGCAATCCGGCGATCATGCCGGCCCCCAGCCAGGCGGTGTTCGCCGCACTTGCGACCATTCCGCTCTGGACCTTGCTCGAGCATGTCGCGATCAGCCTCTGGCGCATCCTTGCCGGTTTCACACTGGGCGCTTTGGCCGGGATTGCGTTAGGTATTGCTGCGGGCTGGTACCGTCCGGTGGCCTTGGTCAGTCGGCCGTTCGTCGAGATCCTGCGGCCGATCCCGCCGCTCGCCTGGATCCCGATCGCCATCGTCTGGTTCGGGTTGGGCGAACCGTCCAAGATCTTCGTTATTTTCCTCGGCACCTTCTTCCCGGTCTTCACCAGTGCCGCGCGCGGCATGGCGTCGATCCACCCCTCGATCCTGCGCGCTGCGCGCACGATGGATGTGGACGGGGTCCGCCTGCTTGTGAAGGTCGCAGTTCCCGCGGCGATGCCCGATATCGCGACGGGCCTGCGCATCGGCTTCGGTCTCGGCTTCGGCGTGCTCGTGGCTGCCGAGCTGATCGCGGCTGAGCGCGGCATGGGTCATCTCGTCATGGAAGCACGCCAACTCGGCCAGCTCGGCATCTCCGTGTTCGGCATCTTCCTGATCGGGCTCGTCAATCTTGTCGCCGACCAGCAGCTTGCCGCGGCCATCGGCCGGACCGTCGGGTGCTGGCACCGCTTCTGAACGAAAATAGAAAGAGGAGGCTTAGATGCGTCGTCGTTCGTTCCTCGCCACCACGGCCGCAATTGCTCTTGCACCCGCCATCGTCCGCGCGCAGGCGCGGCCGGAGATAACCAAACTGGGAATCGGTTTCGGTCTCGATCCGGTATTCGCACCCCACATCGTCGCGATGCAGAAGGGCTGGTTGCGCGACGCCGGTTTCACCGAGATCATCACTCCGAGTTTCACCAGCGGGGCACTTGCCGGCGAAGCGCTGATCGCGGGCCAGATCCATCTCTGGACGCCGGGCAACCTGCCGCCGATCTCGATGGCGAATTCCGGCGTGCCGGCAGTCGTACTGGGCACGAACTGCATCGCCACCAAGGCCGAGCAGCTAATCGTGCGCAACGACGCGAACGTGACGAAGCCGGAGGATCTCTACCGCATCAAGATCGGCCTGCTTGCCGGTTCGACCGCGAGCGCCACGCTCCACAACCTCACCAAGCGGTACAATCTTGACGAGGCGAAGCTGCAGGTCGTCAACATGCCGCCGCCTGAACAGCTTGCCGGCCTCACCAGCAACAACATCCAGGCCCTGCTGTGCTGGCAGCCCTGGGCGCACAATGCACTGAAGCTCGGCAACACGACGATGCTGCATTCGGGCACCAACAGCGGCTTTGCTGCCAACAAGGGAGCCGCAGCATCCGTATCTGCGACACGCTCAATTTTCGTAGCGAGTGAGGAGTTCGTGCGCAAGAGCCCAAACGCGACGCGCATCCTGATGGCCACGCTCGTGCGCGGTCAGAAATACGTTGCGGACCCGGCCAACCGGACCGAGGTCCTCGACCTCGTCGCGAAGGAGACCAAGCAGGATCGCACACTGGTCGAGGCGATCTGGGGCGACTACGACTTCAACCCGGCCTTCGATGCCGCCTATGTCGCCGACATGGAATCGATGAGCGGATATCTCGTCGCGTCGGGTCGCCTCAAGTCGCCCAAGCACCCGCTCGACTACACCTTTACCGATCCGGTCGCGGCGGCAGATCCTGCCCTCGTGAAACTGCCGGGACGGTGGAAGGCCTGAGTATGGATCGTGTCGGGATCGCGCTCGTCGGCACCGGCTTTATCGCCGACTACCATCTGGCCGGGCTGAATGCGGTCCCGCGCGCCGACGTGCGCGTGGTGGTGGGGCGCGATCCCGCCAAAGCAGCGGCGATCGCCGCTCGTTTCGCTATACCGGACGCCAGTACCGATCTTGCCGCCACGCTGGCGCGCGGCGACATCCATGCAGTCATCATCGCGACGCCGGATGACACGCACGAAGCGATGGCCGCACAAGCCGCCATCGCGGGCAAGGCGATCCTGCTGCAGAAGCCGATGGCGGCCGACAGTGTCGCCTGCAGGCGCATCATCGCATCGGCAGCGGCAGCAAAGATCGATCTGCAGGTCAGCTTCATGCATCGGTATTTCGAGGAGTTCCGCATGGCGAAGGATCTCGTCACTGGCGGCGCCATCGGCGAAGTGACGAGCCTGCGCATCCGCAATGCCACACCGGGGCCCGACTGGGCGGATTGGTTCTTCAAGAAGTCGCGCGTTGCCGGCGGCGTGGTGCTGCAACTTGGCGTGCACGGCATCGACCTACTGTTGCAGATGTGCGGTGCAGTGACGCGGGTCTCGGCCACGACGGCGATCTTGCGGCCCGAGCGCTTGCTCGCCGACGGGCGGCGCGTGACGGTCGAGAATCCAGACAGTGCCTGGGCCGTCTATGCGTTGGCGAGCGGTGTCGTCGCCTCGCACGAGATGTCGATGATCGAGGCGAAAGGATGCGACCGGTTCCGCGTCGAGATCTACGGCACTAAGGGCACGATCTGGCTGCGCGGCGAGCGCGGGCCGCTGGCGATCAGTCGGGCAGGTGGAACAGGTTGGGAGGCGCTGGACGTACCGGCGCATCCTTTCGGCCAGCGCCAGCATCGGCGCTGGATCGAGGGCATTCTCGGGACAGCCCCGCGCGAGCGTACGGCCGAAGACGCACTCGCCGGCATTTTGATTGCCGAGGCGATCGACCGATCAAGCGCACGGAACGGTCAGCATGTCGCCGTGGAAATCGCATGATCCGCATTGCGATGCTGAGCTTCGCGCACTATCACGCGAATTTCTGGGTCGAGGCATTTCAGTCGCTGCCCGACGTCGAGATCGCCGCGATCTGGGACGACAATGTTGCACGCGGGCAGGAGGCTGCCGACCGGTTCAAGGTCCGTTTCGAGATCGATCTCGACCATGCGATCGGTGCAGGCGACGCCGTCGCCGTGTGCAGCGAAACGATCAACCATGCTCCACTCGTCGAGCGGGCGGCAGCGGCAAGGCGTGCGATCCTCTGCGAGAAGCCGCTTGCCGCCAATCTCGCGGAAGCCGCGCGCATCGAGCGGGCAGTACGCGCGGCTGGTTCCCCATTCATGCAGAGCTTTCCCAAGCGCTTTGATCCGGTGTCGCACGAGCTGAAGCGGTTGGTTGAGACCGGCGAACTCGGAAAGATCCGGCTCACCCGCATCCGGCACGGGCACTTCTACGGGCTTGATCCGGAATTCCGGGACCGTTGGTATGTCGATCCGGCGCTGTCCGGCGGCGGCGCCTTGCTCGACGAGGGCGTGCATGCCGCCGACCTTCTATGCTGGCTATTTGGCCTGCCGGCCGGTGTGGTGGCAAGTGCGTCTTCGTCTTTGGGGCTAAAAGTGGAGGATCAGGCGATCGCGGTCTACGACTATGCCGACGGTATGTTGGCTGAAATCACGTCGAGCTTCACCTTCGCCGCCGCGGACGCGTCGATCGAGATCTACGGGTCGGAAGGAACGGCGATCGTCAGCGGTGTGGATCTCGCGTCGCGGGACATTACGCAGGCAGGCTTTGTCAAAGTCTTCCGTCGTGACCAAAGTGTCCGGGAATGGAAGGTCTCGCCGCTCGTGCCGCGCTTCAAGACGGGCCAGTTCCACCATCAGAACGCTCTCGCATTCGCCGACGCATTGCGGCGGAATATTCCGCCACCCGTCACGCTGGACGACGGCCTGCGGTCGGTAACGATGATCCTCCGGGCTTACGAGGCGATCCGGAGCGGTACCCGAACCTGCATTTGATGGGGCGATTGCCAGAATAGCGAACCTCTTGCCCGCCATACCGCTGGTACCAGCGTCGAACTAACTGGCATCTATCCGGGCGCTCCTAGATATCGGGAATTGCACTGTCTAGGGCAATTTGGGCCGCCGCTACGGCGCAACAGCGATATAGGGAATGCCAGCCACAACTACGGCAAGCTGGACCGCATTGAACAGCATGCCACCCCAATGCAGCCGGCGCAGCCGGTGCACCGCATCGGGATCGCCGGTGTCCCTGGCACGAAGCTCAGCATCCATATGCCGAAGAAACCAGCGGCGCGCCAAGACCGCGAAAGTCACGATCAAACCAATGCCAACGGCGATGATAAAGCGACCATCCACGGCAAAAGCCAACGTCCCGATTGCGCCAGCAACGGCCAGCACGACGAAATAGATATTGAACATGCCGCGCAGCAACCGGGTGACGGTTGGATTATCAAGCCTCACCAGCAGGAAAGCGGGAGCCTGCAGCAGGAAATAGCCCATCGGCAGCAGCAGGATGATTGTTGCAAATAGGACGACTGGAGATGGCATCATGTGGATATCCACTCTTTCGGCCAATGGCTTTCCGGTAGAGTTCCAGAACAGTATTTGATGAAGTTATTTTCGGCAATATCGGGCTTTGTTCGATACGATTGCGCCAAGCTCAGCAACCTGCCACTCGGTTGCTGCCTTGCAAAACCGCTGCTCGCCGCTGAGCCAATCCAGCAATTGTCCGATCGCTCTCATTCCGGATCGCGATGTCCGTCCCGGCGTTGCTGCCCGTGAATTTACCAGGGCGAAATCAACGATTTGGAGACTGGGACCGCGGCAGCCGGTTTGGAAGTTCTGATCAAGCGATCTTCATGCGGCTGGCGTTCTTGTCGTACCTTGGTCTGCCGCCTCGTCGACCGATACGGCCAATGTCGGCTCCAGATTGCGCGCTGCCCACATGATATCCGCCTCGATGGCGATACGTGCCGCCGGGCCGTCCTTGGCGCGAAATGCCGCGATAACGCCGTCGTGCGGATGATTCGCGACGATCTTGCTATCAATGAAGTCGAAGATACGCGTCAAGATCGGCCCGATCTGCACCCACAAACCTTCGATCATGTCATAGAGCACCGGCATGTCGGCGCCGCCATACACGGTGAAATGGAATTCCTCATTGGTAGCCAGCGCGCCGCGAAAGTCGCGCGCGCCGGAGTTCCTTGAGTTTCTTCTGGAGGTCTTCGAGCTTGCGCACGGTTTCCGGCGTCGCATTCGCTGCGGCAACCGCGGTTGCGTGGCCTTCGAGAATGATCCGGAGATCGCGGATCTCGCGGAAGCGCCGCTCGTCAAGTTCCGGAACGCGCAGTGCACGCGAGGTATCGCTGACGAGCGCACGTTCCGAGACGAGACGCAGCAGCGCCTCGCGCACCGGCGTGACGCTTATGCCGAGTTCGTCCGCGAGCGGCCGCAACCGCAGCACGTGCCCTGGCGGAAACTGCCCGCTCATGAGGGCCTTGCGGATGATCCTGTAGGTCTGCGCGTACAGGTTCTCTTTGCGGATGGCGAGCAGATCGGTCACGCGCACAATTCTAACATCGTGCGCCGGCGCGAACAATGTCACGCGGCCGACGCGGTCGCGCGAAGGCAACTAGGCTTGACAAGGGGCTGCCGGCCATGCCTCCATCCGATGATAACTGTAACGTTTTAGTAAAACGATACAGTATAACGATCCGAAGCGCTCGTGCGCTTGGGGGAAAGGGGAGGAATGGCGGCACGTATCGCGCACGGTTGGGGCGACCGGATTGGAGGAATTCTCGTGAAAACGACCGAGGTCGTGCTCGCGGTACTTCTGCTCGGCATGGTCCTCATGGTGTTTGGCAACGTCGTCCTGCGTTACGTCTTCAATTCCGGAATCGTCGTCTCCGAAGAGCTTTCGCGCATCTTCTTTGTCTGGCTGACTTTCATCGGCGCCATTCTTGCCGTGCGGGACCGCGCGCATCTCGGCATGGACACGCTCGTGCGTAAGTTGTCACGCCCCGGCAAGCTCGCATGCCTCGCCGCCAGCCAGACCCTCATTTTCGGCTGCTGCGTGCTGTTGTCGTGGGGAACGTGGCTTCAGCACGAGATCAACGCCACGACGGTTGCCCCCGTTACCGGAATGTCGACGATCTGGATCTTCGGCCTTGGCTACGTCGTCGGGATCTGCGTCGGGCTTGACGCATTGCACACGCTCTGGAGGATCGCGACTGGACGTATTTCCGACAGCGAACTCGTCCAAGTGAGCGAAAGCGAGGAAGCGGTAGGCCCGGCAAAATGACGATTGCCGTCTTCACTTTATCGTTGCTCGGGGCCATGTCGCTCGGCATGCCGATCGCGTTCGCGCTGCTTGTCTGTGCGGCCGCACTCATGGCGTCGCAGGGCCAGTTCGATCCGACGATCTTTTCGCAGAAGCTCCTCGAGGGTGCCGACAGCTTTCCGCTGCTTGCGATCCCGTTCTTCATGCTGGCCGGCGAACTGATGAACTCCGGCGGCATCTCGAAGAGGATCGTGCGGTTCGCGCTGACCTGGGTCGGCCACATCCGCGGCGGACTGGGGTTGGTCGCGATCTTCGCTTCGGTCCTGATGGCGGCGATTTCGGGCAGTGCGGCGGCCGACGCGGCGGCGATCGGCACGCTGCTGATCCCGATGATGCGCCAGGCCGGATACGACATTCCGAAATCGGCCGGGCTAATCGCCGCCGGCGGCGTGATTGCGCCCGTCATTCCGCCGTCGATCGGTTTCATCATGTTCGGCGTTGTCGCAAATGTTTCCATCGGCAAGCTGTTCCTCGCCGGAATCTTCCCCGGCCTGATGATGGGTGCTTCCCTCGTCGTCGCGTGGCTGTGGGTCGCGTATCGCGATGGCGGCACGGTCCTGCCGCGCCAGCCTTGGGCCGAGCGGACCAAGGCGGGCCTAAACGGGATCTGGGCGCTCCTGATGCCGCTCGGGATCGTCGGCGTGCTGAAGTTCGGCATCTTCACTCCGACCGAAACCGGCGTCGCCGCCTGCGTCTATGCGTGGTTCGTCGGCGCTTTCGTCTATCGCGAGCTGCCGCTGCGCAGCCTTTTCCCGCTGCTGGTGTCGGCCGCGCGCACGACGGCTGTCGTCGTCTTCCTGATCGCGACGGCACTGGTGTCGGCCTGGCTGATCACGATGTCGGAGATCCCGTCGCAGGTGGTCTGGCTGCTGGAACCGTTCATGGGCAACAAGATCCTGCTGATGTTCGTGATCATGGTTCTGGTCGTGATCGTCGGTACCGCGCTCGACTTCGCGCCGACCGTGATGATCCTCACACCGGTGTTGATGCCTGTCATCAAGCAGACAGGCATAGATCCGGTCTATTTCGGCGTCCTGTTCATCATGAACAACGCGATCGGCCTAATCACGCCCCCCGTCGGCATCGTGCTCAACGTCGTATGCGCTATATCGAAGATCTCGATGTCGGATCTGACCCGCGGGCTGTGGCCGTTCCTCTGGGCGGAACTTGCCGTGCTCTTCCTGCTTGTCCTGTTTCCGGATCTCGTTCTGGTCCCGATGAGATGGATGATGTGACGCCATCCCCGCCGTCTTTGAAAACAACAAGAAAACCTTGAGGAGGAAAACATGTTCCGTGAAATGAGCCGCCCAGCTCTGGTGTTTGCCGCAGCTGTGGCTGGTGCCTTTTCGTTTGTGTCGAGCCCCGCGCAGGCGCAATACAAGGACTATGCCTACAAGCTCTCCGCCAGTGTGCCGAAAGAGCATCCCTACGGATTCGGCGTAACGAAAATGGCCGCCTGCATGCAGGCGAAGACCGGCGGGGCCATGAAACTGCAGCCCTATTGGGATGCCTCGCTCGGCAACGATGTCGCCGCAACGCAGAGTGTGCGCAGCGGCACGCTCGACATGGTGCTGACGTCGACCGCTCCCCTTGCCAGCATCGTACCGGCGATCGGCGTCTTCGACTTGCCGTTCCTGTTCGATACCGAGAAGGAAGCCGACCAGGTGCTCGACGGCAAGGTCGGCGACTGGTTCTCGGCCAAGATGACGTCCGTGGGTGTTGTCAATCTTGCCTGGTGGGAGAACGGCTTTCGCCATACGACGAATTCGCGCCGGCCGATCACCAAGGCGGAGGACTTCCAGGGTGTGAAGATGCGTGTGATGCAGAACAACATCTTCATCGACACGTTCAAGACATTGGGCAGCAATGCCGTGCCGATGGCGTTCTCGGAGGTGTATTCGGCTCTCGAGACCAAGACCGTTGACGGCCAGGAAAATCCCTTCGCGAACATCGAGAACAGCAAGTTCTACGAGGTGCAGAAGTTCCTGACGCTGACCAAGCATGCCTATTCGCCGCTGCCGGTACTGTTTTCGAAGAAGGTATGGGATGGGTTGTCGCAGCCGGAGCAGGCGGTGCTGAGCGAATGTGCGATCCAGGGTCGGGACGAAGAGCGCAGGGCCAATCGCGCCGCCGACGACAAGAGCGTGGCAAATCTCAAGGCCAAGGGAATGATCGTCAACGAGATCAGCCCGGAGGAGACGCAGCGCATCCGCGAAAAGGCAAAGATTGTCTACGAGACGCACGCCAAGAGCATTGGCGATGAAGCCATGACGATGGTGTTCGACGAGCTGAAACGCATTCGCGCCAAGTGATAGCGGGTCGGGCTTGTCGACGCGGGCGCCTCCTGCCGACGGCCGGTGCACGAGATATCTGGTGCGCCGACCTCGCCCGGATGCCGGATCTTCTGAAAGTGAACGATGACGCGGATGGCGCATCCGGCGTCGCAACCTGCACCGCGATCTACGGCATCCAGTCGCTTGCCGTATATGCTACGTGGCTGCAGGCCTGCGAACGCCCAGGGGTAGTGCCGGCCGCCGACCGCCTGGCCGACCTCACTAGGATATGGCGACCGCACCTGCAACTGCTCGAGGGTAGCGCCGAGCCGGGTTGGCGTATCCGCTATTCCGGCTCGATATACCGGCATCTTTCCCGCGCCGGCTGCCCGTCGGGTTTCGCCGACAATCGTAAACTTCTCGACCGGGCCGTCGGCGGCCGATTGCCTGTCTACAGGGTCGTTGCGACGACCGACATGGGCGGGATGCATTGCGTGATCGAGGAATTGTCGCTGCCGCTCGCCGGCGCACGGATGTTGTGCGCCGTCTTCATCCATGCCGATCGGCCGCGTAGGATTATCGATCTCCGGTTTTCTCCTGACGCGGATCGGTGGACGCTCTCGCGATGCCTGATCGAGCCTTAGGATATTCTGGACGCCGCGTCGATCGATCAGGTGGCGGGACGGCCCTTGTAGATTTCGGCCGCCCGGGCCGATCGGACGGCGATGTCCTTCCAGTCGGCAGCCTCGATCACGTCGCGCGGCGCGAGCCAGGCTCCGCCTGCTGCGAAGCAGTTTCTGAGAGCCAGATATGTGAGAAAATTCGCGTCGCCGATACCGCCGGTCGGGCAGAAGCGGATGTCGGGATAGAGCGGTAGCACGTGCTTCAGCGCGCCGATGCCGCCGAACAGGTCGGCTGGGAAGAACTTGAGTTCGTGAAACCCGTGTTCACGCGCGATCAGCATTTCCGACGGCGTGACAGCACCGGGGATATAGGGAATCCCGATGTCGGCCGCGGCGGCGGCAAGCCGGTCGGTTAGCGCCGGGCTGACCGCGAACTGTGCCCCGGCGTCGCGTGCCTTCGCGAGTTGCTCGGCCTTCGTGACGGTCCCCACGCCGACGATCGCTTCGGGAAACGCTTTGCGCATCCGCTTGATCACTTCGAGCGCTCTGGCACTGCGCAGGGTGACTTCCAGCGCCACGAGACCGCCGCCGACCAGAGCTTCGGCCAGCGGCTCCGAATGATCGGCGTTCTCGACATGCAAGACCGGGATCAACGGTGGGCGTTTTCCGATCAGGGCTGCGAGGGACGGGCTGGCGGCAGTCGAGGCTTCTGGCATGGGATTTCTCACGGGCAATGGAGGCACGAAGGACAGTTTAGCGCGCCGGTCCGGCGCTTTGGTAGGCTTGTGCAGAAAGGGCTTGCGCATCCTCTCGACGGTCTCGGGCTATGCCTGCTGCAGACGCAGCAGTGCCAGCCCGCTCAGATTCGCGGTACGTCGATCCATTTGCCCTGCCTGGTGGACTCCAGGCAAGCCTCGACGAAGGCGATTCCATCAGCACCGTCTCCCGCCTTGGGAATAGTGGTGGCGAGGGGGTCGGGTGCGATGCCGATGCGCCGCGCCGCGACGAGTTCGGCGAAGTCGCGATAGAGATTCGCGAATGCTTCGAAGAACGCCTCCGGATGGCCTG